>NZ_DATENY010000032.1:0-57642 GCF_035274705.1 Mycobacterium sp. | reverse complement strand
GCGGTCTGGATGGTCATGTGCAGCGAACCCGAGATACGCGCACCCCTCAGCGGTGCGACCTCGGCGTACTCGCGCCGCAGCGCCATCAATCCCGGCATCTCGTGCTCGGCCAACCGGATCTCCTTGCGGCCGAACTCGGCCAGCGACAGATCGGCCACCTTGAAATCGATGCCATTACGGACATCAGCCTTCAACTCAGTCATGTAGAGCCCTTCTTCGTTCGTCATTGCCAATGTGCGCACGGACGTACGCAACGGCGACACCCATGCGGAAACCCCCTCAGCCTGCGGGCTCGCGGGACAGGCGCGTCGGCGCTCTGACAGCTAAGGGGTATCTACAACACCGTAGCGTTCGGCGAACGGCGTCATCAAACGGGCGAGGTCGCGGGCGACGTCGTGGTCGGCCTCCGGCGGCATCGAAACGTAGCTCATCGCGAGCCTGACGATAGCGCGGGCTAGCACCCCTGCATCCTCCTCGCTGGCGCGCACCCAGCTATTCATGAACGACTCGGTCAACCGCGCCGAACACCGCGTGATGATCGGCGCGCTGTCAGTGGTGATCAGCTGCAGCAGATCGGGCTTGGTTGTGCCGGTGAGCAGGGAGATCACCAACGGGTCGGCCGCTGACTCGGTGAAGAAGTCGCGGAAGCCCTGCAGGAACGCTGCATACACGTCGCCGACGTTGTCGTTGATCGCAGACTCGATCTGGTCGACAAGGCGGTCGGCCAACCGCAACGCGTATCCCTGCGCCAGGCCTTGGCGAGACCCGAATTCGTTGTAGATCGTCTGGCGGCTGATGCCTGCGGCCTTCGCGACGTCCGAAAGCGTGATCGACGACCAGTCGCGGGTGAGCAGCAACTCCCGCATGCCGTCGAGGATCGAATCGCGCAGCAGCACCCGCGACGCCTCGGCGTACGGAATGCGCTTGTCGCGCGGGCTGGTCACACGCGCGACAATATCCCCTCGCGTCGCTGCGCTCGCCCACGCCGCGGTCACGGTCGGGCGACCTCCACCATCTCGAAGTCCGATTTCGCCGCACCGCAATCCGGGCAGCTCCAGTCGTCGGGGATGTCCTCCCATCGCGTGCCGGGGGCGATGCCGTCCTCCGGCCAGCCTTTGGCCTCGTCGTACTCGAAGCCGCACTGCACACACACGAACAGCTTGTAATCCGTCATTGCCTTACTCCCATCTCTTCGAAGTCGACCTTCTCGCGAACCCCGCAGTCGGGGCAGCACCAGTCGTCGGGGATGTCGCTGAACGGCGTGCCCGCCGGGAATCCCTCTCTGGCAGCACCTTTCGCCTCGTCGTACATGTAATCGCAGACGGGGCAGCGGTAGGCGCTCATGCCGCGACTCCGTACCGAGCCAGCATCTTGTCGCGAACCCGCGAGTGCATGTTCACCTGTGTGATGTCACCGTTGTAGTGCTCGAGCACCCGGTGATCCATCACGCGGCGCCACAGCGGCGGGAAGTACGTCAGCGCGATCATCGACGCGTAGCCGCTGGGCAGGTTCGGCGCGCCCGTCATGCTGCGGAGCGTCTGGTAGCGCCGGGTCGGATTGGCGTGGTGATCGCTGTGCCGCTGCAGGTGGTACAAGAACAAGTTGGTGACGATGTGGTCCGAATTCCAGCTGTGCTCCGGCGCGCACCGCTCGTAGCGGCCGCTCTCGGTCTTCTGCCGCAGCAGGCCGTAGTGCTCCAGATAGTTGACGGTCTCCAGCAGCGTGAATCCGAACACCGCCTGGATCACCATGAACGGGATCAGCGCCGGGCCGAACACCGCGATCAGCACGCCCCAGAACACCACCGACATCAGCCAGGAGTTCAGCACGTCGTTCTCAATGTTCCACGGGCTCTTGCCAAGTCGGCGCATCCGCTGCGCCTCCAACTCCCACGATGAGCGCAGGCTCCCCCACACGCTGCGCGGCAGGAACTCCCAGAACGTCTCACCGAAGCGCGCCGACGCGGGATCCTCGGGCGTGGCGACCCGCACGTGATGGCCGCGGTTGTGCTCGATGTAGAAGTGGCCGTACCACGTCTGCGCAAGCGTGACCTTCGCCAGCCACCGCTCGAGCGAGTCCTTCTTGTGACCGAGCTCGTGCGCGGTGTTGATGCCCACCCCGCCGAGCATCCCGACCGAGAGCGCGAGACCGATCTTGGCCGGCCAGGCCAGGGAACCGTCGAAGCCGAGCCAGCTCAGGTCCGACGCCGTGAACAGATACGCGCCGAAGATCACGCTGGCGTACTGGAACGGGATGTAGATGTAGGTGCAGTAGCGGTAGTACTTGTCGTTCTCCAGCCGCTCCATCACCTCATCTGGCGGGTTCTGCCCGTCGGGCCCGTAGCGCAGGTCCAGCGCAGGCAGCACCACGTAGAGCAGGATCGGACCGATCCAGAAAGGCACCTGCGCCGCGACGTGCCAGCCCCACTGGTTGAACGCCCACACCAGTGGCAGCACGACGAACAACGCCGTCGGCGCGATCAACCCCATCAGCCATAGATGCCGCTTGCGGTCCCGCCATTGGGCGATCTCCACGTCGGAAAGATGTGTCGCCACCAAAGCCTCCTGAAGTGAGTGCCATCACGTCCTCAGATTGACTATAGAAGCGATTTTGTCGGCTGTCTAGACATAGATGTGTGTTTTGTAAAGCATCGCGCGCATGACTCCGCGATTCGGCGCGCAAACACGCGCTCAGCGCCGGTTATCGCGTCGAAATCACGCCGAGGCTGCGTCGGCTTCCCGCTGGGCCAGCACCGAATGCCGGCGGCCGTAGGCGAAGTAGATCAGCACCCCGGCGGCCATCCAGACGACGAATCGGATCCAGGTCAGCGCGGTGAGGTTGAGCATCAGCCACGTGCAGGCCACGATCGCGGCGATCGGCAGCAGCGGCACGCCCGGCGCCCGGAAGCCGCGCTCCAAATCGGGTCGGGTGCGCCGCAGCACGACGACGCCGGCGGAGACCAGGACGAAGGCGAACAGCGTGCCGATGTTGACCATCTCCTCGAGCTTGTCCATCGGGAACACCGATGCGGTGATCGCGACGAGCACGCCGACAAGAACCGTGATCCGCACCGGCGTGCCATGCGGGCCCGTCTTGGCCAACGGCCGGGGCAGCAACCCGTCGCGGCACATCGCGAAGAGCACCCGCGTCTGCCCGAGCACCAGCACGATCACGACGGTCGTCAGGCCGGCCAGCGCGCCGATCGAGATCACCTTGGCGGCCCAGTCAATACCGTTGGCCGTGAACGCCGTTGCGAGATTGACCTTTTCTCCTGCCTTGCGAAGCTCGGTGTAGCGCACCATGCCGGACAGCACGACGGCGACCGCCACGTACAGCACCGTGACGATGACCAGGGAGGCAATGATGCCGCGAGACACGTCGCGCTGCGGGTTCTTGGTCTCCTCGGCCGTGGTGGCGACGATGTCGAATCCGATGAACGCGAAGAACACGATCGACGCCCCGGCCAGCACGCCGTACCAGCCGTAGTGGCTGCCTTCGCCGCCGGTCAGTAAGGAGAACAGCGACTGTTCGGCACCGGTTCCGCCCTCGCCGGCTTCCGCAGGTGGAACGAACGGTGAGTAATTCGCCGTCTTGATGTAGAACGCCCCGACGACGACCACCAGCAGCACGACCGACACCTTGATCACGGTGATGACCAGGCTGACCTCGGCCGACAGCTTGGTACCCCACGCCAGGATCGCGGTGACAAACACGATGATCAGCAGCGCGCCCCAATCCAGTTGAAAGCCCGCGAAATCCGCTGTGCCCCCGCCGAATCCGAACACCGTCCCCAGATAGCTCGACCAGCCCTTGGCGACCACGGCCGCCGCGACCGCGAATTCCAGAATCAGGTCCCACCCGATGACCCAGGCGATGAATTCCCCGAACGTCGCATAGGAGAAGGTGTATGCACTGCCGGCTACCGGCACCGTCGAGGCGAACTCCGCGTAGCAGAGCGCGGCCAGACCGCAGGCGACTGCCGCGAACACGAATGAGATCGAGATTGCGGGGCCGGTGATGTTGCCGGCCGTCGAGGCCGTGATCGTGAAGATG
The DNA here is from genome assembly GCF_035274705.1 of Mycobacterium sp. Lineage (GTDB taxonomy): Bacteria > Actinomycetota > Actinomycetes > Mycobacteriales > Mycobacteriaceae > Mycobacterium. The sequence continues at coordinate 53,589 of NZ_DATENY010000032.1, read as the reverse complement.
CCCGCCCCGATCACCACCGAAACCCCGAACACGGTGAGATCCCACCAGTTCAGATCTTTTCGCAGCCGGGTCTCTGGCTCGTCGGTGTCGGCGATCGACTGCTCCACCGACTTGGTCCGCCACTTGCCGGTCATTCCAGGCCCTCCCTCCGCGGGAACGTATTTAGTACTGTCCCCCCATGGGGCGGAGCGGAAACCACGCCGTCGTAATCGGGGCCAGCATCGGGGGCTTGTGCGCCGCGCGGATTTTGTCGGATTTCTACGACCGGGTGACGGTGTTCGAGCGCGACGATCTTCCTGACGGTGCGGCGAACCGATCCGCGGTGCCGCAGGGCAGGCACGTGCACCTCCTGATGGCGCGCGGCGCGCAGGAGTTCGAGAGCCACTTTCCGGGTCTGCTCGACGACATGGTGGCAGCCGGTGTACCGATTCTGGAGAACCGTCCCGACTGCATCCACTTCGGCGCCGCCGGCCACGTCCTCGGCACCCACCACACGCTGCAGGACGAGTTCACCGCCTATGTCCCCAGCAGGCCGCACCTGGAATGGCAGATCCGCCGCCGTGTCGCCGCCCTCGACAACGTCGGCATCGTGCACGCCGTCGTCGTCGAGCCCCGCTACGACGTCAGCAGTCAGCGAGTAACGGGTGTGCTGCTCGAAACCGGCGAGGACATCGCGGCCGATTTCGTCGTCGATGCCGCTGGCCGCGGCACGCGCCTTCCAGTGTGGTTGGCGCAGTGGGGTTTTGAGCGTCCTACCGAGGAAGCCGTCGACGTCGGCATCGGCTATGCCACCCATCAACTGCGGATACCCGACGGTCTGATCGCCGAGAAGGTCATTGTTGCCGGCGCCTGCCGGGAACAGCCGCTCGGGCTGGGCATGCTGTATTACGAGGACGGCACCTGGGGACTGACGACGTTCGGTGTGAACAAAGTGGAGCCGCCGCACGATTTTGCCGGCATGTGTGCGCTGGCCGACGAGATCCTGCCCGCGCACGTCGCCGACGCGATCCGGCAGGGCGAACCCATCGGCGAAGTGGCGCTCCATAAATACCCGACCAGCCGATGGCGCCGTTACGACAAACTCGATCGCTTCCCCGCGGGCATCCTGCCGTTCGGCGACGCCGTCGCGAGCTTCAACCCGACCTTCGGGCAGGGCATGACGATGACGTCGCTACAAACCGGGCATCTGCGGCAGGCACTGCAGGGTGACGACGTGATCGGTGACTTCAATCGCGCGACCGCCAAGACGACGTATCCGGTGTGGACGATGAACGCGATCGGCGACCGCGTGTTGCACCGGGCCGGCGGCCCGATGCCGTGGTGGTACCGGCCGGTCGGCGGCCTGTTCGACCAGTTTCTCGGCGCGGCCGAGACGGATCCCGTTCTGGCCGAATGGTTCTTACGCCGCTTCAGCCTGCTCGACAGCCTGTACATGGTCCCGTCGGCCCGGCTGGTGGGCCGCACCATCCGCCACAACATGCGGCTGTGGCTGGCCGAGAAAAGGGCCACTAGACCGACCGCGGTGTCTGCGCCGGCCGGCTGAAACGCGGGATAATGGGGCCCGGCGATCGGAGGCCGCCATCAGCTCGTACATGTGGTCCATCGAAGACGTCGCGGCTCGTGACATCGCGTACTGGCTGGCGCCCGGCGGCACGGACAACGGCGTGTGGGCCGACACGTGGGTGGTCATCGCCGACCTCGATGCCGCCGACGCGACAGACGTTCTCGACTTGCTAGCCCAAGCAGACGTCGGTGGCTACGTAGCAATCCCCGGCGGCCGCAGGGCCCGGGCCAGAGGACCGGTCGCTCACAGCCTGTATGTCGACATGAAGCAATACGGCCGAGCGGTCGACGTGCTGGTCGCCTTCATGCAAGACCGTTGTGCGACACGAGCACCCCACCACAGCGGTGCGAGGCGATCGCGCGGCACGCCGCGGTGACCCTTTACCGTCGGCAGGTAGCCTTCGGTGCCATGGGGACGACGCGATGAGCGCCGGTCTGTTCGGACTACTCGACGACGTTGTCGCTCTGGCCAGGCTCGCGGCCGCTTCGGTCGATGACATCGGCGCCGCCGCCGGGCGCGCGACGGCCAAGGCGGCGGGAGTCGTCGTCGACGACACGGCAGTGACCCCGCAGTACGTTCACGGCATCACCGCCGAACGCGAGCTGCCCATCATCAAGCGGATCGCGATTGGGTCGCTGCGCAACAAGCTGCTGTTCATCCTGCCCGCCGCGTTGCTGCTCAGCCAGTTCGTGCCGTGGATGCTGACGCCGATCCTGATGCTCGGCGCGACCTATCTCTGTTATGAGGGCGCCGAGAAGGTATGGGGCCGCTTTCTTGGTCACGACGATCATGCCGCGCCCACAACGACGATCGGCGAGGACGCCGAGAAGCAGATGGCGGCGGGAGCGATCCGCACCGACTTCATCCTGTCCGCAGAAATCATGGTCATCGCGCTCAACGAGGTCGCCGATCAGTCGTTCTGGCCGCGGCTCATCATTCTGGCGATCGTTGCCGTGGTCATCACCATCGCGGTATACGGCGTGGTTGGCGCGATCGTGAAGATGGACGACGTCGGCCTGAGCCTCACGCAACGCAGCTCACGATTCGCGCAGGGGGTCGGCCGCGGCCTGGTCGCCGGGATGCCCAAACTGCTATCGGCACTTTCGGCCATCGGCACCGTGGCGATGCTCTGGGTCGGCGGACACATTCTGCTCGCCGGAACCGACGAGGTCGGCTGGCATGCACCGTACGGCCTCGTGCACCACGCCGAAGACTTCGTCCATCACGCCGTCCAGGGCGTCGGCGCGCTGCTGGCCTGGCTGGTCAACACCGCGGCATCAGCGGTGGTCGGACTGGTCGTCGGAACCGTGATCGTCGCGATCATGCATGTGCTGCCGTTCGGCCGCCGCGGTCACTAGATACCTACCGTGGCCCGGAACAACTTCGTCGGATTCTGTGCGACCAGCCGGATCGGGCCGTCGTCGGCGGCGACCCATGCCGCCATTCCGCGCTCAAGGGTCACCGCAGTGGTTTTGGCGTGCACGACTGTCGAACCCTCTGTGCAGAGCAGGATCTGCGGGCCGTCGTGGCGAGTCGGCGCGTCGATCTCGTGGCCGAGCGCCTCGCCGTCGATGCACAGCACCGACACCGCGAACTCCGGGGCGGGTGTGTTGTAGACGAGCTCCGCGCCGTCCCGGCTGATTTCGGGGCGGATCACCACGTCGGCTGCCGGGTGAAAGTCGAGTACTCGCAACAGCTCCGGCACGTCGACGTGTTTGGGGGTCAATCCGCCGCGTAACACGTTGTCGGAGTTGGCCATTACTTCGACGCCAACCCCGTGCAGGTACGCATGCAAATTGCCCGCGGGCAGATAGATACCTTCGCCCGGTTTGAGGCTGATGCGGTTCAGCAGCAGCGAGGCCAATACGCCGGCGTCAGCCGGATACCGCTCGCCGAGCTCGAGCACCGTCTTGGCCTCGGCCGCGAACTTCTTTTTCCCCGACCGGACATAGTGGATCGCACCTTCGATCACCGCGGGCACCAGCACGTCGAGGTCGGGCTGCGGCGCCGTGATCCACGTGGTGAACAGCGCGCGCAGGCCGTCGGCGTCGGACTGACCCGACAGCAGGTTGACGAACGGGTCGAGGTCGCTGACCGCCAGCGCACGCATCAATTCCACGCTGCTGGCCGCGGGTCGGAAACCGGCCAAGGCCTCGAATTGCCCTAGTGCGACCAGTAATTCGGGCTTGTGGCTGCGGTCGCGATAGTTACGCGTCGGCGCCGAAACACCGATCCCGAGCTTCTCCTCGCGGGCGAAGCCCTCTAACGCCTGCTCGGCGCTCGGATGCGCTTGCAGCGACAAGGGCTCATCGGCGGCCAGCACCTTCAGCAGGAACGGCAGTGTGTCGCCGAAGCGCCCGCGTACGGCCGCGCCGAGTTGGCCCTCGGGATCGTCGCGCAGTGTGTCGAGCAGCGATACCTCGCCCTCGTCGGTCTCCAGCCACGCCGGATCGCCCGGATGCGCGCCGAACCACAGCTCCGCCTCGGGATGCGCTGTGGGAGAACGCCTTCCGGTGAAGTCGGCAATCGCGGTCCGCGAACCCCATGCATAGGTCCGCACCGCTCCGCGTAGCAGGTGCACTCGTTAACCTCGAACCAGTCGCAGGTAGGTGGCCGTCATCTCCAGTCTGACGGCCAGCATCGCCAGTTGTCGTTCCGGACGGCCGGTCGCGGGTGTCACCGCGGCCGACGGTGTATCGGACGCCTCCGGCACATCCTCGGCGGTGATCACATCGACATCGGCAAGCCCGGCGACCCGCGAGATCACCACTTGGCGTTCGGCGTCGGTGGCCAACACGAACGTCCGCACCCGCCGCGGCAGCGGACCGTCGATCTGTTCGTCATGGAATATCGACTTCTGCCCTTCGGCTCCCGATCCGCCACCCATGCCACCCCGCAGCGCCGCGAGGGCGTCGGACAGTCCGACCGCGGCCACCGCCTGGTGGGCGACCCGCAGCAATACCGACGCACCGTGCCGGGCCAGCGCCAGGGTGGCCGCATTGTCAGCAGCGAGCACGACATCGCGGCCCGTCATGCGTTCGGCCAGCGTCTTGGCGGGGTTGGTGAACAGTTCGTGGCCGGCGCTGTTGCGAAACGCCTCGGCGTCGAGTTCGTCGGCCAGCGCGGCCAGATCCACGCGCATCCCCGGATCCACCGCGCCCAGTGTGGCAAGGCCGGCTGCCAGATAGCGGCTCAGGCCGTAGTCGTCGGGCACCCGGACCCGAGGCGTCAGAGCGACGGACCGGCCGGCGGTCGCGTCGCGTAGCGGGCCTTCATACGGCGCGACGATGACGACGCGCGCGCCGCGCCGCACGCCCGTCGCGGCGGCCGCCACCAGAGCCGGATCGCCGGGATCGTCGCCGGCGACGATGAGTACGTCCAGCGCGCCGATCCACGGTGGCGCTTCGGAGGCGACGACGATGGGCGCGGCCACCGAACCGCCGAGCGCCGCGGCGAGCATCGACCCCGCGGTCTCCGCGTTTCCCCGGCCTGCCACCCAGATCACCGTTCTCGGTGGCTCGTCGGACTTCAGCGAGTCAAGATCACCCTCGTCGACCGCCGCCGCTGTGGCACGCACTTGCGCCCCCGCCATCGATGCCGCGCGCAGCAAACCGTCCTGGTCGGCGGCGATAAGCCCTTCGACATCGTCTAGGTCGAGGACGTCCTGGGCGGCATTCACGTGGACGCCTCACTGCGGGCAGCGATTTGAGCGGCCACCTGACCGACGATCTCGTCGACCTCTTCGGCGCTGCGGGCCTCGACGTTGAGCCGCAGCAACGGCTCGGTGTTGGACATGCGCAGGTTGAACCAGCTCCCGTCACCGAGGTCGACGGTCACTCCGTCGAGGTGATCGATGGAGTGAATGCGAGTGCCGAACGACTTCAGGACGTCGTCCACGCACGCCTCCGCGTCGATGACGGTGAAGTTGATCTCGCCGGATGCTTCGTAGCGCTGGTAGTCGGCCATCAGTTCCGACAGCGGCCGCTGCTGTTCGCCCAGTGCCGCCAGCACGTAAAGCGCCGCCAGCATCCCGGAGTCGGCGCCCCAGAAGTCGCGAAAGTAGTAGTGCGCCGAGTGTTCACCACCAAAGATCGCGCCGGTCTCGGCCATCAGCGCCTTGATGTAGGAATGTCCCACCCGCGAGCGGATCGGCGTGCCACCTCGCTCCACGACCAGTTCCGGCACCGCTCGCGAGGTGATCAAGTTGTGGATCACCGATGCGCCGATCTCTCTGCCCAATTCTCGCGCGGCGACCAGCGCGGTCACCGCCGACGGGGAAACCGGATGCCCCTTTTCGTCCACGACAAAACACCGGTCTGCATCGCCGTCGAAGGCGAGCCCGATGTCGGCGCCCGTCTCGACGACGTAGGCCTGAAGGTCGACGAGATTCGCCGCGTCCAGTGGGTTGGCCTCGTGGTTGGGGAAGGTGCCGTCGAGTTCGAAGTACATCGGCAACAGCGTGATTGCGGAGACCGGGCCCAGCACTGCGGGTGTGGTGTGCCCGGCCATGCCGTTTCCGGCGTCCACCGCGACCCGAAGCGGACGCAGGTCGGTGACGTCGACAAGTGACCGCAGGAAATCGCCGTAGTCGGCCAGCACGTCGCGGTCGGAGATGCTGCCCCGCGGCCCGTCGTAGGCGGGCACGCCCACGATGATGTCCTCACTGATGGCCGTCAGCCCGGTGTCCTTGCCGACGGGTTTGGCGCCGGCGCGGCAGAGCTTGATCCCGTTGTAGGCGGCCGGGTTGTGACTGGCGGTGAACATCGCGCCCGGGCAGTCCAGCAGACCCGACGCGAAATACAGCTGATCCGTTGAGGCCAGCCCGATCCGAACCACGTCGAGGCCTTGGGCGACAACGCCGTCGGCGAACGCCGCCGATAGCGACGGTGAACTGGCCCGCATGTCGTGGCCGATCACCACTTGCGAAGCACCGTCGCGGACCAGTCGCGCGAACGCGCCCCCGACGTCGGCGACGAATTGCTCGTCGAGTTCCTCGCCGACCAGTCCGCGGACGTCATACGCCTTGATGACGCGGTGAACATCCGCGGCGGGCCGAGACATAGGACTCCTTGCGAAGGGGACTGTTGGCGCCAGCCTAACCGTCGCGCGGTCGCAACACGCCGACTAGTCAAGCCTTTGGGCTCCGGCTAGGCGGGCTCTAATCGCTCGGGTCTGGCAACACCCTCAGGTGACCGCGCCTGCGTCCGTTCGACTCGGGTCTACGGGCCGGCGGGGCCATCAGGGCGCCTCCGTGTACACCGGTCACCGGATCGGAAAACCCTGCCGCGACGCCGTTCATCGGAGCTGTGCCGTCGCGTCCTTCACGCACCGCGTCGGCCAGCGCGACCAGATCGTCTTCGTCCGGATGAGCCGGCAGCGGTCCCGCGTGGCGAACCAGCTCCCAGCCGCGGGGAGCGGTGATCCGGCCGGCGTGCGCCACGCACAGATCCCACGAATGCGGCTCGGAAACCGTGGCCAGGGGACCTACGACGGCCGTCGAATCCGAGTAGACGAAGGTCAGCGTCGCGACCGCATAGTGGGGGCACCCGGGCCGGCAGCAGCGACGGGGAACGTTCACAGCGAGAGGCTATCGTGCGGAATCGCCATGGGCCGCCGGACACGCGCAGCCGCGGGGTCGACGATCTCCAACCGTTACCCTTCATATCGTGGCCGAGCAGAATCTGCGGCGATCACGTCGCGGCCGGGAAATGCGCGGGCCGCTCCTTCCGCCATCGGTACCGGGCTGGCGGAGCCGCGCCGAGCGGTTCGACATGGCGGTGCTGGAAGCGTACGAACCCATCGAGCGCCGGTGGGCCGAGAGGGTGTCGGCACTCGACGTCGCCGTCGACGAGATACCTCGTATCTCACCGAAAGATCCCGACGCGGTGTCGTGGCCGCCGGAGGTGCTCGCCGACGGCCCGATCGCGCTGGCCCGACTCATCCCGGCCGGTGTCGATGTCCGCGGTAACGCGACGCGCGCGCGAATTGTGCTGTTCCGCAAGCCAATTGAGCGACGGGCTAAGGACACCGTCGAGCTGGCGGAGCTGTTGCATGAGGTCTTGGTGGCTCAGGTGGCCACGTACTTGGGCGTCGAACCTTCTGTCATCGACCCGACGATCGATGACGAGTGAACACCCCGACTAGATGATGCCGCGCTTGAGGCGACGGCGTTCGCGCTCGGAGAGCCCGCCCCAGATGCCGAAGCGCTCGTCGTGGGCCAGCGCGTAGTCCAGGCACTTGTCGCGCACCTCGCAACCCATGCAGATTCGCTTGGCCTCGCGGGTCGAGCCGCCCTTCTCAGGAAAAAACGCCTCGGGGTCCGTTTGCGCGCACAAACCGCGCTCTTGCCATTGCTCATCTTCAGTAGTTGCCGGGGCAACTTCATATCTCTCGGGTTGCTCAGGCACCAAACTCAATTGAGGACGTCCCGGTGCCCCAATTGGTGTCGGTCCGGTAATGGTGTGACGGGTGTCGCCTACTGAGCCGAGAATCCGATTGTCAAACCGGTCGTGGTGACCGAAATCGACCTGCTCATAAGCCATGTTCCGCCTCCTCACCTGGTCTCGTAGATCCCTAAATTAAGCCCCACTATTGTCATGTGCGGCCATCTCAATTCGAACAAGTGATCGAATCTCGGTCTGCGACACCGGAACCGGCCGGCCAACCGCGAAATGACACTGGTGTGATTACACACGCGTTAGCTGCTGCGGTCAAGCGCTGGAACAGAAATTCATACCATTCCGTGATCCGAATTCGGCGCGTCGGCGCATCGGCGTGTCTCTCACACCCCCGTGCCGCAACCGGTTCCGGCGCGACGGCCTAGTGTCGGTCGATGTGAAGGTCACGGTTCTGGTCGGTGGCGTCGGCGGCGCCCGCTTCCTGCTGGGCGTGCAACGCTTGTTGGGGCTTGGCCAGTTCGGTGAATCTTCCCATGAGCTGACGGCCGTGGTGAACATCGGCGACGACGCCTGGATGTACGGCGTGCGCATCTGCCCCGACCTGGACACGTGCATGTACACGCTCGGTGGCGGCATCGACCCGGAACGCGGCTGGGGGCACCGCGACGAAACCTGGCACGCCAAAGAGGAACTCGCGGCCTACGGTGTACAGCCGGACTGGTTCGGGCTTGGCGACCGCGACCTGGCCACCCATCTGGTGCGCAGCCAGATGCTGCGCGCCGGTTATCCGCTGTCGGAAGTCACCGAAGCGCTGTGCCAGCGCTGGTCGCCCGGGGCGCGGCTGCTGCCGGCCAGTGACGACCGCAGCGAAACCCACGTCGTCATCACCGATCCCAGCGATGGCGAGAAACGCGCGATCCACTTTCAGGAATGGTGGGTGCGCTACCGCGCTCAGGTCCAAACGCATAGCTTTGCGTTCGTGGGCGCCGACAAAGCCACCGCAGGCCCCGGTGTCACCGAGGCGATAGCGGACGCCGACGTGGTGCTGATCGCGCCGTCCAACCCGGTGGTGAGCATCGGCGCGATACTGGCCATCTCCGGCATCCGCGGTGCACTGCGCTCCACAAAAGCACGCGTGATCGGCTACTCCCCCATCATCGGCGGAAAGCCCTTGCGGGGCATGGCCGACGAATGCCTGTCGGTCATCGGCGTAGCGAGCACCTCCGAAGCCGTCGGTGGCTACTACGGTCCCCGCTCGGGCGTCGGCATCCTCGACGGCTGGTTGATTCACGAGGGCGACCACGCCGAGATCGACGGCGTCGAGGTGCGGGCGGTGCCTCTACTGATGACGGCTCCGGCGGCGACAGCCGAAATGATCCGTGCCGGATTGGACCTCGCCGGGGTGAAGCCGTGACCGAGCACGGTTCCGCCGCTGCGGTTGAACTACTTCCTGTGGCGGGCCTGCCCGAGTTTCGTCCCGGCGACGACCTCGCCGCGGCCATCGCCGAGGCGGCGCCTTGGCTCCAAGACGACGACGTCGTGGTGGTCACCAGCAAGGTGGTGTCCAAGTGTGAGGGCCGCATCGTCGCCGCGCCGTCCGATCCCGAGGAACGGGATGCGCTGCGGCGCAAGCTGATCGACGCCGAAGCAGTGCGAGTGCTGGCACGCAAGGGCCGCACCTTGATCACCGAGAATGCGCTCGGCTTGGTGCAGGCCGCTGCCGGAGTCGACGGATCCAACATCGGATCAACAGAATTGGCGCTTCTTCCAGAGGATCCCGACACCAGCGCGGCAACGCTGCGGGCAGGGCTACGCGATCGGCTCGGTGTCACCGTCGGCGTGGTCATCACGGATACGATGGGCCGGGCCTGGCGCAACGGGCAGGCCGACTTCGCGATCGGTGCTGCGGGCCTAACCGTGCTGCACGGATACGCCGGGGCGCAGGACCGGCACGGAAACGAGTTGATCGTCACCGAGATCGCCGTCGCCGACGAGATCGCGGCTGCGGCCGACTTGGTGAAGGGCAAACTGACCGACATTCCGGCCGCGGTGGTGCGCGGATTGACATTGTCCGACAACGGGTCCAACGCACGCACATTGTTGCGGCCGGGCGAGGAGGACCTGTTCTGGCTGGGCACCGAGGAAGCGATCGCGTTGGGCCGCAGCCAGGCCCAGCTGCTGCGGCGCTCGGTGCGCCAGTTCAGTGGTGAGCCTGTCGCGGCCGAACTCATCGAGGCCGCCGTAGCCGAAGCGCTCACCGCGCCTGCCCCACATCACACCCGGCCGGTGCGGTTCGTCTGGATGCAGGACCCGGCCAAGCGCCTGCGGCTGCTGGACCGGATGAAGGAGAAGTGGCGCGCCGACCTGACCGGCGACGGAAGGCCGGCCGACGCCGTCGAGCGCCGCATCGGCCGCGGCCAGATCCTCTACGACGCACCGGAGCTGGTGATCCCGTTCATGGTGCGCGACGGTGCCCACAGCTACCCCGACCCGGCCCGGACCGCGGCCGAGCACACGATGTTCACCGTCGCGGTGGGTGCTGCCGTGCAGGCGCTGCTGGTGGCGCTTGCGGTGCGCGGCGTGGGCAGCTGCTGGATCGGCTCGACGATCTTCGCTGCGGACCTGGTCCGCGACGAATTGGCCCTGCCGGCAGAGTGGGAACCGTTGGGCGCCATTGCGATCGGATACCCCGAAGACGGCACGGCGCCATCCGGACCACGCGACCCGGTCCCGACCGACGGCCTGCTGGTGCGCAAGTGAGTCTGCATGCCTCGGCCGTCGAGACCTTGACCGGTTGGCACGCACCAGATCCAGAGCAGGACACACTGCGCCACGCCGTGCTCGCGTTTCTCGCCGCCCGTCCCGATGGTTGTCTGCGTGAATGCGTGCCCGGCCATGTCACGGCCTCGGCGCTGGTGCTCGACTACACCGGCACGCACGCACTGCTGACGTTGCACCCGCGCTTCGGCCGGTGGTTGCAACTCGGCGGGCATTGCGAAGCAACCGATCCCGACATCGTCTCCGCCGCGCTGCGGGAAGCCACAGAGGAATCCGGGATCGACGACTTGACCATCGACCCGGCGCTGGCCGCGCTGCACGTGCACCCCGTCACCTGCTCGCTCGGCGTGCCGACCCGTCACCTTGACATGCAGTTCATCGTGCACGCGCCGGCCGACGCCGAAATCGCGGTCAGCGACGAGTCTTTGGATCTGCGGTGGTGGCCGCTACAAGGACTGCCCGAGGACTGCGACTTCGGCCTGACGCAACTGGCGAAGGCTGCTCAGACGTCGGTCGAATAGCGGATGCCGCCGTCGGGAATCGTGACTCCCGGCCACACCCGCGCACCGCGTAGCAATTCGCAGCGCGCACCGATGTCGGCGCCGTCGCCGATCACGCCGTCGCGGACCAACGCGCGCGGACCGATACGGGCGCCGAAGCCGATGATCGAGCGTTCGATCACCGCGCCCGCGCCGATGCGCACCCCGTCGAAGATCACCGCACCGTCAAGCCGTGCGCCCGCACCGATTTCGGCGCCGCGACCCACGACCGTTCCGCCGATCAGCAGCGCACCGGGCGAGACCGCGGCGCCGTCGTGTACAAGCTTTTCGCCGCGCTGCCCGCCGAGCGCCGGCGACGGCGCGATACCCCGCACGAGATCGGCCGAACCGCGGACGAAATCGTCGGGCGTGCCCATGTCTCGCCAGTACGTGGCGTCGACGTAGCCGCACACCTTGAGCCCATCCGATAGCAGCTGCGGGAACACCTCGCGCTCCACCGACAGCGGCCTGCCCTTCGGAATCCCATCGATGACCGAGCGCTTGAACACGTAGCAGCCCGCGTTGACCTGATCGGTCGGCGGATCCTGGGTCTTCTCCAAGAACGCGGTCACCACGCCCTCGGAGTCCGTTGGCACGCAGCCGAATGCCCGGGGATCGCCGACGCGCACCAGGTGCAGCGTGACGTCGGCGCCGTTGCTTTCATGGGTCTGCAGCAGCGCACCCAGATCGGCGCCGGAGAGCACGTCGCCGTTGAACACCAGCGCGGTGTCGTAGCGCAGCTTGTCCGCAACATTGGCGATGCCGCCGCCGGTGCCCAGCGGCTCATCCTCGACGACGTAGTCGATCTGCAGTCCGAGCTTGGAGCCGTCGCCGAACTCCGATTCGAAGACGCTGGCCTTGTACGACGTGCCCAGCACCACGTGCTCGATGCCGGCATCGGCGATCCGCGACAGTAGGTGCGTCAGAAACGGCAGACCCGCAGTCGGCAGCATCGGCTTGGGCGCCGAGAGCGTCAGCGGTCGCAGCCGCGTGCCCAAGCCACCAACCAGGACGACAGCATCCACCTCTGCCGGGTTGACCATCAGGGCCGTCCTTTCACCTGCCTCGCCGAGAATTGCGGACCACCAGACTCGCGCGTGCGGCCAGTGCTGCCCTGATCGTCCACCGCAGCGGCGCCTGCCATCGCTTCGGATGCCGATCTGACAGGAAAGTGTAGGTGCTCGTATGGTGGGCCGCCAAGTTGCGGGCCGGGTCCCGGCCGGTGGCGTGGCCCTTGTCGTGCAAAATCTCCGCCGACGGCACATATACGTTCTGCCAGCCCGCCTTACCGAGGCGATCACCCAGGTCGACGTCTTCCATGTACATGAAATAGCGCTCGTCGAAGCCCGACACCTCATCGAACGCAGCGCGCCGCAGCAACAGGCACGAGCCCGACAGCCAGCCGACGGGGCGTTCGCTGGGCTCCAACCGCTCCTGGCGGTATTCCGCGGTCCACGGGTTGGCCTTCCAGAACGGACCGACCACGGCGTGCATCCCACCCCGGATCAGGCTCGGCAGGTGGCGCGCCGACGGGTAGACCGAACCGTCGGGGTCGCGGATCAACGGCCCCAGCGCACCGGCGCGCGGCCAGCGCGCGGCGGCCCCCATCAGGATGTCGATGCTGCGCGGCCCCCACTGCACATCCGGGTTCGCAACCACGAAAAACTCCGGATAGCCCGAGTCCTTGAGGTACTCGTCGACAGCCCGGTTCACCGCGGTTCCGTAGCCGAGGTTGCCGCCGGTACGCAACAGCCGGGCGTTGGGATAGCGCTCGAGCGCCTCTTCGGGGGCGCCGTCGGTCGAACCGTTGTCGGCCATGATCACCGTCACCGGCCGGTCGGTCGCATGCGACAGCGAGGCCAAGAACCGGTCGAGGTGTGGTCCCGGTGAGTACGTAACCGTCACCACCACCAATTCGTCACTCACGTGACCCCTGCCGAATCGTCACTCACGTGACGGAAACCAGTTCGTCGCTCACGCGGTAGAGGTTAGCGGGCCACCTGAAGTGATCGCCGCCACCAGAGCCTCCCGCCACGGCCGCAACGGCGTCAGCCCCGCCTTCGCGGACAGCCGGCCGGACAACGCGGAATACGGCGGCCGCGGCGCGGGGCGAGGATAGCGGTCGCTGCCGACAGGCCGCACGCGTTCCGGATCGGCGCCTACCGCCTCGAACACCGCCCGCGCCTGCTCGAAGCGGCTGGCCTCGCCCTCATTGGCGGCGTGCAGCACCGGTCCGCTGATGGCGCCGTCGACGATTTGCAGCAGCGCCCCGACAAGGTCACCGACGTAGGTGGGCGAACCGACCTGGTCGGCCACCACTTCCACCGTTCCCTCGCCGGCGGCGAGCCGGCGCATGACCGCCGCGAAGTCCGTGCCGTTGCCTCCCTCGTAGATCCACGCCGTGCGCACGACGTGGGCGTCGGGCATCGCCGCCAGCGCGGCCACTTCGCCGGCCAGCTTGGTGCGGCCGTAGACGCTCAGCGGGTCGGTTTCGTCGTCGATCTCATAAGGTCGGCGCAGCGAACCGGAAAACACGTAGTCGGTGGAGATGTGGATGAGGTCCGCACCGGCGCGGGCGCAGGCCTGCGCGACGTTCTCCGGTCCCGTCGTATTCACGGCTGCCGCCCTGGCCTCGTCCTTCTCCGCGTCGTCAACCTTCGTGTAGGCCGCGCAGTTGATCACGACGTCGCCGGCCTCGATGAAACGCTCAGCGGCGGCTGCATCGGTGATATCCCACTGCGACGACGTCAATGCGAGCACGTCGCGGCCCTGTCTGCGTGCCTGATCTGCTAAGACACGTCCGACGAGGCCGCCCGCGCCGGAGATAACGATTCGGCCCGACATGATCACGAGTCTGGCACGCCGAGAAGCGCTACCCGGTCTATGGGCGTCTCGCAAGTAGCCTGGGCAGATGCCCGCTCGCACGCTTCGTGTCATTGCCGTGTGCGCTGCGCTGGTGATCGTGGTGGGTACCGGCGTCGCGTGGGGCAAGATCCGGTCGTTCGAATCCGGCATCAACCACTTTTCCTCGGTGGCGCTCGGCGAGGGCGGCGCGGACGGCGCGATCGACATCTTGCTCGTCGGCTTGGACAGCCGCACAGACGCGCACGGCAACCCGCTGTCGGCAGAGGAACTGGCAACGCTGCGGGCCGGCGACGACGAGTCCACCAACACCGACACGATTATCCTGGTGCGCATCCCGAACAACGGGAAGTCGGCCACCGCCATATCCATCCCCCGCGACTCCTACGTCGCGACGCCGGGCGGAAACAAGATGAAGATCAACGGCGTGTACGGCTCGGCTTATTTCGAGAAGAAGACCGAACTCGTCGAACAAAAAGGCGTGGACCCGGCGCAGGCCGAACCGGAAGCGACCGAAGCCGGCCGCGAAGCGTTGATCAAAACCGTCGCCAACCTCACCGGCGTCACCGTCGACCACTATGCCGAAATCGGCCTGCTCGGCTTCGCGTTGATCACCGACGCGCTGGGCGGAGTCAACGTCTGTCTGAAAGAGGCTGTCTACGAACCCCTTTCGGGTGCGGACTTCCCCGCGGGCTGGCAGAAACTGAACGGACCGCAGGCATTGAGCTTCGTCCGGCAACGCCACGACCTACCACGCGGCGACCTGGACCGGGTGACGCGCCAGCAGGCGGTGATGGCGTCACTGGCGCACGACGTCATCTCCAGCAAGACGCTGTCCAGCCCGTCTACCCTGAACCGCCTGGAAGACGCCGTCCAGCGGTCGGTCGTGCTGTCCGAGGGTTGGGACATCATGGATTTCGTCAAACAGCTGCAGAAACTCGCCGCCGGCAGCGTCGCATTCGCGACCATCCCCATCGTCGAGGAGGCGGGATGGAGCGACGACGGGATGCAGAGCGTGGTGCGGGTGAACCCCTCTGCGGTCAAGGAGTGGGTGGCCAGCCTTCTGCACGAGCAGGACGAGGGCAAGACCGAGCAACTCGCCTACTCGCCAAGCAAGACCACCGTCGACGTTGTCAACGACTCGGACATCAACGGATTGGCCTCCGCCGTGTCAACGGTATTGACCAACAAGGGATTCACACCGGGTACCACCGGCAACAACGACGCCGGCCACGTCACGGGCAGCCAGGTGCAGGCGGCTAAGGCCGGCGACCTTGGCGCGCAATCGGTTTCGAAGGAACTCGGCGGACTCCCAGTCGTCGAGAACGCATCGCTGGCCCCCGGGTCTGTGCGTGTGGTGCTGGCTGCTGACTACACCGGCCCAGGCGCCGGCCTCGACGGCACCGACCCGACGATGGCCACCGCGGACCAGGCCGCTGCCGGATCGAGTGATTCGCCCGAATCCACCCCTGCCCCATCGCCGATCCTGACGGCCGGCTCGAACGACCCGGAGTGCGTCAACTGACCACCGTGACGTCGGCGCTAGTCGATCCGCTGATGGCCGCCGACCCGGCGGGGCCACGGATCACCTACTACGACGATGCCACCGGTGAACGCATCGAGCTTTCCGCCGTCACACTCGCCAACTGGGCCGCCAAGACCGGCAACCTGCTGCGCGACGAACTCGGCGCGGGGCCGGGCTCGCGCGTCGCGGTGCTATTGCCCGCGCATTGGCAGACCGCCGCGGTGCTGTTCGGAATCTGGTGGGTCGGAGCGGAAGTCGTCCTGGGCGGCATGCAAGGAAGAGCGGCAGAGATCGCGCTGTGCACCGCCGATCGGCTCGCCGACGCCGACGCCGCCGTCGGCGCGGGCGAGATCGCGGTGCTGTCTTTGGATCCGTTCGGCAAGCCTGTCGCCGACCTTCCGATCGGCGTGACCGACTACGCCTCGTCGGTGCGGGTACACGGCGATCAGATTGCGCCCGAACGCCATCCCGGTCCCGCGCTCGACGGCCGCTCGGTCACCGACGTTATCGCCGGCGCCCAAGCTTCCGCGGCCGCACAGGGTTTGGTGGCCAAGGACCGCGTCCTGTCGACGGCGCACTGGAACACCGCCGATGAGCTGACCGACGGACTCTTGGCGGTTTTCGCGGCCGGAGCTTCATTGGTTCAGGTGGCGAATCCGGATGCTTCCGTGTTGGACCGTCGCCGCCAGATGGAGAAAGTCACCCGGGGGTGATCGGGCGGAGGCAGCGTCCAGCAAATGGCGTGCTTTGTTCACAAGGCAAATATCACCACGTAAACTGAGCGCTGTGGTGGGGACCTCGAAGGGCTTTATTGCGTATCGCCTGTTCGGACACCGTCGGGTCGCTGGCTACACCGAGTCGCCGGCCATCGGCCTTCTGAGGGAGATAGACACCGCCCAGCGTAGAGCCGGTATTGGCGGGCCTATCGCAGAGATCGGCGTGCATCACGGGCAACTGTTCATCGCGATGAAGCTCTTGCAGCAGCCAGGTGAGTCGGCAATCGCGATCGACCTGTTCGAGAATCAGGAAGCCAACATCGACAGGTCCGGTAAAGGCGACCTCGGCCGCTTCCTGCAAAACATCGACCGGTGGTCGAGCCGGGACGGGCTGGTGATCCACGGCGGCGACTCGACGAAGATCAAGCCCGGCGACATTCCCGAACTCAAAGAGGTGCGGCTGTTCTCCGTGGACGGCGGCCACACCGCAGAGATCGCGTTGAGCGACATGCGGTTGGCAGAGGAAACGCTGGCCGAGGGCGGCGTGGTGATCGCCGACGACGTGTTCAACCAGCAGTGGCCCGGCGTGGCCGTCGGTACGGTGCACTACCTCGAGCAGGGCGGCGCGCTGGTGCCTTTCTACATCGGCTTCAACAAGGTCCTCTTCGCGCATCGCAGCCATGCCGACGACTACCGGCGCGCGATCGACGACGCCTACGGCGGCCGAACCATGACCGCGGTATACGCTTCGGTGTTCGGAGGCCACGATGTTGGCGTCCTGGTGCCGGTGCCGAAGCGGCCGGCGGATGTGGCGCGCCGCAGTGAGACCGCTCGGGCCGTCTATCACCGGCTCGTGTCGCTGATGGGCTGACCGCCGACGCGACCGCGTCAGCGCAGAGCGACGGCCAGGCGGTCGATGTATTCGTCGAAGTCACCGATGATCGACGAGGTCGTGTTCACGCTGACCGCGATCGTGTCGCCGATTCCGTGCACGCCGTGCGTCAGTCCCAGCACCGACGACAGCGCCGGGAAACCACACGTCAAAGTCACTGGGCAGCCGCCGAATTGAAGGTCGGCCGGTCCGCGGTGCACGCTGGAAACCCCGGTATTGCCGCGCACCAAGGCGGGCCGAGCATGGGGATCGAGCCGCTTGACGCCCCAACGGCGTAGGGGGCCGGGCACCGCGTCGAAAACACGTTCGTCGGCGACGACGGCGGGATGGTCGCGGTGCATCCGGCAGGCCTGTAACTCCCGCGCGATCAACCGGATTCGCTCGCTCCGCGACACGGCAGCGCTGTGCAGGCCGATACCGACCGCATCGAAATGGTTGTAGGCGTAGCGCATGCCGGGCCTGGACATCAGCACCTCGGCGGTCAGCTGCGAGACGTCCTCGCCACGAGTGCTCAGGTAACCCGACAACGCCTCCGATATCGCGGCCAGCACACCGATCGTCACCGTCGGGCCGGCGATCTCGGACTCTGACGTGGCCAGAGTCCGCAGCAGGCGGGTGCCGGTGGGAATGTTGTTGGTACTCAAGGCGGGAACGAGACCGCTCATCGGCGGTATCCGGCCGGCGTCGACGTCGCGTGCCAGCTGCCGCTGCTGCGTGGCACGTTCCATCATTCGGCCGGCGAGCCCGCCGGCGCGACGCCAGCTGGTTTCGGGCAATGGCCTTTCCCGCCCGAACAGATAGCCGGCCAGCGCCGACGAGCGCAAACCGTCGGCGAGCGGATGGGCCATCTGCACCACGACGACCGTCGACTCTCCCGGCGTGGCGGGGACCTGCGACAGACCGGGATAGACGTGTAGCCGCCAGGCCGCCGAACGCGGATCCAGTTGATCGTCGGTGAGCCGCGCAAGCGCCTGCAGGAAGGCGGGCCACGTCGGCTCCGGCAGTGTGTGGACGACAACCTGACCGGCGTCGACGTCGCCGATGCGCCAACGGGGAAAGGTGACGTCCCAGCGGTGAGGTGCGATCCGCAGCTTCAGGTCGAACGACGCATTGGCGCGTTCGAGAACTTGGGCCGCCGCGGCGTCGACATCAGCAGTACCGGCGAACGCGTAGACCAGGAACTGATCGGTCGGGAACTTCGTTGCGAACCAGTACCACATGGCGTCGACCGGAGCCATCGGGCCAGGCACGCCGCGGGGGTGGTCCACAGTTGCGGGCAAGGCAGTTCTCGCCGTCATCGGAATACGTCCTTCGGCCCCCGCACGAGGTTGCATTCAGACTTGAATGGCGCCACTGACGCTACATTAAATTGTCAGTCTTTGCATCCACAAACTTTGCCAGCATCGCACGCTTCTGTTGAGATACATGTCTTATGCCAGTTCAATGGACTGCGGGACACTGCGCTGACATTTGCCAAATCAACGTACTATCGACACAGTTTTCGACACGCTTCGTTGCCTCGCGGCAACCGGTTTACTTCAGCAGCGCGCGCGACATCACGACGCGCTGAATCTGGTTGGTGCCCTCGTAGATCTGCGTGATCTTGGCGTCGCGCATGAAGCGTTCGACCGGGAAGTCGACCGTGTAGCCGTAGCCGCCGAACAGCTGCACCGCGTCGGTGGTGACCTCCATCGCCACGTCGGAGGCAAAGCACTTCGACGCCGACGAGATGAACCCCAGGTTGGGCTCGCCGCGTTCGGCGCGGGCCGCGGCGGTGTACACCAGCAGCCGGGCCGCCTCCAGCTTCATCGCCATATCGGCCAGCATGAATTGGACACCCTGGAAATCGCTGATCGGCTTGCCGAATTGCTTGCGCTCCTTGACGTATGCCAGAGCGGCGTCCACTGCGCCCTGAGCGATGCCGACGGCCTGCGCACCAATCGTCGGACGCGTGTGATCCAGCGTCGCGAGCGCGGTCTTGAACCCGGTGCCGGGCTCACCGATGATCCGGTCCCCCGGAATCCGGCAGTCCTCGAAGTACAGCTCCGTCGTCGGCGAACCCTTGATGCCCAGCTTGCGTTCCTTCGGACCGACCACAAAACCCGGGTCGTCCTTGTGCACCACGAACGCCGAGATGCCGTTGGCGCCCTTGTCCGGATCGGTCACCGCCATCACCGTGTACCACGTCGAGTGACCGCCGTTGGAGATCCAGCACTTGGAGCCCTTGAGGACCCACTCGTCACCCTCTCGACGCGCCCGGGTCCGCATCGACGCCGCGTCGCTGCCCGCCTCGCGCTCGCTGAGCGCGTACGAGGCCACCGCCTCCCCGGCCGCGATCGTCGGCAACACCTGCTTCTTGAGCTCTTCGGACCCGCGCATCAGCAGGCCCATGGTGCCCAGCTTGTTGCAGATCGGGATCAGCGACGACGACGCGCATACCCGCGCCACTTCTTCGATGACGATGCAGGCGGCAACCGAGTCGCCGCCCTGTCCGCCGTACTCCTCGGGGATGTGGATCGCGGCGAAACCCGACGATGTCAGCGCCGTCAGAGCCTCGTCGGTGTAGCGCGCCTTCTCGTCGACGTCCGCGGCATACGGCGCGATCTCCTTTTCGCACAGATCGCGCAGCACCGAGCGCAGCTCGCGGTGCTCCTCGGAGAGCTGAAAAGCGTCGAAAGACGGGTTACCGATGGCCATGAAAACTCCTTGCTACTTGCCAGTAACTTTACCGGCAATGCAGTCAGCGGCCCGATCCGCCCCTGCCCGTAACGGCCTGGAGCCCGCGCACCATTTCGCGGTATGTGCGGTGATACACCGACCGGATGGTCTGGCTGCGGCGCAGGATGTCGACCGCCGTCTGCGGCACCACCAGGCCGACGTCGTGGCCGGAGAACACCGACGAGCCGGTCCCGAGCCGCAGCTTGCCCTCGACGGCCGACTCGACCTCGGCGCGGTAATACGCGCAATAGTCGGGCTGCGCGAAGAACACCTTGTTGAAACCGATCAGGAACGGCGCGAGTTTGGCGCCGCCGGCCGAGCCGGCAATCCTGACATCGTCTTCCAGATATCGCAGTGTGCCGGTCGCAACCCCTGGCCACTGCTCGTTGAACACGTCGTCGGCGATGACGATGCCGCCGTCGGCCAGCGTGGCCTCGGCCAGATTCATATCGCTATAGACGATTTCCGCGGTATGGCCCCCGTCGACCGAGAAGAAACGGATCTCGCCGCCCGCGAGTTCGCGTAGCTTGGCCGGTTCGAGTTTCGTCGAATCACCTTGGTGCAGCACGACGTCGTCCATCGACGACCACAGCTTGACGTTGTTGACGAACTTGTCGAGGCTGCCGTGTCCGGAGCCGTCGATGTTGAGCTCCTGATCGTCGAAGATGTCGATCGCGACGGCTTTTTCATCGGGCCGCTGCAACAGGCGCAGCGCGATGAACAGCTTTCCGTGGTGCACGCCGATCTCGGCGACCGCGCCCGAAATCTGCTTGGCGCGTTGTGCCGAATTCAGCGCATCGAGCAGCAACAGGACTTCAGGTTCGAGAAAGCCGGTGACAAGCCGCTGGCCAATTGCCCGGTACCGGACGAAATTTCGCTCCATCGGATGGCAGCCTATCGCCCGAGCAGCCGATTACGCAGCGCCGCGTCCTTTTGCAACACCATGTCGGAAAGCTCGGCCTGAAAATCGGTGATCCGCTTCTGCAGCGCCGGATCCGACGCGCCGAGGATTCGCACGGCCAGCAGCCCCGCATTGCGGGCGCCGCCGATGGACACCGTGGCCACCGGCACGCCCGCCGGCATCTGCACGATCGACAGCAGCGAGTCGAGCCCGTCGAGCTTGGCCAGCGGCACCGGCACCCCGATCACCGGCAGGGGCGTCGCGGAAGCGACCATGCCCGGCAGGTGTGCGGCGCCGCCGGCACCGGCGATGATCACCTCGATGCCGCGGCCCGCCGCCGTCTGCGCGTAGTCGAGCATGCGGGCGGGAGTGCGATGTGCCGAGACCACACCGACTTCGAACGGCACGTCGAATTCGGCCAGGGCGTGGGCGGCGTCCTCCATCACCGACCAATCGCTGTCGCTGCCCATGATCACGCCGACCCGCGCACTAGCCACGGTCATGTCCACTCCATCCGTCGGTCCATTCGACGTGCGATAACCAATGTGCGGCCCGTGTCGCCCGTTCTCGCACATCTGCGACGTACGCGCCGTCGTCGATCGAGCCACCTGGCGCACCGAGGATGTTGACGTGTCCGATCTTTCGGCCCGGACGCTCGCCTTTGCCGTAGAGATGAACCCTGGCTTCAGGCAGCCTACCGAACAGGTGATGCAGCCGTTCATCCATGCTCATCGTCGGAACACGCTGCGCGCCAATCACATTGGCCATCACAGTGACCGGCGCGATCGGCGCCGTATCCCCCAGCGGATAGTCGAGCACCGCACGCAGATGCTGTTCGAACTGGCCGGTTCTTGCGCCGTCCATGCTCCAGTGTCCGGAGTTGTGTGGACGCATCGCCAGCTCGTTGACCACCAGCCCGCCGTCGATGGTCTCGAACAATTCGACGGCCAGCACCCCGACCACACCAAGTTCGTCGGCCAGCCGAAGCGCGAGTTGTCCTGCAGTGCTGCTGATTTCGGCGTTCAGTCCGGGCGCCGGCGCGATCACCTCGACACAGATACCGTCGTGCTGCACGGTCTGCACCACCGGCCACGCCGCGCCCTGACCGAACGGCGAACGTGCGACGAGCGCGGCCAACTCGCGCCGCATGGCCACCTTCTGCTCGACCAGTACCGCCGCGCCGCCGGCCAGATAGGCTGCCGCGGCGTCGCGGGCCTCGGCGATGTCACGGGCCAGCGTCACGCCTCGGCCGTCGTAGCCGCCGCGCACCGTCTTGACGACGATCGGCGTGTCGACGCGGGCGGCGAACGCGTCCACGTCGGCCACGCCGGTCACCTCGGCGAACCGCGGCACGGGCGCGCCGAGGGCCTGGAGCCGCCGCCGCATCACCAGCTTGTCCTGTGCGTGTATCAGCGCCGACGGTGGCGGGGCGACGTTCACGCCGTCGGCCATGAGCTTTTCCAGCAGTTCGGTCGGCACGTGTTCGTGGTCGAATGTCAGCGCGTCTGCACCAGCGGCCGCCTTGCGCAGCGCATCGAGGTCGGTATGCGCTCCGATCACCACGTCAGGGGTCACCTGCGCGGCCGGATCGTCGGGGCTGGCGGCCAACACGCGCAGCGTCTGACCAAGCGCGATGGCGGCCTGATGGGTCATTCTGGCCAGCTGGCCGCCGCCGACCATGGTCACCACCGGGGGCGCGCTGGGGTCACGTGGCACAGGCATATGTTGTCATGGCGCGAGTGGGGCGTTTTACGCGCCGTGACCTGCACGGGTACGCGCGGCCTTCCCTATTTCCGTACACTGCGCTGTTGTGTCCTTCACCGATGCCACGATCGCTCGGCTGCCCCGCCCGATCCGGCCGTACGCGGAGCGGCATCACGAGTTGATCAAGTTCGCGATCGTCGGCGGCACGACGTTCATCATCGACTCGGCGGTCTTCTACACGCTCAAGCTGACGGTGCTGGAGCCCAAGCCGGTCACGGCGAAGATCATCGCCGGCATCGTCGCGGTGATCGCCTCCTACATCCTCAACCGGGAATGGAGCTTCCGCGACCGTGGCGGCCGCGAGCGCCACCACGAGGCGTTGATGTTCTTCGCGTTTAGCGGGGTCGGGGTGCTGCTCTCGATGGCACCGCTGTGGTTCTCCAGCTATGTGCTGATGTTGCGCGTTCCGGAAGTCAGCCTGACGGTGGAGAACATCGCCGACTTCATCTCGGCCTACATCATCGGCAATCTGCTGCAGATGGGGTTCCGCTTCTGGGCGTTCCGCCGGTGGGTCTTCCCCGACGAGTTCGGCCGCGCTCCGGACAAGGCGATCGAATCGCTGACCGCCGGCGGCATTGCCGAGGCGATGGAAGACCATGTGGAGCGCGCGCACAAAGACGGCACAGTCACGCCCCTCCGTCGCCCCGGCCGACGCGCCCGGCGCCTCGCTCAGCTCGGCGATTCCTCCGAGCCCAGGGTGTCGAAGACTTCGTGATACAGCAGTGAGTGGACCTGCTCTACTCGCGGAATGTCGTGGAACTCCAGGGGATCCTGCGACGCGGATTCGATGATCAACGTGCCGGTGCGGAACATCCGGTTGATGATGCCGTGCCGGAATTCGACGCTGTTGATTCGCGCCAGCGGAATGTCGATGCCTGACCGGGTCAGCAGGCCGTGGCGGAACATCACGCGCCGGTCGGTGATCACGAAATGCGTTGTCCACCAATTGAGGAACGGCCACAGCGTCAGCCAGCCGACGATCACCAGCCAGATCACCCCGATGACGATCATCACGACGTTGCGTGCGGTCGAGTCCCAGCTGGTCTGGTTGACATACCCAGCGCCGAAAGCCGCCAGCGCGGTGGCAACCACCAGGATGAGCACGGGCCCGATCAACCGCTTCCAGTGCGGGTGGCGGTGCAGCACGACCTGCTCGTCAGCGGCGAGGACGTTCTCCGGGTAGCCCATGCGTACAGACCCTAAAGCGTTGAGGACTCAGGCCTTGGGGCGGCACACGAAGTAGGCCTGGCTGCTCACCCAGCCGCCCAGGAAGCCCAAAGGCGTGAAGAGCGTCTGCTCGACCGCGAGGTGTTGCGAAACCCGTCCACGCAGGCGACGCCAGTTGAACCCGTAGTGAGAATGGCCGGTCAACGGTGGCTCACCGTAGATCGGCCGTTCGATTGATGTGCGGCGGCGGGCGAACAGCATCTTCAGGGCCTGCCCGACGGGATAGGTCTCCTGGAGCTGATAACTGCTGGCTCCCTGACGGCGGGCGATGGACCGCACCGCCTGCTTCACCAGGAATGACGGCCCGATTTCAATCGGCACACTGATGATGACTCGCCCGTTCGGCGCGCACAGGCGGGCCACGTCGGCAAGCACCATCTCGACCACCTCATCGGTGCAATGCTCGAGGGTTTCCATGCAGGTGACGACGTCGTAGGCCTTATCGTGCGCGGAGTCGGCCAGCTCCTCGTTGGTGTAGAACCTGAGGTTCTCGATCTCCGCGAACCGCTCACGGCAGCCTTTGATCTGGTCGGCGTCGACGTCGACGCCGTGGCCCTCGACGACCCGATCGCTGGCCATTGCCAGGAACGTGCCGTCCCCGCAGCCGTAGTCGAGCAGTTTCTGGGTGCCGTCGCCGATCAGCTCGAGGGCCTTGTCAAACCTGGACTGGTGACTCCAGGCGATGACCTTGTTCTTGCTCCCGATCTGGCTGCTGTAGTAGTGACCCTCGGCGACATGATCCATAAGCGGTGTCCTCCCCAGACGACCCGTGAACTACACGAACAAGTTGTTCGCTGAACTGTATCGTCTCAGCCGCGCGACACGTGGTTAATCCACCCCTTCTCGGGGCAGCCATTCGGTGCGCAAATTGCCGTTATAGGTGATTGCTAGATTCACCGCAGATGGATCACATCTCCGGCCGAAACCGCCTTCATTTGGCCATTGCTTTCGATTCCTAACCGGCCCTGATCGTCCACAAATTTAGCCACCCCGACGATCTCGCGGCCGTCGGGCAGGATCGCCCGCACGTCGGCACCAATCGTCAGGCAGTGGGCACGGTAAGCAGCGGCCAGTTTTGCGTCGGCGTTCTTCCACTCGACGATCCGCTCACTCAGCCGGCGCAGCAGCTCGACGATGAGCTGGTGGCGATCCGGCGAGGCCACGCCCAGTTCGGACAGCGACCTCGCCTCCGGTGTAGCGATCTCGTCGCTGTGCAGCGTGACGTTGAGGCCCAACCCGACGACGACGTACTGCTGCGGTGCCGCGACCTCGGCCAGGATGCCGGCCAGCTTGCCACCGCCGGCCAATACGTCGTTGGGCCATTTCAGTCCTGCCTCGACGCCGGTGATGGCCCGGACCGCGTCGACGACGGCGACACCGGTGGCCAAGGTCAGCCATCCCCAGCTCTCGGTCGCGACCCCGCTTGCGTCGACACCGACCGACATCGTGATCTGCGCCCCTGGCACGTCCGACCAGCTTCGGCCCTGGCGTCCGCGGCCTGCGCTCTGATGTTCGGTGATCAGCACGGCCCCGGCGATGTCCTCGCCTGCGGCCGCCCTGGCGATCAGGTCGGCATTGGTCGAACCGGTTTCGGACACCACGTCGAGCTGGCGCCACAGCGGTGACGCCGCCGTCACGTCGTCGCGCAATATCGCAGCGTCAAGTGGCCGGCGGGAGTCCTCAGCAGTCATTCTTGGCGGGTTTCCCTTCGAAGCGGTCCGTCATCCAGTTGATCAAAGCCAGTGCGTCGGGAGGATTGTGGCCGCCGCCGGGATCGAATTCGACGGTAACGGATCCACCCAACTGACAGGCCCGTTCGATCGCGGCCTTGGTCCACGCCGCGTCGATGAACGGGTCGGCGCCGCCGTACCAGACATAGAGCGGCGCCGAGAGCGGCTTCTGGGGCAGTGCCCACTGTTGCAGCAGTTCGCGCAGTCGATCGGCGGCTTCGGGTGTGCGCGGCGTGAAGTCGCGCGGGCCGAGCTGGCCGACCGCATTGGCGCGCCGGTACGCAGCACCAGGGGTGCAGTCCGACAGCACGTTCCAGTAGTGCGCGGCGCCACCACGGCGAAAATCATTGCGGTCGAGGTCGGGGTGCAACCTCGCCAGCGACTCGATGACCGACTGCATAACCGCACGTTGTTCACTGGTCAGCGTGGCCTGCTCAGCCTTGCCCACCAGACCCGAGATGTCGGCCGCCGGCGAGGCGGCAAGGCCGCCGACGATGTGCAGCTCGGGCGCGTAGTCGGCCGCCTGCTCGTCGGCGGCCCAGGCTGCGCCGCCGCCCTGCGAATCACCGAAGGCGGCATAGGTGTCGGAAACGTCGGGGAACACGCGCTTCAGTGCGCGCACGGCGTCGATCATGTTGAGTCCGGCCGTGCGCGAATCGGAGTACGGATGCACGCCCTTGGTACCCAGGCCCTGGAAATCGGCCAGCGCGACCGCGTAACCCAGATCGGTCAGCACAGTGACGTAGCGCAGAAAGCCCAGCAGATCCGGTGACAGCGACGGCGCGCAGGGGCCCTCGATACCTAACGTGGCATGGCCGAACGTCACGACGCGCCAGCCGCCCTGCGGGGCCTTGCCCTTGGGTACGAACACCGAGCCCGACACCACGGTCGGCTCGCCGGTGTCGCCCTCGGTCGATCGATACACGACCCGTGCGGCCTTCAAATCGCTGCCCTCGAACGTTCGGGTCACTGCCGGCATCGTCGTCGCCGTCACCAGCGATCCTGGCCCCGACCCGGTCATATCGGCCGATTCGATGGGCGCCGGCGCTCCGCCCGACGACGGGAACTGGTTGATCAGTTTCAGGCCCAGGTTCGCGGCGATGGGTTGGACCCACACCAACGCGCCGACTTCGGCGGCGATTACGAGGGCCAGGAACGTCAGCAACAGCGCTCGTTTCAACATGGTTCCTTTGCCCTCGGTCTGGCGCTCAATCTAGTGCGACGTCTCGGCGCGATGCTGTTAGAGTCGGTCAGCCTCGGAGCGTGTCGTGCGCGGTAACGCCTGCGCGTATCCAGCCGATGTAAACAGTGTTCCGCGAACACCTCTACGGGGCGGCGAAGCCCCGCCGAGCGCTCGGGCTCCTCAATCTGATCTTGTTTACAGCGGCGTGAATTATTTTGCCGGCCGCGATCTCGAACATGTCCGGGCGGGTGGTCAATCCGAGCCTTTAGACGTTGCTGGATGTCTTTGCCGCCTTTCATTTGCATTCGCAATATGGATATTGATATTGATTTCGCGCTCGAGGCTCACGCCGGCAAGGATGCTTTGCGCCCGCGCAGCCGATGCCGCGACGGGCGCTTTTCCGGCTGGCTCGACCGGCGTTCAACCGATGCTGTGAGCGGGCCCGCTTACCAGCGCCCACGATGTGGTTGCCAGGGCATTTGACGGCTAACCCGCAGGGCCGACGTACGACACGGCTACGGTTCGAGAACGCGTGACGCCGGCTCAGTAAGCGCCAGAGCCGCCAGCCACAATGCGTATGGTCTTGGCCGCAATAAGAAGGTCGTTGGTGATGGACCAGTTCTCCACGTAAGACAGATCGAGGCGAACCGAGTCCTCCCAGGACAGGTCGGACCGTCCACTGACTTGCCAGAGGCCCGTGATGCCTGGCAGCACCAGCAACCGCCGACGCACCTGGTCGTTGTACGTGTCGACCTCGCGGCGCAGCGGCGGTCGCGGGCCAACGACGCTCATATCGCGGCGCAGCACGTTGATGAACTGCGGCAGTTCGTCGATGCTGTAGCGGCGCAATATCCGGCCCACAGTGGTGACCCGCGGATCCTCCCGGATCTTGAAGAGGACGCCGCCCACGCTCTCGTTGATGTGGATCAGACTGTCGACCTGCTTGTCCGCGCCGTCGACCATGGTGCGGAACTTGATCATCTGGAATGGCCGGCCGTCCAGCCCGATCCGCTCCGAGCGGTAGAACACCGGGCCCCGGCTGGTCAACTTGATGGCGATGGCAGCGCCCAGCATCACCGGCAACGCTCCGAGCAGCACGGTGACCGACACGAAGATGTCGAAGGCGCGCTTCTGTAGTTTCTTGGTGCCGCTGTACTGCGGCTTCTCGACGTGAATCAGTGGGAGGCCGGCGACAGGGCGCATGGTCAGGCGAGGACCGGCGACGTCGACGACGCCCGGCGACACGACCAGGTCCACGCCGAGTTTGTCCAGGTCCCAGGACAATTCGCGGACCCCTTCTGGGCCGAGGTGGTCGGTGGTCGTCAGCGCGACTGTGTCGGCGTTGGTCTTCAGGATGGCGTCGTGCACCTTGCCCTCGTCACCGAGGACGGGAAGCGTGCCTACACCGGGAACCTCAAGCGTGCCCCCGTCGCTGCGACCGGTCAGGCAAACGCCCACCACCGAGTAGCCGTACAACCATCCGCGCTGTAGCGATTGGACCAGGCTGCGCACCGCCCGCGGATCGCCCACGGCCAGCACCGACATCACGCATTTTCCGCGACGGCGCTGGCGGGCGAGAATCCGCCGGCACAGGCTACGGCTCAGGAGCAAACCCAGCAATCCGAGCGGAAGGGCCACCGCGAGATAGCCACGAGCGTATTCCGGCCGGAAGATCATCAGCACGACGGCGATTACACCGACGGTTGCCAGGGTGGCCGAAAAGACTCGGCGGTATTCCTCGACGCCCGCGCCGACGATTCGGGGAGATCGGGTGCGATAGGCGGCGAGCAGGCCCAGCCAAATGGCGGCCACGTAGACCGAGAGCACCGAATAATACGAGAACACCGAGTAATAGGCCCACGCGGCTTCCGGTGCCTGGTCAGGCTTGCCGAGACGGATGACCTGGGCGCCGGCGAGGGCAAGTGTGACGACCGCCACATCGGTGACGACGAGGACCCATTTATACCGCCTCTGCCACACCGTAGCGGTAGCGGATCCGACCGCGGTTAGACGGGGGTTGGCGGGTGCAAAAACCTCTTCTGCCACCGACACGGTTCGCACTACCTCCTATTTGCTGGCAGCTACCGAATAATCGCTGATCCCCGACTGTCGGTACACTATCTCATTGTTTGCCCGTCTACGCCACACATTCTTCAAACTGCCAGGTCAGGGACAAGTCCCCTGTAGAACGGCCTTCGCGAAGCCGGCAAACTGGTAGAAGTACATGAACTCCCATTGCAGGAACGAGTACGGATACTGGCGCGGCATCGCGCGCAATACAGTCGTACCGCGCTGATCGGAATAGCACTGCCGGAAAACCAGCCGCGCGCGTGGAATGTGATAGCGCCACGTGAGGACGATGATCTTCTTCCACGACCGCTGCTCGGCCAGCCGCCGCACCATCTGGGCCTCCCCGCGAGTGGTGAGCGACGGAGGTTTCCCGCAGATCACCTCGACGTCGGCAGCGGGACGACAGACCCGATCCATCACGTCGTCGCCGGGCAGATACGGATTGGACAACACGACCGTGTGCGCCCAGCCCTCGCGGGCGAGTTGTATCGCGTAGTCCTCGCGACCGTCGTGTTCACCGGCGAGGACGACGATCGCGTCGGCATGCGCCAACTCGTCCTCCTTCGCATTGGTGAACAGCATGATCCCCGCGAGGCCGACATCGACGAGCAGAATCACGAACACCGCGGCGATCGCCTCCACGACGACACGGTCAAGGTCAAGCCGACGCATAACCCGCCAGGCGGTCGGCGCACATCTTGCTGTAAGACGTCCACATCCGGCGGCCCAGCTCACGCTGTCCCGCTGCGTTGTAGTGGCGGTCTTCGCCGCCGTTGATGCACCCGACCGGACCGTCAATGAACGCGGCGCGGGGCCGGCGGCTCGGAGTGTCGATGTGCACGGCGTTGATCGCCGAATAGTCCTTATGGGACTGTTCCATCTCCTCGGGCACCATCTGCCCAAGGAGGAACGGGAGATCCTGGCCGTAGCGGGCACGGATGTCGTCGATGAGCCGGTCGAGCTTCTTCTGATACACCGACGCGGCCATCAGCGGTACGTCCGATTCGCCTTGATGCCACAGCGCGACCGCGACGGTGCTGCCGGGATACGCGGCGATGGCCGCGTCGATCGCCGATATCGCACGGTGGTACAGATTCGTCCTCGTGGTGGTGTTGTCGACGTCCCAGGTGTAGCCGTTTTTCGGCGAGAAGGCAGTGTCGCCTCGCGCGCCGGGGATCAGCAGCACCGCCCGTCCTGTCTCGTCGGCCAGATGGTTGGCGAACGTCACACCGAAGCCGACACCCTTGCCGGGCACCTCATGAAACAACGGATCGACGCCGGCGACCGCGGTGCCCTTCGACGGCCCGGACATTGCCCACTGGTGTACGAGCGGATGCGGTCGATCCAGCCCCGTCGGGTCGAGGCCAACACCCATGCCATACGCGTTCGACTGCCCGAGGAGCGCCACGATCAAGTACGGCTGTTCGGGACGCTGCACGGCAATGCCGGGCTTGGCGATCCTGCGCTTCACCACGCATTTGGCCTGAACCAGGAGCTGCAGCCACAGCGCGTAATCCCCGTCGGGATTCCTACGGGCACTCATTGGCCACCGGCTTTCCCGCGAATCTGTCTGCCATCCAAGCGAATTGGGATGCGATGTCGACATCGCCATGCCCTTTGTCGGGTTGCAGCTGCCACACCACCGTTCCGCCCAGCGCACATGCGCGCGCGATGGCATCGGTGGTCCACTGGGCGTCGATATATGTGTCCTGACCGCCATAGGCCACTGACAGCGGCGCCGAAAGTCGCTGCTGCGGAAGTGCCCACGCCTTGAGCAGGTCGCGCAGGCGGTTCGCGGCAGCGGGTGTCACCGGCCCAAGATCACCCGGCTGCACGGCGTCGATGGCCGCCTTACGATCACCGACTTTGGGGCCCGCGCAGGCCGACAGCACGTCCCAATACTTGGCGGCGCCGCCACGCCGGTAGTCGTCCCTGTTCAAGTCTTTGTGCAAACGCGCCAGCGACTCGATGATCGCCTGAAACGCCGCCTCTTGATCGTCGGTCAAAGTGCGGGCCTGTGACTTGTCGACCATTCCCGATATGTCGACCGCGGGCGAATATGCCAAGGCGCCAACGAGATTGAGCTCGGGCGCGTAGGTGGCGGCCTGCTCGTCGGCCGCCCATGACGCGCCACCGCCCTGCGATCCGCCGACCGCGGCCCATCGGTTCGACACGTTCTTGAAGGTGTGGCGCAGCGCCCGCACAGAGTCGATCATGTTCAGCCCCGCCGTTTTGGCATCGGTGTAGGGGTGCACCCCGGCTGCCCCAAGCCCCTGATAATCGGCGAGCGCGACCGCGTATCCCATCTTCGCGAATCCAGCGACAGCGGTGGAGAATCCGAGCAGCGAGTCGGACCCTGACGGTGCGCAGGGCTCATTGATGCCGGTCGTGCCGTGGCCGAGTGCGACTACCGGCCAGCCGCCGTCCGGCGGCGTCCCAAGTGGCGTGAACACCGATCCCGACACAACTGTTTCCAGTCCGGTGTCCCCGGACGTCGAGCGGTAGACGACGCGGGCGGCCTGCACGAGCTTGCCGTCGCCGGTACGGGTGAACGACGGCATCGTCATCGCGCTCACCAATGTCCCAGGGCCCGAACCGGACAGGTCGGCCGTCTGGATCGGGACCGGGTCGCCCTCGGCGCCGTGCCTGGTGTTCTCCAGCAAGCGCACGCCCAACTTCCAGATCAACGGCAACGAAGCGAGCACCAGCACGACCGCGGCGGCGGCGCTGATCCACAGCACCGCTCGGCGCATCACGCCCACCTAGCTCGATACCGCTTCGCCCAATTCATGGCCGGTTGCTCGACGAGATAGTAGGTCACGGCCGAGACCAAAAGTGTCACGGTGAGTACCACGACGACATTCCTAAACATTCCGGGAACAGAGTCGCCGGCCATCAAGCCCCAGCGGCCCAACAACAGCATCAGGGGGAAGTGCCAGAGATATGCCGACAATGAGACCTTACCGATGAATCGAAGTGGCGCGCTGTCGAGATGACGCGCGATCGCCGAGTCTTCGCCGCGCGCCAGCGGCGCGACGATGACGAGGATCATCAAGCCGCACACCAAGGCGATGCCGCTCGTCACGAACTGGCTGGCACTGGCGAGCAGCCACAGGAACAGAGCGGTCCCCGGGATGATCGCGAGCACGCTGTACAACCGCACCCGGCGGCTGACCCGCTCCGACATCGTGAACTGCTCCATGGCGACGATCACGACCGCCGCGAGCATTCCCATTGCGAAGGTGTCCGCGTTGGTCAGGAAGGTCTTGGTGAACACAGCGATCCAGTTGGGACCCCAGTCGAGCAACACCCGGTCGGTGATGCCAGACCGATGCACCATCATCGGGACGAGCGAGCGCCCGATGAACGCCATCGTGATCAAGAGGACCGGGGCGAGCAAGGCCAGCATGAGTGGCCGCGTCGACGTCCGCTTCCGCAG
This sequence comes from Mycobacterium sp., assembly GCF_035274705.1. Taxonomy (GTDB): domain Bacteria; phylum Actinomycetota; class Actinomycetes; order Mycobacteriales; family Mycobacteriaceae; genus Mycobacterium. The sequence continues at coordinate 21,283 of NZ_DATENY010000032.1, read as the reverse complement.
CGCGAACAGCAACGCCCCGAGCAGCGGGACGGAAACATAGAACGCGTATTCCAGGGTCAGTGACCATGACGGGTTCAGGCCGGTCTGGAAGTACTCCGGGATGTAGGACTGCACCAGCGTCAGGTTGGCGAGCAACTGCCACGGATCGGTGATCATCCCGGTGCCGTCTTCGGTCCCCAATGGCTGCAGCGACGGATTCTGGACGTAGACGATTTGGAAGACGAAGTTGCAAATCAAGAAGATCGCCAGATAGCCGGGCAGGATCCGCGCGACACGATGCATCGCGAAGTTGGCGGCGCTCGGCGCGTTGGCAGTACCGCGTTCCTCAGTCAATTTCCTGACATAGGGCAGGAACAGAAGGAACCCGCTGAGCACATAAAAGAAGATCAGAGACAGGCCGACCAGATTGGTCTTCCACGTCGCGGAGGTGTGCGGCGAGTAGTGCCCGGTGACATGCATGATCGCGACACCCATGCACGACAGTCCACGCGCTCCGTCGAGCCCGATGATTCGCGCCTTCGTACGGGTGACAGCGGGCGATGGCGGTGCCGGCGGAATCGACGGCGGTATCGCGGTGAACTCGGCCGTCATTCGCCTCCTCCAGTCTCTCCGGTGTCACTCTCGCTGTAATTCGATTCACCGGCAGGTGCGACGGGCTGCTCGATCGCCTGCCGGGCCGACGTGAAGGATTCGCAGCTGTTGGCCGCCGGCACGCCGGCGAAACGGTCGTTGATCCAGCCGAACGAGTAGGTCACGTCGATGTCGCTGTGCCCCTTGTCGGGCTGGAACTGAATGTCGATCACGTCGCCCATCCCGCAGGCCGCTTCAAGGGCCTGGTCGGTCCAATTGCCCGGCGTCAGCGTGTCCATACCGCCGTAGATCACGAGCATCGGCGCGGTGGCCGGACGCTGCGGCAGGCCGCGCTTCTGCAGATATGCGCGCAGTGTGTCGACCGCCTGTGGGTTGGCGGGCCGCAGATCGTCGGGGCTGATGTCGTCGATCACCTTGGCCCGGTCTGCGATGGCCGGTCCCTCACATGAGGTCAACGAGTTCCATCGCTGCTCGACGACGCCGCGCCGATAGTCGTCGAGGTGAAAGTCCGGATGCTCGTTGGCAAGTGACGACAGGATCAACGGCAGCGCGGCCTGCTGTTCCTTGGTCAGGGTGCCGGATGCGGCACCCTCGGCAAAGCCGCTGATGTTCGTGGCCGGTGACAGGCTGACGGTGCCGAGCAGCTTCAGCCCGCCCGCGTCGTAGCTGCCGGCGAGTTCGTTGGCCGCCCAGGCGGCTTGGCCGCCTTGAGACACCCCGACTGCAAGCCAGCGGTCAGACGAGTCAGGGACAAGCCGGCGCACCGCGCGCACCGCGTCGATGACGTTGTAGCCGACGGTGGTGGAGTCCAGATAGGGGTGGCGGTCCTTGTCGAGCCCGAGCCCCTGGTAATCAGGCACCACGATGATGTAGCCGGCCTTGGTCAATGCCGCGATCGGTTCTGAGGCGCCAAGGAGATTCGGCGACAGCGACGGCGCGCAGTCGGAGGTGATGCCGGTCGTCGGGTGCGCATACACGACGACGGGCCAGCCGCCGTCGGGCGCTTTGCCCTTGGGGACGAACACCGTCCCGGTGACCTGTGTGCGGTTGTTGGTGATGCCCGATGTCGACGTGTACTGGATGTGCGCGGCCAGCGACGTCACGGATTTCAGCCTGCGGTCGATCGTGGGCAGTGTGCTCGCCGATGCGAGCGCACCGGGTACTTCCCCATTGCCGGAGGTGTCAGGTTTCAGGTCGATGCCCGACGTCGCAGCAGGTTCAGGCGCTGCGGGCTTCGCATCGCTACACCCAACGATGCTGAAACAGGCCGCCAACACCACGCAGGCAACAGACACCATTGATGGGGGCCGGATCATCTGTTCCTTTCCGCAGTCGCCTCGCCGACAACGCGGTCGACCTGCCCCCTGCCGAGGAGTCTATCCTCCAGCAACCCTCGAGCGCTTATCAGTACGATACTCAACGCGAAGCCTAGCAGCGTCGCGGTCAGGATGTTCTTCCACATCGAACCCTGCCGCTGAGCTGGGCTAGCGTCGTCTACCAGCACCAATTCGGTGTGCACCGTATCAACCGACGCCATTTCACGCGACAGCGAGATCATGTTCGCCGCGACAGAACTGGCAACCTCCTGTGTGCGCTGCGCGTCGGTGCCGGTGACGACCACGTCGAATAACGCCGAATTGGTGGGTGGCACGATGATGTGCGCGGCCAGCTCTTCAGCCGTTTCGGGAAGACCCAGCTGCTCGATCGTCCGCGACGTGACCTGCGAGCTGCGCGCCAGCTGTTGAAATGTGGCCGCCCGCGGCTCCGCGGTCAGCTCCCCGTAGTACGCGTCGAGCGTGGTGGCGCTGCCGGGCGTCACCACGAAGAGCTTGGCGGTCGACACGTACACCGGTGAGGCGATTCGCCACTGGAAAAACCCCACGCCCGCCGAGACCAGCGTCGCGCACAGGATCACCACCCAGCCATCACGCAGGATGGTCAGATAGTCCCGGATGCGAGGAGCACCCGACGGCGGCCTCATGTGGCACCCACGCAGACATTGCCGAGGCGCTGCCCGTCGAAGCGGGCGAACATCCATGCGATCGCACTCTGGATGATCTGATCGTTGGTGACTTCGGTATCCCCGGCGCGCTTGTTGACCTCGATGCGGTCGCCTTTCGCGCATGCGCTCGCCAAGGCCTGCTGGATGCCCAACGCGGGCGTCGAGGTGTCCGCCGTCCCGAAGACGACGAACACCGGTGCCGATCCCGGCGTGGGGTAGCGGGCCGGCAACGCCGCATCGGCCAGACGCTGTCGGGCATCCGCCACCGCGGCGGGGCTTTGTGGCCGTACGTCTTCGGGTTTGAGTTGAGTCAGTGCCTGCTGCGCCTGCTGGGGATCCTTTGGCGCGCAGTCAGTTAGGACATTCCACTGCTGGCGGGCCGAAGCCGATCGCTGTGCGTCCAGGTCGAAGCGGGGGTCGGCGTTTTCCAGACTCTGCAGAACCTGGATGTACATCTGAATCTGCTGTGGTCCCGCGAATTGTCCGCTTGTAGCCGTGTCGACCATCGGGGACAGATCGGCGTATGGGGCGAGGGCCACCGAGCCGACGAGATCCATTCCGCCACCGTAGATTCCGGCCCGTTCCGCCGCAGCCCACGCCGCTAGGCCGCCTTCGCCGATGCCGAACGCCGCCCACCGCGTGCTCGCCGACGGCAGTACCCGTCGCGCCGCCCGCGCCGCGTCAATCACGTTGTTGCCCAACGTCGCTGCGTCGACGATGGAATGCCGGCCGCCGCCGGGAGTGCCCAGTCCCTGATAGTCGGGCAGTGCCACCACGAAGCCGCGGCCCACCAGCGTGGCCGTGGTCTGTGAGTAACCCCACAGTCCCTCCGCCATCGACGGGGCGCACTTGGGCGTCACGCCGATCAGCGAATGGGCGAATGAGAGGATCGGCCAGCCGCCCTTGGGGGGCATGCCTGGCGGCACCGCCACCACGCCGGACACCTCGGTTGCCGCGCCGTCGACACCGGACGTTGACCGGTACACCACCTTGACCGCCGTGGCATTGGCGCCCTCGATGTTGGCGTCGGTATAGGGCTCGACGCTCACCAGTGAGCCTGGTCCGTCGTTGGTCATGTCCGGGGGCGGCAGGGTGGGCGCGCCGACGAAGCCGGGCGTGAGTTCGTCGCGCGGCGGCCGGTCGTAGGTGAGAGACGGCGCCACTCCGTCATCGGAGCAGCCAGCCAGCACCGCCATCACCGCGAGGAGCGCTGCGATGGCCCGTGTTCGCACGATCAGCCGGCCCCGTGCCTGCGCGCCGACCGTGGTGAGCCTGTAGAGCCGACCAGGCCGCTCTGGTTGATCGTTGTCGTATCGGCGTCGCCGTCGGCCGCTGGGCTCACGTTGCGCGCCGACCGATCACCGCCCGACGCGGCTGTCGCCCCTTCCTTGCGGTCGCGACGCAGCCGGCGTTGGCTGCCGGGTTCGAACGTGACGACGGTGCCGATCACCCCGACGTTGGCAGCCTGCAGCGACTGCACGGCGCGGCGCAGCGCCGATGTGGTCGTCTTGCGGATCCTCGCCAGTAGAAGCGCCCCGTCTGACAACGCCCCGACGACGGCAGCATCGTTGTACGCATCCAGCGGCGGGGTGTCGATCACGACGTAGTCGTATCCGTTGGCAAGTTCGTCGAGCAATTTCTCCGCACGCTGGCTGGCCCACAGTTCACCCGGACGCGCGGCAGCCGGCCCGGCGGGAAGCAACGCGATCGTGTGGTGGCCGACCGAGACGTCAGAGATGACGGCCTCGATGAGGCTGTTCTCCCCCACCAGCACTGTGCTCAATCCGCGGGAGTTGGCGCCGTCGCGCATCGGGCCGTTGAGGGGAAGTCGGTCGGCCAACTCGGGATTGCGCAGATCGCCGTCGACCAGGATGACGGAGCGACCCGATTCAGCCAGGGCCGCGGCCAGGTCGATGGCCGTCGTGGTCCGGCCCTCCTGCCGGCGGGGACTGGCCACAGCAATCACCCTTGGCGCGTCATCACCGTTTGCCGGTACGACGAAGCGCAAATTGGTCCGCAGCTCGCGGAGCCGCTCTGCATACAAGTCGTCAGATGCCAGGTCGGCGACGTCAACCTTTTCGCGGGACGGGTCGAGCGGCAGTGCGCCGATAACCAACGAACCGCTGGATTTCTCGACCGGTTCCCGGCCACGTACCCGCTTGTCCAGGACACCGGCCAGGATCGCGACGATGATCCCGACGGCCAAACCACCGGCCGCGCCGAGACCGATGCGGAGCAGCATGCCCAAGCCGAGCGGCGACGTCGGGAACGCGGCCTCGTCGACCACGACGGCGCCGGCCGCCGGGGTGCCGCCGCGCCGCGACGTTTCGAGTTCACTGACCAGCCCGACGAGCTGATCGGCGACGGCGTTGGCATAAGTCTGGGCCTGCGTCGGATCGGGGTCGGTCACGCTGACATTCAGCAGGACCGTTTGCGGAACGGGCGCGGCGGAGATCTTGGAACGCAGCTCCTCCGATGAGATCGGCGCCTTTAACTGGTCAACCGCCCGCGCCGCGACCTGTTCGCTGGCGGCAAGGCCGGCATACGAGACCACGCGCTCTTGGGAGAACAGGTTGTTCTGGTACGCCTCGGTGACCGTCGTCCCGTTCTGCGTGGCGACGAACAGGGTGGCCGTGGACTGATACTCGCGGTCGGTGAACTGCCAGGTCCCCCAGCCGATGGCCGCGCCAACTGCTGTAAGGATCACGATCACCCACCAGTACCTGGCGAATATGCGCAGGTATTCTTTGATCTCCAACGTCGTCCCCTCGAATTGGGCGTCCTAACGGTTGTCAGGCTAGCGCTCCCGACCCCAGCGACCGCTTTTTAACACGGTCCGGCCAGCCGGGATTGAGCTTAGCTGGTCGAGCTGAGAGCATGGTCTCCGTGAACACCCGCTGGGATCAGCTCCGCAATCATATGGTATCCGCCGGGATCGTTGCTGTGATAGCTGCAACGGTGTGGCTGGCAATGTCCTTCGGCAAGCTGTCGATGCTCGGTGTTGTCGGCCTTGTGGGGTTAATTGTGGCCGTTTATGTGGGCGTACGACATCCGCTGTGGCTGTTCTGGGCCTTGGCCGCCGTGATGGCGGTACTTCAATACGGCCGCATTCCCGGTGCCCACTTACCGCTTTATCTACCGTTGGCGTTCGGGTGCCTGCTTGCATCGATCCTTCACCCCCGGTTCGCTCGTTCTCCACATCCGCTCGAGCTGGCCGTTTTGGCGTTGATCATCACTTCCGGCCTATCGGTTGTCGCGAACTACCAGTCACTCGCCGATGTGTCGATTTTCGTTCGGTGGCTTATCGCGATGTCGATGATATTTCCGCTGCTTCAGCTTTCGCAGCAGCACCTGGCTACCTTCGGGCGCATATTCGTATGCGGCGCGGCGCTCAACGGGATCTTCGGCTTCTATCTCATCGCATTCGATCAAAACCACGCGTCTTTCCGATATCTACGCGCATTCGGATACCTCGAGCAATATACGGTGGGTTTTTACGCATATACGAACGAAGGTGCGTCGCGAACGCAGCGCTTGGGCGGCACGTGGGTGGAGCCAAACGGCGCCGGACTCAACTTGATGGTCGCCCTGGCACTCTGCATTCTGCTGTTTGCAGGCTGGCGCCGGGTGGTCCTCACGACAGTGATCACGGCCGCTTTGGCGCTGACTCTCAGTCGGCAGAGCATTGGGACATTCGTCGTTGGCATCGTCCTCGTGCTGATTTTCCACACGATGCGGTCGCGCGACCGCATCGCGACGATCGCCAGCCTGGGGCTCATCGCCGGTTTGTGCTTCCTGATCTCGCCGGTCCGCCGACGAATCTTGTCATCGTTCCGTAGCGATGACGCCGGTTCCACATCACGCCTGGACGCCTTGCACAACTTCCCCGGTCAGATGTCGGGGAACTGGCTGTTCGGGCACGGCTGGGGCAGGCGCGAATTCCTCGATCCCTCATACTCGTACACGCTGAACCTCGTGTCGAACGCGCCGTTGATTACCGTCTATCGCGGGGGAATCATCACCGGTCTCGCATTTCTCGCCGTTATGATCGTCGGCTGCGTAATGGCATACCGCGCGATAATTTCGAACTCGTTACCCTGGGCCCTCTACGGCGGCGTGTTCATCGCGTTCTGTTTTGTCGGAATGCAACTCGACCATGGGACCGCGGACATTGCGCAGATCGTGCTCCTGTATTCGATCATGCTGGCGTTTCTTGTCTATATTGACCGCGAACGCAGGGAAGCGCTGCGACGCAAGTCAACTCAGACAGATGCCGTCTCAACGCCGCAGGAGGCGCCCAGGGTGGGCGTGCCATAAATTGACATTTGCGTAAGCGATTCGTCGGCAACCACGGATTCGTTGCGACACACCACAACTCATGCTGAAGAAAAGGTGCTTGCTACGGCACACTAAAGGCACACTCGCGTCATAACGGCGCTTCCTGTCGCAAAAAAGCTGGAGGTAACCCGTGCGCTCAGGCAGGAGCCGCCGGCTTCGTCGGGTCAGCACAATTGCCGCTGCGATTGTCACCGGAGTTGTTTGCGCTCTTGCCGTCGCCGTGGTGCTTCCCCCGGATTCGCCACGGCGCGTTATCGTCGCCGAGAGCGCGAACATCAACCCGTTGCCCACCACAATTGGGTTTGCCGACTCAGATATTTACGGTATGACACCGGCTGACGTCGACCACACATTGCAAATAATGGGCTCGACCAATGTAAAGACGGTCCGCCTGATGATTCCCTGGGCTGGTGTCGAGCCGTTTCAGGGGCAGCTGAACTGGTCGACGGTCGACAAGACCATCAACGCGGCGGCGGCCAAGGGGATGTCCGTGATCGGCTTCATCAACTCCACACCGGGGTGGGCCGTCGCGCCCGGTGCTCAGCCGATCAGCGGCAGACCCGCGTCGCCTGCGGCCTATGGGGATTTCGCCGCGAAGGTGGCGACTCGATACAAGGGCAAGGTGTCGGCGTACGAGATCTGGAACGAGCCCAATTCGGCCTACTTCTACTCGCCGCAGCCGGATCCGGCCGGCTACACCGATCTGCTCAAGGCGGCGTACCCGAAGATCAAGGCGGTCGATTCAACCGCCACGGTCATCGCCGGTGTGCTCGGAGCGGTCATCGACTGGGGCACCTTCGCCATGGACCCGGTCAAGTTCGTGAACCAGATGTACACCGCGGGTGCCAAGAACTACTTCGACGCGTTGTCGTTTCACCCGTACCACTACTACTTGAAGTTCTCCGACGGTGTTCCCCAAGCGAATTCGCCTGTGAACCAACTCATGCAGATGCGGCAGGCGATGATCTCCAACGGCGACTCCGGCAAGAAGATCTGGAACACCGAGTACGGCCAACCGACCTCGATCAGCGATCCCGCCGCTCAGTCCGCGTTTCTGACGGACATGTACACCAAGTGGCAGGAGATGCCTTACACCGGTCCGTTGATGTTTTACACCACCCGTGACCGCAACACCGCGAGCACCACCGCCGACGACACGTTCGGCGTCTTCCGGTCCGACTGGACACCCAAGCCCGCTCAGCAGGCCCTGCAAGCCGCCATTGCGGCGGGTGTGCCCAAGTCGGCTGAGTTCCAGCGCTTTTCGAAGATCACCGATCCGGTCCACGGCAGCGTGCTGAGCCCGGTGTTCAAGGCGACCCCGACGATGTGGGCTCAGATCCGGACCGTGAACACCCTATTCGAGGCACCCAACGGGATCTTCTCCTCGCCCAAGCCGGTCGCCGATTTCGCGGTGGCCCGCAATGCGACACCCAACGCCTCCTTCGCCAACGGCTGGCAGGATTTCAACGGCGCCAACGGCTTTCGGGTGTGGTGGTCGCAGGCCACCGGCGTGCACTGGGCCAGCTTCGGCTTCGCCCAGGCGTGGGTGCCGCAGCTGGGCCTGGCCACCAGCGATGAGATCTACGTCAACGGTGGTAGCCAAGTGAACTTCCAGCACGGCTACATGACGTGGATGCCGTGGGTGGGCTTCAAAGTCACCCTCACGTAGCGTCGGCGGCCACATCCTCGGCGCGCAGCAGGGCCTCTACCGCTCGGTGCGGAAGGCGCTGCTCCCACCGGTCCGTGTTGATGTCGAACAGCAGATTGCCGGCCTTGACCGCGGCGTCGCGGTCGGTCAGCAGGCGGCGGCATTCCGCGATGAACGCGGCGTCGTCGTCGACAGGGGTCAGGTTGAATATCGGACCGAGAGATCCGATCGCCGGCGTGGTGGCCACCACCGGAAGGCCGATCCTGATCGCGTCGAGCAGTTTGACGCGCACTCCCCCGCCGGTCTTGATCGGGGCGACCATCGCCCGGCAGCTGCCCAGAAATGCGTGCAGGTCGTCGACGAACCCGAGATCGCGAACGCCTTCGGGATAGTCGGGATCGGCCGCACCCGGCTTCTTCGCGCCGACGATGCATAACTCTGCGTCCGGAATACCGGCCGCGATCGCGGGCCACAGCTTCAGCGCATGCAGGAACGCTTCCTGATTCGGTGGCCAGTCGCGGGTGCCCATGAAGACCAGCCGCCGAGGCGTCGCAGACACGTCGACCTGATCGCCGGGCGGCATGGTGATATCGAGGAAGCGCACGCCCCGCACGCCCCTGCCCCGGTAGAACGTCGCCTCCTCGGCGTCATACGTCCCGACGGCGTCCGCCGCGAGCGCCACCCGCAGTTCGTCGCGCAGCAGCCGCGGTTCCTCGACCCGGCCGAGAACGCCCCTGGTGGCGCGCCATACCAACGACTCGGTCACGTTGGTGTTCACGACGAGCTTTCGTGTACCGAAATGCCCACTGCGCAAGAATGATTCGGCCATATAGCTGTGTTCGGCGACGAACACGTCGGCGTCGGACTCCTCGATCGCCTCGACCAGGTCGTCGGTGTCGAAACGAACGTGCACCAGGCTGCGGCGGGTTCGCAGCGAGGTGGTCAGCAGTCTGCGTGGCTGGATCTCCGATTTGCGCACCCGGCGCAACGGCAGCCCGCCTGGCACGAGATCAGCTGTCGTCGTGCCGGATTCGCGCGACAGGCATATGGCGGACACCTCGAAGGAATCGGCGGCCAACTGCATCAGCATCCGCGCCAGCGCGATGTCACCGGTGTGTTCGAAGACGGGGTCCTTGGAGAGCAGAAAGCTGGCTCTGGTCACTTTTTCCTCTGCCAATACAGCGCGTAGGTGAAGACGAGCAGCAGCACGGCGTCGGTGACCGTGGACGAGATCGCCGCACCGACGGCGCCCAAGAAGGACAGCACCGCGAGCAGCCCGAGCTTGAACGGCACAAGCGAGATGGCGGCCGTCAACCGCATCACATCGCGTCGCTGCGTATACAGGACGACCTGGAACACCGACACCACGATGCGCAGCGTCGCGAATCCGGACATCACCATCATCGCGACGGCCAGTTCGGTGGGCGCAGGCGAGATCAGCAGACCGACGCCGATCAGGAATATCAGTGTGCCGCCGATCGCCGCGATGCCCAACGTGTTTCGCAGCGGCGGGGCCGCCGACAGGTCACCGTTGGCCTCGCGCAGCGGCTCGTGATAGGTCATGCCGAAGGACTGACCCGCGGCCGCGACCGCGGCGGCCGCCACCCACGTCAATGTGTAATAGCCGACGGTGGTGCTGTTGGTCAGGGCGCCGAGCAGCAGCACGTCGCCCTGCAGATACGCGGCGGTGCCCAGCATTTCGCCGGTGAGCGCGGCCATCAGCCGCGGCGGCCCTGGCAGCCCCGGCCGATGCCGGCCCGCGGCGAACGCGGCCAACACGATGATCACCGCGTAGGGCGTGCAGTAGGCCAGGCTGGCGCCGAGCAAGGTCGGCGCCGGCGCGAGGTACAGGTATGCGGTGCCCATCCCGATGCCGGTGAACTGCCTGGCGGTGTCCATTCGATACACCCGGTCGGGATGGCCGTCGCGGGCCGATCGGCTCTTGACGACGTTGAGCGCGATCTCACCGCCGGCGACGATCAGACCGAAGCCGGCGAAATAGACCTCCCCGACAAGGCCGACGCCGATGGCGATCAAGGTGACGGCGACGAGGAAACGCGTCACCCGCTCGCGCAGGAAGCGCTCCTCCGACTCGCGGATGGCGCGCACCGAGAACGAATTGTCAAGCGACGGGCCGACGATCGCGTTCAGTGCGACGGCCATGCCGTACTGGCCGTAGTCGTCGACACCCAACTTGTGGATCATCACCAGCGTCCACAGCAGGCCCAGCCCGCGGCCGCCGTAGATCCACGCCAGCGCCAGAAGCGTCTTGGCGATGTTGCGCGGTGCCGCTTCGGGCGCGGAGACCTCAGACACCGTGCCGCGCCAGCAGTTGCGACCACGCCGCGGCGAACGCCTCAGCCGTGCGTGCACCCGAGCGGGCCTGACGGGTCTTCTCGGAGTACTCACCGAGCTCGGTCAGCCGGGCGCGATTGTTGAGAAGCGAGGTAGCTGCGACCGTCAAATCCCTTGCGATCGCCTGTGGTTTGGCCGGGTTGGTAGGCACCACGATCGCTCCGGCCTTGTCGTCGAGCTCGGCCAGTGAGCCATAGTCCGTACAGATCAGCGGCGTCCGATACGCGGTGGCGTGCGCCACCACACCCGATGCCGGGTACGTCTCGTCGTACCAGTGCCGCTTGCCGTACGGCACCAGCACCGCCTGGATCGACTCGAAAAACGCGTCCTCGTCGGGTCCATCGACCTGGCCGACGACCTCGATACCGGGCACGCGTGGCAGCGATTCGGTCCCCCGCCCCGCCACCCGGATCGCGATGTCGTCGGGTAGCTGTTCGCGGATGCGTGACACCAGCTCGAAGCCCTTGCCGCGATAGACATGTCCGAAGAATCCGACTGCTCTTGGGCGATTCTGGACAGGCTCGATGGCCGGCCTGTCGCGGACGATGTGTGGCACATGAATAGCACGAGAACGCGGGTAGCGCCGCTCGATGGAACGTCGCCCGGTTTCGGTGAGCGCGAACAACGTTCGGCGCCCATTGACCGCGCCCTCAACAGCGGCGGACACTGGACGCAACGGATAGTGGATGCCGTGGAATATCAGCCTGCTCCTGGCGAGGCTCTTGATACCCGCCGGCCACCAAACTCCTTGTGGCGGATCGTGATGCGTCGCTGTGACCGGGATGCCCCGCAGGCCGGCGATCGCCCAGAATGCGCCTGTCTCACCGGCGGCCAGCTCGGCGTGAACCAGCACCCGGCCGGGCCGCTGGGCTACGGCGTCGGCGACCATCCGGCGATAGCGCTTGATGTCGGCCACCGAGTCCGCGAGCGGGCCGCCTGTGCGCACCTCGACGATCTCACCGACGTGCGGCCGGATCGCCTTGCCGAAATCCACGCTGTAGTCCCCCACCGCTGTGCGGCCCTCCGCCGGTCTGACATAGACCAAGCGGTACTCGTTTAACTCGGGGGACATCAGTAGAACAGCGGCCGGTACTTCGCGCTGTATTGGAGAGCGTCGGGATTGCGCTTGGAGATCACCTTGGCCGGATTCCCCCCGACCACCTCGCATTCACCGACATCCTTGACCACCAAGGCCTGTGCGGCGACGACCGCGCCGCGGCGGATCAACGACGGCAGCACCATCGCCCGGCTGGCGATCCACACGTAATCCTCGATCACCGTCGGGATCGGCACCGGCAAGAAATCCGGATGGTTGATGTCATGACCGCCGCCGAGGACGTGCACATCGCTCGCCAAGGTCACGTTGTCGCCGATCCACAGACCCGCCCGCGCGTCAAGCAGACAACGCAGCCCGACCGTGGTGCCGTTGCCAATCGTCAGGAACTCGATATCCAGAACCGTGGTGCCCCGCATGATCGCCGAATGCTTGCCGATCGTGGCACCCATCAACCGCAGAAACCCCTGACGGATGGTGTGCGACGGGATATGGGTGATGAACATGTTGAAGATCAACTCGCCAAGACGATTGCGCGCCTTGCGCCCAAATCCCATGCCCTGCATCTTGAAATCCACCACCCGGCCATCCGGACCGAGCACCCACTCGGGCGGCGGCGGCATCTTCAGACCCGGCGCGGCAGCACGTTTACGGGCGACGTCCTCGGGATCCGCGGTCTGGGGTTCTACACTCACGAACTTTGCTCCTGTCGTAATCCCCGAACAATCATCCTTGCGCTCCCCGCGTCAGCATCTCCGACCACGCCTCGGCATAGGCCGCCGCCGTCCGCGGCGCCGAGCGCTCTTGCCGGGTGCGATCGGCATTGGCGCCGAGCTTGGCGAGCCGCTCCTCATCGTTGACCAGCGAGGCAATGGCGTCCGAGAACCCTGGCGGGATCGCGCGGACGTCGTCGCCCTCGTTCATCGGCACGACGACCGCCCCGGTCTCCTCGCCGAATTCGGCGAGCGAGCCGTAGCCGGTACACACAATCGGTGTGCGGTAAGCCAGCGCGTGCGCGGCCACCGACGACGCCGGATAGGTCTCGGCGTAGAAGTGTCGTTTGCCGTACGGGATGACTATGGTCCGCACCGACTCGAAGAAGGCGTCCTCGTCGGGTCCGTCGACGGGGCCGACGATCTCGACGCCATCCGCGCGGGGCAGCGACTCGGTCCCTCGGCCTGCACAGCGGATGATGATGTCGTCCGGAAGTTCGCGGCGGATACGGGCGATCTGATCGAAGCCCTTACCGCGGTAGACGTGGCCGAAGAAGCCGATGGCCTTGGGCCGGTTCTCTGCGGGCTTGATCGCCGCCCGATCACACACCAGGTACGGCACGTACACCGTGGTGGTGTTCGGATAGGTCACGTCGATCGAATGGCGCCCGATCTTGCTGAGCGCGAAGATCATTCGATGCCCGTTGACAGCTCCTTCCAGAGCTCGCGACACCGGGCGCAGCGGATAGTGCAGGCCGTGCATGATCAGCCGGTGCTGGGCGACGAACTTGGTACGCGCCGGCCACCAGATGCCCTGCGGCGGGTCGTGCACGGTGGCCGTGACGGGCACCCCGCGCAGGCCGACCGTCGACCAGAACGGCACCAGCCCACCCGCGGCGAGTTCGGCGTGCACCAGCACCCGCCCCGGCGGCCCCTGGGCAACCAGTTCCTTGACGGCCTTGCGATGGCGCCACAGGTCGCGAACGCTGTCACCGCCGGGTCCGAGCGTGCGGTGCTCGACGAGCTCGCCAACGTAAGGCCGCAGCGCGTCGATCAGATTTTCCGCGTAGTCGCCGACCGCCGTCTGATGCAGGGCGGGGCCGACGAACACCAGCCGATAGTCGGAAAGCGTTGTCGTCGTCATCATCACCAGAACAGCGGGCGGAAGCGGCCGGTGTAGCGCAGCGCGTCGGGATTGCGCTTGGAGATCACCTTGGCCGGATTCCCGCCGACCACCTCGCATTCACCGACATCCTTGATCACCAAGGCCTGTGCCCCCACGACCGCGCCGCGGCGGATCAGCGATGGCAGCACCATCGCGCGGCTGGCGATCCACACGTAATCCTCGATGACCGTCGGGATCGGCACCGGCAAGAAATCCGGATGGTTGATGTCATGTCCGCCGCCGAGGATGTGCACATCGGCGGCGATGATGACATTGTCGCCGATCCACAGACCCGCCCGCGCGTCGAGCAGGCAACGGGATCCGACCGTGGTGCCGTTGCCGACGGTGAGGAACTCGATATCCAGAATCGTCGTGGCCCGCATGATCGCCGAATGCTTGCCGATGGTGGCACCCATCAACCGCAGATACCCCTGACGGATGGTGTGCGACGGGATATGGGTGATGAACATGTTGAAGATCAATTCACCAAGACGATTGCGCGCCTTACGCGCAACGCCCATGCCCTGCATCTTGAAATCGACCACACGCCCATCCGGACCGAGCACCCACTCCGGTTCCGGCGGCATCTTCAAACCCGGCGCAGCAGCACGTTTACGGGCGACGTCTTCGGGATCCGCTGTCTGGGGTTCGACGCTCACGGACTTTGCTCCTGTCGTAGATCCGAAACAACCATAGCCCCCACGATGTCGGGGAAGCGTGTGGTGGGCCGCCAGTCGAGGATCGCGGCGGCTTTGCCCGCGTCGCCGACCATGGCGGGGCGATCGGCGGGCCGGTGCAGTGCCGAATCGCTGCGCACGCGGTCCTGCCAATCGGTGATGCCGGCCGCCGCGAACGCCTCGGCGACGAAATCGCCGATCGAATGGGTCTCGCCCGTCGCTACCACGAAGTCGTCACCCTTGCCGTGCACGGCCATCCGGTACATGGCGTCGACGTAGTCAGGTGCCCAGCCCCAGTCGCGCTTGATGGTCATGTCGCCGAGCACTAGCCGGTCCTGACGGCCGGCGGCGATGGCGGCTACCGCCTTGGTGATCTTGCGGGTGACGAACCGCTCGGGCCGCATCGGCGACTCGTGGTTGTACAGGATGGCGTTGGACGCTTCGAGCCCTTTGGCCCGGTAGACCTGACACATCATGTGCCCGAACGCTTTTGCCGCGCCGTATGGCGAAATCGGCTGCAGCGCAGTGGCTTCGGTCTGCAGCGAGTCCTCGGAGCCGGCGAAGATCTCGCAACTGGACGCGTTGACCACGGTGATCTTTCGGCCGGTGCGGTCCTGCGTGCGCAGGCATCCGTCGAGCAGGGCCGCGGTCGACAAGGCGGTCACTCGAGTGGTCGCCGTCGGGTCGTCCCACGATGCGGCGACCGAGGAGATCGCGGCAAGGTGGAAGACAACGTCGGGTTCGGTCTCGTCGATGACCCGCGCAATGGATTCGTGGTCCAGCAGGTCGGCCCTGCGCACACCGCGTACCGCGTACCCCTTGTCCGACAACAGCGCAGACAGGTAGTTACCGTCCTGACCGGTCACCCCCGTGATCAGCGCAACGCCGCCGGGTCGGTCAGTCGACATCAACCGCCGCCAGCTGGTCCACCGCGGCGTGCAGCCGTTCGGTGAAGACTTCCTCGGTGAATTGCTCGACGTGGCTGCGGATCTTGTCCGCGTCGAACGACGTGGCCTCGAAGCGGTCCAGCGCCTCTGCGATCGCACGGGGTTCAGGCTCGTCGAAATACATACCGGTGACGCCCTCGTCGATGGTGTCGAGAAACCCGCCGAAGCGCAGCGCGACGCTCGGGCGGCCCCACACTCCTGCCTCGATCGGGGTCAGCCCGTAATCCTCGTAGCTGGCCGCCAGCAGCGCGCGGCAGTTCTTGTACAGCCAGGCCATCTGGCCGTCCGTCAGATCGGACAGCATCATCACGTTCGGCGTCTTCATCGCGCGCAGCCGCTCGGCGTCGGGCCCCTTGCCGACGACCACCAACCGTCGATCGGTGCCGGCGAAAGCGCGGACGAGGACGTCGACGTTCTTGTACGGCAGCAGCCGCGACACCACAAGGTAGAAGCCGCCGTCGGCATCCTTTTCCGTCGGAAACCAGCTCTGCAGATCAGGGATCGGTTCGGTCTCAAACGACCGCGACATGGCGACCGGCGCGAACATGACCTCCGAGTCGATACCATACGTGTCGGCGATCCGGCCCTTGATCAACGTCGAGATCGCGAGGTACTTGTCCGCGGCCAGCGCCTGGCGACGGTCCCACGCCTTGAGGTATCGCCCGCTCAGTTTCAGCCCGGCACGCTTGATGAACCCTGCTTCTTCGCCCAGGTACTTATCGGACAGATACAGCCAGCGTGCCGGCGAATAGCAGTAGATGAGCTTGCGGCCGTTGGTGCGGAATCCGTGCGCCCAGCCGCTGGTGCTGGTCAGCACGATGTCCGCGTCGATGTGCACCGAGCGCGCGATCAACGGAAACAACGGCAAGCCCGCGCGATGGTATTTGCGCAACAGGCCTATCTTGTTGGCCCACGGTGTCCGGACGTCGCACTCGGCAAACTCCGGATACGTCGTAGCCGGGTCGTAGAGCATGGTGTAGATCGGAGCGTCGGGAAAAGCCTTCTTCATCGACAGCACGATCTTTTCCGCACCGCCGAGCTGGGTGAGGTAGTCGTGCGCGATCGCAACTCGAGGCCCGTCAACGCCATCATATTTGCGGTTCGCGTGCACGGTGATAATCCCCTTGAAAGGCTTCGCTGGTCTATTTGCGGACATATGAACGGGATGGCTTTTCACACCCGCAGCCATATATAGAACCGCAAACTTGTCTCGGTCACAAGCTACCGCAGAACTTTGGTACCCGCGCCGGGACGGTTTGCTCGTCGGCGCCGCCGCAGGCTGGGCATCCTTGCGCGACGTCGGTCAACGGTCGGGGCGGGCGATCACGAGTCCGGTTGGGAATGCGGCACTGCCGTTGCCCCACCGCCCGCGATACGCGCCTGCACCATGATTGACGTGCGCGTAGATGACGACTTGATATGCATTTAGCTGGCTGGCATCACATTGCACACCACAATGACGCGCCGAGCAGCAAATGAAAATTCGTCGCGAACCTGCCTGGTCGCGCTCTCAGATACCGGGTTTTTCGGCGTCCGCGCGCGCCGCCGATGTGACTCGCATCGCCCCGTCACCGACCAGCGTGCGGCCCCGTTCGCGATGTATAGTGTGACGTCCCGGCAAACAACTTATCGAAAGTGGGCAGATGGCGAACGACACCGTCGGTTCAGTGACCACAATCAGGGGCCGGGTTAACTACACGGACATGACGTCGCTGTGGCAGGGCTACGAGGATCAGGTTCTGGATCTGGCGCGGCGCAACAACGTCAAGACGGTCGCCGAACTCGGTGGCGGCGCGAACCCGTTCGTCGGCGACCTCGAGAAGTGGGGCTTCGCCGAGCACCGCATCGTCGTCGACATTTCGGCCAATGAACTGTCGAAGGCCACGGGCGATGTCGAGACACGCGTGGCCGACCTGTGCCGGCCGATCAACGACGGCCTTGGCTCCTACGACCTCGTGTTCTCCAAGATGTTGTGCGAACACTTGCCGAATCCCCGTGTGTTCCACGAGAACTGCTTCAAACTGCTGCGGCCGGGCGGCCTGTCGGTGCATTACTTCCCGACGATGTTCACCTTCCCGTTCATGGTGAACAAGCTCATCCCCGAGGACCTGGCCCGCAAGCTCCTCGATAAGGTGCAGCCTGGGCGGATCAACTCGGAGAATCTGGAGAAGTTCCCGGCGTACTACCGCTGGACCAACGGCCCGACCCGGCGCGCGAAGCGGCGATTCGAGCGCATCGGATTCCAGGTCGAGGAATACCACGCCACGTTCGGGCACCACTACTACCACTACATCAAGCCGCTTGACGCCGTCGAACGCGCGAAGAGCAACTTCCTCCTCAAGCACCCGATGCCGTCGCTGACGAGCTTCGCCGTAGTGGTGCTGCGCAAGCCTGCCTGAGAGAACACTCTAAGGAGTCGATAAGATCGACGACCATGACGAGCGTTACCGAGCCGGCTTCCGAGCACGAGATCGATATCCACACCACCGCGGGCAAGCTCGCCGATCTGCGTAAGCGGACCGAGAAGACCCTGCACCCGGTCGGTGAGGCAGCGGTCGAGAAGGTCCACGCCAAGGGCAAGCTGACCGCCCGCGAGCGCATCCTGGCGCTGCTGGACGAGGACTCGTTCGTCGAACTCGACGCGCTGGCCCGGCACCGCAGCACGAACTTCGGCCTGGCCGACAAACGCCCGCTCGGCGACGGGGTGGTGACCGGCTACGGCACCATCGACGGCCGCGAGGTCTGCATCTTCTCCCAGGACGCCACCGTGTTCGGCGGCAGCCTCGGCGAGGTCTACGGCGAGAAGATCGTCAAGGTCCAGGACCTGGCGCTGAAGACCGGCCGTCCGCTCATCGGCATCAACGACGGCGCCGGCGCGCGCATCCAGGAGGGCGTCGTCTCGCTCGGCCTTTACAGCAAGATCTTCCACAACAACATCAAGGCCTCGGGCGTGATCCCGCAGATCTCGCTGATCATGGGTGCTGCGGCCGGCGGCCACGTCTACTCCCCCGCACTGACCGACTTCGTCATCATGGTCGACCAGACCAGCCAGATGTTCATCACCGGCCCGGACGTGATCAAGACCGTCACCGGCGAGGACGTCACGATGGAGGAACTCGGCGGCGCTCACACCCACATGGCCAAATCGGGCACGGCGCACTACGTTGCCTCCGGCGAGCAGGATGCGTTCGACTACGTCCGCGACCTGCTGAGCTACCTGCCCTCAAACAACTTCAGCGACCCGCCACGGTATCCAGCGCCACCGCATCCCGGCGCAATCGAGGAGAACCTGACCGACGAGGACATCGACCTCGACACGCTGATCCCCGATTCGCCGAACCAGCCATACGACATGCACGAGGTGATCACCCGCATCCTCGACGACGACGAGTTCCTCGAGGTGCAGGCCGGCTACGCCACCAACATCCTCGTCGGCTTCGGCCGCGTCGAGGGACGTCCAGTCGGCATCGTCGCCAATCAGCCGACGCAGTTCGCGGGCTGCCTGGACATCAACGCCTCGGAGAAGGCAGCCAGGTTCATCCGCACCTGCGACTGCTTCAACATCCCTATCGTGCTGCTGGTCGACGTTCCTGGCTTCCTGCCGGGCACCGACCAGGAGTACAACGGCATCATCCGCCGCGGCGCCAAGCTGCTCTACGCCTACGGTGAGGCGACCGTCGCCAAGGTCACCGTGATCACCCGCAAGTCCTACGGCGGCGCGTACTGCGTGATGGGGTCAAAGGACATGGGCGCCGACGTCGTCGTGGCGTGGCCGACAGCCCAGATCGCCGTGATGGGCGCCTCGGGCGCGGTCGGGTTCGTATACCGCCCTGAGCTCAAGGAGGCGGCGAAGAAGGGCGAGGACGTCGACGCGCTGCGGCTGCAGTTGCAGGAGGACTACGAGGACACTCTGGTGAACCCGTATATCGCCGCGGAGCGCGGTTATGTCGATGCGGTCATCCCGCCGTCGCACACCCGCGGTTACGTGGCCACGGCGCTGCGGCTACTGGAACGCAAGATCGCACAGGTGCCGCCGAAGAAGCACGGGAACATTCCACTATGAGCGACGAGAACGCGGTTGCGGCCCCCGATCCGCACGCGCACGACGCACATATCAATATCGTCAAGGGCGAGCCGACCGAAGACGAACTCGCGGCGCTGCTCGCGGTGCTCGCCGCGGCGGCTGGCACCCCGGAGGAGCCGCGCGAGGCCGAGCAGAACCTGTGGGGACACCCGGTGGATCGGCTGCGCTACACGACGTTCAGCTGGCAGCGGGTGACGCTGCTGGAACGGACGCACATGCGGAAATGACCCGGGTGGTGCTCGCGTCGGCCTCGCCGGGCCGCCGCAAAGTCTTGCGCCAGGCCGGAATCGATCCGCTTGTCAGCGTCTCTGGGGTAGACGAGGACGCCGTCATCGCGCGGCTGGATCCCGAGGCGACCCCGGGGGACGTGACCACTGCGCTGGCCGCGGCCAAGGCCGATGCCGTCGCGCATGCGCTGGACCCAGATGTCGCCGCGGATTGCGTTGTTATCGGCTGTGATTCGATGCTGTACCGCGACGGCGTACTACTGGGCAAGCCGGCGTCGGCGGACGCGGCCCGCGATGGCTGGCGGCAGATGGCCGGCAAATCCGGCCAGCTCTACACCGGCCACTGCCTAATTCGCTTGCGCGACAACGTGATCACCTACCGTGCGGCCGACGCAACCTGTACCACAGTGAGGTTCGGCACCCCATCTGCGGCCGACCTGGACGCGTACGTCGAGCACGGGGAGCCGCTGGCCGTGGCCGGCGGATTCACGCTCGACGGCCTCGGCGGCTGGTTCATCGACGGAGTCGAGGGCGACCCGTCATCGGTGATCGGCATCGGCCTGCCGCTGACCCGGCGTCTACTGCAGCACGCGGGTCTGTCGATTTCTCAACTGTGGCAGGCCAATCCGGTCTAACCGCTGCCGCCCCCCGAACCGCCATCGCTGCCATTGGAGGAGCCGCTGTCACTTCCGGTTCCAGTGCCACCGGTGCCGTTGGTGCCGTTCGGACCGCCCAGCTGCCCGACGCCTCCACGACCGCCGTTGCCGCCGTGACCGGCTCCTGTGGTGGCCGTTGCATCGCCACCATTGCCGCCGTTACCACCCGGCGAATTGAAGCTCAGGGGCAGCGAGTCGCCGCCCTTGCCGCCGTGACCGCCGTTCGCAGTGCCGGTGCCTGTGGTGGCGTTGCCGCCGTGACCGCCCGATCCACTTATCGCGCTCCAGCCGCCGGCGCCACCGTCGCCGCCGTTACCAGCGGTCGCATTGCCGGTGGTGGTTGTGGCGGTGCCTCCGTTGCCGCCGTTGCCGCCGAAGCCGTCCCAGCCGGTACTGCCGCCGTTGCCGCCGTCGCCGCCGGTGGCGTCACCCTTGACGGTGGTTGCGTTGCCGCCGTTTCCGCCGTGGCCGGTGAATCCGTCCCAAAGGCTGCTTCCACCGTCACCGCCCGCACCGGCTGCGGCGTTACCGTTCGTGGTTTGAGCGTCGCCGCCGGCGCCGCCTTGGGCGACATTGCCCTCGACTCCGATGAACCCACCCTTACCGCCGTCGCCACCAGTGGCGTTGCCGTCCGCGCTCGTCGCTGTGCCGCCGGCCCCGCCGGTCCCCGCGTCGCCGAGCAGCTTGCCCCCGTCGCCGCCCTTGCCGCCCACGCCGCCCACGGCGTCGCCAGGGGCGTCGGCGTTACCGCCCGCTCCGCCGGCCCCGCCGTTGCCGAGCCACAGGCTGCTGCCGCCGTTGCCACCGGCGGCGCCGTGCGCCGTGC
>NZ_DATENY010000031.1:0-71527 GCF_035274705.1 Mycobacterium sp. | reverse complement strand
CTTGCTGGCACGGGTGTGCTGGACTATCGCAACAACACCAAGCTCATCCTGATCGCCGGAATGGCCATCACGTTTGGCAGCCAGAACGCGACCGCGCGCCAGTTCGGCATCCAGGAGCTGAGCACCACGGTCCTCACGTCGACGATCGTCGGCATCGGGTTCGACAGCAGGCTGGCCGGCGGCACCGGACACCGCGAAAAGCTGCGTTACAGCGTGGTGCTGATCATGTGTGGGGGCGCAGTCATCGGGGCGACGCTGACCCGCTTCACCGTTGCACCGGTGATCGCATTGGCGGCCCTCGCCGTGGCTGCCAGCGCCGCAATCTTCCTGTTCGGCCCACAAAGACAGGACACGGCCGCGGACTAGTGTCGCAGTATGCCATCAGTACTCGTCACCGGCGCCTCCCGCGGAATCGGTAAGTCGATTGTCGAACATCTCGCTTCGCGCGGCTGGGATGTGATCGCAGGTGTGCGCAGCGAACAGGACGCGGACGCCGTCGTCGCGTTGAACCCACAGCGGATCTCGTCGGTGATCGTCGACGTCACCGATGCGGAACACCTTGCCGCGTTGACCGACTCCCTGCCGGAACGAGTGGACGCGATCGTGAACAACGCGGGCATCGTCGTCAGCGGGCCGATGGAGACCGTGAGCCCTGAGGACTGGCGAAAACAATTGGACATCAACGTGATCGGTCAGCTGGCCGTTACCCAGGCGGTGCTGCCACGGCTGCGGCGATCACACGGTCGGATCGTATTCATCTCCAGCGTGAACGGACGACTGTCGATGTCGTTGATCGGCGCCTACTGTGCCAGCAAGTTTGCGTTGGAAGCCGCCGCCGACGCGCTGCGAATGGAGTTGCGGCCGTGGCATATTCCGGTGATTGTCGTCGAGCCGGCGCAGACCGACACCGATATGTGGCGGACCGCCGACACGATGGTCGCCGACGTCGAAGCCACGCTGACATCCGAACAGCGCAGTCTGTACGCCAAGCACATCGCGGGTATGAAGAAGACGATCCCAATCTCGCAGAGGCTGGCCGTCCCGACGCAGAGAGTGTCCGCAGTCGTCGAGGAGGCGCTCACGGCCCGCCGCCCGCGGGCCCGCTACGTCGTCGGCGCGATACCCAAACTTCAAGTCGCGCTGCTGACAAATCTGCCGACCTGGGTTCGCGACAGCGTGCTGCGGCGGGCCGCCGGACAACCGTAGGCATGGCGGCGTTCGTCAAACACAACCGCGGCGCGCCTGCGGGCTTCTTCGCCTGTGAAGCCGCTGGGCTGCAATGGCTTTCGGCGGTAGAAGACGGCGTGGCGTGTGCACGAGTGATCGGCTACGACGACACCAGCCTGGCGTTGGAGCGGCTGGACGCGGCGAGGCCCACCCGCGCGGCAGCATACGAGTTCGGACATAAACTGGCGCGTACGCACGATGCCGGCGCCGCGGCATTCGGCTCACCGCCCGACGGCTGGGCCGGGCCGGGGTTCTTCGGCCCGTTGGACCAGCCGCTGCCGATGTCGTTGACCGGCCACGAACGCTGGGGCACGTTCTACGCGCGTGAGCGCCTGGCGCCGATGGCCGAACTCGCAGCGCCACGACTGGGTACCGCGACGCGCGAAACCGTCGGTGCCATGATATCTCGCTGCGAGGCAGGTGATTTCGACGATGACGATCCCCCGGCGCGGCTGCACGGCGACCTGTGGAGCGGCAACGTCATGTGGACATCCGAAGGCGCCGTGCTGATCGATCCCGCGGCCCATGGCGGCCATCGCGAGACCGACCTGGCGATGCTGGCGCTGTTCGGTTGTCCCTACCTCGATGAAGTTATCTCGGGCTACCAGGCGCACCGGCGGCTGCGTGGCGGTTGGTGTAACCGCGTGGGACTGCACCAGCTCTACCCGCTGCTGGCTCACGTGGTGTTGTCCGGGGTTGGCTACGAGCGCCAGACCTTGGCGGCCTCTGCAAGCGTCGCAGGAATCAGCGGTTGCTAGTGGTACTTTCGGCAACCGCACCCGCGACCTTCCCGCGCTCTTCTCCCGATTCGCTAGCGAGTCACCCCGTGGGTGTGTTAACTCGGGGATATGTCAAAGACTCTGCCGATAGGCGTGTTTGCCGCATGCGTCGCGCTGATCGTCTCGCCGGTCGTTCATGCGGATCGAGCTGAACCACCGCCGCTGTACGGGTACTACGACGTGTTCATCGACTTCTCGAAGCAGACGTTCAACGGTATGCCGACACCGATGAATCCGATAACGGTGCCTGTCCAATTCACCACCCAGTGTGATGTGAACGGTTGTGTCATGCGCATGGACAATAAGGACGACCATGCCCGCAATCCAGGCGCTCCCTTGGCTTACGACTACAGATGGAACAACGATCGTTGGGAGACGAGCGGTGAGTATCCCTACTTTTGCGATCGCAGCAACCCCAACAGCGCCGTGAAGGCCCGACGCTCGGACTACTGGATCCCGAACCCTGACGGTAGCTTCTTCGGAGAGCGCACCCTCATCACTGATGGAGCCGGATGCCCAGGTGAGGGACCAGGCACCCATTTGGTGCCGATATCGGCGACACCCATCGACCCACCACCGGCGAGGTAGGCCCTCGGTTTAACACTCATGTGCCGCGGCTCAATTGAGCGCCGACGGCTGAGCCGTCAATTGAACGCGAGCCAGCTCGGCAGCGCGCGCTCGCGCGAGTCGCACAGCACCTGACGGGTATCGCAGTTCCCGTCGGGCACACCGGCACCGGCCCACATGCCGCCCGTATCCCGGCGCAACACGATCGCTGACGAACCACCGCCGTCGAGCAGGATCGCGGTGTCGCTGCCGAGGCCGCGGAACAAATCCTGGATCTGGTCCGGGGTGTAACTGCCGCCCTGGAAGACATACATCTCGTCCTTGCCCTTGGCGTAGGCCAGCGCGGTGCGCGCCGCACTCGGGCCGCCGTCGTTCATCTGCCCGGTATCGCCGGGAGCGAGCAACCCGAGCCCGCTGACCGCGACGAACCGGGTGCCCTTGTCCATCAGGCCCTGGATCACGGGTGAGGCGGCGTCGAAGTCGTTGGGCGCCTTCGGCGAAACCACGAAGGGCGCGCCACTGACAGGCAGGATCATGGTGCTCAGCGCCGACCAGTTCTCGTTGCCGCCGGACAAACCCTGCTTACCCGCATAGGCGATGGTGCCCGTGACGGCCGTGTTGGCGCGGCCTTGTCCGCGGGTGTTGTCGACGTAGGCGCCGAGCGGTGAGCTGCAGCCGGTCGACTTCCACGAACCGCCCTTCTGCCCGCGCACGTCGAAGAAGTTGGCGTTGATCGCGATCGTGGGTTCGCCGAGCACCTGCCATGCCTGCAGCGGCGAGAAGACTTCGGATGCCTGCCAGAGGCCTTCGCCGGTGCGTGCCCGCGGATCGCGTTCGCAGCGAGCCTGATAGCCGGTGTGTGAATCGACGAGAAGCCGTGGCGCCAGCCGTTGGGAGGCGGCTTTGATGATCATCAGGTGACCGCCATTGGTCAGCTCATACGCGCCGCCGGCGGCGTTGAGCATCGGCGCGGGGTGTCCGCTGCCGAAGTTGTAGACGAGGTAGGAACCGCGGGTGTTTGCGATCGCGTTCGCCAACAATTCGCGCCCGTCGGCGGCGCGAGCCGTCGGGGCCGCGGACGTCGCCAGCGCAGCGCACACCACCAGCGCTGCGGCGCAAGCCACGAAGCGGCGGAAGTTTGCGGACGCACTCGACACGGGTGCCCTCTCGACGACACAGCTAGATCCCAGACAACAGTAATCACAGTAGAAACACTGTCAACTTTCGTCACAGCTATATATCGGTTGCGCATCGGCTGCGTTGCTGGCTCAGCCGGCGCGCGTGGATTTAGCCGGAATGGGTAATCCCGCGTGGTCGGGGTTACAACGTGAGGAGAAGAAATGATCGGGACAATCATCAGCGCAATCGTCGTCGGAGCGATCGTCGGCGCGCTTGCGCGGCTGATCATGCCGGGCAAGCAGAGCATCGGCATCATCATGACCATCGTGCTGGGCATCCTCGGGTCGTTGATCGGCTCGTGGGTGACCTATCAGGTGGGCTATTCCAACTCCAACGGTGGGTGGGCGGTCATCCCGTTCCTCGTTGGCGTCGTCGTGGCGGTCGTCTTGATCGCGGCCTACCTGGCCATCACTGGCCGCCGGGGCACCGGCACTCCTCGCGGCACCGCGGTCCGTTAGCGGCCCGGCGGCGCCAGCCGGTAGACGGCATCGGCGTAGTCGTCGGTGATGTACACCGCTCCGTCCGGTCCCGTCACGGCGGCGACCGGACGGCCCCAGCGGGATCCGTCCTGCGCCTGAAACCCGCCGACCAGTGTCTGCTGGTTGCCGAGATGGCCGCTCTGCCAGGCGAAGAAGGAGACCTCGGGAGGCTGGGGCGGCTGGCGATTCCATGACCCGTGCACTCCGACAAGCGCTCCGCTGGTGTATGGCTCGGGCAGCACGCCTTGGGTGAAGCTCATGCCCAGCGGGGCGGCGTGCGCGCCGAGGCTCTGTTCGACTTTCGGAAGCGACGTGCAGTCGAGCTTGCTGCCGTCAGCGTTGGTCTGCTCGTCGCGGATGAACGGCAAATTCGTCGGCCCGCCATCGGGATTGCAATAGGGCCAACCTAATTCGCGCCCTGGGGTCAGCTTTGCGACCGCCTCGGGCGGATGATCCTTGATGTACTCCGGATCGACCAGGCCCGTCTGCGGGTTGGCGACGTTGTCTCGATTGTTGACCGCCGTCCACACCGAGCCGTCGGGTGCGATCGCCAGGCCGGTGCCGTTGCGCACGCCGGTGGCGAACGGCTGGATTGGACCGCCCCCGGGCGGGATTCGCATGATGGTGGCCCGCGGCGGGTTGGCATCGCGGTCGGCGGCGGAGATGTTGCCGGTCGAACCGATGGAGAAGTACACCGTCCCGTCCGAGCCGACGGCGACGCTCTTCAGTGCGTGCGCATAGGCGCCTTCCAGGTCAGGGCTTTTCGCATCCGGCAGGTCTGCGGCGAGCGTCCGCCGATTGGTCGCCGTGCCGTTGGCGTAGTCGTAGGCGTCGATCTGGTCGCTTTCGGCGACATACAGCGTCCGGCCGGCGAACGCCAGGCCGTGCGGCTGGTCCAGCCCGTCGAGCAGCACCGACTCGCGGCCGGACTCCAGACGCAGGATCTCGCCGGCGCTCGGCACGGAAATCAGCAGCGTGCCGTCGGGTGCCCATGCGGCCAGCCGGGCCTTGGGAACGCGCGCCCACACCGAGATGGTCCAGCCCGGCGGCGCAACCACCTGGCGCGGTTGGTCGAAAGGTGGCTGGGCCATCGCTTCGTCGGCCGCGACCGTGACCGTGACGGGGACCAGGCCGGTGGCGGCTTCGGCTGTGGGAGCCGGGGCACGCGGCGGGGGACTCGTCGAGCACGCCGTGAGAAGCGCGATGCCGATCAGCCCAATTAGCTTATGCCGCAGCCAAACCCGCATGCATCTCCCAGACCAGAATCTCGGCGGGCTCCGTGGCGGTGATCTTCTGACCGCCGCTGGCGGTGAATCGAACGGCATCGCCCTCGTGTAGCGGGCCTGCACCTTCGAGGGTGACCTCGCCGCGCGGGACGAATAAGTGAAGGTACGGCGCCTGCGGCAGTTCGACGGAGTCGCCGGGCTGCAGGCGAGCGCCGTGCAGGGCCGCGTAGCGGTTGCGGATCGTGATGGCGGTGTCGCCGCTGTGTTGGGGCATACCGGAGGCGATCGTCACCAGACCGCCGCGCAGCAACTCGTCGTCGATCTCGAGCTGCTGATAGCCGGGAGCAATGCCAGACTCGTCGGGGACCACCCACATCTGCACGAAATGCACTGGCTCTTCATGTGTCTCGGATCCGGTCAGAGTCCAGGAGTCGTTCTTCTCGGAGTGCAGGATGCCGCGGCCGGCAGACATCCGCTGGGCCAGGCCAGGGTAGATCACGCCGGAATGTCCGGTCGAGTCCTGGTGCACCAGCGAGCCGCGCAGCACCCACGTGACGATCTCCATGTCGCGGTGGGGATGGGTATCAAAGCCGGTGCCCGGCTTGACGATGTCGTCGTTGTTGACCAACAGCAGGCCGTGGTGCGTATTGTCCGGCTCGTAGTGGCTGCCGAACGAGAACGAGTGCTTGGAGTCCAGCCAGGAGATCTTCGTCTTCGCGCGATCGTCAGCGCGGCGGATGACGATCGTCTCTGTCGGTGTCATGTTCTCACCCCTTGGGTTCTTGCCAGCCTAGGTGGCGGGCGTTGACCCAGACAACATAGATGATGTGTCATGTATTCCATGTGGCTGACCGAGGAGCAACAGAGGATATGGCGGGACTATCTGGCCATGGCGAGCGGGTTACAGACCGCGATGCACCGGCAACTGCAGCGGGACTGTGAGCTGTCGTTGTCGGACTACGACGTGTTGGTCGTGTTGTCGGAACGTGGGACGCAACGCGTCTACGAACTCGGCGAGGCGCTGGGCTGGGAGCAGAGCCGGCTGTCCCATCAGCTGCGACGTATGCGTGGCCGCGGCTTGGTGGTTCGCCATGGCAGTGACGACGACCGCCGCGGCGCGATAGCCGAGATCACCGACGGCGGCCGAGCGGCCCTGGAGGCCGCCGCGCCGGGGCACGTCGAACTCGTACGGTCCGTCATGTTCGACGGGCTGACCGCGGCGCAGCAACGAGCGTTCGGTTCGGTGATCGAGACCGTGGTCGAGAGGCTTACCAATCAGATTCAGTGAACTTGATGACGCCGCGGATGTTCTTGCCGTCCAGCATGTCCTGGTAGCCGTCGTTGAGGTTCTCCAACGAGTAGGTGTTGGTGACCATCTCGTCGATCTTGAGCAGTCCGGACTTGTAGAGTGCGACCAGTTTCGGGGTCTCGACGTGTGAGCTGCCGCCGCCGAAGATGTTGCCCTTCAACGTCTTCTGCAACATCGTGAACAGGAAGAGGTTCAGTTTGACGTCGACGTCCATCATCGAGCCCATTCCGGTGACCACACAGGTGCCGGTCTTGGTGGTCAACGTGAGCGCCTCTTCGACGTATTCGCCTTTCATGTCCCCGACGGCGATGATCGTCTTGTCGGCCATGACGCCATAGGTCAGATCGATGATCGGCGCGATGGCTTCGGCCATCGACGGGTAGGCATGCGTCGCACCGAATTTGAAGGCCTGATCGCGCTTCCACTCGTTGGGGTCGATGGCGATGACGTTGCGGGCGCCGGAGATGACCGCGCCCTGCAGTGCGCTCATGCCGATGCCGCCGACGCCGACGATCACCACGGTCTCGCCGGGCTTGACTTCGGCGACGTTGGTGGCCGACCCGTAGCCGGTGGGCACCGCGCAGCCCATGATGGCAGCGGTTTCGAACGGCACGTCTTTGTCGATCTTCACGACCGAGTCCTTGTGGACGGTCATATAGGGGGCGAAGGTGCCGAGCAGGTTCATCGGCGACACCGCCGTGCTGCCGGCGTGCACGCGCGAGGTCCCGTCGGCGATGGCCTTGCCGCCGAGCAGCACGGCGCCGCGGTCGCACAGGGACCGGTAGCCCTTCAGGCACGGCTGACACTCACCACAGGCGGGGATGAAGGCGAGGATGACGTGGTCGCCCTCTTCGATGCCGGTGACGTTCTTGCCGACCTTGCTGACGACGCCCGCGCCCTCATGGCCGCCGAGCGCAGGCAGGCCGATCGGGGTGGCGCCCGTGGTCAGGTGGTAGTCGGAATGGCACATGCCCGCGGCGTGCATGCGGATCTGCACCTCGTCGGCGACCGGATCACCGAGGTCGATCTCATCGATCTTGAATGGCGAGTTGAGCTCCCACAGCAGAGCGCCCTTGGTCTTCATGAGTCGCGATCATAGAACACGTTCCAAAACACCGGTCAAGAAGGAGGGTGAACTGGGAATATATCGACTTCTCATCGAAATAAGTTTCCGGTACGCCAAACCCGCGGTTTGCGTGCGAGAAGTCCCATCTCGCCGGGCCTGTGGATGGATTTGAGCGACTTTTCCGGCGTTCTGCGATCGTCGCCGCATGGGGGAATCGGTGGACCATTCATGCCGAAGGGCTATACGTCTTCCTTGGCCGCGTCCGTGACGCCATGGGGTCCGCCGGCTGGCCTCATTGCGTTGACATCAGACCTGACGCACGCATCGCCCGACCGCGTGGCGTAACTCTGATCTCGACCACTAAAGCGAAGCCGGCAGGCCGAACCTTTCGAACAGCGACGTGTCGAGAAACGCCACGACATGCGACACGCCCCCCGGCTTGATGTCCAGGACATGCAGCTGGAACGCCTCATGCTGGCCGCTCTCGCGATTGAGCATGTACAGCGCCGCTGCCGGCTGCCCATTGGCCGTCGTCCGGATGAAGCGCATATCGCCGGGCCCTTCGGCCGGGCAATGCACCCGCGTGAGCGTGACGATCGCCTCCGGGCCCTGATACCAACCGTCGAACGGCGGCATCTCCCAGATCGCGTCGTCGGTGAACATCTTCACCAGCTCGTCGATGTCGTACGCCTCGAACGCGGCGATGTAGCGGTCGAGCAGATCCTTGGTCTCCGGCGATTCCGGCTCAGGCAGTTCGTCGTCCTCGCTGGGGCCGACGGCGTCGAGCTGCGCCCGCGCCCGTTGCAGCAGGCTGTTGACCGCGGCGGTGGACGTGCCGATCGCGTCGGCGACCTCGGCGGCCTTCCACTGCAACACGTCGCGCAACACCAGCACCGCCCGCTGCCGCGGGGACAGATGCTGCAACGCCGCCACGAACGCCAGCCGCACCGACTCGCGCGTACCGACGATCTGGGAAGGGTCAGTTGGATCGTCGTATTGATCGGGCAGCGGCTCCAGCCACGGCACCTCGTGGCGTTCGAACAGCTCACCGTTTGCATCCGAACTCGGCTGCCCCAAACCGGTCGGGAGCGGCCGGCGCTGACGACCCTCGAGCGAGGTCAGGCAGGTATTGGTGGCGATCCGGTACAGCCATGTGCGCAGCGACGACTGGCCTTTGAAGCCGCCGTAGGCCTTCCATGCGCGCAGATAGGTTTCCTGGACCAGGTCCTCGGCATCATGCACAGAACCGGTCATCCGGTAGCAGTGCGCGAGCAGCTCACGCCGGTGCGGCTCGGCCTTGAGGAGGAATTCGTCATCGGTTTCGTGTGCGAGGACGCTCACCGCACCGAGCTTACGCAGACCCAGGGACAAGGCGAGTCGGGCACTCATTAGTCTCCCCTGATGGCCACAACCCGCAGCGAACGCAGCTTCGACGGTGTCGGCGGTGTGCGCATCGTCTACGACGTGTGGACGCCCGACACCGAGCCGCGCGGTGTCGTCGTGCTCTCGCATGGATACGCCGAGCACGCCCGCCGCTACGACCACGTCGCGCAGCGGTTCGGCGAGTCCGGCCTCATCACGTACGCCTTGGACCACCGCGGCCACGGCCGTTCCGGCGGCAAACGGGTCTATCTCAAGGACATCTCCGAGTACACCGGCGACTTCGACACTCTGGCAAAGATCGCCGCCGCCGAACACCCCGGCCTCAGGCGCATCGTGCTGGGCCACAGCATGGGCGGCGGCATCGTGTTCGCCTACGGCGTAGAGCATCCCGACGACTACGCCGCGATGGTGCTGTCCGGCCCGGCCGTCGACGCGCAAGAGAACGTCTCGCCGGGGATGGTGCTCGTCGCCAAGCTTCTCGGCAAGATCGTGCCCGGCCTGCCCGTCGAACAGCTCCCCACCGATGCCGTATCCCGCGACCCTGACGTCGTCGCCGCCTACAACGCCGACCCGATGGTCTACCACGGCAAGCTCCCCGCCGGAATCGCCCGCGCATTGATCAGCGTCGGCGAGACCATGCCGCAGCGCGCCGGGGCCATCACCGCTCCGCTATTGGTCGTGCACGGCGAGCAGGACAAGCTGATCCACGTGGACGGCAGTCGCCACCTCGTCGAATGTGTGGGTTCGACCGACGTGCACCTGAAGGTCTACCCGGAGCTCTACCACGAGGTGTTCAACGAGCCGGAGAAAGCGGTGGTGCTTGACGACGTCACGTCGTGGATCGAGGCCAAGCTTTGAAAGCCCTTGCTGCGCTGGTTCTTTCGTTCGCACTACTGGCCGGATGCTCGTCACACACCCAGCCGGTGTGGGCCGACGACGACGTCACGTTCACCGCTGACGGCCTCACCATCCACGGCTCCTACCGCCATCAACACGACGGAAAACCCGGACCCGCGGCGTTGCTGATCTCCGAAAGCGGCAACACCGACCGCAACGGCGACAACGCGGTTGCGGGTCCTGTGGGCAACATGCGTCAGCTCGCCGGGCTTCTCTCCGATCGGGGCGTCGCCAGCCTTCGCTACGACAAGGTCGGTACCGGCAAGACCGGCCTCGGCCCGTACGCCAAGCGACCCGCCGACGTCGGCAGCGCCATCTACACCTCTGGCGCCAAGGCGGCCGTGCGGTACCTCGCCGACCAGCCGGGCACCGACAAGTCACGCATCTCGGTGTACGCCCTCGGTGAGGGCACCATCCACGCGATGTCGCTGGCGGTCGACACCACGCCCGGCGCACCGAAGATCGGATCGCTCGGCCTGTTTCAGCCGCTGTCCGGTCGCTACCTCGACATCATCACCGCCCGCGTGCGCGCCGACGCGACACCCGAGACGCTGTCGACCTGGCTGGCGGCGATCGACCAAGTCCGCACGAAGGGCACGGCACCCGACAAACTGCCCGAGGGGCTGAGCGCCATCGTCAACCCCGGCAACATCAAGGCCGTCATCGAAGCCGATGCGATCGACCCGCTCGCGCTGGCCGCCAAGATTCCCGCCGACACCCGGGTCTTGTTGACCTGTTCGGACTCCGATGGACAAGCCAAGTGTGAAAGCGAGCGCGCGCTTATCGACGCGCTCAAGCACACCCAGTTGACCGTCGTCGAGCTCAAGGGCGTCAACCACGTGCTGCGCGACGACCCAACCGACAGCGTCGCCAACTATGCGAAACAGAACCCACTTTCTCCACAACTGGTGACGGCGCTCGACGGTTTTGTCGGCAAGTAGACCTAGTCTGGGCGCCATGAGTGACGACAAGATGCTCGCCCGGATTGCCGCGCTGTTGCGCCAGGCCGAGGGCACCGACAACGCGCATGAGGCCGAGGCGTTCATGGCGGCAGCGCAGCGCCTCGCCACTGCGACGTCCATCGACCTGGCGGTCGCGCGGGCGCATTCGGCCGAGCGCACCAAGTCGCAGATGCCTGTGCAGCGCACGATCACGATCGGCAACGCCGGCACCCGGGGCCTGCGGACGTATGTGCAGCTGTTCGTGGTGATCGCGAACGCCAACGACGTCAAGTGCGACGTCGCCTCGAACTCGACATTCGTCTACGCGTACGGCTTCGCCGAGGACATCGACGCCAGTCACGCGCTGTACGCCAGCCTGGTGATGCAGATGGTGAGGGCGTCCGAGGTCTACATCTCGTCAGGGGCGCACCGGCCGACGCCGACGATCACCGCGCGGATCAACTTCCAGCTCGCGTTCGGTGCCCGCATCGGCCAACGGCTGTCCGAGGCGCGCGAGGAGGCGCAGCGGGACGCCACCAAGGGCCGCGACAGTCAACCCGGGACCGCTATCGCGTTGCGCGACAAGGACATCGAGCTCAAGGACTTCTACCGTCAGTCCTCCGCGGCCCGCGGCACCTGGCGAGCGACGAGCGCGACGGCCGGGTACTCGTCGGCGGCGCGGCGGGCGGGTGATCGCGCAGGCAGGCGGGCGCGGCTGGGCAACAGTCCCGAACTGGCCGGCGCCAGGGGCGCACTGAGGAAGTGACGCCCCGCGATAGTCAGCGGGCAAAGGTCTACGCCGCAGAGGAGTTCGTCCGGACGCTGTTCGACCGGGCCGCCGAACACGGCAACCGGGTCGTCGACTTCTTCGGAACCCAGCTGACGCTCCCGCCTGAGGGCCGGTTCTCTTCGGCAGCCTCGGTGCAGCGGTACGTCGACGACGTGCTGGCCCACGTCGGCCGGGACCGCCGGTTGACTGTGCGTGCCCGCCGAGGGGCCACCGCCGCGCATTACGAACGTCACGACGACGAGGCGGTGATCGCGGTGCCGGACCGGCGCACCAGCTGGGCGCTGCGCGAACTGGTCGTACTGCACGAGATCGCCCACCACCTCAACGACGCCGAACCTGCGCACGGACCGGAGTTCGTCGCCACTTTCTGCGAACTCGCGGACGTCGTCATGGGTCCGGAGGTCGGCCATGTGCTGCGGGTGGTGTACGCCAAACAGGGCGCGCGATAACGTTTGTGCCGTGGCAGAACCGGATCCGAAAGATCTCGATGAGCTGTTCAATCGTGTGCTGCGCACGGAGGACGACGCGCTGAAGGCCGCGCGTGAGTCCGCCGCCGCCGCCGGCATGCCGGCGATCGAGGTGTCGGCGCAACACGGAAAGCTGCTGCTTCTCCTCGCGACGACGATGCGCGCCACCCGTGCGCTCGAGATCGGCACGTTAGCCGGCTACAGCACCATCCAGCTGGCCCGCGGCGTCGGCCAGGGCGGTCGCGTGGTGACGCTCGAATACGAACCACGGCACGCCGAGGTCGCGGTCCAGAACCTCACCCGCGCCGGAGTCGACGACCGCGTGGAGGTGATCGTCGGCGCCGCGCTGGACACCCTTCCCCAGCTGGCAGAGCGCAACGAGACGTTCGACCTGATCTTCATCGACGCCGACAAGGAGAACAACGTCGCCTATGTCGAGTGGGCGATCAAGCTCGCCGCACCCGGCGCAATCATCGTGGTGGACAACATCGCCCGGTTCGGTCGGGTACTCGAACCGGCACCCGACGATCACCAAGCCCTCGCCGTGCGTGACATGCTGCAGATGATGGGCGACGACCCGCGGCTCGACGCGGCGGCGATCCAGACGGTCGGCACCAAGGGCTGGGACGGCTTCGCGGTGGCGATCGTCAAACCGGCCGAACTCAGCTGACTCGCGACTGTGAAGCGGGGGGTTCGGTCAGCCCCTTCGCGTCGAGCCGCGTTGACATCCAACAGCTTGGATGAACGGCGGGCGGTCACGGTTCTGGATAGGTGGGACACGGCGATTCGGCCCGTCTCGGCGCGCCAGCTCCCCGAACCTCGTGACCTGATGGCGCACTGCGCGCAGGAGATGAGCCACCTCGCGGGATCCCTGCCCGCCCTCGTACGACCACTTCGGCGGCGAGTAAGACGATCCGCTGGCTTTGCGCGAATGAGCGTAATCTGAAGGTGATGGATGGGTGTCGAAAGCTTCAAAACCTTTGCCAGATAACAGAAAGGAAACGAAATGACAACATCCCATGCATCAATCGATCAGCATCCTGACATATTGGCTCTGCGCGCGAGCTACGACCGCGCCGCCGAGTCGATGGCCGCGCAGGCCACCTTCGGCCTGACGTTGCTGACGGCGATATTCGTTGCCCTGTCACCGCATATCGTCGGCTTTGACGCCTACACGCGGCTGCCTGCCAACGATCTGATCGTAGGAATCACAGTCGCTGTCATGGCAATGTGCTTCGGGTCGGCACTGGACCGTACCCACGGCATGACGTGGACTCTTCCGGTCTTCGGTGTATGGCTCTTCATCTCACCGTGGATCTTTGTCGCGTCGCCGACCGCGGGCATGATCTGGCTACATGTGATCTGCGGTGCGTTGATCGCCGTATGCGGCCTCTACGCCGTGTACTTCGGAATGCGCGTACGCGGTTTCGAGGGAATGCGCAGGCCCGGCTCCGAACACTAGTTAGACACGACAAGACCGGCCGGGGCCACCCCGGCCGGCCGCTCTAGCCGCAGACCGCGCCGCCGGCCGCCGAGCCGACCAACTTGGTGTACTTGGCCAGCACGCCGGTGGTGTAACGCGGTGGCAGCGGCTCGAAACCGGCTTTGCGCGCTTCGAATTCGGCCGGATCGACCAAGACATCGAGCGTCCCGTTGGCCACGTCCAGCCGAATGCGGTCGCCGTCCTGCAGAAACGCGATCGGCCCGCCGTCGACGGCCTCGGGGGCAACGTGCCCAACGCACAGTCCCGTGGTGCCGCCGGAGAACCGGCCGTCGGTCATCAGCAACACATCCTTGCCGAGGCCGGCGCCCTTGATAGCGCCGGTGATCGCGAGCATCTCGCGCATGCCAGGTCCGCCCTTGGGGCCCTCGTAACGGATCACCACGACGTCGCCCGCGGTGATGGTGCCGTCTTCGAGGGCGTCCAAAGCGGCGCGTTCACGTTCGAAAACCCTTGCGGTGCCCTCGAATACATCCGAATCGAAGCCCGCCGATTTCACCACGGCACCTTCGGGTGCCAGCGAGCCGTGCAGGATCGTGATGCCGCCCGTGGGGTGGATCGGATTGTTCAGCGCCCGCAACACCTTGCCGTCGGGGTCCGGCGGCGCGATGTGTGCGAGGTTCTCGGCCATGGTCTTACCGGTCACTGTCATCACGTCGCCGTGCAACAGTCCCGCGTCGAGCAGTGCCTTCATCACGACGGGCACGCCACCGATGCGGTCGACATCCGTCATCACATGGCTGCCAAAGGGTTTCACGTCGGCCAGATGCGGCACCTTCGCGCCGACCCGGGTGAAGTCCTCCAAAGCCAGCTTCACGTTGGCCTCATGGGCGATGGCCAGCAGGTGCAGCACGGCGTTCGTCGAGCCGCCGAACGCCATCACCACCGCGATCGCGTTGTCGAACGCCTCCTTGACCATGATGTCGCGTGCGGTGATGCCTTTGCGCAGCAGCTCGACGACGGCTTGCCCACTGCGGCGGGCGAATCCGTCGCGGCGGCGGTCTGTGGCCGGCGGGGCCGCGCTGCCCGGAAGCGACATCCCAAGCGCCTCGGCGGCGCTGGCCATCGTGTTGGCGGTGTACATGCCGCCGCAGGCGCCCTCGCCGGGGCAGATGGCGCGCTCGATCGCGTCGACGTCCTCACGCGGCATCAGCCCGCGCGCGCACGCGCCGACGGCTTCGAACGCGTCGATGATCGTCACTTCCTTCTCGGTACCGTCGGACAGCTTCGCGATGCCCGGCAGGATGGACCCGGCGTAGAGGAAGACGCTGGCCAGGTCGAGTCGGGCGGCGGCCATCAGCATGCCGGGCAACGACTTGTCGCATCCTGCCAGCAGCACCGAACCGTCGAGGCGTTCGGCCTGCATGACGGTCTCGACGCTGTCGGCGATCACCTCACGCGAGACGAGGGAGAAGTGCATGCCTTCGTGGCCCATCGAGATGCCGTCGGACACCGAGATCGTGCCGAACTCCATCGGATAGCCACCGGCTTCGAACACCCCCTCCTTGACGGCCTTGGCGAGCCGGTCCAGTGACAGGTTGCAGGGAGTGATCTCGTTCCACGACGAGCCGACACCGATCTGCGGCTTCGCGAAGTCCTCGTCACCCATTCCTACCGCCCGAAGCATGCCTCGGGCGGCGGCCTTCTCGAGGCCGTCGGTGACGTCGCGACTGCGGGGCTTGATGTCAGGACCTGAGGGCATCGCTCAAGTATGCCCTTGGTGTTTGAACAGGCCAAAACCATTGTCAATACCCCCACGGGGTACCCTTGGCGACATGATGCCGATCACCGCTCGCGTAATCGCGGCACTGACCGCCGCGGCCGCCGCGCTGCTCCTGTCGTCGTGCAGCAGCCAGGCGCCCGACAGCCACGCCGATCACTCGACCACGGAAACCCCCGTCATCACCGCACAGCCGGCCGGCTACAACGCTGACGACGTCGCGTTCGCCACCAACATGGTTCCGCATCACCAACAGGCCATCGAGCTCTCGGCGTTGGTTCCCGACCGCTCCACGAACCCGCAACTCAATACATTGGCCCAGCAGATCTCTGCCGCCCAGCAACCGGAGATCAACGTCATGAAGGTGTTCCTGGTGCAGTGGAACGAGAACCCCGACACCAACTCGGGACACGCCGGACACGGCAACGCCATGCAGGGCATGGTTGATGAGGCGACGATGTCGAAATTGAAGTCGCTCAACGGTGCCGAGTTCGACAAACTGTGGCTGGAGTCGATGATCAGCCACCACCAGGGAGCGATCGAAATGGCCAAGGCAGAGATCGCCAACGGCGACAACGCCGATGCCAAGGCGCTGGCCCAGAACATAGTCACCACTCAGGAAGCCGAGATCGGCCAGATGAAGCAGATGCTGGGAGGCTGAAATGACTGCGGTGCATGGCTATTCGCAGCAAAAGGAGAACTACGCCAAGCGGCTGCGCCGGATCGAAGGTCAGGTCCGGGGCATCGCGAAGATGATCGACGAGGACAAGTACTGCATCGACGTCCTAACCCAGATCAGCGCCGTCAACAGCGCCTTGCAGTCGGTCGCGCTCGGACTGCTCGAGGAGCACCTCGGGCACTGCGTCACGCAAGCCGTCGCCGAAGGTGGTGACGATGCCGGCGCCAAACTTGCCGAAGCGTCGGCGGCCATTGCCCGCCTGGTGCGGTCCTAGTCGCGACCCGGCGAACGTTCCGTACCACTCGAAAATTCGCCGAAAATTCGAGCGGTAAGGAACGTTCGGCCCGCCTGGTGCGGTCCTAGTCGCCCAGTGCCTCTTCGATGCGTTGAACCTTCGCGGTGAGCTGGCCGCTGTAGCCGGGCCGGATATCGGCCTTGAGCACAAGGCTCACCCGGGGCGATACGGCCGCCACGGCCTCGACGGCCTGCTTGACCACCGCCATAACCTCGTCCCACTCGCCCTCGATGTTGGTGAACATCGCGTTGGTCTCGTTGGGTAAGCCCGACGCCCGCACCACCCGGATCGCCTCTGCGACCGCGGCGCCCACGCTCGTATCGCCCCCGGATGGGCTCACGCTGAAGGCGACGATCACTGCTTGGTGAACCCGGTCGGCCGCACGACGAGGATCACCCGGTCGGCCTTGTCCGGCGGCGCCTCTGCCAACGGGCCGCTGTAGCGGTCGTTGAGATGCAGGTAGAACGCGCCGGTCGGATCGGGGACGATCTCCTCCACCACTCCGCGCACCTCGAGGTAGCGGTATGGGTTGTCGGGATCGCTGATCGACATCGCCACGTGCGGATTGGCCTCGATATTGCGGTACTTCTGCCGCTTGGTGGTGTGGGTGAAGCGAAGTTTCTCCCCGTCCCAGTCGAACCACATCGGGTTGACCTGAGCATTGCCGTCGGGCCTCGTCGTGGCCAGATGTCCGTACAGCGGACGTTCCAATAGAATCTCGTAGCCACTCGGAATGGCAACCATCGCGCATCCTTTCGGTTCGGTATCCGCGCACTGCAACGTTGAGCCGATACCGTGACTTCCCACATGACTGTCGACAGCCCCACCCGCGGGTGGACGCCGCAGATCACCGTACAGCTGGCGGTGCTGGCGGCGGCCGCGTTTGTCTACGTCACGGCCGAGATCGTGCCAGTGGGGGCGTTGCCGGCGATCGCGTTCGACCTCGGCGTGAGCGAGGGGTTGGTCGGCACCTTGATGGCGAGCTACGCGTTGGTCGCCGCCGTCACCACGGTTCCGCTCGTGCGGCTGACCGCGTACTGGCCGCGGCGTCGTGTGCTGCTGCTTACTTTGGTGTGTTT
Organism: Mycobacterium sp.; assembly: GCF_035274705.1. Taxonomy (GTDB): domain Bacteria; phylum Actinomycetota; class Actinomycetes; order Mycobacteriales; family Mycobacteriaceae; genus Mycobacterium. The sequence goes on along the minus strand of NZ_DATENY010000031.1, from coordinate 53,943 downwards.
GACTGTGTCGCAAATTATTTCGGCGCTGGCTCCCAACTTTGCGGTGCTGGCCGGTGGTCGGGTGTTGTGCGCGCTGACTCACGGGCTGATGTGGTCGGTGATCGCGCCCATCGGCGTCCGCCTCGTGCCCGCCACGCATGCCGGTCGCGCCACCACTGCGGTCTATGCCGGGACCAGCCTCGCGCTCGTCGTCGGAAATCCCATGACGGCGGCCATGAGCGAACTGTGGGGCTGGCGGCTGGCCGTCGTAGTGGTCACCGTCGCCGCCGCGGTCGTCACAGCCGCCGCATGGGTCGCGCTTCCGCCGATGGCGATGTCGGACGACGAACCTGGCGCCGTGCGCCGTCGCGAGCGCCATCGCCGCAACGACCGACTGGTGAAGCTGTCGCTGCTGACGCTCGTCGGCGTCACCGGCCACTTCATCTCCTACACGTTCATCGTCGTGATCATCCGCGACGTGGTCGGTGTGCACGGCGCCCAGCTGGCCTGGCTGCTCGCGGCGTTCGGCATCGCCGGACTGATCTCGATGTCATTGATGGCCCGGCCGCTGGATCAGCGGCCAACCGCCTCGGTAGTGGGCTGTCTTGGCGCGCTCGCGGCGGCTTTCGCGGTGTTGACGTGGCTGGCGGTCGACGCACGGGCCGGGCTCGCCGCGCTGGTCGTCGGCATCGCAGCGGTCGTCGTGTGGGGGGCGGCCTCCACAGCGCTGCCGCCGATGCTGCAATCAGCCGCCATGCGCACCGCACCCGACGACCCCGATGGGGCATCGGGGCTGTATGTCGCCGCATTCCAGGTCGGAATCATGGCGGGCTCACTAGCGGGTGGACTGCTCTACGAAGGCGTAGGCCTGGCGGCGATGATCGCGGCGTCGACGGCCCTGGTGTTCGTCGCGCTCGCCGGTGTAGCCGCCTCCCGTGGCCTGTTCGAGATTCCTCAGCCAACCAGCAAGAAGTAACGTCGGCCACGGCCAGCCGGATTAACAGTGCAGCTCAGCGGCGTGAGCCGGGCGGTCGTCGGGGATCAAGCAGAACGGTCGTGGCGGTAACTGGTCTTTGCGCTGTGACACACTGGACCAAGATCGTGACTGGAGGTTGATGTATGCGACGGCGGATGAGGGGCAGGCTGATCACCGCGATCTTCGCGGCCGGACTGGTCGGGGGACTAGCGCTAGGAAATCCGTCCGCACTGGCTGACCCCGAAATGCCGCCACCGCCTCCCGCGCCCATCGACCCGGCCGCGGCCGATGCCCCACCGCCGGTGGACCCGCTGGCGCCGCCGGCACCTCCGGCACCTCCGGCCAATCCATTCGTCTTCCCGCCCCCGGCGGATCCGCTGGCGCCGCCGGCCGCCGCGCCGATGGCCATCCCCGAGGGCACGCCGGCGGGCCAGAACCCGACGCCATATACGGGGCAGCCGGTGTTCGCGCCGCCGTCGTTCAACCCGACGAACGGCTCCATGGTCGGTGTCGCGAAGCCGATCTACATCAACTTCGCGCGCCCCATCGCTGACCGGGCGATGGCCGAGCAGGCCATCCACATCTCGTCGGTCCCGCCGGTGCCGGGCAGGTTCTACTGGACGAGCGATTCGCAGGTGCGCTGGCGGCCCCAGGACTTCTGGCCGGCGAATACCGTCGTCAACATCGACGCGGGTGGCACGAAGTCGAGCTTCCGCACCGGTGATTCGCTGGTGGCCACCGTCGACAACAGCACGCACCAGATGCAGATCATGCGTAACGGGAAACTGGAGAAGACCTTCCCGGTGTCCATGGGTAAGACCGGCCACGACACCCCGAACGGCACGTACTACGTGCTGGAGAAGTTCCCGGACATCGTGATGGATTCGGCGACCTACGGCGTGCCGAGCGACTCGCCCGACGGCTACAAGGTGCACGTCAAACTCGCCGTGCGGATCGACAACCTCGGCAACTTCGTGCACAGCGCGCCGTGGTCAGTGGCCGATCAGGGTAAGCGCAATGTCAGCCACGGCTGTATCAACATCAGCCCGGAGAACGCGCAGTGGTTCTACGACAACTTCGGCAGCGGCGACCCGATCGTCGTGAAGAACTCCGTGGGCACCTACAACAAGCCTGACGGCGCGTCAGACTGGCAGATGTTCTAGCCGAGTTCCTCGGCGTACGTGTGAAATTGCCTGACTGACAGCGACATTGCCGCTACCGGCGACTTAGTTGCCCCTATGTGGGCACTTCGCACAGGTGCCCCTGTCGGCGGAGTGCGTCTCCTCGCTCTCTTCGGGTCCTTTGTCGTCTCGTTCGTGCTGCAGCTGATATCACCTGGATTGCGCCTGACGAGCGAGGGATTCGAAGTCTTCAACTACAAGCCGGCTTGGTCCGAGGTCGATGACTTCGAACGAGCCGGCTGACCTACGGGCGCTAGTTCCAGATCCGCACTCGCCGCTGCGGTTCAAGGTACAGCGCGTCGGATTCGCTGACCTCGAACGCGTCGTAGAACGCGTCCATGTTGCGAATCACGCCGTTGCACCGGAACTCCGGCGGCGAGTGCGGGTCGATCGCAAGCCGCCGAACCGCTTCGGCTTCACGGGATTTCGTCCGCCACACCTGTGCCCAGCCGAAGAACACTCGCTGCTCACCGGTCAGCCCGTCGATCACCGGGGCTTCTTTCCCCTTCAGCGACAGCCGGTAGGCCAGCAGCGCGATCGACAACCCGCCCAGATCGCCGATGTTCTCGCCGACGGTGAAGGCGCCATTGACATGGTGCCCGTCACTGAGGTCGCGCGGCACGTACTCTTCGTACTGCTCAATCAAAGCCTTTGTCCGCGCGCCGAATTCGGCTCGGTCTTCGTCGGTCCACCAGTCGACGAGGTTGCCGTCGCCGTCGTACTTGGCGCCCTGATCGTCGAACCCGTGCCCGATCTCGTGGCCGATCACCGCGCCGATACCACCGTAGTTGGCGGCGTCGTCGGCCTCGGCGTCGAAGAACGGCGGCTGCAGAATCGCCGCGGGAAAGACGATTTCGTTCATGCCGGGGTTGTAGTAAGCGTTGACGGTCTGCGGTGTCATGAACCACTCGTCGCGATCCACCGGACCGCCGAGCTTGTTCAGGTCACGGTCGTACTCCACCGTGTAGCCGCGACGGTAGTTGCCGTATAGGTCGTCGCGCTCGATGACCAGTTTCGAGTAATCGCGCCACTTGGCCGGATAGCCGATCTTCGGCGTGAACTTGTCGAGCTTGGCCAGCGCCTTCTCCCGCGTGGCCGGAGTCATCCACTCCAGTTCGTTGATGCTGACGCGGTAGGCCTCGCGCAGGTTGGCAACCAATTCGTCCATGCGCGCCTTGGCATCCGGCGGGAAGTGCCGCTCCACATACAGCTTGCCGACTGCATCGCCCATCAGGCTCTCCACGACGGACACGGCGCGCTTCCAGCGGTCGCGGATCTGTTCGGTGCCGCTCAGTCGGCGGCCGTAGAACGCAAAGTCTTCGGCCACCAGCTCGTCGGTCAGCAGGAACGCCCGCGCATGGATGAGACGCCAGCGCGCCCAGTCCTTCCACGTCGCGAGGTCCTCGCCGGACCACAACGCGGCGAACGCGGTCAGGTAGTCGGGCTGACGCACCACGACTTCGGCCACCTTCTCGTGGGTGGTGCCCAGCGCCGCGACCCAGCCCGCCCAGTCGAAGCCAGGAGCTTCCGTCAGCAGGTCGGCGAACGTCCGCAGGTTGTAGGTGAGGTCGGCGTCGCGGCGCTTGACGACGTCCCAGTGTGTGGCCGCGAGCTTGGTTTCCAACGCGACGATGCGCTGCGCCGTCTCGGAATGATCGCCGCCGTACACCAGCGCGAACATCGCCGCGATGTGCTGCGGGTAGGCCGCCAGAATCTCGCCATGCTGCTGGTCGCGGTAGTAGGACTCGTCGGGCAGCCCGAGACCGGACTGGTTGAGGTGAAGCAGGTAGCGCGTCGAGTTCTTCGAGTCGGTGTCGACATAGACACCGGTGCCGCCGCCGACACTGGTGCGCTGCAGGGCGCCGAGCACGGTGGCAAGGGCAGTCGCGTCGGAAGCGGCGTCGATCGTGGCGAGCTCGTCGAGCAGCGGCTGCAGGCCACGCGCGGCGACGGCCTGCTCGTCCATGAAGCTGGCGTACAGGTCGCCGACACGCTGCTCGTCGGTGCCTTGGGATGCGCCCGACGCCGCCGTGGCGGCTCCAGTGATCAGGTCGCGAACCTGCTCCTCGGCGCGGTCATACAGCAGCCGGAACGCGCCGTCCGTCGCGCGATCGGCCGGCATCTGATACTCGGCCAACCAGCGGCCATTGACGTGGCCGAACAGGTCGTCTTGGGGGCGGGCATCGGAGTCGACGTGGCTCAGGTCGATACCCGAGCGGAGATCTTGAACCGTCACCCCAACATCCTTCCAGAAGTCCACAGGTAGCCTCTCGCCCATGCCCGACGACGAGCAGAGCCCGGACCGCGACGGCGACGGTCCCGTCTTTTCCGGCTTCGGGATCGGCTCAGCCGTGCTTGCGGCGCTCGCCGTGGCCGCGATTGTGCTCGCCGGGCTGATCTGGACGCAGCACCGCAGCGACGTCGACGAGCTTCGATACCGGACCCGCGTCATGCAGGCCGCAGCGGACTGGACCGGCGTGCTGATCAACATGAACAAGGACACCGTCGAGGGCGACATGCACAAGCTGCACGAGGGCACGGTCGGTCAGCTCAACGCAGATTTCGATTCGACAGTCGACCCCTTCCGAAAACTGGTCCAGACGCTGCAGGCGCGCACCACCGGCCAGGTCGACTCCGTCGCCGTGGAGTCGATCCACCACGCAACGCCAGGACCCAACGGCACCCCGACACTCAAGCCGCAACCCGAGCTGTCGGCCTTCGCGTCGCGCACCGACACCGTCATGGTGGTGGCAACGTCGATCAGCCAGAACGCCGGAGGCGACAAGCCGCAGACCGTGCGCTGGAACCTGCGCCTGGACGTCTCCGACGTCGACGGCAAGCTACTGATCTCTCGGCTGGAGCCGATCCGATGAGAAACCGTTGGCGCGTACTGTCTTTCGACATTCTGGCGCCCATCGCGGCGATCGCTGCGCTGATTTACCTCGGCATCGCGACGGCCTGGCCGCTGTGGTGGGTGTCGGTCTGCTCGGTGCTGTGCGTGTTGATCGTCGAGGGCGTCGTCGTCAACTTCGCATTCGCCCGCCGCGACGCGGTGACCGTCGGCACCGACGACGACGGCCCTGGGTTGCGGCTCGCCGTCGTTGCGGTCGCGACCGCCGCGCTGGTGGCCGCCGTCGTCGTCGGCTACACCCGATGGACCGTGCCCGACCGCAACCTGCACAACGACAGTGCCGAAGTCGTGGGCATCGCGAGCAGTATCTCCGAGGCGTCGGCCACCTTCACCCCGCAGAGCCCGACCGCGTCGATCGACCGGGTCACGTCGATGATGTCGCCGAAGGCCGCCGACGCATTCAAGAACGAATTCGCCAATGTCGCAAAGGACTTGGCCAGTAGGAACGTTTCAGCGCAGGCAAGCACCGTCTCGGCGGGCGTCGAGGCGATCGGGCCGGACGCTGCCAGTGTGGCGGTGATCCTTCACGCAACGCAGAGCACACCCGGCAAGCCGCCTGAGACCGCGGTGCTCGCGCTGCGAGTCGCGCTGTCCAGGACCGACGGACGCTGGCTGGTCGACGACGTGTCGCCGATTCACTCCCGCTAGCCGACCAAGCGGGCGTGGTCGACCTTGAGACAGCGGTCCATCACCACGTGCAATCCCGCTGCCTCACCATCACGCGCGACCTGTTCATGCCATAGGCCCTGTTGCAGCCAGAGCACCTTGGCGCCCACCTTGATCGTGTCGGCCAACACCGACGGTAGGTGTTCGTGGCGCCGGAACACGTCGACGAGGTCGGGCACTACCGGCAGCTCCGCCAAACTCGGATACACCGGAGTGCCGTCGATTTCGTTGATAGTCGGGTTCACCAGGTATAGGTCGTAATCACTGCGCGAGTGGAGATACCTCCAGACGCCATGACTGGGCCGCATGGGGTCGGCCGATACGCCGACGATCGCGACGCTTCGGGTCTCGCGCAGGATGCGCTCAATGTCCATCGGCGTCGCCTATACCCCGGTTGCCGCTCGATAGGCCTCGAGCCGGTCGACGAGTTCCTGCGGGCGGCTCAACGAGACCAGATGCCCGCCAGGAATCACATCCACGTCCAGGCCGAGCCGCTCGCGCACCACCCGCCGCTGAAACTCCAGCGGGAACAACCGGTCGTCGCTGCCCACCACCACCCGAGTCGGGACGTCGGGCCAGCGCTGCATAGGCCACGGCCGCTCGAACGGCGTATCGGACTGCTGCGGTTCCGGCTGGCTAAGCGCCTCGTCACGCACCGCCGTGGGCACATCGTGGAAGAAGTCTTCGACTGAGTCAAATTCGTTGCGGCCCAGCCCTATCCGGTCAAAGTGCTCCACCATCGCCGCCTTCTGGCCGGTGGCCTCCCACCACTGCCCCGGCGCCTCGCCGGCTTTCGGGACCATCGGGTTGACCAACACGATCAGCGCTGCGGCCAGACGTTCGGCGACCATCGGCGCGGTGAAAGCCCCCATCGACTGGCCGACGACAATCAGAGGACCGGACGCGTCGGCCACCGCGTCTGCCACGATGTCGGCGTAGGTGTTCAGGTCGGCGGTGTCGTCATCGGCGGGCAGGTCGATGGCGATCGCCTGGGCGCCCGCAGCCGACAGCAGGGGCGTCACGCGATGCCAGTACCAGGCGCTGCCACCCGCTCCCGGGATCAGCGCATACGGCATAGCTAGTTGGGGGTGCCCGGACGCTGGTTACGCATCTTGGCGAACCGGTCGGACAGGCGTCGCATCCGGATCATCAGCGACGCCGAGGGGCTGGTCTGACCATTGACATAGGACGCGAAGTCGTCGTTGGGTACACCGATGCGCGACGCGAACTCCTGCTCACCCAGTCCCGACCGCTCCAGCAGCACCTGAATGTGGCGCGCTACCTCGGCGCGTTCGTTGGCTTCGAGATGTTCACGGGTGCGAATGAGTACCTCCGAGAGCGCCTTCGAAACACCGTATGGCCGTGCGGTTTCCAATACTTCTTCGACCTGGCGCGCGGTCCTGCCATAGGGGTCGCGCTTGATTGCAACGACGATGCGCTGCCAGACGGTCAGGTCGTCGGTCTCCAGCGCAGAGCGGATCGCGGACGTCGGCCAGAACTCCACCGGCCGGTCGTCGACCGGCTGGTTGTGGCCCTGCGCCGGCGGCGCTTGGCGTTTGCGTGCGGAGACTGCGTCGCGCTGCGCGTCCCGGATATCGGGGGCCAACGTCACCTCGCCTCCTCCAGCATCGCCACCGCCACCGAAAGGCAGCGCTCCCTGACCTTGGCCCAATCGGCCTCCGCGTCCGGGCCCGACATGCGGGTGTCGTGCTCGTCGTACGGTTGTGGATCGGCCAGGCGGCGCACCAACTGGGTGGCGACCCATTGCTTTCTCGCGTGTTCACCACAGTAATACCGGTCCATTGACGCCAGCACTACCGCGGCGGTGTGAGTTTCCATCGCGTCCACCAATTCGGCAAATTCTGTGTAGTCGCGAGTGGTGTTCCGGCACATGATCAGGTAGCTCTTCAGCCGCAGCGTCTCTGCACCGGTCGGAATCTGCAGCCGGTCGCCGGTGGGCAACTGCACGTTGGTGGTCTCCATCGGGCTGCGCCGCTCCACCGGCGCGCGCTCGGCCTCGGCCTCGGTCTCCAGCGCGTCGAGCGCGACCGAGAGCCGTCCGCGCCACATCGTCACGGGATGCACGCGCAGTGTGGCCGGGGCGGTCTTGGTCGACCCGTTGGACATGCCGTTGCGGTACAGCCGGCCGCTGAGGCTGGCCGCTTCCTGGCAGATGCCCAAAGCAAGCGGGTCGGCCACCGTAATGCTATCGGGGGCAAGGTTTTTCAGCTTCGTCGCCGACTTGACCACCATCCGCAGGTCGGACCCTGACGGGCCCAGCGAGGAGATGTCGTCGGGGATGATGACCAGATCGCCGATGTCCGCCTTGGGCAGCGGCTTCTCGAAGTCCACCGACGGCAGGATGCGGTCCAGCCAGCGCGGCAGCCACCAGTTCCATTCGTCGAACATCGCCATCAACGCGGGCACCAGCACCAGCCGCACCACGGTCGCGTCGACGGCGATCGCCACCGCGCACGCGACTCCGAGCTGCGCAACCAGCGGCATGCCCGCGAACGCGAACCCGATGAACACCGCGATCATGATCAGCGCGGCGCTGGTGATCGTGCGGGCGCTGGTGCTCACGCCGTACGCGACGGCGTCGCGGGTGTTGTTGGTCTGCAGGAACCGCTCCCGGATGCGGGTCAGCAGGAAGATCTCGTAGTCCATCGACAACCCGAACGTCATCGCCAGCACCAGCGGTGGGATGGTGCTGTCCAGCGACGAGATCGGCTTGAAGCCCAGGTCGGCCAGCCATCCCCATTGGAAGACGACGACCAGGCTGCCGTAGGCCGCAGCCACGGACAGCACTGTCATCAGGACTCCCTTTAACGCCAAGAACACCGACCGGATCGAGATCAGCAGCATCACGAATGCGATCAATGCGACGAACCCGAACACCGCAGGCTGCGTGGCCGACACCCGGTCGTCGAAGTCCTTGATCAACGCCGTCGGACCGCCGACGTCGATGCGTGCGCCCGCTGCGGCCGTCTTCGGCAGCTGCTCGCGCATCCAGTCGACCGTCTCGCGGGCGCCCATGTCCTCGGGGTCGACTGTCAGCACGGCGGATAGCAGCGCGCGGCGATAGTCGTCGCCGAACACCGGCGGGGCCACGGTGACGACGTTGGGTGCCTGCGCCATCCGCTGGCGCAGTGCGTCGAGTGCCGGCTCCTTCACCGCTGCCGATGCGGCGTTGCCGTCGGGGAACGTCACCAGCACGCGCACCGGCCCGAGCGCTCCTGGACCCAGCGCCTCGGCGGCCGCATTGACGCCGCCGCGGATCTCATGGGTCGGGTCGAACTGCCGCTGCATGCTGTTGCCGAGCACCATCGAGAACGACGGTGCCGCAAGCGTCAGCAGCAGGACCGACGCGGCCAACGCCGAGGCCCACGGCCGCCGCATGACCGAGCCCGTCCACCGGCTCCAGAACCGCGACTGGGTGGTCTCCGGCCGGCGCGACCAATGCAGGTACGACGACCGCTTCGCCGCCGCCTTGCCGAACGTCGCCAGCACCGCGGGCGTCAAGGTGGTGGACGTCAGCACGGCCACCGCGACCGCGAGGATCGCGCCGGTGGCCATCGACTGCAGGACAGGCGTGTTGATCAAGTAGATGCCGGTGACCGAGGCGATGACGGTCAACCCCGACAGCACCACCGCCAAGCCGGAGGTGGCCATGGCCGCGTCGGCGGCCTGCTGGGGGTCTCGGCCCGCGCGCAGTTCCTCCCGGAACCGCATGAGAATAAATAGTGAATAGTCGATGGCCAGTGCGATCCCGAACATCGACACCGTCGACGTGACGAACACCGACATCTGCGTGTACATGGACAGCAGATAGACCAGTCCCATGGTCACGGCCACCGTGCAGATACCCAGCACCAGCGGCATGGCCGCGGCCGCCAGCGAGCCGAACACCGCGAGCAAAACAATCAGGACGATCGGAAGGTTCCACTGCTCGGCCTGCGCGACATCGTGCTTGGTCGCCAATGTCGCCGCGGCTCCCAGCGCGCCCTGGCCGATCACATACAGCCGGACCTTGCCGTTCTCGATCTCACCGGCCTGATCGCCGTTGATGCCGACCTTTTCGCGCAGTTGCTTCGCAATGTCGACGACACCGCTGTTGTTGAAGTCCGGTTGCAACGAGACGACATACGGACGGTCCGGCTGGGGAGCGGGCTGCTGCGGGTTGGGCACCACCTTGACGCTCGGCACCTGCGCGGCGATCTGTTCCAGATGCGCGACCGCGGCGTTCATGTCGTCGAACGACGCGTCGGCGCGCGGCGCCGCGACCAGCGCAAGGGGAGAGGCACCCTGGTCGGGGAAGTGGGCTTCGAGCTCCCGCTGCACATGCAGAGACTGAGATCCCTCGACCTCGAATCCGCCACCGGTGAGATGGCCGGACTGGTTCATCGCGAGATAAATCGCGGGAACCAGAAGAAGCAGCCAAGCCGCGAACACCGCCCAGCGATATCTGCGCAGGTTACTGCTCAAGCGCATCATGAACTGCTGGATGGCTAGTCTCCCCGCTTTCTACCCGGCGTTTCGTAGCGTGAGCGTACAACAGCGTGAGGTAAGGTGCCCCGGCCTCAGCAACGCCCTAATGCTGCTCTAACGCTTCTCGCGCCGCCGCCGCACAGCGTTACCTGACCTGGGGGCTTGCCGTCTTCTAGCTGCATGTTTGCTTGCTGAATTGGCCAGCTTCGCGGCGGGGATGGCAGTATGTGCGCGGGCCGTTTCGGCGTCGGGGACCTTTGCCGTCCGATCGTCAAGCGTTTGCGTGACAGCTAAACCGTTCGCAAACCGTTAGGAGTTGTCCATGTCTTCGAGCTTTGGGCTGACCGCGACGCCGCTGCGACGCAGCATCGCCGCTGTGTTCGCCGCCTCCATCGCCGGCGGCGCCGCGGTGGCCGCGCTCGCCGTTCCGGCAGCGACCGCAGCATCCGATCCCTGCGCTGCCAGTGAGATCGCTCGAACCGTCGGCTCGGTGGCCACGTCGACCGGTACCTACCTCGACTCTCATCCCCAAACCAACCAGGCACTGACGACGATCTCCCAGCAGCAGGCCGGGCCACAGTCGCTGGGCGCGATCAAGAGCTACTTCGATGCCAACCCGCAAGTCGGCAAGGACATGCAGGCGTTGCAGCAACCACTGGTGAACCTGTCCACCCGGTGCAAGCTACCGATCAGCCTGCCTCAGCTGATGGGGCTCATGCAGGCCGCACAACAGCAGGGAACCCCATTGCCCGGTGGTTTGCCGGGAGCGCTGCAGACCGCGCAGTCCGTTGGTGCTCCTGGCGCCGCGGTGCCCGCGCAGTCGTCGCCGGCCTCGGCCGTCTCGCCGGGCACCGGCCCGCTTCCAGGGCCCGCCGCAACCGCGACGCGCTAACACCTCGGCGCCGCGCGTCGTCGCCGGCGATGCCGTTGAGCTGCGGTTTTGGACTTTCTCGCGATTGGTTATTCGCAAGGCAAGAAAGTCGGCATCCAATCTGCTTAGCTTTTTATTGTCGGAACCGCTAATGGTTGCGGCCTCTCCACTTCATATGAAGGAGCCTGTCCATGTTGCTCTCGGCCCGTACCGCGCGACGTGCGGTAGCTGGCGCGGTCGGTACTGGTGCGATCGCCGGTGCGATGTTGTTTGGCGCTCTGCCCTCGGCGATGGCCGACGACCCGGCGCTGAACCCGCCGAACTGCACCGCGGCCGACCTGGCCGGCGTCGCATCGGGCGTCTCCGCTGCGACGTCCGCTTACCTGTTCACGCATCCCGACGTGAACTGGTTCTTCACCAGCCTCGAGGGTCTTCCACGCGACCAGGTCCGCTCCAAGGTGCAGGACTACCTGAACAGCAACCCGTCGGTTAAGGCTGATCTGACCGGCATCCGCCAGCCGTTGGTCGATCTGAAGAACCGCTGCGGCTCGGCACCGGCGCCTTCCATTCCGTAGTACGTGCGGGTTGGCGACACGCCCGCACCGGAAAGCGTGAGCCGCACGGTGCTGATGGTCGACGACGACCCGGACGTGCGTACCTCGGTGGCCCGCGGATTGCGGCATTCGGGTTTTGACGTTCGGGTCGCGGCGACCGGCAAAGAGGCGCTGCGGCTCTTGTCCAACGAATCACATGATGCGTTGGTTCTCGATGTTCAAATGCCAGAACTCGACGGTGTTGCCGTGGTGACAGCACTGCGGGCATTGGGCAATGACATTCCCATCTGTGTACTGTCCGCGCGCGACACCGTCAACGACAGAATCGCGGGCCTGGAAGCCGGCGCGGACGACTATCTGACCAAGCCCTTCGATCTGGGCGAGCTGGTGGCGCGGCTGCACGCCTTGCTGCGCCGGTCGAGCCATTCCGATCAGTCGTCCGACACGATGAGGGTCGGGCCGTTGACGATCGACACCGCTCGCCGCTTGGTGTTCGTCGACGGCGAGCGCGTCGATCTGACCAAGCGGGAGTTCGATCTGCTGGCGGTGCTGGCCGAGAATGCGGGCGTGGTGCTGTCGCGCCAGCGGCTGCTGGAACTGGTCTGGGGTTACGACTTCGACGTCGACACCAACGTCGCCGACGTGTTCATCTCCTACCTGCGGCGCAAGCTCGAACGCGATGACTTGCCGCGGGTGATTCATACGGTTCGCGGGATCGGCTATGTCCTGCGAGACGAGGCCTGAGGGTCGACCATCAAGCACCGAAGACGAGCCGTGTGCGAGTCGAGCATCCAGCACCGAAGACGAGCCGTGCGCGAGTCGAGCATCCAGCACAGGGACGAGCAGTAGGTGCGGTTGCCGCGATTCCTCGGGTCGGCGTCCCTGCGCACTCGGGTGGCCATTGCCTCGGCGGCGGCCGCAGCCGCAGTCGTGGCGGTATTCACGATCCTGACCTCGGTGGTGCTGGCGAACAACGATGCGCAGCAACTGGATCGACGCCTCGATTCGATCATCGACGCCTCTATGTATCCCGATCAATTGCAGGATCCGCATCGCGGGGTGCTGACGACGGGACGCTCGCGGTCTAGCGGCCAGGTGGTGTTCCAGCGCGGGTTTCAGTTGCCGCCGTTGCCGTTGGGCACGGCGACCGTCGAGGTCAACGGTGTCGAGTACCGGGTTCGCACGATCGAGGTGGATCAGCACGGCGCCGTGCTGATGTCGCTGGGCATCCGGGCCGACAGTATCTTGCTGAACCGCGCCAGGATTCCGGCGTACACCGCCGTCGGTGTGGCGACGGTGTTGATCGCTGCCGGTCTGGGCTGGCTGCTCGCGGGTCCTGCGATCCGGCCGCTGCGCAGACTGACCGAACACACCAAGCGGCTCGGCAAGGGCAGTGATGAGATGCCCGAAGTGCGCGGCGTCCGCGAGGCCGAGGATCTGTCCGAGGCGATGAAGGAGATGCTGATCCGGTTGGCGGCCGCGCAGCGCGCGACCACCAACTCGCTGCAGGCGGCCCAGGATTTCGCCGCCAACGCCGCCCACGAGCTGCGTACCCCACTGACCGCGATGCGCGCGGACCTCGACACGTTGCGTATTCACGACCTCCCGGCCGAGGAGAGAGCCGAAGTGGTGCAGGATCTTTCGCGTGCACAGCGCCGCGTGGAGGCGATAATCACCGCGCTTGGACAGCTGGCCTCCGGACAGCTGGCGCAGGCCGAGGACCGTGAGCTCATCGACGTGACAGACATGCTCGACCGCGTCGCGCGCGAGAACATGCGAACCGCCGGCGATGTCGAGATCGTCGTGGAGGCCGCCGATGACCTCGGCGGCATCTGGGGATGGCCGGGTGGGCTGCGTCTGGCCGTCGACAATCTTGTGCTCAACGCAGTGACGCACGGTCAGGCCAGCCTGATCGTGTTGGCCGCGCACCGCTCCGACGACACGATGACGATCACCGTCGACGACAACGGCCGTGGGCTGCCGGCCGAAGAGCATCAGACGGTGCTCGGCCGGTTCTCCCGCGGCAGCACGGCCGCCGCCGGCGGTTCGGGCTTGGGACTTGCGTTGGTGGCCCAGCAGGCGGCGCTGCATGGCGGTCGCATCGAACTCACCGACGGGCCGCTCGGCGGACTGCGTGCGACCCTGACGATCTCGACTTCGCCTGAGCCGACGGACAATTCGGCCGATCAGTGCTGAGTCAGCCGGCGACGGCGTAGCGGCTCACACCCCTGCGGCTGTGGCGGGGCGGCATCGGCGCTTCTATCGTGTGATCAGCCTGACTGCGGCGCGCCAGCCGAGCAGCAACAGTGCAGTCACCAGCGACGCCACCACCACGAAACTCGCCGCAACCCCTTGAGATGCGACTTTGCGCAGCAGCATTCCGACGATGATCGTGCTCAGCCACACCACCACCCCGGTCGGCACCACCGCCATGGGCCGCCGCCATCCACGCGACAGCAGCCAGCCGACACCGGTTCCGGTCAGGAACGGCCAAGCTGTCTGGGCGATACCGGCAACCGTCAGGCCCTCGGTATGACTGCGGCGCCCGATCGCGCAGAACACCACGACGCAGACGATGTCGGTGACCACCGCCATGAGCGGATTCGATTTCATTTGCGCGCCTAGGGATCCGGGTCCGGCTCGTGACGTGCTTCGGGGTCGGGGCTGAATTGCGGTGGCTGTTGGATGTTTTCGGCGATGGTGGCGTCGGGGTCGATGTCCTTTTCGGTGCGGAACATGAAGAAGAACACCACCCAGCCGATCGCGGCGATGAAGATCCAGCTGATCAGTCGGTAGATCAGCATCGCCGAGATGGCCGAAGCCAGCGTCATACCTGAGGACACCAGGCCGGGCACCAGCACCGCCTCGACAACCAGCAGGCCGCCGGGCATCAACGGAATCGATCCGACGGCGCGGGCCGCCGCGTAGGCCACCGTCACACCGGCGATCGACGGATGGCCTCCGGTCGCATAGCAGGCGAACAGGAGGCACCCGACGTCGGCGATCCAGTTGAACAACGACCAGCCGAACGCCACACCGAGTTCGCGGCGGCTCAGGCTCACCGACTCCAGCTGCGACAGGGTCTCGCGCCACTTGTCCAGTCCGGTGTCGGCGGGCTTGCCGCGTACCGAGTTGAACCACGACAGCACCCGCACGCCGATGCCGTCGATCAATTCGGGCCGCGTGGCGACCGCCTGCGCGAGCAGGATCAAGGCGATGAAGCCGCCGAGCGAAAAGATCAGGGACAGTGGGTTTTTGGTGGCGCCGAGCAGGAAGGCGCCGCTGAGGCCGAGTAGTGCCAGGCCGACCACCTGCAGGGCGCCCGACATCACCAGCTGCCACGACGCCACCACCGGCGAGGCGCCCCAGATCCGCTGCTGGCGATAGATGAAGGTGGCCGACAGCACGGGGCCACCGGGCAGCGTGGTCGACAACGAGTTGCCGGCGTAGAAGGCGGCCTCGGAGCGCCACTGTTTGACCGTTACACCCGCCGAGCGCAGCAGGGTTCGCTGGATCTGCGCGAAGCTGTGCATGGACGACATCGCCGCGACCACCGCCGCCAGTACCCACCACCAGTTCGCCGAGTACAGGCTCTTGGCCGCCTTGGCCAGCTGATCCCAGACCAGAACGAGCTCAACGGCCAGCACGACGGCAGCGACCGCGATGACCACCCAGCGCAGCCACCAATACTTGCCCCGGGCGGGCCGCTCCTGGCTGGTCTTTCCGGCCTGGGAGTCGCTCGCAGGCGCGTCGTGGGACACGCCCTACAGGGTAAAGCGTCACGAGGCCGAATCCCGAGATCCGCTGCGATGACGCGGGTGGCCGTTACGCTACCGGCATGCCAGCGGGCCCTTCAGTTGACTCCTTCGCCGATGAGTCGGTGAGTCCCCTCGTCAGGAAGACGGCCGCATGGTCGTGGCGACTGCTGGTCATCTTCGCGGCGATCGTCGCGTTGCTCTGGGCGGTCAAGCACCTGGAGCTCCTCGTGGTACCCGTCGCGTTGGCGACCATGCTGGCCGCGTTGCTGCTGCCGGTCGTCGACTTCCTGGACCGGCGCGGCGCTCCACGCGGAGGTGCGGTCGCCCTCGTGTTGCTCGGCGGCATCGCGGTGGTGGGCGGCATTCTCACATTCGTCGTCAGCCAGTTCATCCAGGGCGCACCGGCACTCGTCGAACAGGTCAGCACAAGCATCAAGGGCGTGGGGGACTGGCTGACACAAGGCCCACTCCATATCAATCAGCAGCAGATCGATTCGGCCCGCAAATCTGCGATCGAGGCGCTGCAGAACAACCAGGAGAAGCTGACAAGCGGGGCGCTGTCGACGGCGGGCACCGTGACCGAGATTGTCACCGGCGCCCTGCTCGTGTTGTTCACTCTGATCTTCGTCCTGCACGGCGGGCGCAACATCTTCGCGTTCGTCACGAAGATGTTCCCTACGGACGTGCGCGAACGCGTGCGCGACGCCGGTCGGGCCGGATTCCATTCGTTGATCGGGTATGTACGGGCGACGTTCTTGGTCGCTCTTGTCGATGCGCTGGGTATCGGAACCGGTTTGGCGATCATGGGAGTTCCGCTGGCGCTGCCGTTGGCGTCGCTGGTGTTCCTCGGCGCGTTCGTGCCGCTCGTCGGTGCCGTGGTCGCCGGCTTTCTCGCAGTGATCGTGGCCCTGATCGCGAAGGGATTGCTGTACGCGCTGATCACCCTCGGCCTGATCATCGCCGTGCAACAACTGGAGGGCCATGTCCTGCAGCCGCTGGTGATGGGGCGTGCCGTCTCGATCCATCCGCTGGCCGTCGTGCTCGCAATCGCCGGCGGCGGCGTGCTGGCCGGGATCGTCGGCGCGCTGCTCGCGGTGCCGACCGTGGCGTTCCTCAACAGCGCGGTGCGCGTGCTGCTGGCCGCCGAACCGGAGGCCGAGGAAGCCGAGTTGGAGGCCCAACAAGGGCCGGTGGTGAGGTCGACGCCGGACGACGTCGACTAGAGCCGGCCTTCGCGCCGCAGTAGATCCTGCGCGCTCACCCCGCCGCCAGTTCCGCGGCGCTGATGCTCGTCTTCTTTGCGGGTGTCGATCTTCTCGGTGGACTCCGGATCTCCCCTGCCTTCGGGCGGGGTCCCCAGTTGCCGCGGAGTCGGAATGGCTGTCGTCGCGTCGGCGTTCTGCGGCCGCGGACGTTGCGCGGGAATCGCGGTCGTCGGCTCGTTGCCCGGTTGCGGACGCTGTTGCCGTGGCCGTCCCCCAGCTTGCGCGGGAGGGGCCCCCAGCTCGGGCATCGCGCGCGTGGCGTCCGCTGACGGCCGTCCCCTGCCTTCTGGCGCGGTGCCGCGCAATTCACCGAGCCACGACTCGATCTCGCGCTCTTCGCGCGCTGGCTTAGGCCCGGGCCCGGGCCGGGGCCCGCGCTCGGTGTCACCCGCGGGCGGGTGGTTGACCCGGGAGGTCGCGTTGTTCACCGCGTTGCGGACCGCATTCTTGGCACTCGAGAACCGGGTGGTCGGGGGTTCGTCGACGGGCTGCGGACGGGCGGTGGGGATGCGCGTCGTACCCGCGACAGAGGGCGGGTTGGCCCGCGGCGGCGCAGGGATCCGCGTCGTAGCGCCTGGGCGTGACGAAGCCTCGGCGGCCGGATGGGTCGGGTCGTGTGGCGGCCGCGGGCGCGGTGCCGGACCGCCCGCACCGACGAGAGCCTCTTCGGGTTCGCGCACCGCGGGACGTTTGCGCTCGTCAGGCAGTTCCGTCTCGCCGAGGCCGAGGCGTTCCTGGAGGCGATTCATCCAGCGTGGCGCCCACCAGCAGTCGTCGCCGAGCAGCTTCATGATCGCCGGCACCAGGAACATCCGGACCACGGTGGCGTCCAGCAGCAGAGCGATGAGGAGACCGAACGCCAGGTACTTCATCATCACCAGGTCGGAGAACACGAACGCGCCTGCGACGACGGCCAGCACCAAGGCAGCGCCCGTGATCAGCCGGCCGGTGGTCGCCGTGCCGATCCGGATGGCCTCGGTGGTGGACATACCGCGTTCACGGGCCTCCACCATGCGGGAGACCAGGAACACTTCGTAGTCGGTCGACAGGCCCCAGATGACCGCGATGATGAGGCCGATCATCGGCGCCATCAGCGGCTGCGGCGTGTAGTTCATCAAGCCGGAACCGTGGCCGTCGACGAACATCCACGTGAGCACGCCCATCGTCGAGCCCAGCGTCAGTGCGCTCATCACCGCGGCCTTGATCGGTAGCACCACCGACCCGAACGCCAGGAACATCAGGATCGTGGTGGCGGTGATCAGCAGCAGCACCATCAACGGCAGCTTGTCGAACAGGCTGTGGATGCTGTCCTGCTCAAGCGCAGGAGTGCCGCCGATAGACACAGTGATGCCGCGGGGAGGGGTCAGCGCGCGTAGCTCCTCGATCTTCTTCGACGCGTCGTTACGGTTCTCCAATCCGTTCTGGATCACCCGGATGGACGGATCCTTCGACGCGCCGTCGAGGTACGGGCGTTCCTTCCACATCTTTGATGGATCGTTGTCCGGATCTGTGAAGCCCGGTATCTGCATCGCCTTGTTGCGCACCTCGGCGATCTGTTGGTCCGTGATGGGTTGCCCGTCGTCACTTTCCATCACGATGGTCAGCGGCTCGGTGCGGAAGCCCGGGAAGATCTTGTCGAACTCCTGCTGCGCCTGGCGTACCGAGTTGTCGGGCGGCAGGTATTTCTCGCTGATGCCGCCGAGGGCGAGCTGTCCCAGCGGGATGATCAGCGCGATCAGGACGATGACGATGGGCACGGCAAATGCAATGGGCCGCTTCATTACCCGGTTGACCAGCTTGCCCCAGAAGCCCTTCTCGACCTCTGCGCGGGTCTTGGTCTTCTGCGTCTTGTCGGCCAGCCACGTCAGGTAGACGCGCATCGGCTTCCAGTTGCGGAAGAAAGGGACTCGCAGCAGCGTGCGCACGCCCAGCGCGTCGACGTTGGGGCCCAGGATGGCCAGCGCGGCGGCCAGCACGGTGATCGACAAGATCGCCGCAAGCATGACCGACGCGATGATCGCGTAGGTGATGGACTTCAAGAACCCCTGCGGGAACAGCAGCAGTGGCACCGACGACGCCACCAGGATCACCGCGGAGAACATGATCGTGCGGCCCGAGGTCATCACCGTTCTTCGGACCGCGGCTTCGGTGTCGTAGCCCTCGGCGATCTCCTCACGGAATCGGCTGACCATGAACAGGCCGTAGTCGACCGCGATGCCGAGCCCCATCAGGGTCACCACCGGCTGGGCGAAGAAGTGCACGGGCATGAATTCAGCGACGAGCCGCATGATGCCGAGCGCGCCCGCGATGGTCAGGCCGCCGATGATCCCGGGGAGCGCGGCCGCGACGACGCCGCCGAACACGAAGAACAACACCACACACACCAGCGGGATGGCCGCGACCTCGGCGCGCTTCTGGTCGTCGCCGATGGTTCCGGTCAACTCGCCCGCCAACGGCTGCAGACCGGCCAGCTTGACGTCGACGCCGTCGTCTTTGATCTTGAGCAGGTCGTCCTTGACCTTCTTGTAGTTGTTCAGGATCGCGTCGTCGTTGTCGCCCTTGAGCTGGATCGACATGAACGCGTGCTGTTTGTCCGCGTCCGCCATGTTCTTCAGCACGTCGGGGCTCTTGAAGTACCCAATGGAGCGCAGGATCTCGTCGGGGTGGTCCTTCTCGACCTGAGCGAGGTTGTCGAGGATCTTCTGCTTGAAGGCGGGGTCGTCGACGGTCTTGCCATCGGGCGCGGTGTAGATCCCGATGATGTGGCCCGACGTGTCGCGGCCGTAGGCCTTGTCCGCGGTAACCGAGGCGTGTACGGACTGGCTGCCGTCGTCGTAGAAGCCGCTCTGAGTGACGTGGCTGCCGAGGCTGATGCCGAACACTCCGCCACCAAGGCACAGTGCGACCATGACACCGATCACTATGTATCGGTATCGGTACACCGTTCGACCCCACCAGGCGAACACGTAGGCTCCTTACTAAGTCCTTTGCGACCTGCGCATCTCAGTTGTCTACACGCGCGAGGTCAATAGCGAGGACAGCGGCCGGAACGGCTGCAGCCAAGCTCCCTGCTCGGGCAGCGAATCTAGGCCGATTCGCGGTAGTGGTTCCCGGAAGACACCAGGAATGTCCTCCAGGTCGACGAACTCCAAGGTATCCGACGCTAACGCCCAACTGGCATGTTCGCGAAATCCCAGCACCTGGACCGGGATGCCGTCTCTGGCGATTTCCTCGAGCGGCTGTTTGAAAGCCTGCCCATCTGCGGAGGCGACCAGCACGCTGGCCAATCCCTCGCTGCGCCGCAGCGCGATGTGATTGAGCATGTCGACGTCGACGTCGCTGTCTTCGTCGATCTTCGGTTTCGCGAAGACCGCGAACCCCACGTTACGCAATGCCTCCACCCAGGGTCGAACGACGTCGGCGCTACCTGGGGCGATGTTGGTGAAGACGGTGGCCTCCGGCTCAAGGGAGACGTCGGCGCGCGTGGACGACAGTTCAGCCGTGCGGGTCAGCAGCCACCGGCCGAGCGCGTCGAACCGCGGCCGGTGTGCAGCGGTGGGCCGACCGCCGAGGATCGAGCCGAGGCCCATGTCCAGGTTGGGCGCGTCCCACACCAGCAGTACCCGCTCGGTCGCCTCGGCCGGCGCGACGGTCGGAGGCGGTACTTCTTCTACTTGCGGTTCTATCTGCTGGATGTCCTCGGTCAGGCTCATCGCTTCTCCCAGAGCAGTTCGGCGACGTCGCTGCCCACATGCCGGGCCTTCGTTTCGTACTTGGTGACGGGCCGATCCACCGAGATCGGCAGTGAGTCCGACGCTGTGACGCGGCGCAGCCGCGGCTCGGCGTCGCCGACTTCGGCGATCTGTTCGGCGTAGCCGGCGTGGTCGGTGGCTGCGTGCAGCACACCGCCGGGCCGCAGCCGGTCGGCGATCAGCGCGACCGTGTCCGGTTGCAGCAGCCGGCGCTTGTGGTGGCGCGCCTTGGGCCAGGGGTCGGGGAAGTAGACCCGCACGCCGGTCAGCGAGTCCGGCCCGAACATGTGCTCGAGCACGTCAACACCGTCGCCGCGGACCAGCCGGATGTTGGTGACGCCTTCGCGGTCGATGGCGCTGAGTAGTTGTGCCAGCCCGCGCCGGTACACCTCCACCGCGACCACATCCAGGTGCGGCTCGGCCTGCGCCATCGCGAGCGTCGAGATACCCGTGCCGCTGCCGATCTCGAGCACGACGGGCGCCGACCGGCCGAACCACGCCTCGGTGTCGAGCCGCGGCGCCGGGCCGTCCTCGCCGCGGGCCTGCATGCCCAGCCTGGGCCACAGCCGCTCCCAGGTGGCCTGCTGGCCGCCGGAAAGCGCCGACCGCCTGGCGCGGAAGCTGGTGATGCGGGGATGCAGATGCGACGGCGGCAGGGTGCCGGCGACATCGGGCCGGGACGCATGCATCCGTCCATGGTCGCTCATCAAGGGTCGAGTACCCGCATCGTGGTACAGATTGATACCCAACAGTTGCCTTCGGCTGGTAAAGCAGGTGTCGCCTCACAGGCCGCCTAAACAACCGCTCGCGGTGTGTCTGCGGAGGTGCCAACATTTCCGATGGGGACCGTGTTCGGATCGGGTCGGGATAACGGAAGGCCGCCAGATTTTCGTCGATGCGCTGACGCGATTCGCTGAGCAGAGCCGCAATCCGCGGTTGACGCCGGTTGTTCGTCGTATTGCCCGACCGCTGCGCGTCGCTGTGTGTGGGCGGGACGGCGTGGGTCGCGGGACCGTGTCGGCCGCACTGACTGCGGCGGGCGTGGCCGTGACGCCGGATGCCGCGGCGGCTGACGTCCAGGTCGTGGTGATCGCTGAGACGCTCAAGCCCGAGGATCGGGCCCTGCTCGCCGCGTTCGACGGGCCTGCGTTGACCGTGCTCAACAAGGCGGACCTGAGCGGCTTCGCCAACGGCGGGCCGTTGGCGCTGGCGCATCGGATCGCGGCCGACTGCCGAGCGTTGACGAGGGTGCCGACGGTTCCGATGGTGGCCTTGCTGGCCACGGCCGAACTGGACGACGAGCTGATCGGCGGTCTGCGCACCCTGGTCACCGAGCCCGCCGATCTGACGTCCACCGAGGCGTTCGTGCGCAGTGAGCATTCGGTGCCGCATGCACTTCGGCGGCGCCTGCTCGAGACGCTCGACCGGTTCGGCATCGCGCACGCGGTGCTGGCTCTCGGCGAGGGAGCCGACGCCGCCGCGCTGCATGCACTGATGCGCCGGG
This sequence comes from Mycobacterium sp., assembly GCF_035274705.1. GTDB lineage: Bacteria > Actinomycetota > Actinomycetes > Mycobacteriales > Mycobacteriaceae > Mycobacterium. The sequence goes on along the minus strand of NZ_DATENY010000031.1, from coordinate 32,038 downwards.
CCAGTCTTCTCGACCGGGTCGTCGAGCACCTCGACGCCGTCGGCGCGCCGGTCCGCTACCGCAGGATCAGGTCAGCAGTCACCGAATTGCGTGTTCTCGCAGCGCAATCCGGCGACGACCAGCTGGCGGAGTTCCTGTCTGGCGACGAGACGGTGCTGGCGATGATGTCCGCCGCGGTCGATGTGGTCGAGGCCGCGGGGTTGACCGTCGATCGCGGAGACGACCCCAGGTCACATCTGCGGCGGGCCGCGCACTGGCGGCGCTATGGCCGCGGCCCGGTAAACGCGTTGCATCGCAGCTGCGGCGCCGATATCGCGAGGGGTTCGCTGCGCCTGCTGGGCCCGGCCCGATGAGCGATCCGATCGCGGCGGCCGACGCCCTTGTGGCGGCGATCGACCCGGGGCTGAATTCGCCGGGTGTGGACAGCCGCGACGTGGTGCTGGTGACCGGCCCCTGGCTGGCAGGCGCCACCAGCCTCGTCACGGCCTTGCGCGAGTCGATGCCAGAACGCAAGTTCGTAGAGACCGATGAGCTGGGTCCGGCCGATGCGCCCGCAGCCGTGGTCTTCGTGGTCTCCGCGATCGCACCGCTAACCGAATCCGATTGCGCGCTCGTCGATTTGGCGTCAAACTACACCGACCTGATCGTCGGCGTGGTCTCGAAGATCGACGCGCACCGCAATTGGCGAGAGCTACTGGCCGCCGACCGTGCCCTGCTCTCAGCGCGGGCCCCGCGGTACGAGCATGTCCAGTGGGTCGGCGCGGCGGCCGCACCAGATCTGGGTGAGCCCAGGCTCGACGAACTCGTCGGTGTGCTGCGGCAGCGGCTGGCCGACCCCGATGTGAAACGCCGGAACCGCTTGCGCGCCTGGGAAGCCCGCCTGCACGCCGTGATCGCCCGCCATGAAGCCGAAGCCGCCGGGTCGGACCGCGAGGCGCGGGTTGCCACGCTGCGCAAGAACCGGGAAGACATTCTGCGGGGGCGGCGGCTGTCGAAGACCGAACGAACGATCGCGCTGCGCAGCCAGATCCAGCGGGCGCGGGTGCAGCTGACGTACTTCGCGCGCAACCGCGCTACGTCGGTGCGCGCCGAACTGGCCGAAGACGCCTCGAACATGACCCGCCGCCGGCTCGGCGAATTCGAGCCGTACGTGCGGAATCGAGTGGTTGAAGTGGTCGCAGAGGTGGACGAGGGCATTACCGAACAGCTCGGCGACGTCGCGACCGAGCTCGGCCTCCCGCCGCTGGAGGTGCCGTCGCCGCCCGAAGCCCCCGAGGTGGCGTCGCCGCCGTTGAAATCTCGTCGGCTGGAAACGCAGCTGATGTTGGTCCTCGGTGCGGGCTTCGGGCTCGGGGTGGCGCTGGCCGTGACGCGGCTGTTCGCCGGCCTTGCGCCCGGTTTGACGGTCGCGGGCCTGGTGGCGGGCGGGCTGGTGGGCCTGCTGCTCACCATCTGGGTGGTCGGGATCCGCGGGCTGCTGCGCGACCGGGCAGTTCTCGACCGCTGGGGCACCGATGTCACCACGGCGCTGCGATCCGCCGGTGAGGAACGGGTTGCGACGCGGGTGCTGACCGCCGAAACCGCTCTCACGTCGGAGCTGGCGGTGCGCGACGAAGCCGAGGGTGCCACCGCCGCGGATCGAGTTGTGGAGATCGACGCCGAGCTGCGCGAACATACGCTCGCCACCGCGCGGGCCGCGACCTTGCGGGATCGCCGGCTGCCACAGCTGCAACGAGCGCTGGACACGGTTCGCGCCGAGCTGTACGGGGCGGCACTTGCCGAGGCCAGGAATGGTGTGGACGGAGTCGACGGCGCTTTGCCCACCGACAAATCCGAATCCACGAATTGACGAAATGACCAACGAACCTGCTGAATCGATAAACAGTCAGAAAAGGCGTTCTGAATCGTTCCTGTGAGTGATCGGACATACTCCCGATTTACCGCGGGTATCTCACCCACGTTAACCTTCAGTACAGGGACGACCGCGGCGCCGGCTTTTGAGTCCGTTGGCGCCATCGGGGCCTGCGTCCTGGCAGATAGCGCACGCAGGAGACGGCAGGGAGGCACAGATGACCGCAGCGACCATTCCAGGTCTGGACACCGCACCGACGAAACACAAAGGGCTGCTCGCCTGGGTTTCCGAGGTGGCCGAACTGACACAACCCGATCGCGTGGTGTTCGCTGACGGCTCGGAAGAAGAGGCCGCGCAGCTGACCGAGCAGCTCGTCGCGGCAGGCACGTTCAAGCGGCTGGACGACGAGAAGAAGCCGAATTCTTATCTCGCGCTGTCGGACCCCTCGGACGTAGCGCGCGTCGAGTCGCGCACGTTCATCTGCACCGAGCGGGAGATCGACGCCGGCCCGACCAATAACTGGATGGACCCCGCCGAAATGCGCGGCGTCATGACCGACCTGTACCAAGGCTGCATGCGCGGCCGCACCATGTATGTGGTGCCGTTCTGCATGGGTCCGCTCGGCGCCGACGACCCCAAGTTAGGTGTGGAGATCACCGACTCGGAGTACGTCGTCGTCTCGATGCGAACCATGACCCGCATGGGCAAGGCCGCGCTCGACAAGATGGGCACCGACGGGTTCTTCGTCAAGGCGCTGCACTCGATCGGCGCGCCGCTGGAGCCCGGCCAGAAAGACGTGCCGTGGCCGTGTAACGACACCAAGTACATCACCCACTTCCCTGAGACCCGCGAAATCTGGAGCTACGGCTCCGGCTACGGTGGCAACGCGCTGCTGGGCAAGAAGTGCTACTCGCTGCGCATCGCCTCGGCCATGGCGCACGACGAGGGCTGGCTCGCCGAGCACATGCTGATCCTCAAGTTGATCTCGCCGGAGAACAAGGCGTATTACGTCGCCGCGGCGTTCCCGTCGGCGTGCGGCAAGACCAACCTCGCGATGCTCCAGCCGACGGTCCCCGGCTGGCGCGCCGAGACGCTCGGTGACGACATCGCGTGGATGCGGTTCGGCAAGGACGGCCGGCTCTATGCCGTCAACCCCGAGTTCGGATTCTTCGGCGTTGCGCCGGGCACGAACTGGAAGACCAACCCGAACGCGATGAAGACCATCGAAGCCGGCAACACCGTGTTCACCAACGTCGCACTGACCGACGACGGCGACATCTGGTGGGAAGGCCTCGAGGGCGATCCGCAGCACCTCATCGACTGGAAGGGCCGTGACTGGACGCCCGACTCGGAAGACAAGGCGGCGCATCCGAATTCGCGGTACTGCACGCCGATGTCGCAGTGCCCCACGCTGGCGCCCGAGTGGGACGATCCGCAGGGTGTGCCGATCTCGGCGATCCTGTTCGGTGCGCGGCGCAAGACCACCGTGCCGTTGGTGACGCAAGCCAACGACTGGCAGCACGGCGTGTTCATCGGCGCCACCATGGGCAGCGAACAGACGGCCGCCGCCGAGGGCAAGGTCGGCACGGTGCGCCGCGACCCGATGGCGATGCTGCCGTTCCTCGGCTACAACGTCGGCGACTACTTCCAACACTGGATCGATCTCGGCAAGAACTCCGACGAGTCGAAGATGCCGAAGATCTTCTTCGTCAACTGGTTCCGCCGCGGCGACGACGGCCGCTTCCTGTGGCCGGGCTTCGGTGAGAACAGCCGGGTGCTGAAGTGGATCATCGAGCGTGTCGAGGGCAAGGCCAACGGCGCGTCGACCCCGATCGGCATCGTGCCGACCGCCGAGGATCTCGACCTCGACGGGCTCGACGTCGATGCGGCGGACGTGGACGAGGCCCTGAAGGTCGTTCCCTCGGAGTGGCGCGATGAGCTGCCGCTGATCGAGGAGTGGTTCGAGTTCGTCGGCGAGAAGCTGCCGACCGGCATCAAGGACGAGTTCGACGCGCTCAAGCACCGGCTGGCTGAAGCTGACTGACGGCTCGGCCGTCGAAGCTGACTGACGGCTCGGCCGTCGAAGCTGACTGACTCCCGGTCAAGGGGTGCTTGACACCTGTCAAGTTTGGGCGTCGTAAAGTCAGCCCATGCAGATTCGCGAACACGCCGAGGCTACCCCCGACAAGCCCGCCGTGATCGTCCATCCGTCGGGCGCGACGGTGACCTTCGGCGAGCTGGAGGCCTGTGCGAACCGCCTGGCCCACCACTTCCGGCGCGCCGGGCTGGTCGAGGGCGACACCATCGCAGTGCTGATGGAAAACAACGCGCATCTGCACGCGGTCATGTGGGCGGCGCGGCGCAGCGGCCTCTACTACGCGCCGATCAACACCCACCTCACTCCTGCCGAGGCCGCCTATATCGTCGACAACAGCGGCGCCAAGGCGGTTGTCGCTGCGCGGGCCATGCGCAAGGTGTGCGAAGGGCTGGAAGAACATCTGCCCGACGGCCTGCCCGACCTGCTGATGATCGCCGACGACGACCTCGACGGCTGGCAGCGCTACCCCGAATGCGTTGCGGGCCAATCTGACTCGCCGATCGCCGACGAAATCGAGGGTGAGCTTCTGCAGTACTCGTCGGGGACCACTGGGCGCCCCAAGGGCATCCGTCGCGAGCTCCTTCACCTCTCGCCCGCGGAGGCGCCAAGCATGGTCGGCGTCTTATTGGGCACGCTCGGATTCGACAGTGACGGGAAGTATCTCAGTCCCGCCCCGCTCTATCACACCGCACCCAACATGTGGTCGATGGGAGTGCTCGCGATGGGCGGCACCGTCGTCGTGATGGAGAAGTTCGACCCGGAACAGTGCCTCGAAGCGATCCAGCGCTACGGAGTTACCCATGGCCAATTCGTGCCCGTCATGTTCGTGCGGATGTTGAAACTGCCTGAGGCGGTGCGCAATTCGTATAGCATCGCCAGCCTCAAGCGAGTAGTGCACGCGGCGGCGCCCTGTCCGGTCGACATCAAGAAGCAGATGATCGACTGGTGGGGGCCCATCGTCGACGAGTATTACTCCTCATCTGAAGGTGCCGGCGTCACGTGGATCACCGCCGACGACTGGCTCGCTCATCCTGGCTCCGTCGGCAAACCACTTGTCGGGCAGGCCCATATTCTCGACGAGCAAGGCAACGATCTTCCGTCTGGACAGGCCGGGCAGATCTTCTTCGACATGGGTGGACGGCTGTTCGAGTACCTCAAGGATTCAGACAAGACCGCCGAGTCTCGCGACACGCATGGCTGGGTGACGGTCGGCGACGTCGGCTATGTCGACGAGGACGGCTATCTGTTCCTGACAGACCGCAAGCACCACATGATCATCTCCGGCGGCGTCAACATCTATCCGCAAGAAGCGGAGAACATGCTCGTCACCCATCCAAAAGTGTTGGACGCGGCGGTGTTCGGTATCCCCGACGACGAAATGGGGCAAACCGTCAAGGGTGTCGTGCAGACCCTCGACGCCACCGACGCCACCGACGAATTCGGCGACGAACTCTTGGCGTGGCTGCGAGAGCGGTTGGCGCACTACAAGTGTCCGCGCTCGATCTCGTTCGAGGCGCAGCTGCCGCGCACCGATACCGGCAAGCTGTACAAGCAGGAGCTGGTCAACAAGTACTCGTGAATGTCATCGAGCTGCCCGGCGGGATCTCCGTCGGAATCGAAAACCCGGTTGAGCAAGCAACCTTCACGCTGACGGAGGGTGCCTGCGACGATCGTCGCACCGTCACGGTCGCTTCGATACCCGACGCGCTGGAGACGCTTACCGAGCGGTGCGAACGCTGGCCGCACGCGGCGGCAGTCTGTGACGACGTGCTGCGCGCCTTCGACCCGGCAGCGCCCGCGTTCGCCGGCGTCGTCACCGAATCACTGGCGTATTCCACCTTGCAGTCCGGACCGGAGTTCGCCCGCTGGCTCGCCGAACGTGGCCCTGCACAGGTGCCCGATATCCCCGATCCTGTGCAGGCAGAGCGCGACGGCGACCGCCTGTACATCAGGTTCAACCGTCCGCAGCGGCATAACGCGTTCTCCACCGACGCGCGTGCGGCTCTGCTCGAAGGACTCGAGGTCGCCCGCCTCGACCCGTCGATCACCGAACTCGTGCTGACCGGCAATGGCCCGTCGTTCTGCAGCGGAGGCGACCTCGCCGAATTCGGCACCTTCGGCGACCCGGCCAGCGCACACCTGGCCCGCACGCGCTACAGCCCTGCCCTCGTGCTGGACGAGGTCACGGCTCGGCTCGGCCCGGGTTGCCGCGCTGAGGTGCACGGCCAGGTGCTCGGCAGCGGGCTGGAGATGGCCGCGTACTGCGGATGGGTCCGATCCACCCCGGACGCGGTGTTCGGGTTGCCGGAGCTCAGCCTGGGATTGATCCCCGGTGCAGGCGGCACAGTCAGCATCACACGCCGCATAGGCCGCTGGCGGATTGCCTATCTGGTGTTATCCGGCCAGACGATCGAGCCCGCTACGGCGCTGAGCTGGGGTCTGGTCGACGAAGTCACCCCCTAACTCGCCAACAGTGGCAGGCTGGCGGCATGGGGTTGCCGAGCATGCGACCCACCGGCTGGTTCCAGGTGGCCTGGAGCGCCGACCTCGAGGTCGGCGACGTCAAGCCGTTGCAGTACTTCGGCGCGGACCTCGTGGCGTTCCGCGATCTCGACGGCGCGGTCCACGTCCTCGATGCGTACTGCCAGCACCTCGGCGCCGACCTGTCCCATGGCGGCTGTGTGGTCGAGGGTGGCATCCAATGCCCATTCCACGGATGGGTGTGGAGTGGCGACGACGGCCACAACGTCCGCATCCCCTACGAGCCCCAGCCGGATGGCGCCCGATATGTCCGGTCCTGGAACGTCACCGAGCTCAACGAATGTATCTATATCTGGCATGACCTTGGCCGACATGAGCCGGTGTGGCCGGTGCCCGATGCACGGCAGGAACTCGGCAGCGTGATCGGCAGCCAGTACTTTCGGCCCATCGGCCCGGACGAACGGCAGTTCTTCGCCGGCGTGACCGTCCATCCGCAGGTGATCGCCGAGAGCTCCGTTGACCGTCAGCATCATCGGTTCGTACATCACGTCCCGGTCAGCCCGATCGTGCTTGCCGCGTCGGCGAACGAATCCAGCTGGCACGCCTCGATCGGCTTCGGCAAAGGTGACCCGGTCCAAATCACTTGGTACGGCGTCGGTTTGAGCTTGAATTGTGAATGCCACGGCGACGGTATCCAGGTCATCTCTATCTGCCCGACACCCGTTGACGACGTCACCACCGACATATTCGCCACCTACTGGATATCGGAAAACCTAGACTACGACTACCGACTCGAGGCAGCCAAGCGAATGCTGCTCGACGACATCGACATCTGGGCGCACCAGCAATACCTTGACCGTCCAGGCCTGGCTCCGTCCGAGGCCGACGACTTCACGCATCTGCGCGAGTGGGCCAGTGGCTTCTATCCGCAGGCTCAACCGGAGCGGCGCAACGTCACCCTGTAGGTGTACTGCTCCGGCAGGAAGTGGCTGACCGCCAGTTCGACTGGCTGTCCGGTCGCGTCCGAATACAGCCGATCCACGCGCAGCATCGGATGGCCCGGCTCGCATCCGACCGCGTCGGCGACGGCGGTGTCAGCTGGTGCGACCGTAATCGATTGCGCCGCCTCGGCAATCGGTTCGGCAAGGTGCGGCTCGAGCAGGCCGATCACCGTGTGGGTGCCGACCGCGCCGTCGGCCAGTCCGGCCGACGCCAGCACCGGCTGGGCGACCGACGGAATGAGATGCACCGTCGTCAGTACGAATGGAACCCCGTCATGCAGGCGCCGAAATGCCACTGAGTAGACGATGTCGTCGTCGAGCCGCAGCCGGCTGGCCGCATCGACGTCGACCCGGCGGCGCAGGCCGCTCAGCACTTCCATCGTGGTGTCGTCGGACAGGCTCATGAGGTCTTCGATCGAGCCCAGCTGGCGTAGGTAGCGGCTCCCCGGATCGCTGGCGTACGTGCCGCGGCCCGGCACCCGGTACACCATCCCTTCGGCGACCAGGTCCTGAAATGCACGGCGCACCGTCTGCCGCGACAAACCGTGACGCTCAACCAGTTCCGACTCGGTGGGCATGCGGGAGCCGTCGCTGTAGTGCCCCGCGGTGATCTCGTCGCGAAGCTGTTCGCGCAGGGTTTGATACGCGGGCTTCATTCAGATGCCTCCGCGGGCCACCAACTGGCTGGCGATCACGTTGCGCTGGATTTCGTTGGTGCCTTCGCCGACGATCATCAACGGCGCGTCGCGGAAGTAGCGTTCGACGTCGAATTCGGTGGAATAGCCGTACCCGCCGTGGATCCGGACCGCATTCAGCGCGATCTCCATGGCCACCTCGGAGGCGAACAGTTTCGCCATGCCGGCCTCCATGTCGCAGCGCTCCCCGCTGTCGTAGCGTTGGGCTGCATACAGCGTGAGCTGGCGCGCCGCCGTCAGCTTGGTGGCCATATCGGCCAGATAATGCCCAACGGCCTGGTGTTTCCAGATCGGCTGGCCGAAGCTTTCCCGGTCCTGGGCGTAACGCAGCGCGTCCTCAAGTGCGGCCGTGGCCACCCCGAGCGCCCGCGACGCCACCTGAATACGCCCGGTCTCAAGGCCTTTCATCATCTGCGCGAAACCCCTGCCCGGTTCGCCACCGAGGATCGCCGACGCAGGCACGCGGCAGTCGTCGAACGTCAGCTCACACGTCTCGACACCCTTGTAACCCAGCTTGGGCAGGTCCCGCGAGACGGTCAGGCCCGGGCTGGACCCGATGTCGAGGCCCGGCGCGGCCTCTCCGCGTTCGACGAGCAGCACCGAGATTCCCTTGTGCGCAGGTTTCGCGGCGGGGTCGGTTTTGCACAGCAGCGCGATCAACCCGGATCGGCGGGCATTGCTGATCCACGTCTTGGACCCGTTGATGACCACCCCGTCACCGTCGCGCAGGGCGGTCGTCTTCATGTTCTGCAGATCCGAGCCGCCGCCGGGCTCGGTCAGCGCCATCGTCGCCCGCAATTCGCCGGTCGCCATCGCCGGCAGGTATGTGCGCTTCTGCTCGTCGGTGCCGAAAAGCGTCAGCAGCTTGGCCACGACGGTGTGCCCGCCCATCGCGCCAGCCAGGCTCATCCAGCCGCGTGACAGCTCCTGGGTCACCAGCACGTAGCACGGCATCGACACCGGTGAACCGCCGTAATCGTCGGGAATCGCCAGGCCGTAAATGCCGATGCGCTTCATCTGCTCGATCCACGCCTCCGGGTACTCGTTGGCGTGCTCGACTTCGCGGACGGTCGGCTTTACATCCCGGTCGACGAACGTCCGCACCGTCTCGACCAGCATGGTTTCTTCAGCAATCATAGGTACGGCCATATTGACACTTTGTACGGCCCAATGGCAACATGTCGACGGTGACCGGTGGCCCCTACTTTGACGATCTCCAGGTCGGGCAGGTATTCGACTCAGCGCCGTCGATGACGCTGACGGCCGGGGCGGCCGCGGCGCATCAGTCGATCATCGGGGACCGGCTCCGCCTCGCACTCGACGCCCAACTCGCATACGCCGTGACCGGTGCAACCGCCCCGCTGGCGCACCCCGCTCTGGTCTGCGACGTGGCGATCGGCCAGAGCACGCTGGCCACCCAGCGCGTCAAGGCCAACCTGTTCTATCGCGGCCTGAGCTTCCACAGGTTCCCGGTGATCGGCGATAGCGTGTTCACCCGCACCGAGGTGGTCGGGCTCAAGCAGAACTCGGCCAAACCCGGCCGGACGCCGACCGGGCTGGCGGCGTTGCGGATGACCACTGTCGACCAGGTCGGCCGGCTGGTGCTGGACTTCTATCGCTGCGCGATGATCCCGCTGAGCTCCGAACGCGAAACCGGTCACACCGACGACCTCTCCCAGATCGGCGCGGACCTCGCGCCGCCGCACGACCCGACCGCCGACTGGGATGCCAACGCTTACCGCGAGAAGGTGCCGGGCGCCCATTTCGATTCCGGGATTGCGGGCGCTGTGGTGCACAGCACCGCCGATGTCGTCAGCAGCGCGCCGGAGCTCGCCCGGCTTACCCTGAATATTGCTGCGACGCACCACGATTCGCGGGTCGGTGGAGAGCGCCTGGTCTATGGTGGCCACACCATCGGGTTGGCGCTGGCACAGGCGACGCGGCTGCTGCCAAACCTTGTCACGGTGCTCGGGTGGGAGTCGTGCGACCATACCGGCCCGGTGCACGAGGGGGACACGCTCTACAGCGAGCTTCATGTCGGGGCTGCGGAAGCCTCGCCGGACGGGCGCGGGGGTGTCTTGAAGCTGCGGTCATTGGTGTATGCCATAGACCAGCCCGACCGTCAGGTTCTGGACTGGCGGTTCACCGCGCTGCAGTTCTGAGCACAATGGCCGTATGAACATCCCCGCCGCCGTGCTCGAGCAGGCACGGCGGGTGGCTGACGCGTGGCAGGCGATCACAGGCGTTGCGGTCGACGCCGCCCAGGTCATCGCCGGCCGGGCAGCACTGCTCGGACTTTCGCCGGGCGGCCGCTCCTCGGCCGGCGGCGCGGCGCGACTGATGGAAAGCCGTGACGGCTGGTGCGCGCTGACGCTGTCGCGGCGCGACGACATCGACGCCGTTCCCGCGCTGGTGGAGTCCGACGCCGTCGGTGACGATCCATGGCCGGCCGTGCAACGCTGGGTCGGCGAGCATGAATCCGCAGCCGTAACGTATCGTGGCCGGCTGCTCGGCCTTCCTGTCGCCGCACTCGGCGAAACACCCGCCGCACCACCGCGAATCCGTTCAGCGGGAGCACCAACAATGCCGCGCAGGCTGTCGGGCTTGCTGGTGGCCGACCTGTCGTCGATGTGGGCCGGGCCGCTGTGCGGGCAGCTGCTCGCACAGGCCGGCGCGACCGTCGTCAAGGTCGAAAGCAAGGTCCGCCCGGACGGCACCCGTGCCGGGTCACCCGCCTTCTTCGACTGGATGAATAGCGGAAAGCTCTCGTACACGGTCGATTTCGTTGACCCGGCTGGGCTGCGACAGCTGCTGGAGGCCGCTGACGTCGTCATCGAGTCGTCGCGTCCCGCTGCCCTCACGCATCGAGGCCTCGGCCCGGCGGACGTGGCGCCCCGCGACGGCCGGGTGTGGGTGCGGATCACTGGCCATGGCACCGATGGCGAACAAGCCAACTGGGTGGCCTTCGGCGACGACGCCGCAGTGTCGGGCGGCCTGGTCGGCAACGCCGAAGACGGTCCGGTGTTCTGCGGCGACGCGATCGCGGACCCGTTGACGGGCCTGCACGCGGCAGTGGCCGTGGCGGAATCGCTGAGCCGCGGCGGTGGCGAGTTGATCGAAATATCGATGGCCGCAGTGGCCGCGACCTATGCCGAAATGCCGAGTGCCACCGAGATCGAGTGCACGGCGAAGCCGACACTGCCGGCAGCTGCGCCAACCGTCGGTGCGGACAACGCTGTCGTCGAGCGGCTCATTGCCGAAAGGCGGCTCGCCTCATGCTGATTCAGCGCGCGGCGCTGCTCGACGGCACTTCCACCGACATCCGTGTCGACGAGCGAATCGTCGAGATGGGCGACCTGACGCCGCACAAAGGCGAAACGGTGCTCGATGCGGCAGGCGGGACCGTCATTCCTGGCCTGCACGATCACCACGTACATCTGCGGTCGGCCGCCGCCGCGCTCACGTCGGCGCGGGTGGGGCCCGCCGAGGTGCGTGGCCGCGAGGATCTCGCCCGAGCGCTCGCCGAGGCCAAGGTCGGAAGTGACGGTTGGATCCGAGCTGTGGGCTATCACGAGGCGGTCGCGGGGCCGTTGGATCGTGCAGTGCTGGACGAGCTTTCGCCGCGGGTGCCGGTGCGCGTGCAGCATCGCAGCGGTGTGCTGTGGACGCTGAACTCGGCGGGTCTGGCTGAGGTTGGATTGGCCGATCACCCCGACGGCCGCCTGCGAAGCGCAGACCGATACTGGTCGGACACGTTGCAGCGCAACGAATCCGGGCTAGCCGAGGTCAGCCAAAGGCTGTGCGAATTTGGCGTCACCGGTGTCACGGACGCGACGCCGGAACTCGAGGCCTCCGACATTGTGAAGCTGATCCAGGCACATCGGCACGGCGAGCTTCTTCAGCGCGTCGACTGCCTGGCCCCAGGCAAGCGGATCCTGCATGATGCGGGTCTCGACCTCGACGAAATAACAGCGTGGATCGCCGACCGCCACGCCGACGAGGCTCCCGTCGCGGTGCACTGCGTGACGGCCCCCCAACTCGTCGTCACACTCGCGGCGCTCCGCGCGGCTGGCACGCACCCGCAAGACCGCATCGAGCACGCGGCCGTTGTCCCCGATGACAGCATGGCCGAGCTGGCGGTCCTTGGCGTGACCGTGGTGACCCAGCCGAATTTCGTCGCCGAGCGCGGCGATCAGTACCTGACCGACGTTCCCGCCGACGAACATCACGAGTTGTGGCGGCTGGCCTCGCTGCTCCGGGCGGGTGTACCGGTGGCGCTGTCCACCGATATGCCGTTCGGCGAAGGCGACCCGTGGGCGACCATGCGCGCGGCGGTTCATCGCAAGACAGCAAGCGGTACAGTCCTCGGACGCGACGAATGTGTCTCTGCGCGTGAGGCTTTGACGATGTTCTTCGGCAGAGCCGGCGATCCCGTCACGCCGAGGACCGTCACGCCGGGTCAGCCCGGTGACCTATGCGTGCTGGGCGCACCGCCGGATGAGGCATTGCGGCAACTGGATTCGTCGCTAGTCGCGGCGACGATCATCGCCGGTGAGCTGGTTTAGCGGCCGCGCTGGCGATTCACACCCGCTGGGGATGCTACGCACGCATATTGCAGATAGAAGCCATCGGCAAAGTACCCCAAAGTCAAGAGGGTCAACAGCAGGCCAAACGGGCCATAGCGGGGATTGATGCCCTTCATCCGACGCATGCTGAAACCAGCGCTTTCAAACAATCGCACCATGCTTCTCCGTGTGAAGAAACGCAGATGTGTCCGGTCGAAGATGCCGAAGTCATCCTGCGGAAAATCCCTGCGAAAGACTATCTTGCTCAATGCTGGGACGTACCGGATATTCGGGATGGAGGCGATGACGGTGCCTTCGGGCTCCATCTTCTGCCGAAGCTGTCTCAACGTAAAGACCGGATTCACAAGGTGTTCCAGCACGTCGTTGCAGATGATCAGATCGAAATAAGCATCAGGCAACTCGGCGATTCTCGCATCTGCGTCTCCGACGAGGACGCGATCTAAGACGGTGCCTGCCTGCTTTGCCGAATCAGGCTCGAATTCGATACCCCAGACCTCCGCACCGGTGCGCTTCTTGATCGCGCCGGCGAATACCCCTTCGGCACAGCCAAGTTCGAGCACGCGTTGAACGGTTCCAGGAACGAATCGAAGCATCTCTGGACGTTCATGGCAGTAGTACGTAGGGTCGGCCGTCGGTTCCGTCGCATTTTGCATATCTCGGATATCCCCCGATTGTGTCCACCGAGCATCCCCAGAATAGAGCACCACGGATTCGACGGTGCGTGGTTTCGATCATCGATTCGAGTGATATCACTCTGGCGTAATGCCAGATCCAGAAACATCTTTGGCTCTGGATGCAGTTGGCGATCTGATGAATCCTTTGCCGTGAGGCCCGCGGCAAACGCGCGGTGAGTTGGTTCGCGAAATCGGCAAGTGAATTGACCGGAAGTTGGGGGCCACCGCAAATTCTCAGCGACGCGCCATGGCACCGCAGACCCTCGGCGACGAGGCCCGAGGCCTACGCCGCCGCGGGCGTGAACGCCTCCCGCAACATCGCGCACTGGCTGTCGAAAAACGATCGTGACACTTCGGCTTTCGGCACAATCCCGTCGAAACCGTGGAATGCGCCCGGAACCACCTGGACCTGGCAGGGCACGCCTGCGACCTTGAGCCGCTCGGCGTAGGCCAGGTCCTCATCGTGAAACAGATCGAGTGTGCCGACTCCCACCCATGCCGGCGGCAACCCCGCGAGGTCATTGCGTCGCGCCGGGACTGCCACCTCGCGGTCAGCGTCGCCGAGGTAAGCCGACCAACCGAACTTGTTGCTGGACTGGTTCCACAGCCGATGGCCCGGATTGTCGAGATCCTTGCGGTCGACGGTGCGGTCGTCGAGCATCGGATACACCAAAATCTGAGCGGTGAGGGCGATTTCGCCGCGGTCTCGCGTCAGCAGGGCCAGCGCGGCGGCCAACCCGCCACCGGCGCTTGCGCCACCGATTGCCACGCCCGTGGGGTCGACGGCGGGTAGATGGGTCAGCCACTTCAGCGCGGAATAACAGTCCTCGAGCGGCGCGGGGTACGGGTGGTCCGGTGCCAGCCGATAGTCCACCGACGCGACCGTCACTCCGAGTTCGCGTGCAAACCGCCGACACAGCTGGTCGTCCTGCGCCGCGCTTCCGATGACGTATCCGCCACCGTGGATCCACAGCAGCGCGGGCCCTGGACCGCTGGCGCCCTCAGGACGAAACAACCGAACGCCGACGCCCGAACCCAGCGTCAACACCTCGATGTCCTTGGGCGGCGTCCGCCGCCAAAGCAAGCGCTCGGCCGCCCTCATGAACGGCACCGTGACGGGTGTGACCACCTGCTTGGGGATGTAGCGCGCGGCGCGGCGCAGGTCGGGATGGAAATCACTGGTCGGCACCTGACCAGTATTACGGCAACGTCGTCAGGCCGGTACACCGGTCAGTGGGCTGATTACCGTGCCAAGCACGTGCGCACTGCCGCAGCCCGGGGACCCCACGATCGCGATCCGGGTACCCGTGAGCGTGCCGCTGGAGTCCGGCGCCAACGTGTAGGTAACCGTCGCCGGCGCGGAGGAATCACCGCACGTCCAGTCGAAGTGCTGCACGGTCTGCCACGCGTCGCCAGTCCAGCGGAAGTCGAACGGCATGTTGTTGGCCACCAGGCTCGAATGCGCGACACAACCGCTCTTGTCACACGTCGTGTTGAAGTCGACCTCACCCGCAAACGGGATCGCGGGCGCCGGAGAACCGTTGAACGTCTGCCGATCTAGCGCTCGGTTCAAGACATAACGCCCGTTGAGAGGCACGGGGTCACTCGCGCCGGTACGCGACGGGCCGTACGCCGACGGGTCAGCCGACGCCACCCCACAGGTGATCGCCGCCGCGGCTGCGACTCCCAGAGCGACGACCCTTCCCAGCATGGTTCTCAGCATGGCCCCAGTACGGCAGCCGATAAATCGGGTGTTCCCCTATGTCTTTGCCGGACTACTTCAGTAGGGGGTCGCGCGGCAACCCGAGAATCCGTTCGGCGATGGTGTTTCTCGTGATCTCCGACGTGCCGCCGGCGATCGTCATCGCCCGGTTTCCGAGGTAGCTGCGCAGGAGCTTCGGGGATTGCCCGACCACTGCGGCCGTACCGGACAGTGCCATGCCGAGCTCGGTGATGCGCTGGCCGGCCTCGGCCACCAGCAGCTTGGTGACGTTGCCCTCGGGGCCGGGCTCAGCGCCGGCGATGGCGCGGCTCGCGCGGCGCAGGTTCAGCAGCCGCAACGTGTGCGTTTCGGCAATGCACTCGCCTGCGCGCCGCACGTATTGTGCCGAGTTCGGCGCAGCGTCGAGGAGTTTGACGAGGTGATCGGGGCTGAACCCGACCGCGCCGCCCGAGCCACCGCCAATGGAGATGCGCTCGTTGCCCAGCGTTGCCCGCGCCACCAGCCAGCCCTTGTTCACGTCGCCAACCACGTCCTCGTCCGGAACGAAGACGTCGTCGAAGAACACCTCGTTGAAGTGGGCGTCGCCGGTGAGGCCCCGCAGCGGATTGATCGTCACCCCAGGGGCTTTCATGTCGATGGCCATCATCGTCACGCCGGCGTGCTTGGGCGCGTCGGGGTCGGTGCGCACCGTGGCCAGTCCCCACTGGCAGTACTGGGCCAGGCTGGTCCACACCTTCTGACCGGTGACCCGCCAGCCGCCATCGACCTTCTTGGCGGCCGTGCGGACCGCGGCGGCGTCGGAGCCCGCGCCCGGCTCGGAGAACAGCTGGCACCACATCACCTCACCGCGCAACACCGGTTGGACCCAGCGCTCCCGCTGGTCGTCGGTGCCCGCCTGGGCGATGGTGAGCGCCACCCAGCCGGTGATACCCATGTCCGGCCGCTCGATCGGTTTTGATTCCCCGGTCGCTCCGCTCCTGCCCGCCGATCCGAATTCCTCCTCGATGACCAGTTGCTCGAGTACATCGGCCGCCCGGCCCCACGGTTTCGGCCAGTGAGGCACCAGATAGCCGGAGTCGACGAGGAAATCGCGCTGCTTGTCTTCGGGCAGGGACTTCAGCTGGGCCACGGCTTCGCGGGCCTTCGCGCGGTGCTCCTCGGCCTCGGGCGGCAGCGTGAACGACGCGCCGTGCGCCTGTCCGCTGCGTTGGGCTTCCACGACGTCGAGCAGCGGGTCGCCGCCCTCTTCCATCAATGCCGCCAGCGTGCGGGCCCGCCGCAAGTAGAGGTGGGCGTCGTGCTCCCAGGTGAAGCCGATGCCGCCGTGCAGTTGAATGTTGTGCTGCGCGTTGAAGACCTGAGTGCGGATCGCATGTGAAGCGGCGACCGCGGCGGCGAACCAAGCGCTGTCCAGATCGTCGGCGCGGGCGGCATCCCAGGTCGCCGCAGTGGTCTCCTCGGCGTTCACCAGCATGTTCGCGGCGTGGTGCTTGACGGCTTGGAAGGTGCCGATGGTGCGGCCGAACTGCTCGCGCACTTTGGCGTACTCGACGGCCATCTCCAAAGCGGCCCAGCTGACACCCACCGCTTCGGCCGACGCCAGGATCCGAAACACCGTGCGCGCCTTGCGGGCGGCGCCGCGCAGCACGCGGTCTTCGGACACCGACACGCCGCGCAGCGCGACCGATCCAACGCTGCGAGTGGTGTCCATCGGCTCCAGCGCGGTGACGGTTACTCCTTCTGCAGTGCCGTCGACGATCACGAGGTCGTTTCCCGCGATGAGCACCAGCACGTCGGCGTCCGGCGCGCCGAGCACCGCCGGGCTCTCGCCGGTGACCACCAGGTCCGAACCGACGGTGATGCCGCCCGACAGGCCAAGCGCGCCGACGGTGCTGCCATCGGCCAGGCCCGGAAGTAATTGGGCGCGAACGGAATCGGATGCGCAGCGGTCGATCACGACGGCCGTGGCGACGGTGGGCAGGAACGGGCCGGGGCACAGTTCACGGCCTTGCACCTCCAACACCACTGCCAATTCGGCAAGGCCGAAACCCGAGCCGCCGTGCTCCTCGGCGATCGCCAGGCCGTTCCATCCGAGGTCCTTGCCCGCCGACCAGATCTCGGCTGGATGTGCGGACCCGCCCTCGAGGGTCGCGCGGGCTGCAGCGCGGCTGTTCAGCCTGTTCAGCTGCCCGATCGCGGCGTCGGCCAGGTCGTTGTGCTCCTCGGTGATGGCAAGGGCTGACTTACTCACGGTGGAAGTCCTCTTGACGGTTGTTTGACGGTAGTCAAACGAAGCTAACGCTCGTGGGGGTGGCGGCCTATAGACGTGATGCAGGTCACAGATGATCTTGAACATGTCGCGAGTAGACATCTTGGGAATGTTGTCCTTTGCGGGAGCAACTGCGAGGTACGCTCGCGCAATGGCGGTACTACCGGACACCCGGTACCCCGGACCGACGATGTGGACGCGTGCCCGGTGGTTGCTGAACGCCGGCCCGTCCGACTACATGCTCGCGATGAGCGTTGCTTCTGCGTCACTGCCCGTGATCGGGAAACGCCTTGAGCCACTTGGTGCCGTCACCGCGATGGGTATCTGGGGCTACCGTCATCTCCCCGACTTTCTGGGCGCCTCCGCACGCTCCTGGTTCGAGCCGCGCGACGCTGAGTTACGCAAGCGCGAGCGCGACCTGACCCACTCGGTCGCCGACGCCGCGCTGCGCGGTGTCGTACCCGCCGCCGACCTTGCCATCGAGTGGCCCGCGCCCGAGAGTGCGCCACCCCTGTGGAAGGTGCGTGAGCACAGGCGCAGCCTTTACAAGACTTCGGTCCGCTACGGCAGTCATCCGTCGCAGTTGCTCGACGTCTGGCGGCGTAAGGAGCTACCGGCCCAACCTGCGCCGGTGCTGATCTTCGTGCCGGGCGGCGCGTGGGTGCACGGCAGCCGCATGCTGCAGGGATATGCGCTGATGTCGCACCTCGCCGAAAAGGGCTGGGTGTGCCTGTCCATCGACTACCGCGTCGCTCCGCATCACCGCTGGCCCTCGCACATCACCGACGTCAAGACCGCGATCGCCTGGGCACGGGCCAACGTCGACAAGTTCGGCGGTGACCGCAATTTCGTTGCGATCGCAGGATGTTCGGCCGGCGGTCATCTGTCGGCGCTCGCCGGGCTGACCCCCAACGATCCCGAGATGCAGGCCGAACTTCCGGAGGGCTCGGATACGTCGGTCGACGCGGTCGTCGGTATCTACGGCCGCTACGACTGGGAGGACCGGTCCACCGCTGAGCGAGCGCGGTTCGTCGACTTCCTCGAACGCGTCGTGGTCAAACGCAAGATCTCCAAACACCCGGACGTGTTCCGTAAGGCCTCACCGATCGCGCGCGTGCACGCTGACGCACCACCGTTCCTGGTGATCCATGGGACCGGTGACAGCGTCATCCCCGTCGAGCAGGCACGCAGCTTCGTCGAGCGGCTCCGTGCCGCGTCGCGTTCGGTGGTGAGCTACGTGGAGCTGCCTGGCGCGGGCCACGGCTTTGACATGATCGACGGCGCCCGCACCGGCTCGGCGGCAACGGCAATCGGCCTGTTTCTCAACCAGATTCACCGAAACCGGACGCTGAAGAGGGCGAAAGCGGTTATATAAACTCCTCCAGCTAGGAGGAGGCACGGTGAAAAGGCTCCGCGGGTGGGACGCTGTGCTGCTGTACAGCGAGACGCCGAACGTGCACATGCACACCCTCAAGCTGGCGGTGATAGAGATTGACGATCTCGGCGGCCGGAAATTCGGGGTGGAGGAGTTCCGCAAGGTTCTTCACGGCAGGCTCTACAAGCTCGAACCGTTCCGATATCAGCTGATCGAGGTCCCCGGCAAGATCCACCATCCGATGTGGCGGGAGAACTGCGAGGTCGACCTCGACTACCACGTTCGCCCGTACCGTGTGGAGGCTCCCGGCGGCCGGCGCCAGCTCGACGAGGCCGTCGGAAAGATCGCCAGCACACCGCTGGACCGCAGCAGGCCGCTGTGGGAGATGTACTTCATCGAAGGTCTCGCCAATGGCCGAATCGCGGTGCTGGGCAAGATCCATCACGCGCTCGCCGACGGTGTCGCGTCGGCGAACTTGCTGGCGCGCGGCATGGATCTGCAGCAGGGCACGCACGCGGACCGCGATTCGTATGCCACCGACCCGCCGCCGACGAAGGGCGAGCTCCTACGCTCCGCGTTCGCCGACCATGTCCGGTTGGTCGGGCGGCTGCCGGGCACGCTGCGGTACACCGCACAGGGAGTCAAGCGAGTGCGGCAAAGCTCGCGGAAGCTGTCGCCCGAGCTGACTCGGCCGTTCACGCCGCCGCCGACGTTCATGAACCACAAAGTCGATCAGGTCCGCAAGTTCGCGACCACAACGCTGGCATTGGCGGATGTGAAGCAGACGGGCAAGCACCTCGGTGTCACGATCAACGACATGGTGCTGGCGATTTCGGCGGGCGCGCTGCGAAAGTTGTTGCTGCGCTACGACGGTCACGCCGATCATCCGTTATTGGCGTCGGTGCCGGTCAGTTTCGACTTCTCGCCCGACCGCATCTCCGGCAACTACTTCACCGGTGTGCTGGTTGCGCTGCCGACCGACTGCGAGGATCCGCTGGACCGGGTGCGCAATGCCCGCGAAGCGGCGCTGGAGGCCAAGGAGAGTCACCAGCTGATGGGACCGGAGTTGGTCAGCCGATGGTCGGCCTACTTTCCGCCCGCGCCTGCCGAAGCGCTGTTCCGCTGGCTGTCGAACAAGGACGGGCAGAACAAGGTGTTGAACCTTCCGATCTCGAACGTGCCGGGCCCGCGTGAGCACGGCCGCGTCGGCGGGGCACTGGTGACCGAGATCTATTCGGTGGGTCCACTCACCGCCGGCAGCGGCCTGAACATCACCGTGTGGAGCTATGTCGACCAGCTCAACATCTCGGTGCTGTCCGACGGTCGTACCCTGGAGGACCCGCATGAACTCACCGGCGCGATGATCGACTCCTTTGTCGAAATACGCAGGGCTGCAGGGCTTCCCGAAGAGCTCACGGTCGTCGAGAAAGCTATGGCGCCGTAGCCCTTGCATGAGCAGACGCAAAAGGCCGCGACACGCCGAGGTTATGGCACCCTTTGCGTCCGCTCGCGCTCAACTTGGCGAGTCGCGTGCACCCAGGACAAGAACTCTTCGACGGCGCGCGCCGTGTAGTGCCCCCGCGGCGATCCGTAGTAAAAGTCGAACGCGTGCTGGGCATGCGGGATCTCGGCGTATGCGACGACGGACGTCGACGTATTCCGCATCGCGTCGGCGAAGTCGCGTCCTTCGTGGACTGGGATGATCGAGTCGTCCTGCCCGTGCAAGATGAAAAACGGTGGTGCGTCGGGGCGTATCCGTCTGATGGATGACGCGTCGACATATATCTGCCGGTGCTCGACGAACCGCTTCTTCACCACGAACTTCTGCAGAAACGCGATGAATTCCTTTCGTCCGGAGCCCTTGGTGGTGAACCAGTCGTAGCGGCCGTAGATCGGAACCGCCGCGACCACCGAGGTGTCGGCATCCTCGAATCCGGGCTGGTACTGCGGGTCATCGGGCGTAAGCGCGGCCAGCGAGCAGAGATGACCTCCGGCCGAGCCGCCGGTGATCGCGACGAAGTCCGGATCACCTCCATAGTCGGCGATGTTCTCTTTGATCCAGGCCAGTGCGCGCTTGACGTCGACGATGTGATCGGGCCAGGTGTGGCGGGGGCTGACGCGGTAGTCGATGGACACGCATATCCATCCGCGTTCGGCGAGATGGCTAAGCAGGGGATACGCCTGTGGCCGCCGCATGCCGATCGCCCACGCACCGCCCGGCACTTGCAACAGCACCGGCGCCTTGCCATCGCGGGGAAGGTCTGAGCGGCGCCAGATGTCAGCCAAGTTCACCCGCGGGTGTGGACCGTATTGGACCGTGCTGGCCTTCTCCACATATCGCCGACGGATCAACTCGTTGGGCCACACGCCGATCATCCGGCGTCGGCGGGCGGGTTGCGATTGCGCGGCGATCTCTTCGTAGTCGTCGCCCAACGCTTCGCGCAGCGGTTCTTCGAAGGACGGCTCCGACGCCACGTTGCGGCGGTGAATCAACCACAGCAGCGCCCACGCGATGACGGTGAGAACCAGGGCAATTCGTCCTCGCGCACCGCGAAAGTCGCCGCGCAAACCGCGACGCAGCGCGTCGAGCATCGACCCGGCCAGATACAGCGGCGACATCTCGGTGGTGGGCCAACCGAACGCGAACACCGGAATCGTGATGTAGCCCTCGCGGCCCAGCGGTTGCACACCGTTGGCCGCATTGGCGAGTTCGGCCACCGCCCGCAGCAGCGGAAAGTGGCGCCTACCCATGGCTGGCGCGGGCCTGCAGGTCGCGGCGGACGATCTTGCCGGTGCTGCCGCGGGGCAGCTCATCGAGGATCGTGATATCTCGTGGCACTTTGTAATTGGCCAAATTCTCTCGAACGTGTTGTTTCAGTCCGTCGGGTGTAGCCGAAGCGCCGTCAGTCAAAACCACGAACGCGGCCAGCCGCTGTCCGAACTGTTCGTCGTCGACCCCGATCACCGATGCCTCGGCCACATCGGGATGGGCGGCCAGGGTCTTCTCGACCTCGATCGGATAGACGTTCTCGCCGCCGGAGACGATCATCTCGTCGTCGCGGCCGACCACGAACAGCCGCCCGGCGCCATCGAAGTAACCGACATCGCCCGACGACATGAAGCCCTCATGAAAGTCCTTGGTCTTACCCGAGGTATATCCGTCGAACTGGCTGGAGTTGCGGACGTAGATGCTGCCGACCTCACCGCCGGGCACTTCGTTGAAATCGGCGTCCAGAATGCGAATTTCGGTACCGCCGGCGGGCTTGCCGGCGGTGTCGGGCGCGGCCCGCAGATCCTGCGGGGTCGCGGTGGCGATCATCCCGGCTTCGGTGGCGTTGTAATTGTTGTAGATCACGTCGCCGAACTGGTCCATGAACTTGACGACGACGTCGGGCCGCATGCGTGATCCCGACGCCGCGGCGAACCGCAGCGACCGCCCGCTGTACTTGTTGCGCACCTCATCCGGCAGCTCCATGATTCGGTCGAACATCACCGGCACCACGCACAGCCCCGTCGCGTTGTGCCGGTCGATGAGTTCGAGCGTGGCCTCGGGGTCGAACTTGCGACGGGTGACGACGGTGCACGCCATCGATGCCGCGAACACGAGCTGCGAGAAACCCCAGGCGTGGAACATCGGTGCCGCTATGACGACAGGCTCCTCGGCGCGCCATGGGGTGCGATCCAGGATCGCTTTCAGGATGCCCGGGCCGCCGTCGGAGCCCCCGGAGTGCTTGGCGCCCTTCGGACTTCCCGTGGTTCCGGACGTCAGCAGGATGACCTTGTTCTTGGTTGTCGACCGCTGCGGCTCGCGGCGGGCATGCTCGGCGATCAACTTCTCGACCGTCAGACTGCCCTGCGGCCCGTCGGTCCAGGCGAGGATGCGCGTCGCGTCAGGTTTGTCGGCCAGTGCGCGGTCGACCGTTTCGGTGAACTCCACGTCGTAGATGACCGCGTCCACGCTTTCGCGCTGCACGACCTCGGCCAGCGCTGGCCCCGCGAACGACGTGTTCAGCAGCAGCACGTCGGCACCGATCCGGTTGGCGGCGATCAGCGACTCGACGAAGCCGCGGTGGTTGCGCGCCATGATCCCGAGGACGTGCGGGGTCTTGGGCAGTGCTTGCAGCCCGGCGGCCAATGCATCGGCGCGTTGGTCAATTTCGCGCCAGGTGAGCGTGCCGAGTTCGTCGACGAGACCGGGGCGATCAGGGCAGCGCTGCGCGGCTGCGGCGAATCCCGATGTGATGCCCATGTTTTCGCGCTGCATCGCCGCGGCGATCCGCAGGTACTTGTCGGGCCGCATCGGCGCGAGCAGCCGGGCGCGTCCCATCGTCGCGACGATGCCGAGCGTTTCCGTGAGCCGGTCGGTGATGGCCATGGGTCTTAGCCAAGCACAGGGAGCCTGCGCTCCTTGGCCAGTTCGTCGAGGGCCCGTTGCATGACGTGTCGAACGTGGGCGTCGACCTCGTCGATGTCGGGATCCTCACCGAACTCGGCGATGATGTCGATCGGCGGCAGCACCCGCATGACGATCTTGGCGGGTAGAGGAATGTTGGGAGGGATCACCACGCTCAGGCCGAACGGGAACCCGAAGGAAATCGGCACGATCTTTGTGCGCGCCAAGCGTGCGATCGGCCCAAGTCGTTCTGCCAGCCACGTGCCGCGGGAGAGGAAAATCTGTGTCTGCTGGCCGCCGATACCGACCGTCGGCACGATCGGCACCCCGGCGTTCAGCGCCGCTTTCACGTAACCGGTGCGGCCGCCGAAGTCGATCTTGTTCTCCGAGAGCGTCGGGCGGTACACGTCGTAGTCGCCGCCAGGGAATACCACGACGAGGCCGCCGGAGCGCAGCGCCTCATCGGCGTTTTCGTGGTTGGCGCTGATGTAGCCGATCCGCCTGAAGAACTCTCCCGTGGGCCCGGTCATCAGCATGTCGTGGCTCAACGTGTACAGCGGACGGTCATAGCCGTGCTGGTCGTAGAAGTGTGCCGCGAGGATCGGAACATCCATCGGCAATATCCCACCGGAGTGGTTACTCACCAGCAGTGCGCCACCGGACGGCATGTTGTCGAGCCCTCGCACTTCCGATCGGAAGTAGCGCGTGAGGAACGGCCGGGTGATGCCCATGACGCGCTCGGTGAGCCCGGGATCCCACTTGGTGATCTCCGACGGCTCGGTACGGGTCGAGGCCATGGGGTCCCCCCTCAAAATTAGAACGTGTTCTAGTTATGGTACCTGAGCCGCTTGTCTTTGGTATGTCTCAACGCATCCCAATTCGCCGTTCGTCACGGGCCTGACGGCCGCACTCGTCACCGATGACGCGCGCTGGAATATGCGTGGGCGCAATCTCGCCATCCACAGCGGCGGCGAGACCGAACGGATTCGCTTCGACACCGCGGCCCAAGTGCTCGCCGCGCTGACCGATCGCTTCGGTATCAACATGGCCGACCTCGGTGATCGCGCCGACGTCGAAAAGCGTGTGACCGAGGTGCTAGACGCCTAGCCGTGGCCGGGCAGGCCGTGTCGCCGGACGAATTCCCGTGACTTGACCAGGAATTCGACCTCCGCCGCTACTTCCAGCAACGGGTCGACGGTCCGCGTGGACCGGCACAGCACCACTGCGCCCTCGAGCGACGCGATGCAGATGACGGCCAACGACGCAGCGCAGGGCTCGTCGAAGCCGTCGCTGACAAATGCACGGGTGAGCGCTGCGCGCCAGCGGCGGAAGATGCCGCCCGCGACGGTCGTCAGCTGTGGTTCGTCGTCGGCCGAGCCGATCGCTGCGGCCACCACGGGGCAGCCGGCGGTGAAGTCGCTCTCGACAAGCAGGTCACCCCAGAATTCGACGAAGTGATTGACGAGATACATTCCGCCCTTGCCGGCGGCGTCGTCGATGAGCTCGGTCAGGGTGTCGCCTGCATACTGCAGCGCCTCGGTCAGGATCTGATTGCGGCCCTCGGGAAAGTGGTAGTACACCGACCCGCGCGGCGCACCGCTGCGGGCGAGCACCTCGTCGATCGTGACGCCGGCCGCGCCGCGCTCACGCATCACCTCCGCGGCGCTGACCAACATGTTGATCCGCGTCGAGCCGCGTTTGGTCGGGGTCTTGGTCGTCGGAGACAGAACGAAACCTCCAGCGTGCGATCAGGCCGCGCGCGTATGGCGAAGCTGCGATGGAAGCCGGCTGATAGTGCGCGGGCTGAAGCGGAAGATCGATCGGCGACCGACATTGCGCGTGAACCGGCGGCCGGCGAAGTTGACCTCAACGATCCACATCGGTGCCTCCCTAACTATGGTCGTTAGCATAGAAGCTGCAACACATGTGCGCAATTAATGTATTCCCCATCACAGTATTCGCCTGGTGAACCACGGCATCTAGCTGATCTACGGGATACCGGCATCCCTGCTGATTATGGTATTTCACATAATTGGTCCCGATCCCAGCTCAGCGGCCCAAACCCGCCGTAGGCTGACAGCAACGGCCAAGGAAAGCGGGTCCCGTCATGACCCACAAATCGCGTTTATGCAGGTCGATGGTGATCGGCTGGTTTGCCGCGGTGGCCCTATCGGCTCCGATTGCGAGCGCCGAACCGACAGACAACGGTTACAACGGCGCGCCGACCATCGTCTCCGGCGGCCCGATCCCCACCATGAACGGCGTGCCCTGCATTGGCGGACACTTCGGAACCTGCGTCGGGTTCGCCCAGAACCAGCCGACGCCAAGGCAGCCCACATCCATCGTCGGCCACAGTCCCACGGTCGGTCGATAGCCACGGAAGGCTCCGCCCATGGGCCACTACAAGAGCAACGTGCGCGATCTCGAGTTCAACCTCTTCGAGGTGCTCGACCTCGAGAAGGTGCTGGCGAGCGGTGAGTTCGGCGATCTGGACGGCGAATCCGTGCGTCAGATGCTTGAAGAGGCGTCGCGGCAGGCCGAGGGGCCACTGGCGGAATCCTTCGCCGAAGGTGACCGCAACCCGCCTACCTTCGACCCGAAGACCCACGTCGTCATCCTTCCTGAGTCAGTGAAAACCTCGATCCGCACTTGGCTCGACGGGGAATGGTTCCGCGTCGGCCTCGACGAAGATCTCGACGGCGTGCCGGCACCGTCGATGCTGACCTGGGCCATCAACGAACTGGCCCTAGGCGCGCATCCCGCTGCGTTCATGACCCTGGCCGGTCCGCCCTTAGCTGACGTGCTCTACGGCATCGGCAACGCGGAGCAACGGCACTGGGCCTCGCTGATGATCGATCACCGGTGGGGCGCCACCATGGTGTTGACCGAGCCCGACGCCGGATCCGACGTCGGCGCCGGACGCACCAAAGCGATCCAGCAGCCTGACGGCACCTGGCACCTCGACGGAGTCAAACGGTTCATCACCAATGGCGACAGCGACGACCTGTTCGACAACATTGTCCACCTGGTGCTCGCGAGGCCGGAAGGCGCCGGGCCCGGGACCAAAGGCCTGAGCCTGTTCGTCGTACCCAAGTACCTTTTTGACTCCCAGACCGGTGAAATAGGTGAGCGCAACGGCGTTTTCGTGACCGGCCTCGAACACAAGATGGGCCTCAAGGCATCGACCACTTGTGAACTGACCTTCGGTCAGCATGGTGTGCCCGCCGTCGGCTGGCTGGTCGGTGACTCACACAACGGCATCGCGCAGATGTTCAACGTGATCGAATATGCGCGAATGCTGGTGGGCACCAAGGCGATCGCGACACTGTCGACTGGATATCTGAACGCGTTGGAGTACGCGAAGACCCGCGTG
The DNA here is from genome assembly GCF_035274705.1 of Mycobacterium sp. Taxonomy (GTDB): domain Bacteria; phylum Actinomycetota; class Actinomycetes; order Mycobacteriales; family Mycobacteriaceae; genus Mycobacterium. Next base: position 5,518 of record NZ_DATENY010000031.1, on the reverse strand, counting down.
CAGGGCGCCGACCTGGCGCAGATGACCGACAAGGCGGCACCGCGCGTGACCATCGTCCACCATCCCGACGTGCGACGGGCACTGTTGACGCAGAAGGCTTACGCCGAGGGTTTACGAGCCCTCTACTTCTACACCGCCGCCCATCAGGATGCCGTCGTCGCGAAAATGGTGTCGCACGCCGACGCTGAAATGGCCCATCGGGTCAACGATTTGCTGCTGCCGATCGTCAAGGGCGTGGGCTCAGAACGCGCCTACCAATGCCTCACCGAATCGCTGCAGACCCTGGGTGGCTCCGGCTTCTTACAGGACTATCCCATCGAGCAGTACATCCGCGACGCCAAGATCGACTCGCTCTACGAAGGCACCACCGCGATCCAGGCGCAGGACTTCTTCTTCCGCAAGATCGCCCGCGACCAAGGTCGCGCACTACACCATGTTGTGGGCCACATCCAGCAGTTCCTCGGCAGCGACAGTGCGCGGCCTGAATTGGCCGACACCCGGACACTGCTCGCTACCGCGCTGGCAGATCTTCAGAGCATGGTCACTACGATGACCGGATACCTGATCGGCTCACAGGAGAACGCCCGCGAACTGTATCGCCTTGGGCTGGAGGCTGTTCCGTTCCTGCTTGCCGTCGGCGATCTGCTCATCGGGTGGCTACTGCTGCAGCACGCGGAGATCGCCCTGGCGGCGCTCGATGGCGACGTCAGTAGCAAAGACCGCGCGTTCTACAGCGGAAAGGTCGCGGCGGCAAAGTTTTTCGCGAAGAACGTACTGCCGCGGTTGACCGCCGAACGCAAGATCATCGAGGGTGTCGACCTCTCGGTCATGGACCTGCGTGAGGAAGCCTTCTAACCGTTACTTCAGCGAGCAGACGCAAACCTGCCCATTTTCGGCGAATTTAAGGCAGTTTTGCGTCTGCTCGCGCAGAAGGGCTGCTCGCGCAGAAGGGTCTAGACCTCCGGCGTAAAACCGAACGGCAGCAGGATGCTCTTGGCCTCGCAGTACTGCTCGATGCCCTCCGGGCCGTTCTCGCGTCCGATGCCGGAGTTCTTGTACCCGCCGAACGGTGCGCCGGGATCGAAGGCATACATGTTGACCGCGTAGGTGCCGGTCCGGATTTTCTTGGCGATCTCGACGGCCTTCGGGAAGTCGGAAGTGAACACGCTGCCGGCCAACCCGTACACCGAGTCGTTGGCGATGCGGATCGCGTCGTCTTCGGTATCGAAGGGGATGATCGCCAGCACCGGTCCGAAGATCTCCTCCTGGGCAATCGTCATCGAGTTGTCGACATCGGCGAAGACCGTCGGCTGTACGAACCAGCCGCTGTCGAGGCCGTCGGGTCGGCCGCCACCGGTCACGATGCGCGCGCCCTCCTCGACGCCCTTCTTGATGTAGCCCTCGACGCGCTCACGCTGCTTCTCCGAGATCAGCGGGCCGATCATCGACGCCGGATCGTCGGGAAGGCCGACGGGCATCGCTGCGACGGCGCCGGCCACCTTCTCGACGACCTCGTCGTAACGTGACCGCGGCGCGAGGATACGGGTCTGCCCCACACAGGCCTGCCCGCAGTTCATCAGGCCGGAGAAGACCAGCATCGGCAGCGTGGAATCCAGGTCGGCATCCTCGAGGATGATCGCCGCGGACTTGCCGCCGAGCTCGAGCGTGCACGGCTTGAGCTTCTCGGCGGCGAGCTTGCCGATCTCCTTGCCGACCGCCGAGCTGCCGGTGAACGTGAACTTGTCGAGTTCGGGGTTGTTGGTCAGCGCGCGGCCGGTCTCGGGGCCGCCGGGGACCACCGACAGCACGCCCTCGGGCAGGCCGGCCTCGGCGAACACATCCGCCAAAGCGTTGGTACTCAAGGGCGTTTCGGCGGCGGGCTTGAGCACGACGGTGCAGCCGGCCAGCAGCGCCGGGCCGAGCTTGTTGACGGCCAGGAACAGCGGCACGTTCCACGCGACCACCGCGCCGACCACGCCGACGGGCTCCTTCGTCACCAGGGTCTGGCCGTAGATGCCGTCGCGAATCTCGTTCCACGTGTACTTGTCGGCCGCGCCGGCGTAGAACTGCAGCGTCGACACCGAAGCGCCGTACTGCATTATGTCGACGATCGTCGGCGGCTGTCCCGTCTCCAGCTTGAGCAGGTGCTTGAACAGATCGGCGCGATCCTCCAGCAGCTTGAGTGCGCGGCCGATCACCGCGGCGCGCTCCGCGGGAGGCGTGGTGGGCCACGGACCTTCGTCGAACGCCTTGCGGGCGGCGGCGCAGGCGGCGTTCACGTCGGCCTTTGCGGCCATCGGGACCTGCCCGACCTTGTCACCCGTTGCGGGCGAGAACACCTCGATGACCTCGGAGGTCGAGGGTTCGACCCACCTGCCGCCGATGAACAGCTGGTCGTACTCGGTCTTATAAGCCGTGGCTTGCCCTGTTTCTAAGCCCTGTGTCATGAGCGTCACATTACCCAGAACCGGGCGAAACGAGAACCTGTTCCAGTTCGGTACTTGGCGGTGGCCGCAAGACGAGCACCAGATTGCTCACGAGGAACTCCCGCAGCAGCGGCGTCTTCGTCATCCACCACGCCCATCGTGGGTGGTAGCGGGGAAATGCCGCCACAAGTGCCCCGGTGCTCGCGGCCCAATCCAGGCCGTCCCTCACGGACACCTCGAAGAGTGACGATCCGTAGTTGTTCTTGGCCGGATGGCCATGCTTGCGGGTGTAGCGGCGGGCCGCCCGGGCACCGCCCAGGTAATGCGTCAGACCCATCTCGTGCCCGCCGAACGGGCCAAGCCACACCGTGTACGACAGCACCGCCAGGCCGCCGGGCCTGGTGACCCGCAGCATCTCGCGGCCCAGCCGCCACGGTTGCGGCACATGTTCGGCGACGTTCGACGACAGGCAGATATCGACGCTGGCGTCGGCGAACGGCAATGCCATGCCCGAGGCCCGCACGTACGTTGTGCCAGCATCGGAAGCCGCAGGGCCGTCGTGCATCTCGGCCGGGTCGGGCTCGACGCCGATGTAAGTCATGCCGACATCGGCGAACGATTCCGCGAAATAGCCTGGCCCGCCGCCGACGTCGAGCAGCGTCCGTCCCGCCGGTGAGGTGGCGGTGGCCGCGCGCCACAAGTCGGTGACCATGGCGGCGGTGTCCTCGGCCAGCGCGCCGTAGAACCGGGCCGGGTCGCGCTGCTCGTAGCGGAACTGGCTGAGCAGCCGCAGCGACCGGGACAGCGTCGCCCGCCGGGCGAAGAGTTCGGTCACGGCCATCAGGCCGACCCTAGCCAGCGGCTAGTCTGGTCCGGATGTCTGCCCGACCCGTGCGTTCCGTGTTGCTGCTGTGCTGGCGGGACACCAGCCACCCCCAAGGCGGCGGCAGCGAGGCATATCTGGAGCGCATCGGCGCACAGCTGGCCGAATCCGGCGTGAGGGTCACTCTGCGCACCGCCCGCTTTCCCGGCGCACCGCGCCGGGAAGTCCGGGACGGCGTGCAGATCAGCCGCGCAGGCGGCCGCTACTCGATCTACATCTGGGCGGGGCTCGCGATGGTCGCGGCGCGGATCGGTCTTGGTCCGCTGCGGCGGGTGCGGCCGGACGTGGTCATCGACACCCAGAACGGCTTGCCGTTCATGGCCCGTCTCGCGTTCGGCCGACGGGTGGCGGTGCTGGTGCACCACTGTCACCGCGAACAGTGGCCGGTGGCCGGTCCGGTGATGGGCAGGGTCGGCTGGTACGTCGAATCGAAGCTGTCGCCGCGGGTACACCGCCGCAACCAGTACGTGACGGTGTCGCTGCCGTCCGCACGGGATCTGACCGACCTCGGCGTAAACCCGAACCACATCGCGGTCGTGCGTAATGGCCTCGACGAGGCGCCGTCGCACACGTTGGCTGTGCCGCCATCGGCCACGCCACGGGTCGCCGTGCTGTCGAGGCTGGTGCCGCACAAGCAGATCGAGGACGCGCTGGACGCCGTGGCCGAGCTGCGGCCGCGGATGCCGGACCTTCACCTGGACATCCTCGGCGGCGGCTGGTGGGAACAGCGGCTCGTCGAGCATGCCGCGTTGCTGGGCATCTCCGATGCGGTGACGTTTCACGGTCACGTCGATGACGACACCAAACACCATGTACTGCAACAGTGCTGGGTTCACGTGCTGCCGTCACGCAAAGAGGGCTGGGGCTTGGCCGTCATCGAGGCCGCGCAGCATTCGGTGCCGACCATCGGGTATCGGTCATCCGGCGGGCTGAGCGATTCGATCGTCGACGGCGTCACCGGACTGCTGGTCGACGATCACGAGGGGCTGGTCGACGCGCTTGAGCGGCTGCTGTCCGATCAGGTACTCCGAGAGCAGCTCGGCGCGAAGGCGCAGACCCGCAGCGGCGAATTCTCTTGGCGCCAAAGCGCCGAGGCGATGCGCACCGTGCTGGAGTCCATGCACGCCGGTCGCATCGTCAGCGGCGTCGTCTAGTCGCCAGAACCCCCAGCGCTAGCAGGCTGCCGAGCAGCAATCCGAGCCACACGAAATGCGCGGCCAGCACAATGCCGCGGCCCGACGCGGCCGGATGGTCACCGCCCACCCGATACAGCGTCAGGTCGTCATCGTGGTAGGCCACCGGCAGGGCCAGCTTCGGCGGCGACCATCCTGTGGCCCAATTGTTTTCGACGACCACCCAGCCGACGCCCGCATCGGCAAGCTTGTCGCGATCCGCGCCGTTCAGCAGCAGTTGCTGCACACCTCGCGCGCGTTCGCCCTCGCCGGGCACCGTGCGGCCGCCGATCGTCAAGTCCCCAGTGGTCAGCACATCGGCTCGCACCCAACGTGGCAGGGGATCAAGCACCGGCACATCACCGGTCCACGCGAATTGTCGCAACGAATCCACGGGCAGCACCGCCACCGGACGCGGATCGGCGTTGATCGTCTGCGCGACGGTCGTCCATCCGGACGGGTACTGCACCGCGGATACCTTGCCGCCGACTCCCCAAGCCAAGTCCGGCAATGTTGCCACCAGAGCCGCGCAGCAGACCAATGCCGTTGCCGCCGAGGGAAGCCGGGGCCGTAACGTGACCACGGCGGCCGCGCCCGCCAACGAATAGCCCGGCACCGCCAACGCCACCCACTTCTGCGCGTCACGCACCACGCCGAGGCCCGGCATCGCCCGAACCGTCGCTTCGACGAACGCCAAACCCGGCCCGGTCGCCATCGCCGCGGGCGCCACCACCGCCACGGTCGCCAGAATCAGCAGCGGTACCGCCACCGGACGGCGCACCACGACAGGCAATCCCAGCGCGACGACACCCAGTAGCACCACCGCCGACGCGATCGCGAAAACAGCTGTACGCGAAGCGGGTACGGCGTCGGCGTTCCAGATGCCGCCAAGGCCGGCCAGGCTGGCCAGTGTGCCGAGTCCGGGTTCCGCCCGCGCCGCGAACGCCGTCACGCCTTCGGCTTGCGACGACGACAACGAATCGGAGACGGCCGCCGCTACCAGCCACGGCAGTGCTACCAACAGCGCTGCGCCCAAG
>NZ_DATENY010000030.1:0-21890 GCF_035274705.1 Mycobacterium sp. | reverse complement strand
GATTGGCAGGGCGTTTCCACCTGCGGCTTCGATTTCGGCGGCGGCGGTGTGCACGGTGCCCGGGATGCGGGGATCGGGGGTGTCGGTTTTGGCGATGAACGCGATGTTCGCGCCGTCGCGTGCGGCGCGCATCGCGATGGCTAGTCCGATGCCGCGGCTGCCGCCCGACATGAGCAACGTCCGCCCGGAAAGCGATCTCTCCGACATGAGTCTCCTTAGGCAGCTGGTCGTGGGAATTCTGGTGGAACGCAGCCAGCGGCGTCATAACAGTTGACGTGAGTGCGGGCGATCTGACCGATCAAGAGTGAAGTCCGGCTGGGATCCTCATGGTGTGGTGAGGCGGCGGCCGATGATTTCTTTCATGATTTCGGTGGTGCCGCCGAAGATGGTTGCGGCGCGGCTGTCGAGGTAGTCCTTGCCTGCCTCGTATTCGCGCATGTAGCCGTAGCCGCCGTGGAGTTGTACTGCTCGTTGGACGACTTTGAGGTGTAGTTCGGTGGTCGACCATTTGGCCATGGCGGCGTGGGCTTCGTCGAGGGTGTGGTGGGTGGCGTCGAGTATGCAGCGGTCGACGAAGACTTGGGCGATCTGGATTTCGGTGGCCAGTTCGGCCAGGTAGAACCGGTTGGCTTGGAAGTTGGCGATGGGTTGTCCGAAAGCGGTTCTGTCGGTGGCGTATTGCAGGGCGGTGGTGAAGGTGCGGGTCATCGCGGCCATCGAGCACAGGGCGATGGTGAGCCGTTCGCGTGCCAGGTTGCGCCGCAGGTAGCCGAATCCCATGTTGGGTTCACCCAGGAGGTTGTCGGCAGGCACGAAGACGTCGTCGAAATGTAGTTCGGCGGTGTCTTGTAGTGCGAGTCCGACTTTGTTCAGTGGTCCGGTTTTGGTGAGTCCGGGCATGGTGTTTTCGACGACCAGAAGCGAGAATCCTCGCTTGCCGGCGTCGGGATCGGTTTTGGCCACGACGATGATGGTGTCGGCCAGGGTTCCGTTGGTGACGAAGGTCTTGGCGCCGTTGAGGATGTAGCCGTCGCGGTCGGGGCGGGCGGTTGTGGTGATCGCGGCAAGGTCGCTCCCGGTGCCGGGTTCGGTCATGGCGATGGCGCCGATCTTTTCGCCGCGACACAGCGGCGGTAGCCATCGGGCGTTTTGGGCTTCGGTACCCAACCCGAGAAAGTACGGCGCCACAAGGTCGTTGAAGTCGATGAAGTTCATCGCGACGCCGTAGGCTCCGGCGTAGCAGAGTTCTTCGGCCACCACGGCGGAAAACCGGAAGTCGTCGATGCCGCCACCGCCGAAGCGTTCGGGAACGTCGACACCCAACAAGCCCATCTGACCGGCTTTGGAAAGAAGCTGTCGATCAACGCTCTTCTGCGCCTCCCACGCCGCGAGGTTCGGAACCACCTCACGCTCGGCGAAGTCACGCGCGGCCTTACGGAAGGCGGTGTGATCGTCATTGAAAATGGTGCGCTGCAGCGGGTTAAGACCCATCACCATTCCCTTCCTGATTCAAAGCGGCCCGGCAGTGCGGCGGCGAGTTCACGAGCCCACCACATAAGCGTCACCGCAGGGCCCACCTATGGTGGGCATATCAAACGCTCCCTGAGCCCGCGGCGCAGAGCGAAAACAGTGTCGGCTGCGCACCGCCCGCGTGACCAGTTGAATGTTCCGCCAGCCGGAACATCGGTGTGAACGGGTCGGTAGCCGGGTGCGTGTGCCTTGCGCGCCGAACATCGATTCTGAGCACGCGCTCGGCCTAAGGGCGCAGGTTGGCCTCGACCTCGGCCGCCGCCTGTGCGACCTTCTGTCCATAGTTATGGCGATGTTCTCGCATACGGACTGAGGGTCCGGAGATGCTGATCGATGCGACGGGTCTCGCACCGTCGGCCGAGCGAATGCACGCAGCGACCGAAATAATCCCATCGGTGAGCTCTTCGTCGGCGATGGCGTACCCCTGTTCGCGGATGGCCTTGAGTTCGGCGCGCAGACCCTCGGCGTCGGTGATGGTGTGGGCGGTGACAGGCGTCAGCCCGGTGGAGAGGTAGGCGTCGACTTCTGCCTCGGGCAGATGCGCGAGCATGGATTTGCCGTTGGACGAGGCATGCAAAGGGGAGCGGCTGCCGATCGGCTTCACGAGCCGCAGTGGGTGCTTGCTGTCGACGCGTTCGATCAGGCGAACGGTGCGGGACTCGAGCACAGCCAGGTGGATGGTCTCAAGCGTGTCGCTGTTGAGCTGTCCGAGGATCGGCAGGGCAGCATCGCGTAGACGGCCCTCGTCATCGATCTTTTCGCTCAAAGTCCTGGCCCGTTCCCCGAGCGTCCAGCGGGTCAGTTCTCTGCCGTCGGCGCGGATCCAACCCAGATCGGCGAGTGTGGCCAGGCTGCGCTGCACGGTGCTCTTGGGTAGGTCGAGTCGGCGTGCCAGTTCACTGAGCCCGATGGGCTGGTTTTCGGCAACCGCGTCCAGAATCTGGAAGGTCGTCCGCACACTTCGCACAAGCACTCCTGATCCGCGCATGTGAACCGATCGGTCCGTATTGCAGACCAGTATCGCATCCGCGTGACCGTCCCGCGCATGTCACGTGCCGACGAGTCAAGGCGATCGATGGAGAGTGTTGACAGTCACCTTGACCCGGTTGTAGCGTCCCTCTATATGGTCCGATCGGTCCATATTACGGATCAGTTGAGGGGCGTGCGCGACGTGGCTTCCTGGCATGAGGACGGTTCCGGCGATCGCAACGGCGGGCAACGTCCCGCCTTCCTCGAAGGCATTCGCCTATTGGACATCACCGGCGCGCTCGCGGGCCCTTACTGCACGACGATCCTCGGTGATCTCGGAGCAGAGGTCATCAAGGTCGAGCCAGTGGAGGGTGATGCGTTGCGGCGCAGGCTCGTTGGCCCGGAGCGGCTGTCGTTACCGTTCGATCTGGTGCACCGGGGCAAGCGGAGCCTCGCGGTCGACATTCGTTCTGAGGCGGGCCAGCGGGTGGTGCGTGGGCTCGCGAAAAAGGTGGACGTTCTTGTTGAGAACTTCCGGGTGGGTGCGCTGGCCAAACAGGGACTTGGCTACGACGATCTCAAAGACGAGTGCCCGGATTTGGTGTACTGCTCGATTTCGGGTTTCGGCCAGCGAGGGCCGATGCGTGATGCCAAGGGCGTTGATCTTATAGCGCAAGCCTACGGGGGTCTGCTCAGCGTCACTGGCAGCGCAGAAGGACGACTGGCAAAGGCCGGTTACCCCATCGCGGACCTTGGAGCCGGGATGTGGGGGGCCATCGGCGTCTTGGCCGCACTGCAACGTGCCCGTGCGGGCCATGGCGGTGCCCATATAGATGTGTCACTGGCCGACACGATTGCAGGCTGGTCGGTCTGGGAGGTAGCCGACTATCTCGGTGCCGGTGAGGAGCCCGGCCCGTTGGGGACCGCGCATCGGCTGGCGGCACCGTATCAAGCGTTCGGTTGTAGTGACGGGCAGCTGCTGGTCATCGGCGGCACGGATCGTTCGTGGCTACCGCTATGTCGAGTGCTCGGCATAGATCTCACCGATGACGACCGGTTCGCTACCGAGTACGAGCGTTTCGTGCACCGCGACGCGCTCGCGGCGATCCTGCAGAGGCGCTTCGACACGGATGCGCGCGACGTCTGGATTGCGCGCCTGAGAGAGGTCGGCGTGCCCTGCGGCCCCGTGAACAGCATCGGTCAGGTTCTGAACGATCCTCAGTACGCCTCCCGGAACCTGTTCCCGCGCGACCGCGAACGGTTCGGGCAAGAACGCATCGTCAACACCCCGGTAGTGTCAGACGGCGCCCCACGGGCGCGGACCCGGGCGCCTCGAACCGGCGCCGACTCCCTGGATCTGCTGTTCGAGCTGGGCTTGGGCGAGGATCGGATCGCGCAATTGGTGCAGGCTGGCGTCATCGGAATCGACGCGTCGGCCGAGAGCCTGGTCTCGTGACGGCGACAGCGGTTTCGCGACACATCGGGTTCGACATCACCGACGGGGTGGCGGTCCTGGAATTGCGCCGTCCAGACAAACGCAACGCGCTGTCATGGGACATGCTCGAGACGATCCTCACGCATCTCGATGCTGCCACCGGGCGCCCGGATGTGCGGGTTCTAGTGGTCCAGGGCGGCACCGGGGCGTTCTGCGCCGGCGCGGACCTGGCCGCGGTCAAAGAGCGCGACGGCAGCGCGTCAGCGTCATTTCGTGAACTCGTAGTCCGAACCGTGGCGGCGATCGCGGAATTTCCGGTACCGAGCGTGGCCCGTGTGGACGGTCCGAGCATCGGCGCCGGCTGCAGTCTTGCGCTGGCGTGCGATATCCGCTTCGCCCATCCGGACGCTATCTTTGCGATCCCCGCTGTTCGGCACGGCATTGTCTATGACGAGGACTCGATCGCGCGGCTGGCCACGCTGGTGGGTCCCAGCCGCGCAGCGCGGATGTTGTACACGGGTCTGCGCGTCGACGGAACGCAAGCCGAAAGGATTGGCTTGGTCGACGAGTGCAGTCACCACCTCGACCGGCTCGTTGCCGACTGTGTCGGAGTGCTCGCATCAGCTGACCCCGGCACAGTCGCCGCCCACCGCAACCTACTTCGTGCGACCGTTTCACGAACTGAAGGGCATCAACGATGAGTACCAAGACTGACAACGGCGTCCGTCTTCGCAACAGCGCCGACCTGCGAGCGTCCGCCCTCTGCTCGGCGCAACGCCTTTCGGGATACGTCCTGATAAACGGAGCACTGACCCGCCCAACGGCGGTGCGCCAGTTCGACTTACGTGACCCGGCGACGCAGGATCTGATCTGCAGCGTGGCCGACGCGGATGCGTCCGACGTCGAGATCGCAGTCGCCGCGGCGAGTGCTGCCCAGCCCGCGTGGGCTCAGCTTCCAGCCCGCGACAGGGGCAGACTGCTCATCGAGTGCTCGCGCACGTTGGCCGCGCACGTCGAGGAGCTCGCCCTCCTGCTTGCGCTCGAGTCGGGCAAGGCCCTACGCACGGAATGTCGCCCGGAGGCAGCCAATTTCGCCGATGTTCTGCAGTTCTTCGGTGGACTGGCGAGTGAGCTCAAGGGCGAGACCGTACCCATGCGTCCCGGCGTGCTCGCTTACACCCAACGCGACGCGATCGGCGTTGTTGCGGCGGTTCTGCCGTGGAACGTTCCGCTCATGCTGATGGCGGTCAAGATCGCACCCGCCCTGGTTGCCGGCAATACCGTCATCGTGAAGAGTGCGGAAGAAACGCCGTTGGCGGTGCTGCGGGCCGCCGAGATATTGAATGAGGTGCTGCCGCCAGGTGTTCTCAACGTCTTGTCGGGTGACGGTGTCGGTTGCGGAGCGCCGCTGGTAGCGCATCCGCAGGTTGCGAAAGTCACCTTCACCGGATCCGTCGAGACCGGCAGGCTGATCTACCAGTCGGCGGCGGCCAAGCTCGTTCCGGTGACTCTTGAACTCGGCGGCAAGAGCCCGATGCTGGTGCTGGCCGACGCGGACGTGGACAAGGCCGTAGCCGGCGCGCTCGTCGCGATGCGCTTCACTCGCCAAGGGCAGAGCTGCACCGCAGCGTCTCGCATCCTCGTTCACCGGTCGTTGCACGACGAATTCGTGGCGAAACTCCGATCACAGGTGGCTCAGCTCGTGATCGGCGACCCGTTCGACGAAGCGACGGACATCGGCACGATCATCTCCGAACCGCAGCTGCAGAAAGTGCAGGGCTACATCGAGCAGGGCCGGCAGACGCCGGGCGCAACCGCGCACGAATGCGGGGAGCTCCCACAGGGCGACCGCTTCTCGCAGGGGTTCTTCGTGCGACCGGTGATCTTCACCGGCATCGACAACACCAATCCCGTTGCGCGTGAAGAGATTTTCGGCCCGGTGACCTGCGTGATGCCTTTCGACACCTTGGAGGAAGCCATCGCCATCGCCAACGACAGCGACTTCGGCCTCGCAGCCAGCGTCTGGACCCGCGACATGAAGATGGCGCTTTCCGCCGTCGAGGCCCTGCAAGCCGGATTTGTCCAGGTCAACCAGGCGCAGGTCGCCGGACCGAACATCTCCTACGGCGGATACAAGCAGTCAGGGCTGGGCCGCGAACTCACCCTGGAGTCCATGCTCGAACACTTCACGGTCCGTAAGAGCATCATCCTCAACTTCGACTAAGGGACCAGAATGACTGTGGAACCATTCGATGTAGCGATCATCGGATACGGGCCGACAGGTCTCGCGCTCGCGTACTGGCTCGGAAAAGCCGGGCACAAGACCGTCGTGATCGAGAGATGGTCCGACCTCTATGAGCTGCCCCGAGCCGGTCACGTCGACGGCGAGGTCATGCGACTGTTCCAGAGAATGGGCATCGCGGATCCGATCGCAGCGGACTCGTCCATCACCGGGCACACGGTCATCCTCGACGCAGATGGCGTGCAGATGGCCAAGGTCGAGGCAGAGCCGTCAGAACAAGGCTGGTGGTCCCACTATTCGCTCTATCAACCGAATCTAGAGCGGATGCTGGACACCAATGTGCGCAGCACCGGTAACGTCACCGTGCGCCAGGGATGGCAGGCCGACAACATCGAGGAAGACGCGGACGGCCAGTACCGCGTCGGCATCTCGTTCGGTGAGTCCCATGATGGTCAATGGGTCGCGACGGGTGAGCGGCAAGTACTGAAAACCCGTTGGCTGATCGGCGCGGACGGTGCCAACAGCGTCGTCGGCAGACATCTGAACGGCAGCGTTCAAGACCTTGGGTATAAGGCGCGGGATCTCGTTATCTTCGCCGACCGGCTCGACCCCGCGGTGGGGGCGACGATGCCGGATAGCGAAGTGGGAATGATGCTTCCCCGGCCCTACTGCGCCTGGCGAGAGTCAGGGAAGCGATTTGCCCGCTGGGAATTTGCGGTGCACGACGACGAGACGTCGGCGGAGATGAGCACCGAGACCAAAGCTTGGGAACTGATCGCGCCGTGGGGATTCACGCCGGAGAATTCACGTCTGATCCGTCATACGGTGTTCGAGTTCGAGACCTTGGTTTTCGATCAATGGCGTTGCGGGAACATCGTTTTGGCGGGTGACGCCGCGCACCGGATGCCGCCGTTCCAGGGCCAGGGAATGTGCAGCGGACAGCGTGACGCGGCGGCGCTCGCCTGGCGACTCGACCTGGTGTTACGAGGGATAGCGGGTGCGGCCATTCTGGACAGCTACACCGACGAGAGAAAACCGCAAGTCCTCGAACTGATGAAGATTGCGTCAGAGAGAGCCCAAATCTACTGGTCGACCGATCCGGATGTGATGCGCGAACGGGACGCGCGCATGAGAGAAGGCCTTGTTGCGACGAATCTGAAGAACGGCTACGGGACGGTACCTCCACTCTCAGATGGATTCCTGATGAGAATCGGCGGGGAAGTGGTCTCACCGGCTGGGCAGCTATCCGCCCAATTCACCGTGACTCGTTCAGGTCGGGAATCGCTTCTGGACAACCACGTTGGCGCCAACTGGCTGCTCCTCTCGGTCGACCAATCCCTCGTGGCGTCGCTGCGCGCCGCAGACCGCCACGTGCTCAAGCAGCTCAACGCGACTGAAGTCGTCCTCGGTGCCGATCCAAGCCAGGACGGCTTTGAGGATGTCGGCGGGAACTACGCGCGATGGCTGAACGACCTCGGCTGCCGATTGGTGCTGGTTCGGCCTGACTGCTACATCTTCGGTGGTGCGGCCGACGCCGACGGCGTGCGGTCACTGTTCGACTCACTGCGCGAGCAGCTCCACCTGAAAGTGGTGGCGGCGTGACCGGCAGCGGGCACCGACTCGAGCGGATCTTCACGGCGAGAAGCGTTGCCATCGTCGGAGCCAGTGAGACCGGGGCACGCTCGCGAAACGCCGTCGAGGCCATGGCGCCCCGCGGAATCACGCTGCACTTGGTCAACCGTCGCGGCGAGAACGTCATGGGCCGGAGCACCTCGCGCTCCCTGACCGAACTCGCCGAGCAGGGCGTGAGCGTGGACGTTGCATTGGTTTTCACCAACAGTGCAGCTGCCGTCGACGTCACGGCTGAAGCATCTGCTTTGGAAATCGGTGGCGTCATCGTCAATGCCGGAGGCTTCGCCGAAGCCGGCCCGGCCGGGCGGGATCTTCAAGATAGGTTGGTGGCCGCTGCGGGCTCGATGCCCGTGATCGGACCGAACTGCAATGGGATCGTTGCGCCCGGGCGCGGGCTCCACCTGGCCGGCTCGCCGCCAGGGCTGCCGATTTCGCCGGGGCGGCTTGCGTTCGTCACACACAGCGGCGCGACCATGATGCCGATGGGGATCGCCGGCGTCGAACGTCGGATCGGGTACAGCTACCTCGTCTCGACCGGCAACGAGGCAGTCGTGGACATGGCCGAGGTCATCGATTACCTGTCCACGGACGACTCGACGAACGCCGTGTGCCTGTTGATCGAAACGATACGGAACCCTGCGGCGTTCTGGACCGCCGTCGATGGGATGATCGCGGCCGGCAAGCCCGTCTTGGCGCTGAAGAATGGGCGAAGTTCCCGAGGCCAGGCGATCGCGAAGTCGCACACCGGCGCGGTCGCCGGAGAATCATGGATCTATGAGACCGCGTTGCGTCAGCACGGCGTCATCGTGGCCAACGACCTTGTCGACCTGGCGGATCGAGCGGTGCTCTTCGATCAGGTCGCGCCCTCGAGATGGACGTCCGTCGCCGGCCTGGCGATCGCATCGGGGTCCGGCGGCATGGTGACCATGGCCAGCGACGTGTGCGCGGAGGAAGGCATCGATCCTCCGCCGTTGGAAGGGCTCCGCGGACAGATCAACGAGGCGATTCCCGGTGCCACCGTGGTCAATCCGCTGGATCTCACCGGAGCGGCCATGATCGATCCACGCGTGACGACCTCGGCTCTGCGCACGTTCCTCGGATCGGACGACGTCGATACGGTCCTCGTCCAGAGTCCCGTGTGCGATGGCGCCGAAGATGCCCTCAACGCGTTCGCCGGTCCCGCCCTCGACCTCGTTGCGGAGACGGACAAGTTACTGATCGTCGGCTCTTTCGAGGGCGGGCCCATCGGCAAGGAAGTGCAGCGTTATCTCGACCAGGGCATCGCTGTCACGCGCGGTCTACGCGCCACGGTGCGTGCGCTGAAGTCGATGGCGGACTTCGTCACCTTCACGCCCCCAAGTCGGCACGACCATGCCGACCCCCGCGCGCTTCCCGCGCCTTCGTCGATTGTCGAGCACCCGACCGCCGGCCGCATGCTGGACTTCGCGGCGAGCATGGAGTTGTTGGCGAGCTTTGGCGTGCCCGTGGCCCCGTATGCCGTCATCGGAACTTCGGATCCGGCCCAGACGGACATTCCCTTCGATTCGCCGTACGTGGTGAAGCTGGCCGACGTTCCTCACCGCAGCGACATCGGAGCGGTCCGCCTCAATGTGGCGGCCGACGACTTGGCCGGCGTTGTGAAGGAATTGCGTTCGCTGGCAGAAGAACTCGGCGAGTCATCCGTCGTCGTCGTGCAACCCCAATACCGCATCAGCAGTGAGTTACTGGTCGGAGTGAACTCGGCCAGCGAGCTCGGCCCGCTCGTCGTCTGCGGACTGGGTGGAATCTTCGTAGAGGTCATGCGCCAGGTCGTCGGCAGGTTGGCACCGTTCGACGTCGATGAGGCCGCAAGACTCGTGCGCGACGTGAACGTCGGGGGCGTCCTGGACGGACCGCGAGGCAGTGCGCCGTGGCCCAAAGACGTGCTGGCGCAATTGCTCCGCCGCATCGGTGATCTGGCGGTATCTGCGCGCCCGTGGCTGGAGTCACTGGACATCAACCCTGTGGCGCTCACACCGGACGGGATCGTGGCCGTCGACGCACTGGTACTTCTCCGCGACTCCGCCGACCATCCGCCACCGAACGCCGCCGCCCACCCATGAGCGGACCAACCTTTCGATGCACCCAGATTCGATCTTTGGAGACCAGACCGTGACCACCGAGCAGCCTCCCGGAACAGAAGAACCCTTCGTCCGCTACAGCGTCGCCGACGGCGTAGGCACGATCACTCTCAACCGGCCGCGGCAGCTGAACGCGATCAGCCATGGACCCAACAGCATGCAGCGCGCGATCGTCGAGCTGCTCGTCGAGGCGGACGCCGACGACTCCGTGGGATGTGTGGTGATCACGGGCTCAGGACGAGCATTTTCCTCGGGCGGTGACGTCACCACCGGGCGCAAGCCTGAATCGGGCCTCGATTGGTACTGGTTCCTCAGCGAGGAAGACGTCGACAACGAGAAGATCCGCGAGCTTCGCAAGCCCGTCATCGGCGCCATCAATGGGATCTGTTACGGCGCTGCCCTCATGATGGCCGCCCACTTCGACATCTTGGTCGCGTCCAGTGAGGCACGCTTCGGACTCATCGAAACCCGCTTTGGTGGGACGGGCGTTGAGGCGCTGAACTATTTGATTGGACCGCAGTGGGCGAAGTTCATGGCCCTGAGCGGCGAACTCATCACGGCCGATAAGGCCAAGGAGATCGGGTTGGTTCTGGAGGTCGTGGCACCGGATTCATTGCTGCCCAAAGCGCACGACTTGGCGAGGCGTATCGCCGCCATGCCGCGCGACACGATGATCATGAACCGGCGCGTCATCAACTACGGCATGAACGTCTCAGGTTGGAAGGCTCAAAAAGAGGCCGGCATCGCATTCAACGCCGCGACCAATTCGTGCTCCGGCGAGCACAGAGCCTGGAACGGCGAACTCTTCTCGGACCTGATGAAGCAGGACTGGAAGCGCTACAAGGAGATTCGTGATGCCCCGTTCAAGGAGTCTTGGTTCGATGTCGACCCCTAGCCCCGGCGGATCGGGTCCCCGCGAAGACAGTGAATTGACAAAAGCATTGCGAGAGGGAATATCCCATGAATGAGCGTTTCAAGGCTGTACTGATCGAGGAGACCGATTCGGGGGCGACCTCGTCGGTCAAGGAGATCGGTCTGGAAGACCTACCCGATCGCGACGTGCTTGTCGAGGTCGCCTACTCCAGCCTCAACTACAAAGACGGCCTTGCTCTGAGCGGCAACAAGAGCAAGGTGGCTCGCACGCTGCCGATGGTCGGCGGCATCGATCTCGCGGGCACCGTGGTCGAATCCCGGTCGGCGGACTGGCGCGCCGGCGACAAAGTCATCGTCAACGGTTGGGGAATGTCCGAATCCCACTGGGGCGGGTATGCGCGGTATCAACGTGTCGATCCAGGCTGGATTGTGCCCCTCCCCGAGGCCTTCACCTTCGAACAGGCCATGGCGATCGGTACGGCGGGCTACACGGCCGCGCTGTGTGTCGATGCCCTCGAAGATTGGGGCGCCATCTCGGCCGAAGCGGGAGATGTTCTGGTTACCGGAGCCGCCGGGGGAGTGGGATCCGTTGCCATCGCGCTCCTTTCGGCACGCGGATACAGCGTCACGGCATCGACGGGGCGCGCCGATACACACCCCTATTTGAAGCGGTTGGGTGCCACTGGGCTGATCGACCGCGAGAGTCTGTCCGCCGCCGGCCGTCCGCTTCAGAAGGAGCGCTGGTCGGGAGCGGTCGATTCCGTCGGCAGCACCACGTTGGTGAACGTGCTGGCGCAGACCAACTACGGGGCAGCGGTAACCGCATGTGGCTTGGCCGGTGGTGCCGACCTGCCCGGTACCGTCTTGCCGCACATCCTCCGGGGCGTCGCACTGATCGGCGTCGACTCCGTGATGGCGCCGCTGTCCAAACGGAAGTCGGCGTGGGCGAGATTGGCCCGAGACCTCCGGCCGGAGCTGCTCGCCGAGATGACCCGAGTGGAGCCGATGTCGAAGGTGACGCAGCTGGCCGGCGAGATCCTGGCCGGCCGTGTGCAGGGCCGGGTGGTCATCGACGTGACCCAATGATCACACGGCGTACATCTGGGCCGAAAGTGCTTCGGCCACAACCTAACCCAATACCCACGTCATTCTGAAGGGCATGATATGACCATTACAAAGAGGGACGCCCTCGCCGAGCTCGGGTTCGACCCGCGTCCCGATAGCGAGCTGACCCGGGACGAGATCATCGCGCGCAACCTCAAGGTGGTCGACTTCCACTTCCACACCGAGAACCCGGATGAGGTGGAGAAAGCCATTGCGGTGTATGCCGACGACATCACGTGGGAGGCACCCAGTCGTGGCGTTGTGATGAAGGATCCCAAGGAGGTGCTCGAAGCCTACCGGAACATCTTCCGCACCCTCGCTTATCGCAAGACCCTCGGACTGCGCCGATTCGCCACCGAGGAGTTCGTCTTCGACGACCAGATCGCCCACGCGTACGTCATCGGCGACCCCGCGCTGATGCCCAACATGCCGTTCCCCAAGGGCACCGAGGTATACGCCCGGCTCGTGCACTGCTTCCAGATGCGCGACGGGCTGATCACCCGCGAAATCGCCTACGAGGTGTGGCGCGAACTCGGCAGCGACATCGCCCACGACGACTTCCCGGAGGACGCGGAGTGGGAGGTCTTTTCGGAAATGCCGGAAAAGAACTGACCTAGACCAGATGTGCGGTCGCATCGACCGTGCAATCACGAAAGGCGATAATTGTGAGACTGATTGGCTACAAGCAGGATGGAGCCCGACTCATCGGCGCAGTGTCCGATGGCATGGTCACCCCGTTGGGGGACGTTGACGAGTTCTACCGCCGCGGCGGCGCCGTCGAGTCGTCCGGGCAGGCACAGATACCTCTTGCGGAGCTCGATGTGGTGCCTTTTGTGCCCGTGACGTCGCGGGTGTTCTGCGTGGGAATCAACTACAAGATGCACGCTGAGGAGGCCCTGGAGGTTGGCGGGATCGATGAGCCCAAGGCGCCGATGATCTTCGGCCGCTGGGAGTCGACCCTGGTGACGGACGGGACGCCCGTGCCTGTGCCCCCGAAAGAGGACGGACTGGACTGGGAGGTCGAACTCGCCGCCGTCATCAAGGACGATGTGTGGGGTGCGACCGAAGAGAACGCCCTCGAGCACGTCCTCGGCTACACCGCGTTCAACGACCTCTCGGCTCGGCGCAAGCAGACCGAGACGCTGCAGTTCACGCTCGGTAAGAACGCCGACCGAAGCGGCCCGATCGGCCCGGTGTTGGTGACCGCTGACGAAATCGCCGACCCGTCGAACCTGCGGCTGATGACGAGAGTCAATGGCGAAACGGTTCAGGATGCCAATACCGGCCAGATGATCCACAGCCTCGCGAAGATCATCGCCTACATCACCGACACGGTGACACTCACGGCGGGCGACGTCATCGCCACGGGTACGCCGGGAGGCGTCGGAATGAGCTTCAAGCCCCCGCGGCTGCTCGTCGCGGGTGACGAGGTCGAGGTCGAGGTCGAATCGATCGGCACGATCCGCACGCCGATCGTCGGACGCGCTGACATCTAACACCGTTTTCTGGTGCCGCACAAGGTGATTCATGTCGCCGCACCACGGTCGCCGTCCGAGGTAGCAGCTTGACGTCGACCGAGTTTCACGAAGGAGAGTTCAATGATGATGATGGCGGCTCGCCTGCACCACGTTGCGGACAAGATGAAAATCGAGCAACTGCCCATCCCGGAACCTGGCGATAGGGATGTGCAGGTACGCGTCCACGCGTGCGGGATCATGCCAAACTTCGCGAACATTCTCGCGAACTGGCCAGCGTGGTTTCCTGAACTGCCGCTGCCGCCGTTGCCCGCGATCTTCGGGCTCGATCCGGCGGGCGAAATCACCGCGGTCGGCTCCAAGGTGCACGAATGGCAGCCCGGTGATCGGGTATATGTGAACCCGGGTCGCGTCTGCGGTGGTTGCCGAGCCTGCCGCAGCGACAACAGCATCCACTGCGAGTACTACGCATTGGGCGGCTACATGGGCGCCTCGCAGAAGTCGATCAAGCTCTTCGAGGACTATCCGTATGGCGGACTGTGTGAGTACATGATCGCGCCGCAGTATGCGCTGGTGAAGCTGCCCGACAACGTCACCTACAACCAAGCGGCGCGCTTCGGCTATCTGGGCACGATGTACTCAGCGATGCGCAAGGGCAACGTCGGAGGGGGCCGCAGCCTGCTCATCAACGGCATCAGCGGCACCCTGGGCGTGGGCGGCGCGCTGTTGGGCCTTGCCATGGGCGCGACGCAGATTCTCGGCACCGCCCGCAATCCTGAGCTATTGGCCCAAGTCAAAGCGCTCGCACCCGACCGCATCGACGTGTTCTCGACCGCCAACGGCGAAGCCATCGACAGTTGGGTGATGTCCCAGACGAACGGCCGTGGCGTCGATGTCTTCATCGACGCGCTCGGTCCCGGCTGTGCGCACGAGGCCGTGCAGCAAGGCATGCGGTCGTTGAGCCGAGGTGGGCGGGCCTACAACATCGGCGGAGTAGCCGGCCACGTGGGCATGAAGTTGGACCTCATGATGGCCAATGGGCAGAGCATGGAGGGATCGCCCTGGTTCACGACCGGTGACGGCCAAGCTCTAGCCGAAATGGCTGGGGTGGGAACGCTCGATCTCTCGGTGTTCGAACATGTCTGTTACCCACTGGACCAAGTGAACGAGGCGATTTCGGGGCTGCCCAGCCGAAATGGTGGATTCACGAACTTCGTCGTCAATCCAGGAGTCTCGTCGATCTAGGCGGC
Organism: Mycobacterium sp.; assembly: GCF_035274705.1. Taxonomy (GTDB): domain Bacteria; phylum Actinomycetota; class Actinomycetes; order Mycobacteriales; family Mycobacteriaceae; genus Mycobacterium. The sequence continues at coordinate 7,260 of NZ_DATENY010000030.1, read as the reverse complement.
TCCAGCTCGGTATCAGAAGGCCCCGGCCGCGACGGGTGAAACGGCATCCGTCGTATTCATCCGCGCGCCGTGGTCGTGATGGGTCGCGTCCATGCGCACTCGGTCCGCGATATGAACCAGCCATTTCGGTACCAGCGATGCCCGGCCAGGCGCTTCCACTGCGCACGAAAGCGCGCAGTTTGTGTGTTGACAGTCACATTGGCGGCCGGTAGCGTCCCTCGATACGGACCAAATGGTCCACATGACGGACCGAATCCTAGGCAAGAAAGCACCGCAATGCAGATCAACTGCGCCTTCGCGCCCTCGCTCGACACCCCCGACCACATCGTCTTGGCCGAGGAGCTCGGCTACCAGCAGGCGTGGGTCTATGACGTGCCAATCTCGTTCGCCGACACGGGAATTACCCTCGGCATGGCCGCGGCGCGCACGACCGATATCCAGCTCGGCGTCTCGGTGTTCACCCCTCATCTACGGCATTTGACGATGAACGCGGCCCTCATCGCCCATCTGGCGACCGTCGCGCCCGGCCGGTTCAACGCTGGAGTCGGGGTGGGGCTGACCAGTGCGGCCTATCTGGGTCGGCCGCCGTCGAAGTGGGCTGATCTCGAGAACTATGTGATGGGGTTGCGCACGCTGCTTGCCGGCGGCGAGGTCGAGTGGGAGGGCACCATCGTCGGCCTGATGCACGGGCCCGCGACCGGCATCACCTTTCCGATCGAGGTGCCGATGTGGGTGGCAGCCCACGGCCCCAAAGGATTTGGGACGGCGACGAACCTCGGCGCAGGTGTCGTCACCGCGCCCATCCACGGCCGCAACCCCGTCCCGTTCGACGGGCTGTGCAACCTCACCTACGCGGGCACAGTTCTCGAGGAGGGCGAGCCGATCGACTCGCCGCGCGTGACCGAAGCCGCCGGCCCCGGCGCCTCGCTGGCTTTGCACCTTGGCGAGTACGGGCCGCTGGCAGGGATGGAAGAGGCCATCGGCTACGCGACGGCGATCGCCGCCGTCGATGCGCGCCGTCGGCACCTCGAGTTCTTCCGCGGCCACTTGATCGAGCCGAATGCGATCGACCGTCGCTTCCTGTCCGCCGAGGTGATACGACGGGGCACCATGACCGGGACTGCTCTCGAGGTCGCGGCCTGGCTGCGTCATCTCGAGGATGCCGGTGCGACCGGCGTGCTCTACCAGCCCGCGGGTCCCGACATCCCTCGCGAGCTGCGCGCGTTTTACGAGGCGGCGCAGCTTCGCCACGACCTACCGGCCACCGGCACCCAACCACAGGAGGTCCAGCATGCGTAGGGTCGTCACCGGACACGACAGCCGCGGACGTTCGGTCGTCGTGGATGACGGGGTTCCGCCCCGCACACATGAGTTCATCTCCTTCCCGGGATGTGTGACGTCGGTGGCGTGGGCGACCGAACCCGGCGAGCCGGTCAGCAAGTCCGGCGAGGATCCAACCGGTAAAACCCAATCGCTGGTACCCGGCCCCGGCGGTACCCGCCTCATGGTGTTGACGTTCCCACCGGACGCAGTGATGGGCACACCCGCGTTCGACGGTCCCGGATTCGTGGCCGAACAGTTCGAACACGGTCCGGGACTCGCCGAGAGATTCGAGCCCGATGGGATGCACACCACGCCGACGGTCGACTACGTCATCGTGGTTGACGGAGAAATCTGGCTCGAGCTAGACGACGGACACCTCACCCATCTGCGCGCGGGTGACGCCGTCGTCCAGAACGCGACGCGCCACGGCTGGCGCAACCGGTCCGACAAGCCCGCCACCCTTGCCGTGATCTTGACTGGCGCGGACGTCGAGACGACTTCGTGACCTGCGTCTGTCCGCCGTATCCCGAAAGCGAGGCCGCGGGATGACCGCCGTGGTCTATCGAGGGGCGCACCTGCTGACCCAGGACCCCACTCTCGGGGAGCTCGTCGGCGACCTGATGATCGTGGACGGCAGGATCGCCGCCGTCGGAACCCGGATCGACGTCCCGGAGAACGCCTCAGTCGTGGACGCAGCCGGCATGGTGATCGTGCCCGGTTTCGTCGATACCCACCGGCACATGTGGGAGACGGCATTGCGCGGGACGGCGACCTGGACCGACTATCTCGGGTATGCGCGGATAATTCGCGCGGAGTTCGGCGGCCTCATCACGCCTGAGGACGCCTACGCCGGCGACCTGTTAGGGGCACTCGGTGCGCTGGAGGCCGGGATCACCACGGTCCGCGACGAGTCGCACGTCCAGAACAGCCCAGAACATACCGAGGCGGTCCTGCAGGCCCTCGTCGACGGAGGTGGCCGAGCGGTATTGGCCTATGGGTGGCCGTCCATCGACACCTATGCGTGGCGGGCGCAAGACAATCCCCGCCGCCATCCGACGTACATCACCGAAATCCTCGATCGCGGTCGAAGTGCCGGTGGCGGGCTGGTGACCTTCGCGCTGATGCTCCGCGGGCCGGAGCTCTCCGGGATGCCGGTGACCCGCGACGACCTGCGCTTTGCCCGCGAACTGGGCTTGCGGTCATCGATGCACATCGGCGGGGTCGAATCCAGCCGTCACCGCGGAATCGCCGCGCTGGCCGGAGAGGGCCTCCTCGGGCCAGATCTCCTGTTCATTCACTGCTCCTGCACATCCGATGAGGAGCTTCGCATGCTGGCAGACAGCGGGGGAAGCGCTTCGGTGTCGGCCTATATCGAGTTGGCGATGCCCGGAATCGGGGCACCCGCAACAGCTCGGCTCGTCGCTGCGGGCATTCGGCCCAGCTTCAGCATTGACGCCGAGCCCAGCGCGCCCGGCGACATGTTCTCGGTCATGCGGTCAGCCCTCATCGCCGAGACCGCGGCGCAGGTGTTCACTGGAGCCTCGCCCACGGTGGCGCTGACTGAGCGAGATGTGTTGGCATTCGCCACGATCGAGGGTGCTCGGGCCAGCGGGCTCGATCATGAGATCGGTAGTCTCACCCCGGGCAAGGCTGCCGACATCGTTGTCCTCGATCTCCGGCAACCAGGGACCGCTTCCGTGATCGATCCGGTCGCCGCCGTTGTCAATTACGGCCACCCGGGCGCAGTCGTTGACGTCCTTGTCGCAGGCCGCTACGTCAAGAGGGCCGGCCGAATGGTCGACCAGGCGCTTGTCGACAAGGCGGTCGCGGCCGCCGAACGGTCGCGGGATCGGTTAGTCGAGGCGCGAGCCCGTGCATGTGCATCGTCGGCGTGAACCGAACGGCTGCTGATGCGCGGGAACCGTTGGCGCGCCTGGGCCTTCGGCGACTTCCTGAAGCACTCTACGAAGGGCCAGCGGGGGCAGGGGCAGTCTTGAACATCGACTGGATCGACAGATAGGCCTGGAGGCCCTCCGGCCCCAGCTCGCGACCGATCCCCGACGCCTTGATGCCGCCGAACGGCGCTGCTGGGTCGAGCGTGTAATGGTTGATGCCGACCGTGCCGGTCTGCACGCGGCGCGCCACCTTCTGCGCCTTCTCCGGATTGCTGGACCAGACCGACCCGCCGAGGCCGTACTCCGAGTCGTTGGCAATCGCCAGCGCATCCTCCACGGTCTCGTATGCGATCACCGACAGCACCGGCCCGAAGATCTCCTCTCGAGCAATCGTCGCCGAGTTGTCCACGCTGGCGAACACCGTTGGCTGTACGAACCAGCCTCGCTGTTGCTCAGGTGGCCCGCCACCCACGACGACCGTCGCGCCCTCCGCCTTGCCCTTGTCGATGTAGCGCTGGACGCGATCGCGGTGGACCGCGGACACCATCGGGCCGATCTGCGTCGATGGGTCCAGGGCGTCGCCGACCTGCAGCGCGCCGACAAGACCGGCGAACGTCTGCAGCACGTCCTCATAGCGTGACATCGGTGCGAGCACCCGCGTCCCGATGAAGCACGTCTGACCATTGTTGAGGAGGGTCGCGAGGAACAGCTGCTCGAGCGACTGGGTCAGGTCGGCGTCGTCGAGGATGATGGCGGCTGACTTGCCGCCGAGTTCAAGCGTCACCGGCCGAAGGAGCGTGCCGCAGCGCTCGGCGATCCTGCGCCCGGCTGCTGTGGAGCCGGTGAAGGCGACCTTGTCGACGCCTGGGTGCTCGACCAGGTAGGCGCCGAGCTCACGTCCTCCGGGCACGATGTTCAGCACGCCGGCCGGTATCCCGGCCTCGATGATCGCCTCGGCGACCTCCAGCGAGTCGAGCACCGTTTCAGGCGAGGGTTTGATGACCGCCGTACAGCCCGCCGCGAGCAGCGGCGCCACCTTGCCGAACATCAGTGAGACCGGGAAGTTCCAGGGCACGATCGCCACGACGACGCCGACCGGCTTCTGCGTGACCTCGATGACGCCGCCGAGCAGACCCTCTCGATCCTCGGAGAAGCGGTGTGAGCGTGCCAGCTCCGCGTAGTACCGGCACACCATCACCGGGATGTTGCCCTCGATTTGCGTGGATACGCCGATGGGCATGCCGTTCTGCATCGAGACGCGGCGCGCAATCGCTTCACGTCGTGCGACGAGTGCGTCGGCCAGGCGATCGAGTGCCTTCGCGCGATCGGTGGGGGACCACGAGGACCAGCCGGACGGGTCCTCGAACGCTGTCCGCGCCGCGGCCACCGCATCGTCGGCGTCGGCCTCAACGCCTTCGGGAACGGACCCGATCAGCTCCTCGGTGCTCGCCGAGTAGACCTCGATGCGGTTACCTCCCCGCGGTTGCCGCCACCCCCCGGCAATGAAGAGCTCGTTGCTCTCGATCAGCGTCTCACGCATCGTCATGTGTCACCCTTGACCCAATCGTGGTTGGTCACAGCCCGAGAAGTCGGATCGCGTTTCCCTTGAGCAGCCCGGGTTTGACCTCGTCGCGGATCTCTGTCTTCTCCAGGTCCGCCAGCCACCGGTCGGGAGTGATGAGGGGAAAGTCGCTACCGAAGAGCACCTTGTCCCGCAACAGCGTGTTGGCGTACTGGACGAGGATCGGAGGGAAGTACTTAGGCGACCATCCCGACAGTTCGATGTAGACCTGCGGCTTGTGGACGGCGACCGCGAGGGCCTCCTCCTGCCAGGGGAACGACGGGTGGGCCAGCACGATGGGCATGTCCGGGAAGTCCACCGCGACGTCGTCCAGATGCAGAGGGTTGGAGTACTTCAGCCGCATGCCGCCACCCCCGCGGGTGCCCGCACCGGCGCCCGACTGTCCGGTGTGGAACAGGGCGGGGATCCGGTGCGCGTTGAACACCTCGTACAGGTCGTAAGCCTTGCGGTCGTTGGGGTAGAAGGACATCGCGTTCGGGTGAAACTTGAAGCCGCGGACGCCTCCCTCGACGATGAGCCGCTCGGCAAGGCGGGCGCCCTCCTCGCCGCGGTCCGGGTGCACGCTGCCGAACGGGATGATGATGTCGTTGTTCTTGGCGGCCAGCTCCACGATCTCGTCGCTGGTCAGCGTTTGCTCTTTTGTGCCAGGTCCGGTGTCGATGGTGAACGTGACGGCGGCGATGTTTCTCTTGCGGTAGTACGCGGCGAGGTCGGGGAGCGTGCCCGGGGGCAGCTCGTCGGCCTTGAAGAACTTCGCCATCGCCGCAAGGGTCGCGGTCACCTCGGCGGCGTCTTCGGTGACTGAGGCGTGGACGTGGGTGTGCATGTCGAGTGCGTCGAGCCCGTCGAGGTCGATCGCGGGCTGGTAAAGCGTGGTCATGCGGGGGCTCCCGTCGTGTCGCTATCGGCGAAGGTGGCGTTTGCCCGGCCGAGCCGGACAAGCAAGGGCGCGGGTTCCCACCACACCCCGTGCGTCCGCTGCAGGTGCTCGACGCCGCCGAGCACCGTCGCGAGGCCGACCGAGTCGGCCCAGTAGAGGGGGCCGCCGCGGGCCGCCGGGAAGCCGTAACCGGTGACGTAGACGACGTCGATGTCACCGGGCTTCGCCGCGATGCCGTCGCCGAGGAGCCACGCTGCCCGGTTGACCAGGGCGTACAGGCAGCGCTCGAGGATCTCGTCGTCACCGATCCGGCGGCGCTGGATTCCGATGCGGGCGGAGTGCTCGACGATCTGCCGATTCATCTCCGGGTCGGGATGCGGAGTCCGGTCTCCTTTTGTGTAGCGGTACCAACCCGCGCCGCTCTTCTGGCCGAGCCGGCCGAGATCGACGAGCAGCAGATCCAGATCGGAATAGCGACGGTCCAGCGGCCGGGTCGCGATCGCCCTGCGACGCGACTCAACGCCCAGGTCGTGGCCGGCCATATCGGTCATGGTGAACGGGCCCATGGCGAACCCGAACTCCGTGAGCACGCGGTCGACGTCGGCGGGCAACGCGCCGTCCTCGATCAGGAACAGCGACTCCCGGAGGTAGTCGAAGAGCATCGCGTTGCCGATGAACCCACGAGCGTTGCCTGCACGAACCGCCACCTTGCCGAGCAGCCGGCCGAGCGCGAACAGGCGAGCGACGGTCACCGGGGCCGTTCGCGCACCCGGGACGACCTCGAGCAGACGCATCACATTGGCGGGGCTGAAAAAGTGCGCGCCGATGAGGTCCTCCGGTCGGCACGTCGCGCTCGCGATGGCGTCGATGTCCAGCGCAGATGTGTTGGTCGCAAGCATGGCCCCTGGCGGCGCGTGCTTGTCGATCGCGCGGAAGACGTCCTGCTTGACCGTCAGCTCCTCGAAGACCGCCTCCACCACGATGTCGGCGTCACCGATCGCCTCCAGGTCGGTTGCCGGGCGGATGAGGGCAAGCCGGTCGTCGGCCTCGGCTTGGTCGAGCCGACCGCGGCGCACGCTCGAGGCATACGTCGCGGCGACCCGTGACAGACCGCGGTCGAGGTCCCGCATGCTCCGATCGATAAGCGTCACAGGGACACCCGCATTCGCCAGCGCCATCGCGATCCCACCGCCCATCGTCCCGGCGCCAACGATCGCGGCGCGGCCGGGACGCCAGCCCGGGTCTACCTGGGGTAGGCCCGGGATGTTGCCGGCCTCGCGCTCCGCCTTATACAAATGCTCAAGCGCCGCTCGAGCATCGGCGCCGGCGTTGTCCGTCATGCGTCGCTCACCGCCTCTCCGGTGTGGTCGCCGCAGACAATGAGCACGTCGAGAGCCATCACTCCGTCGGAGCGCGCGAGAAGGGGGTTGATGTCGAGTTCGACGATGTCGGGATGCTCTGTGACGAGCCGGCCCACGGTTGAGACGACTTTCGCCACCGCGCCCAGGTCGACGGCCTCGGACCCGCGGAACCCGCCCAAGAGCTTCGCTGACCGCAGCTTCTTGAGCTCGTCGACGATT
>NZ_DATENY010000029.1:0-70939 GCF_035274705.1 Mycobacterium sp. | reverse complement strand
ATTCCTAACCGGTCACGAAGGCATAACCTGTCAATAACGCGGCAGGCCGCGGCTCACCTTCCGGCCGGGGCGACGCGCCGAGACCGAATTGGTACCGGTGATCAGGAATCGGTACCGCGAAGAAGAGGTGGGAGATGAAAGCACTTGTCGCACTGGCTGTTGCAGGTCTGGCGGCCAGTGGGATCGCCTTGGCCTCACCGGCCAGCGCCGGCTGCCAGGGCGGTTGGACGCCGTGGGGTGGGGGCACCACGTGCGATGGACCGATCGCCGGCGACGGAACCTTCCAGCGCTGCGTGACCGCAGGAGCCATGGGGTTCGGCGGCACCAACTGCTATCTGCTCAACGTCAACAACCTCGAGGGCCAGGTTCCCTACGTTGGTCCGTGAAAACCCAACCGGCGGTTAACCCTTAGGCCGGCGGCATCATCCCGGGGGGAACGCTGTTCGGGTCGACCGGGACAGGCACGCCGACATTCGGGTTCTGGCCCGGCGTGCTCGTCCCTCCTGCTGGGGGTGGCGGCGCGTTCGGGTCCGGCGGCGGGGCCGTCCACGGACGGATGGATTGCGCCAACGTGGTGGCCGCAGGCTTGGGCACGGGATTGTTCGCCGTACCGAGCCAGACGACGAACCAGCGCTCCGGGGCCCGCTGGCCGCGCGGCGCGCCCGGCGGCGTCGGTGCTCCGATCACCCCGGCCCAGATCTGACCGTTGGGCTTGTTGGTGTCGGTGAACTTCACCTCGTAATACGAGGCGACGCCCGTCATGTCGCCCGCACTCAACGGGACGGTTTCCTGATTGATTCGCGTGCCGGGGAACGGCATGAAGAATTCACCCATATCCGAGGCGAGCCGCTGAGCCGCCTTGGTGTTGTCGGTCTCGGCCCCGGCGAACAGCTTCAGATCGAGCCGACCGAGCAGCACGCTGGTGTCGTTCGGCGGCTGCGCACCTTCCGGCGGAACCTTGCTCAGCAACGCCTGGCCGTAGGACAGCTGCGTGGCGTCGGCCACCTTCCAGCCGGCGGGGACCACGTAGCTGAACCCTCCCGCTGCGTTGTTGACACGGCCCGGCTCGGGCGGAGGCGGCGGAGCAGGCGCATTGGGGTCAGCCGCCGGGGGCGCCGGCGCGTTCGGGTCGGCAGGCGGGGGCGGCGGAGCGTTCGGATCCGCGGGTGGCCCCTCCAGGAAGGTATTGCCCGGAGGCGGCGGTGGAGGGGCAGGCGTCGCGGGATCGGCGTTGGCCACCGTCGGCAATGTCAGCGCCACCACCGTGGCACCGGTCAGCGCCGCGATCGCCAGCGTCTTCGAGAGGCCCTTGCGGTGTTCAGATATCGCGTCCGGCTGATCCATGTGGAAGAAACTACCGTGTTACCGCCGTGACGCAAGTGCGAGTTGCTAAAAAAGTGCTCAGCTGAGAGATTGCTGTGCGCATTAAAGCTTGTGTAGAGACGGCACTTCGAGAGTTGCTGGCATGACAAGACCCCCGCGCGTTGCGCGGGGCCGTCGTAGCGCTTCTCCCCCGGTGGTTCTTGGTCGATTTAGACCTTTGATCGCCTCCGCACTGGCCGCCGTTACGGGCTCGGATGGACCATGACCTCCTGCGCCTTTACCGAGAAGTACACGTGGTCGCCGGGCGCTAAACACAACTCGGCCGCGGACTCGGCGGTGATGTCCGCGGCAAGGCCCGGCGCACCGTCGGGCTGCTCCTCGGCACGCACGCGGATCGCCGGTCCGCGGCTGTCGAGTTCGGCCACCACCACCTCCACGGTGTTGCGGGGGCTGCCGTGCGGTTTGTCGCGATAGACGGCGACGGCCCCCGGGCTGAACACCGCCACCCCTGCCTGGCCGCCCGCCACGTCGGCGCCCGGGTTGCCGTGCCACACCGAACCCCACTGCGTCGTGAGCACGCCGTCTGCCCCTGCGGTGCCACCGACCAGATTGACACCGGCGAACCGCGCCCCGAACCGACTTCGCGGCGCCGCTAAAATCGTTGCAGTGGAGCCACTTTCGGCAATACGACCCGATTCGAGAACCAGCACTCGGTCCGCGAGAGTCAACACATCGAGCAAGTCATGTGTGATGAGCACCGCGCACCGGCCGTCACGAACCAGCACCTGCCGCAACACCCGGCGCATCGCGGTAGCGGCGGCGACGTCGAGCCCGGCCAGCGGTTCGTCGAGCAGCAATACTCCGGGTTCGGCGGCCAGCGCGCGGGCCAGCGCGACCCGTTGGGCCTGCCCGCCGGAGAGCTGACGGGGCGCCCGATCGGCGAGGTCGGCAGCGTCCACCTCTGCGAGCCAGCTGGCCGCGGCCTCACGCGAAGTGCGTGGGGAGAACGCCACATTGGCGATGACGCTCAGGTGCGGAAACAGCAGCGGGTCCTGCAACAGCAAGCCGACGCGGCGGTCATGGGTGGCGACATGGATTTTGGCCGACGTGTCCGTCAGCACCCGCTCGCCCACGCGCACGACGCCACTGTCCGGCCGCAGCAGACCGGCGATGATGTGCAGCACCGTCGACTTGCCTGCGCCGTTCGCTCCGAGCACCGCCAGCACTTCGCCTGCGGCGACCTCGAATTGCACGTCGACGCCACGGCTTTCGACAACGGCCCGCAGCGCTACACCCGTCATCGCGGGCTACCAGGCATCGGCGCCTCGCAACCGGCGCACGCCGAGGCCGACCACGACCACGGCGGCCACCGCGACAAGCAGCAGCGACAAAGCGACCGCCGCGTCCGCGTCGCTTTCGCGCTGCAGGTAGATCTCCAGCGGCAGGGTACGGGTGACGCCGGCACGGGAACCCGCGAAGGTCAGGGTCGCGCCGAACTCACCTAGCGATCGCGCGAACGCCAACACCGCGCCCGAGATCAGGCCAGGAGCCAAGAGCGGCAACGTCACTCGCCACCACACGATGGTGGGCCGCGCACCGAGCGTCGCCGCCACCACTTCGTAATCGGCTCCCGCCGTGCGTGCCGCACCCTCCAGCGCGATCACCAGAAACGGCAGCGACACAAAAGTCTGAGCCAGCACCACCGCCGTTGTGGTGAACGCAATTTGAATTCCGCCGGCGTTGAGATACTGCCCGATCAGTCCCAGCCGGCCGAACGCGTACAGCAGCGCGATTCCGCCGACCACCGGCGGCAGCACCAACGGAAGAAGGATCAACGGCCTGGCCATCTGGACGACCCGGGCGCCGCTACGGGCAAGCACGAGCGCCATCGGCACCCCGAACAGCAGGCACAGCGCGGTGCTGGCGGCCGCCGTCTTGAGGCTCAGTACGAGCGCCGTCGTGGAGGACGGGCTGCTGATCAGCAACCAGAAGTGCGGCCAGTCAACCTTGGCGGCCACTGCGATCAAGGGCACCACCACGAACATTGCCCCGATGGCGGCGGGGACGTAAATCCAGCGAGGCAGCCCCACAGATCAAGACCCTATGGCACGTTGGCCGAACTGTTGCCGTGTCGTACGCGCGTCGAGTTTCGCCCACTAGCTACCGTCCAGTAACATGACGCTCACTCGCTGGTTCAGCGTCGAACAACAGCAGGAGGTCATGGCGATGGATGTGCTTGTCACCGGCGGCGACACCGATCTGGGGCGCACGATCGCGGAGGGCTTCCGCGATGCCGGTCACCAAGTCGTGATCGCCGGCGCCCGCCGCGACGACCTCGAGGTCGCCGCCAAGGAACTCGACGTCGACGCGATCGTTTTCGACAACACTGACCCCGCCAGCCTCGAGCAGGCGCGCAGCCAGTTCCCGCATCACCTCGACACCATCGTCAATGTGCCGACCCCGCGCTGGGATGCCGGCGACCCGCGCACCTACTCGCTTTCCGATCTGGCCGCGGCATGGCGAAACGCTCTCGATGCGACGGCCGTGTCGGCGGTGCTGACCGTCCAGATCCTCGGCGACCATCTGCGTTCCGGAGGCTCGATCGTCACCGTGATCCCGGAGCACCCGCGCGACGGCAGCGCCGAAGCCGCCGTCAAGGCTGCTGTCGCAGAGTGGACTGCCGGGCAGGCCACCTATTTCGGCACCCGGGGCATCACGGTGAACGCGGTGGCCGCAGGCCGCAGCGCCGAGCCGGGCTACGACGGCCTGTCCACCACCCCACCGCCAGTGGCGGCCGAGATCACCAGGCTCGCCCTGTTCCTCGCCACCCCGGCCGCCCGCCACATCACCGGCCAGACGCTGCATGTCAGCCAAGGTGCCCTAGCCAACTTCGGCTGATATTCCCCGGTTCACCAAGAGCGAAACGGGGTGACCGCCCCGGTTAGCGTGTGGTTACGTGAAGACGTGACCATCAAACTCGGACTTCAGATCCCCAACTTCTCGTACGGCACCGGCGTCGCTGAGCTCTTCCCCACCGTCATCGCGCAGGCGCAGGAAGCAGAAGCGGCAGGCTACGACTCCGTCTTCGTGATGGACCACTTCTATCAACTGCCCGGCCTTGGCACCCCGGACCAGCCGATGCTCGAGGCGTACACGGCGCTCGGCGGACTGGCGACGGCTACCGAACGTGTGCAGCTGGGCACGCTCGTCACCGGCAACACCTATCGCAACCCGACGCTGCTCGCCAAGGCCATCACGACGCTGGACGTGGTGAGCCAGGGTCGCGCCATTCTCGGCATCGGAACCGGTTGGTACGAGCTCGAACACGACAGCCTCGGCTTCGAATTCGGCACGTTCACCGACCGCTTCAACAAGCTAGACGAGGCGCTGCAGATCATCCTGCCGATGATCAAGGGCGAGCGGCCGACGTTCTCCGGGAAGTACTATCGCGCACAAGAGGCGATGGCCGAGCCGCGCTTCCGTCCGCACATCCCGCTGATGATCGGCGGCAGCGGTGAGAAGAAGACGATTCCGTTGGCCGCCAAGTACTTCGACCACCTCAACATCATCGCCGGGTTCGACGAGCTGCCGCGCAAGGTGGCCGTGGTCAAGGAGCGCTGCGAGGAGTTCGGTCGCGACCCCGCGACGCTCGAGACGAGCATGCTCCTCATCGCGGTGATCGACGAGAACGTGACCCCAGATCTGATCCCGGACGACTTCAAGCAGCGGGCCGTTGTCGGCGGCCCCGATCAGGTAGTCGACCAGATCAAGACGAAGGTGCTCGACGCGGGCGTGGACGGCGTCATCCTGAGCCCGGTGACGAGCCTCAACGGCTATCAACCGGGTGGCATCACCGCGGTCGCGGAGAAGCTGAGGCCGCTCCTCGGCGTTTAAATCCCCGGCAACGTGGCAAATCTCACGGCGCTGCGGGGATGCAGGGCGGCTACCGTAGTGTCTGTATAAGTGCACGTGTAGTCCGTCGAGGAGCCGAAAATGAGCCATCCCGGAGCCACTACGACTGATCGGCACAAGGTCGTGATCATCGGTTCGGGGTTCGGAGGGCTGAACGCCGCCAAGGCCCTGAAGCACGCCGACGTCGACATCAAGTTGATCGCCAGGACCACTCATCACCTGTTCCAGCCCTTGCTCTACCAGGTGGCCACCGGGATCATCTCGTCGGGCGAGATCGCCCCGCCCACCCGGATTATCCTGCGCAGGCAGAAGAACGCGCAGGTGTTGTTGGGCAACGTCACGCATATCGACCTGGCCAACAAGACAGTCAAGTCGGAACTGCTCGGCCACGACTATGTGACGCCATACGACAGCCTGATCATCGCGGCCGGGGCGGGCCAGTCCTACTTCGGCAACGACCACTTCGCCGAGTGGGCACCAGGCATGAAGACGGTCGACGACGCACTCGAGCTGCGCGGCAGGATCCTTGGCGCGTTCGAACAGGCCGAGCGCTCCAGTGATCCCGCCCGGCGCGAGAAGCTGTTGACATTCACCGTCGTCGGGGCGGGGCCCACCGGTGTCGAAATGGCAGGGCAGATCGCCGAACTCGCCGACCACACGCTCAAAGGCGCGTTCCGCCATATCGATTCGACACAGGCACGGGTGATCCTGCTCGACGCGGCACCCGCGGTGCTGCCACCGATGGGCGAGAAGCTCGGCAAGTACGCCCAGGCGCGGCTGGAGAAGATGGGCGTCGACATCCAGCTCGGCGCGATGGTCACCGATGTGGACCGCAATGGCATTACCGTCAAGGATTCCGACGGCACCATACGGCGAATCGAATCCGCCACCAAGGTGTGGTCGGCCGGGGTGTCGGCGAGCCCACTGGGCCGCGACCTCGCCGAGCAGTCCGATGTCGAGGTGGACCGGGCCGGACGGGTCAAGGTACTGCCGGATCTGTCGATCCCGGGCCACCCGAACGTGTTCGTCGTCGGCGACATGGCCGCGGTCGAAGGTGTGCCCGGCATGGCGCAAGGGGCCATCCAGGGCGGCAAATACGCGGCGAAGGCCATCAAGGCGGAGCTGAAGGGCGCCGACCCTGCCCAGCGCGAACCGTTCCAGTATTTCGACAAGGGCTCGATGGCGACGGTTTCGCGGTTCTCCGCGGTCGCGAAGGTCGGCCCGCTGGAATTCGGCGGCTTCATCGCTTGGCTCGCCTGGCTGGTACTGCACCTGGTGTATCTCGTCGGCTTCAAGACGAAGATCACCACGCTGCTGTCGTGGACCGTGACCTTCCTGTCAAGGGCGCGCGGGAACCTCACCATCACGGAGCAGCAGGCTTACGCCCGCACCAGGATCGAGGAACTCCAGGAGATCGCGGCGTCCGTGCAGGACACCGAGAAGGCGGCGAGTTAGAGCCTGTCGCCCTGCCAGGTCGACAGGCAGCCACCGCCGGCCAACGCGAGCGCAACACCCTCGGTCTCGACTTCACTGTCGGGATAGTGGAATTCGCTGATGCACGCCATCGGCGTCCCGAGTGCATCGTCGGTCACCGATCCATTGCCGAGCTCCATGCGATGACGCAGCAGCGGCGACTCGCCGACGTCGGCGTGTAGCGAGCCGGACCAAAACCCTTGCCGTTCACCGGATCTGCCGACCTGGATTCGCTCTCGCAATCGGACGCGTCCGGATTCCGCCAAGTTGAGCCGGGTCGACGTGAAGTGATGCGAGGTGGCAGCGACGACCGTCGGTTGCGGGTCGACGTCGAGGTCACCCGCGACTTCGAGCGTCCAGAACGCGTGTGACTCCGTGGTGGCCGACCCGGGCAGCGTCACGGTGGCCGCGGCCGTCCGAACCCGCAGCCGCGCACCCTGTTCGACGACAACACGCACATGAATGGCGTCGCCGCCGAGCGGGGTCGCCGCCGCCGAAACCAAGTGCACGGTATCGGGTTCGGTGCGGCGCGCGGACAGCCCGCCGGTGCACTCGATCCGCGGCGGCCGGTTGGGGCACGCGACGATGAGGACGTCGGATCTCATTGCACGAGAACCCGTAGCTGTTCGCGCACCCACGCGAGCACCTCGGTTGCGGCCGGGTCCTCGGTCAGCGAGATCAGCACGGCGGGCCTGCCGTCGCGGACCTTGGCGGCGTCGCGGCGCATCACGCCGAGGTCGGCACCGACGAGCGGCGCCAGGTCGGTCTTGTTGATCACCAACAGATCCGAGTAGGTGACGCCTGGCCCGCCCTTGCGCGGTACCTTGTCGCCACCGGCCACGTCGACGACGAAGATCTGCACGTCGACGAGGCCTGAGGAGAACGTGGCCGTCAGGTTGTCGCCGCCGGACTCGACCAGGATGAGGTCGAGGCGGTCGTTGCCGGCGATCAGGTCGTCGATGGCGTCGAGGTTCGCGGTGATGTCGTCGCGGATCGCGGTGTGCGGACAGCCGCCGGTCTGCACCGCGGCGATGCGTTCGTCGGGCAGCACGGCGTGGCGGCGCAGGAAGTCGGCGTCCTCGGTGGTGTAGATGTCGTTGGTCAGTACGGCCAGCGAGATATCGTCGCGCAGTTGCCGGCACAGCGCAGCCACTAGCGCGGTCTTGCCGGAGCCGACGGGTCCGCCGATGCCGATGCGCAGCGGCTCCCCCGGCATGCGTGTGCGCTTGGGTCGTTCGGTGTGGGTGTGCGGCTCGCCAGCCGACTCAAACGAGTGGAAATGCGGTGGCATTGTTTGCCTTTCAGGAGACGAACAAGGGTCGCTCGCGTTGGCTATGGCGCTGGGCCAGCACGTCGAGCAGCGGATCGGACAGGTCAGCCAGCTCCTTGCCGGCGTCGGCGGCGATCTCGTCGCATAACGATGACAGTTCGAATGTCAGCGCCGCGACGTCCGCGGGGTCGAGCGCCAGCAGCCGCTGTGCGGCCGTCGCGGACCCGGTCATCGTGGTGTAGACGATCGACAACGCGGTCTGTTCTGGTGTGAGGCGGCTGGCCTTGCCCACCGCGCCTGCCGCAATGGCCAGATGCGGCCTCGTACCGAGCGCCTCCCAGTCGTTGTCCGGCCATACCCGCCGCGCCAGCCGTAGAAGGCCGCGGCCCTGCGCGCGGGAGGCCTGCCGGGCGGCGGGTGCCGGTGTGCGAGCGTCGGTTTCGCGGTCCGCGACCTCCGGCGTCACGGCTCCGCTGTGCACGGCCGCAGCCAGCGACGCCGTCACCAGACCCTGCGTGCGGATACGGCGGCGCAGATAGGCCCGCAGGGTGGCGAGGTCGATGACGAGCCCACTGGTTACCGCCTCCTCGACGCCCCCAGAGTGGACGTGGCCTCCGGTCGGCAGTCGCGAGTCGGCCAGCGCCAGCAGCGTCGCGAGGTTCGTCATCAGAAGAGGCAACCCCCTAGAAGAGGAAATAACGCTGCGCCATGGGCAATTCGGTGGCCGGCTGCTCCTGCCACACGTCGCCGTCGATGCGGACGGTAAACGTGTCGGGGTCGACCTCGATGCGTGGCAACGCGTCGTTGAGCGGCATATCCGCCTTGCCGACCTTGCGGACATCCTTGACCGCGACCAGCCTGCGGTTGACAGCCAGCCGATCGGCCAGTCCGTCGTCGACGGCTTGCGGGGACACGAAATGCACCGACGTGGCGGCGGCAGCCGCGGGCGCGGCACCGAACATCGGCCGGGGCAGTACGGGCTGCGGCGTTGGGATTGACGCATTCGCGTCTCCCATTGCGGCCCAGGCGATCATGCCGCCTTTGAGCACCGCGTGCGGGCGCACCCCGAAGAACGCCGGCTCCCAGAGCACCAGGTCGGCGAGCTTGCCGACTTCGACCGATCCGATCTCGTGGTCCAGTCCGTGCGCGATAGCGGGGCAGATCGTGTATTTCGCGACGTAGCGGCGTGCGCGGTTGTTGTCGGCCCTATCGTCGCCGGGTAGCGCGCCGCGGCGCCGCTTCATCACGTGTGCGCTCTGCCATGTGCGGATCACGACTTCCCCGATCCGGCCCATCGCCTGCGCGTCGCTGCCGATCATCGAGATCGCGCCGATGTCGTGCAGCAGGTCCTCGGCCGCGATTGTCGACGGCCGAATCCTGCTCTCTGCGAACGCGAGATCTTCGGGCACACTGGGGTTCAGGTGATGACACACCATCAGCATGTCGAGGTGTTCGTCCAGCGTGTTGACGGTGTGCGGGCGCGTCGGGTTCGTGGAACTGGGCAGCACGTACGGCTCGCCGGCGACCGTGATGATGTCGGGCGCATGCCCGCCGCCTGCTCCCTCGGTGTGGTAGGCGTGGATGGACCGGCCTGCGATGGCGCGCAGCGTGTCCTCGACGAACCCCATCTCGTTGAGGGTGTCGGTGTGGATGTTCACCTGTACGCCCGCGGCGTCGGACACCGTCAGGCAGGCGTCGATCGCAGCGGGGGTGGTACCCCAGTCCTCATGCAATTTGAAACCGGCTGCGCCACCGCGTAATTGCTCCCACATCGCCTCCGCGCTGACGGTGTTGCCCTTGCCAAGCAGGGCCACGTTCAGCGGCCAGGAATCCAGCGATTCGAGGATCCGCGCCAGGTGCCAGGCGCCGGGCGTGACGGTGGTGGCCTTACTGCCCTCCGCGGGTCCGGTGCCGCCGGCGATGATCGTGGTGATGCCGCCGCCGAGCGCCTCCTCCATGATCTGCGGGCAGATCAGGTGCACGTGGCAGTCGATGGCGCCGGCCGTCACGATGCGACCGTTGCCGGCGATGATCTCCGTCGACGGGCCGACCACGAGGTCGGGGTGCACACCGTGCATGATGTCGGGATTGCCGGCCTTGCCGATCGCGGCGATGCGGCCGTCGCGAATGCCGATGTCGGCCTTGATGATTCCCCAGTGGTCGATGATGACCACGCCAGTAATGACAGTGTCGGGGGCACCCTCGGCGCGAGTGGCGGTTCCCTGCCCCATCGACTCGCGCAACACCTTGCCGCCGCCGAACACCGCCTCGTCGCCTGCCAGCCCAGGGCCGCCGCTGCGGTCCTCGGTGATCTCGACGAACAGATCGGTATCGGCGAGCCGGATCCGGTCACCGGTCGTCGGCCCGAACAGCGCGGCATAGCGTGCCCGCGACAGCCCGGTCATGCGTCCAGCCTCCCCGGCGGGTTCAAGCTCAGCCCGTAGACCTCACGCGACCCGCTCAGCGGAACCAATGAAACCTGCTGCACCACACCGGGTTCAAAGCGCACCGCGGTGCCCGCCGGGATGTCGAGCCGGTGGCCGTAGGCGGCGGAGCGATCGAAGTCCAGCGCGGAGTTGGCTTGCGGCAGGTGCACGTGGCTGCCGACCTGCACCGGGCGGTCGCCGGTGTTCACGATCTCCAGAGTCAGCCGTGGTGCGCCGGCGTTGATCGCGATATCGCCGTCGCCGTGGATGATCTGGCCGGGCGCCCACGATGCGCGATCCGCCTTCGGCTTCTCGC
Organism: Mycobacterium sp.; assembly: GCF_035274705.1. GTDB lineage: Bacteria > Actinomycetota > Actinomycetes > Mycobacteriales > Mycobacteriaceae > Mycobacterium. The sequence continues at coordinate 60,219 of NZ_DATENY010000029.1, read as the reverse complement.
TCATGGGATCGGGTGGTGGACGGTGACGAGCTTGGTGCCGTCGGGGAAGGTGGCCTCCACCTGGACGTCGTAGAGCATCTCGGACACTCCCTCCATGACATCGTCGCGGGACAGCACCTCACGGCCGCTGACCATCAGCTCCGCTACCGTGCGGCCGTCGCGGGCGCCTTCGAGCAAGTGATCGGTGATAAGCGCGACGGCCTCGGGGTGATTGAGTTTGAGGCCGCGGGCCTGCCGGCGCCGGGCGAGTTCGGCGGCATACGAAATCAGCAGCCGGTCCTGTTCATGCGGGGTCAAACGCATAGTGCGCGATACTGCCACGGCGCGCGGCGGTCAGCAGCGCACGGAAATGGGCGGCTATTCGGCGGGCATGTTCTGCAGCCGCACCTGGCCGCGGGCAACGACCCGATCGTTCTCGTCGGAGATGGTGATCAGCCACAGCTGCTGGCGGCGGCCGCGGTGGATAGGCGTCGAGACCGCGGTGACGGTGCCAGTGGAGATGGCACGCAGGAAGTCGGTGTTGTTGTTGACGCCGACGACGTGTCCGCCGCCGTTCTGCATCAGCCACACGTGTGCGTTCACGCTGGCAAGGCTTTCGACGATCGAGCAGTACACGCCTCCGTGCACGATGCCCCACGGTTGAAGCAGCTTGTCTTGGATCTTCAACCGCGCACGTCCGCCGTCGGGCGTCATCTCGACGTACTCGAGTCCGAGCTCCTGGTCGAATCCCTTGCCGAATTCGGCGGGCAGTTCCGTCGTCACGCGATTGTGTCTACACGGCGGCGTTCACGGGCTTCGCTGCGGGTGGGGCCCGAATGCGGACGGACCCCGCACGCTTGGCACGGGGTCCGTCCTTCGTAGGGACCGGGAGTCTCTGCAGCCCTCAGGACTCCGGCACGGTCCGGTCGTTCACGTTTGATGCTGTACTGAAGCATAGGCAAGGCTGCCCTAATTAAACAACCCCTTCCCGACGGTCATCCGCGAGCCACGCACGGGCACACCAAATCCGACCAGCGCATCGAGCACCGCTTGTGCGCGGCGCATACTCGTCACCTCACTGGAATGGGCCAGCAGCGGGACCTGCGTCGCCGCACTGACCACTGCGGCGCCGACCAGATGCCACATCGATGCAACCGACATCGCGCCACCCGAGACGTTGGCCAGCTTTCCGAAGAGTGGCGCCAGGGCGCGATGACTACGGTGCGCGACCCACATCGTCAACGCCGCCTCGCGGGGCAGTGCGACGATGCCTTCGCCCGTCGAATTGCCGAAACGCAACACCGGATCGTCCGGCAGCGCGCGCAGCGTCGGATCGACGACGCCGACCCAGTCGATTGCGCTCTCGGAGTCGACATGCACCCACAGGTTCTCCAGACCGGTGTCCCAAGCCCGGCCTTCGAGGACTAGCAGCGGAATGACGCGCCCCACCACCACATGCGCCAGCGTCGCCGCGAGCTGCTGGGCCACGGCGGCGCTGCTGTCGGTCTCCTCCGCGGCGAGGTCGAACATCGACTGCAGGCGGTCGGTGGTAAGCGCCTCCGCCAGTGGCCACCATCGTCGGCGCGACAGATCACCCATCACCGCGACGCCGTAAACGCGCGGACATTCGGGGTAGAGCTCGCGCAGCCGTCGGCTCGACTCGTGCAGCGGCAGCATCCGCCTGATCGCCATGCCCGCGATGAGCGGGTCGTCGACCACAACCGTCATGACACCTCCGATATGAGTTAGGTTAGCCTTACAATAGTGCGATGCGCCGATGGAGCCAGACCCTGTGACTCGATTCACAAGGCCGGGCGACCTGCAGGTGACCACTGCGGGAACATTCGGAGCCCGACCGAAAGTTGTTGGGAAGTGTTAGATACGACGCACGGTAGTAACCGCGTAGTACCCTGGACAGACAGGCTGATGGAGATGAACGGAACATGGCCAAGTTGACGCGTCTCGGGGAGCTGGAACGCGCTGTGATGGACCACCTCTGGTCCACCGGCGAGCCCCAAACCGTGCGGCAGGTGCATGAGGCGCTCGCGGCCGAACGCGACCTCGCCTACACCACGATCATGACCGTGTTGCAGCGCCTGGCGAAGAAGAACCTCGTCGTGCAACATCGCGACGACCGGGCGCACCGATATGCGCCTATGCACGGACGCGACGAGCTGGTTGCCGGACTGATGGTCGACGCGCTCGACCAGGTCTCGGACACCGGCAGTCGGCAGGCCGCGCTGGTGCACTTCGTCGAGCGCGTCGGCGCAGACGAAGCCGCCGCACTACGCCGCGCGCTGGCAGAGTTGGAAGGTAAGCACCAGCAGGTCCGGCCCGCTGGCGATCCGGGCACCGACTGAGAGAGACTTACAGCGTGTCCGCGCTGGCCTTCACCATCGTCGCCCTGCTCCTGTCGGGGCCGGTGCCGGCCGTGCTTGCGCGGGCGACGTGGCCGATGCGCGCACCGCGGGCCGCCATCGTGCTGTGGCAGTCGATAGCACTGGCCGCCGTCCTCTCGGCATTCTCGGCCGGAATCGCAATCGCCAGCCGGTTGTTCGTGCCCGGCCTCGACGGCCGCCCGACCGCCACCATCACCAGTGAAATCGACGTGCTGGGCTGGCCGCTGTGGACGGCATACGTCATCGTGTTCGCCCTGACCGTGGTCATCGGCGCACGACTGACCTACGCCATCGTTCAGGTGGCCATCGCCACGCGCCGCCGCCGCGCCCATCACCGAATGGTCGTCGACCTGGTCGGCAAGTCGCAGGGCAGCCACCTGCGAATCCTCGACGTGGCCCAACCACTGGCCTACTGCCTGCCCGGCGTCCGCAGCCGCGTGGTCGTCAGCGAGGGTGCGCTGAACACGTTGGCCGACAACGAGATGGCCGCGATCCTCACCCATGAGCGCGCACACCTGCGGGCGCGCCACGACCTGGTGCTCGAGATGTTCACCGCGGTGCACGCCGCCTTCCCCCGATTCGTCCGCAGCGCCAACGCACTCGACGCTGTGCGCCTGTTGATCGAACTGCTTGCCGACGATGCCGCGGTCCGCGCGGCCGGGCCCACTCCCCTTGCCCGGGCACTGGTCGCATGCGCGTCGGGGCACACCCCGTCCGGCGCCTTGGCCGCGGGCGGGCCGACGACCGTGCTGCGGGTGCGCCGCCTCGGTGGGCGGCCAAACAGCCTGACGCTCGCTGTGACCGCCTATCTGGCCGCGGCCGCCGTGCTCGTCGTGCCGACCGTCGCACTCGCGGTGCCGTGGCTGACGGAATTACATCGGCTCTTCATGGCGTAGTCACTCATAGCCGATAAACACAACAGCGACAACAAAAAATGAAAGGCGTCCCGAATGAGCTCGTCTGAAAACTCCGACACCACCGGCACCGCTCAGATCGGGGTCACCGGCCTGGCCGTGATGGGGTCGAACATCGCGCGCAACTTCGCCAGGCACGGCTACACCGTCGCCCTGCACAACCGCTCGATCGCCAAAACGGACGCGCTCCTCGACGAACACGGCTCCGAGGGCAAGTTCGTCCGCAGCGAGACCATCCCGGAATTCCTTGCCGCCCTTGAGAAGCCGCGCCGGGTACTGATCATGGTCAAGGCCGGCGATCCGACCGATGCTGTGATCAACGAGCTCGCCGACGCGATGGAGGAGGGCGACATCATCATCGACGGCGGCAACGCGCTCTACACCGATACCATCCGCCGCGAGAAGGCGATGCGCGAGCGTGGTCTGCACTTCGTCGGCGCGGGTATCTCGGGCGGCGAGGAGGGCGCGCTCAACGGCCCGTCGATCATGCCCGGCGGCCCGGCCGAGTCGTACAAGTCGCTCGGCCCGCTGCTGGAAGAGATCTCCGCACACGTCGACGGAGTTCCGTGCTGCACCCACATCGGTCCCGACGGCGCAGGACATTTCGTCAAGATGGTGCACAACGGCATCGAGTATTCCGACATGCAGCTGATCGGAGAGGCCTATCAGCTTCTGCGCGACGGCCTAGGCAAGACGGCACCCGAGATCGCCGACGTATTCGACGAGTGGAACAAGGGCGACCTGGACAGCTTCCTGGTGGAGATCACCGCGCAGGTGCTGCGCGAGACCGACGCCAAGACCGGCAAGCCGTTGGTCGACGTGATCCTCGACGAGGCCGAGCAGAAGGGCACCGGCCGGTGGACGGTCAAGTCGGCGCTGGATCTCGGCGTGCCCGTCACCGGCATCGCCGAGGCGGTGTTCGCCCGCGCCCTGTCGGGTTCGGTCGCCCAGCGCAAGGCCACCACCGGCCTAGCCTCCGGAGACCTCGGCGAAAAGCCCAGTGACGCAGAGAAATTCATCGAAGACGTGCGGCAGGCGCTGTACGCGTCGAAGATCATCGCCTACGCGCAGGGCTTCAATCAGATACAGGCAGGCAGCGCCGAGTACGACTGGGGCATCACTCCCGGCGATCTGGCCACCATCTGGCGTGGCGGCTGCATCATCCGCGCGAAGTTCCTCAACCGGATCAAGGAGGCGTTCGACGAGGATCCGGAGCTGCCGACGCTGATCACCGCTCCGTACTTCCGCAGCGCGATCGAGTCGGCCATCGACAGCTGGCGGCGCGTCGTCACCACGGCCACCACACTCGGCATCCCGATTCCCGGCTTCGCCTCGGCGCTGTCCTACTACGACGCGCTGCGCACCGAGCGGCTCCCGGCGGCGCTGATCCAAGGCCTTCGCGACTTCTTCGGCGCGCACACCTACGCCCGCATCGATGACGACCGTGACAAGAAGTTCCACACGCTCTGGAGCGGCGACCACAGCGAGGTCGAAGCCTAGGTCCCGTCGGCTGGGGGTACCCCCGCTTGCGGGGGAGAGCGAAGCGACTCGGGGATCTACTCTGGTTTCATGCGGTTCCTGGAAGGCCACCCGCCGCCCTACGACCTGACGTATACCGACGTCTTCATCGTTCCGGGACGATCGGATGTGCAGTCGCGGTTCGACGTCGACCTGTCGACGTCGGACGGGTCGGGGACCACCATCCCCGTGGTGGTGGCCAACATGACGGCGGTGGCCGGACGACGGATGGCCGAGACCGTGGCCCGCCGCGGCGGCATTGTCGTTCTGCCGCAGGACCTCCCGATCTCGGTGGTCACCCAGACCGTCGACTTCGTCAAGAGCCGCGACCTGGTCGTCGACACCCCGGTCGTACTGTCCCCCGACGACTCGGTGTCGGACGCCATGGCGCTGATCCACAAGCGTGCGCATGGCGCGGCCGTCGTGGTGTTCGAGGGCCGCCCGATCGGCCTGGTCACCGAATCCAGCTGCGTCGGCGTGGACCGGTTCACGCGAGTCCGCGACGTCGCGGTGTCCGACTTCGTCACCGCACCCGTCGGCACTGACCCGCGCAAAGTATTCGACCTGCTCGAACACGCGCCGATCGACGTCGCGGTGCTCACTGAGCCGGACGGCACGCTGTCCGGCGTGCTCACCCGCACCGGCGCCATCCGGGCCGGCATCTACACCGCGAACGTCGACGACAAGGGCCGCCTGCGGATCGCGGCCGCGGTCGGCATCAACGGCGACGTCGGCGCCAAGGCCCGCAGCCTCGCCGAGGCCGGTGTCGACCTTCTCGTGATCGACACCGCGCATGGCCATCAGCTCAAGATGCTCGACGCGATCAAGTCGGTGTCCTCACTCGACCTCGGTGTGCCCATCGCCGCGGGCAACGTGGTCTCCGCTGAGGGCACTCGCGACCTGATCAGCGCGGGCGCGTCGATCGTCAAGGTCGGCGTGGGACCGGGCGCGATGTGCACCACCCGCATGATGACCGGCGTCGGCAGGCCGCAATTCTCAGCAGTCGTCGAATGTGCCACGGCGGCAAGGCAACTCGGCGGACATGTGTGGGCCGACGGGGGCGTCCGCCATCCCCGCGACGTGGCGCTGGCGCTGGCGGCCGGGGCGTCGAACGTGATGATCGGCTCGTGGTTCGCAGGCACGTACGAATCGCCGGGCGACCTGATGCGCGATCGCGAGGACCAGCCGTACAAGGAGAGCTACGGCATGGCCTCCAAACGCGCGGTGGCCGCGCGTACAGCGGCCGACAGCCAGTTCGACCGGGAGCGCAAGGCGTTGTTCGAGGAGGGCATCTCCACCTCGCGGATGGGCCTTGACCCGTCCCGTGGCGGCGTGGAGGACCTGCTCGACCACATCACCTCGGGCGTGCGCAGCACATGCACCTACGTCGGCGCCGCCAACATCGCCGAACTACACGAGAAGGTTGTCCTCGGCGTTCAGTCGGCGGCCGGCTTCGCCGAAGGCCACCCGCTGCCCACCGGTTGGTGAGGTCGGCGACGAGCTCCGACCGCTAACATGGGGCTTTCATTGCCGACCAAGCGAAAGGGATCCCGTGCCGCAGGCACCCGTCGATGCCGCGGGTTCTGGACAGGCCGCCAAGGCCGATCAGCCGTCCCACGAGCCATCCGACGCAGAGCCTTCCTCTAGTCGGCCGGGCATACGGCCCGGCGCAGTTTCGATGAGGCCGCGATGAACGTCGTCATGAGCGTGCTCGCGGTGCTGGGCTTTCTGGTGCTCACCGCCGGCACTGCGGTGTTCGTATCGGCCGAGTTCTCGTTGACGGCGTTGGAGCGCAGCACGGTCGATGCCAATGCCCGCACCGGTGGCCGCCGCGACAAGATGGTGCAGAAGGCGCATCGCACGCTGTCGTTTCAACTGTCCGGCGCCCAGGTGGGCATTTCGATCACCACGTTGATCACCGGCTACCTCGCCGAGCCGCTGATCGCTCGGCTCCTACGGCCGGCGTTTCTTGCGATGTCGCTGTCCGAGCCGGTGGCCGACGGCGTCGCGCTGGCGTTGTCGCTGTTGATCGCCACGTCGGTGTCGATGGTCTTCGGTGAATTGGTCGCGCAGTACCTCGCCGTCGCCAAACCACTGGCCACCGCACGGGTGGTCGCCGGGCCTCAGGTGCTCTTCTCGGCGCTGTTCACGCCCCTCATCCATCTGACGAACGGCACGGCGAACTGGATACTGCGCCGACTCGGCATCGAACCCGCGGAGGAACTGCGCTCGGCCCGCTCGCCGCAGGAGCTGGGCTCGCTCGTCCGCAATTCAGCGCGCCGCGGATCGCTGGATCCGCTGACGGCGACGCTGGTCGACCGCTCGCTTCAGTTCGGGGCGCGCACGGCCGAGGAGCTGATGACGCCGCGATCCAAGATCGAGGTACTGCAGGCCGACGACACGGTCGCGGACCTGGTCGTCAAAGCGATGGAGACTGGTTACTCCCGCTTCCCCATCGTCGAGGGCGATCTCGACGAGACGATCGGCATGGTCCACGTCAAACAAGTCTTCGAGATCGCGCATGGCGACCGAGCCCGCACTCGGCTGGCGGGTTTGGCCCGGCTTGTTCCTGTGGTGCCGTCGACGCTCGACGGCGACGCGGTGATGGCACAGATCCGCGGCGACGATATGCAGACCGCGCTGGTGGCCGACGAGTACGGCGGCACCGCGGGCATGGTCACCGTCGAGGACCTGATAGAGGAGATCGTGGGCGACGTCCGCGACGAGCACGACGAGAAAACCCCCGATGTGGTGCCCGCCGGCCGCGGCTGGCACGTGTCCGGGTTGCTGCGGATCGACGAAGTGGCGGCCGAAACCGGATTCCGTGCGCCAGAGGGCGAATACGAAACCATCGGCGGTCTGGTGCTGCAGCAGCTCGGCCACATCCCCGAGCCGGGTGAGACGGTCGAGCTGACGGCGTTCGATCCCGACGGTCCTATCGAAGACCCGGTTCGCTGGCTGGCCACCGTCGTCCAGATGGACGGCCGCCGCATCGATCTTCTCGAGCTCACCGAGCTGGGCCGCCGCGGCGATTCCAGCGAGGAGCGCTGATGGGCGACTTCCTCGGCGTGGTGCTCACCGTGCTGCTACTCGCGGCCAACGCGTTTTTCGTCGGCGCGGAGTTCGCCTTGATCTCGGCGCGCCGAGATCGGCTCGAAGCCCTTGCCGAACAGGGCAAGCGCAGTGCGGTCACTGTGATCCGGGCCGGCGAGAACCTGTCGGTGATGCTGGCCGGCGCGCAACTCGGGATCACGGTCTGCTCGATCCTGCTGGGCCGCATCGGCGAACCGGCGATTGCTCACCTGCTGGAAAAGCCGTTCGACCTGGTCGGTGTGCCCGATGCGGTGCTGCACACCGTCTCGTTCGTCGTCGCGATCACGATCGTCGTGGTGCTGCACGTGCTGCTCGGCGAGATGGTGCCGAAGAACATTGCGATCGCCGGACCGGAGGCGGCGGCCATGCTGCTGGTGCCGCCCTATCTGTTGTGGGTACGAGCGGCCCGCCCGGTCATCGCGTTCTACGACTGGTGTGCGATCAAGTCGCTGCGTGTGGTGGGCGTGCAGGCCAAGACCGAACTCGAGAACACCGTCTCCCTCGTCGAGCTGTCGGAGATGATCGCCGAGTCACGGTCGGAGGGTTTGCTCGATCCCGAAGAGCACAACCGGCTGTCGCGGGCCCTGCAGATCCGCAACCGCGTCGTTTCCGACGTGGCGGTGCCGCTGCGCGATATTCACGCGGTGTCCGTGGCCGCCGACGGTGCAGGCCCGAGCGTGCGGGCCATCGAGCGGGCGCTGGCCGAGACCGGGTACTCCCGCTTCCCCGTGGTCGACAGTGCGGAGCGATTCGTCGGATATGTCCACATCAAGGATGTGCTCCCGCTGGTCGAGGATCCCGACGCCGTCGTCGACTTGGCGATGGTGCGCCGGTTGCCCGAGGTGGCCGAATCTCTGCCGCTGCCGGACGCGTTGAGTCGGCTGCGCCGCAATAACAGTCATCTCGCGCTCGTCACGGCGGCAGATGGCAGCGTCGCTGCCATGGTGGCGCTGGAGGACCTGGTGGAAGACCTCGTCGGGACCATGCGCGACGGGACCCGTCGTGACTGAGCTGGTGCTCGACGAGGCCGACTGGACCGAGCGTGAGCGCGGCTACCGGCAACGGGCCGACGAGTTCCTCGAGCCGCACCTGCGGCGCATCCGCGCCGGCGAGAAGCATCCGGTGTGGGACTTCCTGTTCACGTACTACAGCCTGCGGCCGCGCCAGTTGCGGGTCTGGCATCCGGGGTTCGGTGTGGTGCTCGGCGGTGACTCGGCGCGCCGATACCTTGGCCGTAGCGGGTACCAAGCGCGCGACGCCGGCGTCACCGTCAGCCCGTCGCATTTGGCGGCCCGCGCCGACACCGTGCGGTTCATCGCCGAGCTGCTGCGTGCGACAGCTTCGCGCCCTGCGCGGCTGAACTGCTTCGGGCTGCACGAGTGGGCGATGGTTTATCGGGCGCCGACGGTGCGGCATTCGCGCGTTCCGCTGCGGCTCGGTGCCGCGGGTACCGACACCGTCGTCGAATCAATGCCGTTGCGCTGCAGCCACTTTGACGCTTACCGCTTCTTCACCGAGCCTGCGACAAGGCGCAACGCCGAGGCGCTCACCAGGGACAGCCAGGTCGCAACCGAACAACCGGGCTGCGTCCACGCCGCGATGGATTGCTACAAGTGGGCGTTCAAGCTCGGGCCACTCGTGGAATCGGAACTTGTCCTAGGTTGTCTACAGCTGGCCGCGGATGCCCGCGAACTGGACATGCGGGCGAGCCCCTATGATCTCGGCGACTACGGATTCGAACCGATCGCCATCGAAACGCCTGGCGGTCGCGCCGAATATGTTCGGACCCAGCAGAACATCGCTGAGCGGGCCGCGCCGTTGCGGGCCACGCTGGCCCACAGGTGTGACCTGCTGCTCAGCGCGGTGCACGGCGAATAGCCGCCATTGCCCGTGGGTAAGCTGGGTCGACGGCTCGAGGGAGGAAAGAATGACGGATCGTGTGACGGTCGGGAACTTGCGCGTCGCCCAGGTGTTGTACGACTTCATCAACAACGAGGCGCTGCCCGGTACCGACGTCGACCCCGACAGCTTCTGGGCGGGCGTGGACAAGGTCGTCACCGATCTCGGCCCGCAGAACCAGGACCTGCTCGCACGCCGCGATGAGCTGCAGGCCCAGATCGACAAGTACCACCGCCAGCACGTCATCGAGCCGATCGATCCCGACGGCTACCGGCAGTTCCTCAGCGAGATCGGCTACCTGCAGCCAGAACCCGCCGACTTCACCATCACCACCGCCAACGTCGACCCGGAGATCACCACGACCGCGGGGCCGCAGCTGGTGGTGCCGGTCACCAACGCCCGGTTCGCGCTGAACGCCGCCAACGCACGCTGGGGGTCGCTGTACGACGCGCTCTACGGCACCGACGTCATCCCCGAAACCGACGGCGCCGAGCAGGGCACCAGCTACAACAAGGTGCGCGGCGACAAGGTCATCGCGTATGCCCGCAATTTCCTCGACGGGGCCGCCCCGCTCGCGTCGGGGTCGTGGAGCGAGGCGACCGGGCTCAAGATCAGCCAGGAGGAGGGGGGCGGCCAGCTGCTGATCACCTTGGGTGACGGCCTGTCGACGGGCCTGGCAGAGCCCGATCAGTTCTCCGGCTACACCGGCGAGCTCGGTTCGCCCCAGTGGTCCGTGCTGCTGCGCAACCACGGCCTGCACATCGAGATCCTGATCGACCCCGACTCGCCCGTCGGCTCCACCGACGCGGCCGGCATCAAAGATGTCGTTCTCGAGTCGGCCGTCACGACGATCATCGACTTCGAGGACGCGGTGGCCGCCGTCGACGCCGACGACAAGACGGCCGCCTACCGCAACTGGCTGGGCCTGATGAAGGGCGATCTGTCGGCGGATGTCGACAAGGACGGTAAGACGTTCACCCGCGTGCTCAACGAGGACCGGACCTACACCACTCCGGACGGCGGTGAGCTGACCCTGCCAGGTCGCAGCCTGCTGTTCGTTCGCAACGTCGGCCACTTGATGACCAACGACGCGATCGTCAGGGCCGAGGCCGACGGCGAAGAAACAGAGGTGTTCGAGGGCATCCAGGACGCCCTGTTCACCAGCCTCGCCGCAATACACGGCCTGCGCTCGGGCGACGGCAACGGCCCATTGGTCAACAGCCGCACCGGCTCGATCTACATCGTCAAGCCCAAGATGCACGGGCCCGACGAGGTCGCCTACACCGTCGAGTTGTTCAGCCGCGTCGAGGACGTGCTCGGCCTGCCGCAGAACACGCTCAAGGTCGGCATCATGGACGAGGAGCGGCGCACCACCGTCAACCTCAAGGCGTGCATCAAGGCCGCGGCCGAGCGTGTGGCGTTCATCAACACGGGGTTCCTGGACCGCACCGGCGACGAGATCCACACGTCGATGGAGGCCGGCCCGATGATCCGTAAGGGCCAGATGAAGACCCAGCCGTGGATCCTGGCGTACGAGGACAACAACGTCGATACCGGACTGGCCACCGGTTTCGTGGGACATGCCCAGATCGGCAAGGGCATGTGGGCGATGACCGACCTGATGGCCGACATGGTTGAGCAGAAGATCGGCCAGCCCAAGGCCGGCGCGACCACTGCGTGGGTGCCGTCGCCGACGGCGGCCACTCTGCATGCGATGCACTACCACCAGGTCGACGTATCCGAGGTGCAGAAGGAACTCGCCGGCAAGCGGCGCGCGACGATCGAGGACCTGCTGACCATCCCGCTGGCCAAGGAGCTGGCGTGGGCGCCGGAGGAGATCCGCGAGGAGGTCGACAACAACTGCCAGTCGATCCTCGGATACGTGGTGCGCTGGATCGACCAGGGCGTTGGCTCGTCGAAGGTCCCCGACATCCATAACGTTGCCCTGATGGAAGACCGCGCCACCCTGCGCATCTCCAGCCAGTTGCTGGCGAACTGGTTGCGCCACGGCGTGATCACCGAAGAGGACGTCAAGGCCAGCCTTCGGCGGATGGCTGCGGTGGTCGATGAGCAGAACAAGAACGACTCCAAGTACCGCCCGATGGCACCCGACCCTGACGCCAGCATTGCCTTCCTGGCCGCGCAGGAGCTGATCCTGTCCGGCACCAAGCAGCCCAACGGCTACACCGAGCCGATCCTGCACCGGCGTCGACGAGAATTGAAGGAGAAGGTTGCCGGCAACGGTGGCTGAATCCACCCGATACGACGAGCACAAGGTCCGCAATGGGTAGGCACAGCATTCCCGATCCCGAGGATTCGGCCGACGAGGGGCAGCCCGAGGAGCCTCAGACCGAGCGGTTCGGCTCCGTCGGCGAAGAGCCGGACTACGGACCAGGTTTCGACGACACCGACTATGGCCAACCCGATTACGGCAGGCCTGGTTACCGAGAGCCCGAGTACGGCCCGCCCGCGTACGACCAGCCCGAGTACCGCCAGCCCGGCTACGGCGAGTCCAGGTTCCACGAGCCGGGGTTCGACGAGTCACGTTACGACGACACCGATTACGACGAACCGGCGTACGCGGAACCTGAGCCGCGACGGCGTGCCTCGACTCCCCCTTCCGCGCCGCCGCGGTCGGGGTCGCAGCACAGCGGCGAGTGGGAAGGCGGCGAATGGACGGGCAGCCACCGGGCGGTGACGACCGGCCGGCGCGGGGTCAGCTTCGGTGTCATCGCGGCGTTGGTGACTGTTGTTGTGGTGGTCGGCGGAATCATCTTGTGGCGCTTCTTCGGTGATGCGCTGTCGCACCGCACCGATGCCGCCGCCGCCCGTTGCGTGGACGGCGACCTCGCCGTCGCCGTCGTCGTGGATGCGTCCATTGCCGACCGGATCCAGACCCTGGCCAACACCTACAACCAGTCGGCCGCTCCTGTCGGCGACAAATGCGTGAAGGTGGGCGTCAAACCCGCCGACTCCGACCAGGTCGTCAACGGGTTCATCGGCAAGTGGCCGGCGGAACTCGGTGAGCGGCCGGCGCTGTGGATTCCGGCGAGTTCGGTGTCGGAGGCGCGACTGGAGGCGGCAGCCGGAGTACAGACCGTCAGCGACAGCCGCTCGCTGGTCACGTCACCGGTGCTGCTGGCAATTCGCCCGCAGCTCACAGCTGCTCTGTCCCAACAAAACTGGGGCACTCTGCCTTCATTGCAGACCAACCCGGCGGCGCTGGACGGGCTGAACCTGCCCGGTTGGGGATCGCTACGGCTGGCGCTGCCGATCAGCGGTGATGCCGACGCGTCCTATCTTGCCGCCGAAGCCGTCGCAGCGGCGTCGGCACCGGCCGGCTCTCCGCCCAGCGCGGGAACGGGCGCCGTCAACACCTTGGTCGGTGGCCAGCCCAAGCTCGCCGACAACAAGGCATCCACGGCCATGGATGCGCTGCTGAATGCCACCGATCCGGCGACGTCGCAGGTCCACGCCGTGGTGACGACCGAACAGCAGCTGTTCCAGCGTGGCACGTCGCTGCCGGATGCCAAGAATGTCGTCGCATCGTGGCTCCCGCCCGGCCCGACGGCCATGGCCGACTATCCGACCGTGCTGCTGTCCGGCAATTGGCTGTCTCAAGAACAGGTCAGTGCGGCAAGCGAATTTGCTCGATTCATGCGTAAACCCGAGCAGCTCGCCGAGCTGGCCAAGGCCGGCTTCCGCACCGAAGGCGGCACGCCGCCCAAGAGTGATGTCACCAGCTTCGCCCCGGTGTCGGCGCCGTTGTCCGTGGGCGACAACGCGATGCGGGCGACACTGGCCAACGCGCTGACCGCGCCGGCCGAAAGCCCTGCGGTGACAATCATGCTCGACCAGTCGATGCCGACCAACGAGGGCGGTAAATCGCGATTGGCCAACGTGGTGGCCGCGCTCAATGCCCGGCTGCAGGCGTTGCCGGCGACGTCGACCGTGGGGCTGTGGACGTTTGACGGCACCGAGGGCCGGTCGGAGGTCAGCACCGGCCCGCTGTCGGATCCAGTGAGCGGCCAGGCGCGTTCGGCGGCGCTCACGTCGGCGCTGAATTCGCAGACCGCGTCGGCGGGCGGGGCGGTGTCGTTCACGACCCTGCGCATGATCTTCACCGACATGATGGCCAATTACCGTCAGGGCCAAAACAATTCGATCTTGGTGATCACCGCCGGCCCGCATACTGACCAATCATTGGACGGTCCAGGTCTGCAGCAGTACATCCGCGGCGCCTTCGACCCGGCCCGGCCGCTCGCCGTCAACGTGATCGACTTCGGCAACGACTCTGACCGCGCGACATGGGAGGCGGTTGCGCAGGCCAGCGGCGGCAACTACCAGAACCTGACCAGCTCGGCAGGCCCCGAGCTGACGTCGGCGATCGCAACGATGTTGGGCTAGCGATGGGGCGAAGTCGCAGTTATCGTGGCTGTCACTCGGACTTTTTCTCAATAACTGCGGTCTCGGTGCGCGGTGCCTAGGACGCCATTGACAGCAGGCTAAGCGCAGCGCGGGTGAACACGTCGGGCACCTCCACCTGCGGGTAGTGACCAACTCCGGGAAGCTCGACAACGTCTGCCGCGGGCCGCAATTCACGCAAACCGTCGAGCACATTGGTGGTCGCAACCGGATCGTCGAGCGCCCACAGGAAGCTCAGCGGTTTCGGCCAGTCGCGCACCGCGCCGTGCCATCGGTCCGCATAGCGCACCCGTTCGTCGAGATATGAGATCAGCAGGTGTGCGATGCGGGTGCCATCGTCTTGCGACATCAGCGCCCACTGCGCCTCGGCCTCCTCATCCGACAACGGATGGTTGGGACTGAACAGCCGGCCGAACTCCCTGACGAACGTGGCGCGGTTCGAGAAGCGGGCGACGATCGGGCCGAGTCGACTACGGAGCACCTTCTGCACTGGCCGAAGGCTGGCGCGGTGCAGAATCACGCTGCCATTGGTGAGCACCACGCGTTGCAGCTCAAACGGCAACCGGCCCTGTAAATCCCGGGCCAGCAGCTCCGTTGTCACCGACGTGCCCATGTCATGGGCGATGATCACGACCGGCCCCGACGTCTGTGACGTGACAGCGGTCTGCACGATGTCGGCCTGCTCCAGAAGGCTATAGCGGTGCGGCCGAGGTTTGTCCGACAGTCCGAAGCCGAGGAAGTCCAGCGTCAGCCAAGCCCGGTCGGCCAGAAGCGGCACCACCCCGCGGTAGTCGAACGAACTGGACGGGTAGCCGTGCAGCAGAAGCACTGTCGGCCCGGCGCCCGGCGCTGAGCGGACGAATACCGAGCCCGGCCCGGTCGAGATCCTCCGACCGCCGTCGCGCCACTCCGAAACACTTGCAGGCAACACCCGAGCGACCCTAGTCGCCCAACGTGTGCAAGTTAGGCGAATGCCTCCACCGGCGGGCACGAGCACACAAGGTTGCGGTCACCATAGGCACCGTCGATCCGGCGCACCGGCGGCCACACCTTGGGCCGAAAACTCTTGCCCAGCGGATACGCCGCCTGCTCGCGGGTGTACGGGTGATCCCAGTCGGCCACCAGCAGACACTCCGCCGTATGCGGCGCACCCCGCAGCGGATTGTCGTCGACGCTCCACGTCCCGGCGCCGACCTGGTCGATCTCGCCGCGGATCGCAATCATCGCCTCGCAGAACGCGTCCAGCTCGGCCAGGCTCTCGCTCTCAGTCGGCTCCACCATCAGCGTGCCCGCGACCGGGAAGCTCATCGTCGGTGCGTGAAAACCATAGTCCGCCAACCGCTTTGCCACATCGTCCACCGTGATGCCGGTGGCCTTGGTGATCCCGCGCAAATCCAGGATGCACTCGTGCGCCACCATGCCGTTCTCACCCGTGTACAGCACCGGGTAATACTCGTCCAACCGGCTGGCGATGTAGTTCGCCGACGCGATCGCCGTCAGCGAGGCCGCCCGCAGCCCGCCCGCACCCATCATCCGGATGTAGGCCCACGTGATCGGCAGGATCGACGCCGACCCGTACGGCGCCGAGGACACCGTGTACCTTCTCGGCTGGGTGCACCTCCCGCTTGCGGGGGACTCGTCGGCCAGCGGATGCCCCGGCAGGTACTTGGCCAGGTGCTCGCGCACCGCGACCGGACCCACGCCGGGGCCTCCTCCGCCGTGCGGAATACAGAACGTCTTGTGCAGATTGAGGTGGCTGACGTCGCCGCCGAACCGCCCTGGCCGAGCCAGACCGACAAGAGCGTTGAGGTTCGCTCCGTCGACGTACACCTGCCCGCCGACGTCGTGCACCGCCGCACAGATGTCGGCGATGTCGTGCTCGTACACGCCATGAGTCGATGGATACGTAATCATCAACGCGGACAAGCGATCGGCGTGTTCGGCCACCTTCGCCCGCAGATCGTCCAAGTCGACGTCACCATTGGCGCGACAGGCCACCACCACGACCCGCATGCCAGCCAGCGCCGCCGATGCCGCATTGGTACCGTGCGCGCTCGAGGGGATCAGGCATACGTCGCGGTCGGGCTGGCCGCGCTCGACGTGATACGCCTGAATTGCCAGCAGCCCGGCGTACTCCCCCTGCGACCCGGCGTTGGGCTGCAGCGACACCGCGTCATACCCGGTGATCCCGGTCAGCCACTTCTGGAGATCCGCGATCAGCGTGCGCAACCCCGGCGTGTCCGACGCCGGCGCGAACGGGTGCTGGCGGGCGAACTCCGGCCACGTTATCGGCTCCATCTCCGCGGCCGCATTGAGCTTCATCGTGCACGAGCCCAGCGGAATCATGCTGCGGTCCAACGCAATATCTTTGTCGGCCAGCGACCGCAGGTACCGCATCATCTCGGTCTCGGTGCGGTATTGCGTGAACGCCGGATGCCTCAGGAAATCCGAAGTCCGGGTCGCGATGTCGGCACGCACCGGCTCGGCGGCAACGACCCCGAACGCTTCCAGAACCGCCGCCACATGCTCGTCGGTGGTGGCCTCGTCGCACGACACCGATACGTGGTCGCCGTCGACGCGCCACAGGTTGACGCCCTTGGCCTTGGCCGCCGCAATCACCTCGTCGGCACGGCCCGGGACGCTAGCCAGCACAGTGTCGAAGAACATGTCGTGCACCAATGCATCGCCAAGCCCGCCGGCTATCACCGCGGCATGGCCATGCACCCGCCGCGCGATCCCGGCCAGGCCGTCGGCCCCGTGATAGCTCGCGTACATCGCTGCGATCACCGCCAGCAGCACCTGCGCCGTGCAGATATTGCTTGTCGCCTTATCGCGCCGGATGTGCTGCTCACGCGTCTGCAGCGCCAACCGGTAGGCCGGAGCGCCGTCGGCATCCAGCGACACCCCCACCAGACGGCCCGGCAGCTGACGGGCGTGCTTGGCGCGCACCGCCAGGTAACCGGCGTGCGGACCGCCGAATCCCATTGGCACACCGAATCTTTGAGTGCTGCCGAATGCGACGTCGGCACCGATCTCACCGGGTGGCGTGATCAGCGTCAGCGCCAGTAGGTCAGCCCCGACCGCGACCAGTGCACCTCGTTCGTGCGCAGCGGCCACTAACTCGGTCCAGTCGACCACCGCGCCGCTTGCGCCGGGCAGTTGTGTGATCACGCCGAAGAAGTCGCCGTCGGGCAGACCGTTACGCAGGTCGGCGGTGACGATCTCGATGCCCAGCGGCTCGGCCCGCGTGGCCAGCACCGCGGCCGTCTGGAGGTAGACGTCGGAGTCCACTGCCAGCAGGTTCGACGAGCCGCGCACCGCGCGGCGCATCAGCGTCATCGCCTCGGCGGCGGCCGTACCCTCGTCGAGCATCGACGCATTGGCGACCTCGAGGCCGGTCAAGTCGGACACCATCGTCTGGAAGTTCAGCAGCGCCTCCAGGCGTCCCTGGCTGATCTCCGGCTGGTACGGGGTGTAAGCGGTGTACCACGCGGGGTTCTCAAGTATGTTGCGGCGCAACACCGGTGGGGTCAGCGTGTCGAAGTAGCCCTGCCCGATCATCGAAACCGCGACGGTGTTGGTGTCGGCCAGCGCGCGCAGCTCGGCAAGCGCCTCGGCCTCGGTGGCCGCGGCAGGCAATACATCAAGGCCTGGCGCGATGCCGTCGACGGAAAGCGCGTCGAGGATGCCTGCCGGCAGCGCCTTGTCCGCGAGTTCGTCGAGCGACCCCACGCCGATGGCCTTGAGCATGGTCGCGACGGCATCCCCGTCCGGGCCAATGTGCCGGTCGGCGAAGCCGGGTTGGTTGTGATCGAACACTGGTGAGGACTCCCGACGCGTCAGGGTGCGAACCGCTTGGTTCCTCCCCCTCTGTCGTCAACCCGTCGCGGGCGCCTGAGAGATTCGGCGCTATCGCGCCTTTCCCCATGGGCGGGTAAGCAGGGCGCTTACCGCTTTCCAGAGGCATCGGGGCCTTGGGCGGTCCTGGGTGCCTGAGAGGTTGACGGAGAGGTGTTGCTCCTTCGGCGTCCGTGGCTGGCGGTCACGGAACTCTCCCGCACAAGGGCGATGCGCGGACGATTCTACCGTCCGCGCATCAAAACAGCCTTATTAGCCGATTTTGCGGACGCGATGCTTGCGCCGCGAGGCCAGCTCGTCCTCGGGCGCTGCGATGGACTCGCCGCCGTCGGCACGCTCACCGGGAAAGTCGGCGATCGCACCGGTCAGCTCACGCATCGCGCCAGACACGGCGATCCCGAACACACCCTGGCCACCCTGAAGCAGGTCGACCACTTCCTCGGCCGAGGTGCACTCGTAAACCGTAGTGCCGTCGGAGAACAGCGTGATGTTGGCGAGGTCGCGCACACCACGTTGACGCAGATGGTCCACGGCGACACGGATGTTGTGCAGCGAGATCCCGGTGTCCAACAGCCGTTTGACGATCTTGAGGACCAGGATGTCCTTGAACGAGTAGAGCCGCTGGCTGCCCGAACCGGCCGCGCTGCGGATCGACGGGACGACGAGTGAAGTGCGCGCCCAGTAGTCCAACTGGCGGTAGGTGATGCCGGCGATTTGGCAGGCGCTGGGCCCGCGGTAGCCGACTAGTTCGTCGGGTACCGAGTTATCGGGGAAAAGACCAGCCTGGATCGGTTCGCTGGACACTTCGGCTGGCGACTCTGAGGGCCGGCTGTCGGTGGACAGCTCCAGCTGCTCTTGACGTGGTGTGTCTCCCACTCTCGAATCCTCTCGCCGATCGAACCGGCATCTCTCGACCTGCACTGCAGCACGTTTGCCAAGCTCGAATGTGTCGAGCATACGCTTCCCGCCGAGCCGTGACTGCTCGTCGCCCTCAAAGTATGGCTGCCCAATTCACCGTTGACGGAAACGCGAGCCGCGTGTCGAGGCCGACGAGACGTATCCGTGACAAAAGGCCCTAGCGAAAAGCTCGCTAGGTCGCCTTGAAATCGTCGGGGGACACACTGTCGAGAAACTCTTTGAACTTCTCCACTTCGTCCTCGCGGACAGCGCCCGCGGGCTCGTCGTCGTTCTCATCCGGGATCAGCAGACCGGCCTCTGCGAGCACGGCTTCCTCGACGTAGATCGGCACACCGACCCGCAACGCGATAGCTACCGAGTCCGACGGACGTGCCGACACCTTGATGTCGCGGTCGAAGATCAGGTCGGCGTAGAAGGTGCCCTCCTGAAGGTCGACAATGCGAACTTCCTTGAGCGAATGGCCAAGCGCCGCAATCAGATCTCGGATCAGATCGTGGGTCAGCGGCCGGGGCGTCTCGACGCCCTGCTGCTCGAGCGCGATCGCGGCCGCCTCGGACTGGCCGATCCAGATCGGCAGGTAGCGGTCACCATTGGCCTCTCGCAGCAACAAAACCGGCTGGTTCTGGGGCTGTTCCACGCGAATGCCGACCACACGAACTTCACCCATCTGTGTCTGCCCTCCGCACCAAGAAGCCGTCAACCGCGAGTCTAATCCTCAGCGATCAAGAACGTCGCGCACGGCCGACTTGATCAGCGACGTGTGCAACGTGATCGCCAGCGCCGCCACCTCGCGGGCCAGATCGTCGGCACGGTCACGCGCTCCGGCCTTTCCCGCCTTGACCACCGGACCCGCGATCTGGGCGATCAGGTCCGATTGGCGGTCGGCGGCGGAGCGGAACGCACGCAGGTGCCGCGGTTCCACGCCGTATTCGGACAGCGCTCGCGCGCACTGCGCGATCACCACCGAGTGCTCATCGAAGAATCCGCCCGGACCGGTAGTGATCACCCCGGCCTTGATCAGCTCTGTGAGTAGCGCGTCGTCGACGCCTGACCTCGACAGCAAATCCTCGCGTCGCAACCGCGCCTGAGTGGGCGCCACCGCCGCAGTGCCGTCCTCGGACTCGTCCGACACGGGAACCAAACGCGGTACGCCGTAAGCGGATCCGGTCTGCGGCAGCTGCCCGTCGGGCTGAGCGTCCAGCTGGGCCTTGATGACCTTCAACGGCAGATACTGGTCGCGCTGCGCGGTCAGTACGAACCGCAGGCGCGCACAGTCGTAGGCGGTGAATCGCCGATATCCCGACGGCGTGCGCTCAGGCGTGACCAGCCCCTCGGCCTCCAAGAAACGAATCTTGGAGATGGTCACGTCCGGGAAGTCACCTCGCAGCAGATCGAGGACCGCTCCGATCGACATCCCGGTGAGCGGAGGTTGGACGCCGGGCTCTGTCATCAGCTCTTCGCGCGAGCGCTCATCGCCGTCATCTGCTGTTCCCGCGACCGCTCATCGCCGTCATCTGCTGTTCCCGCGAGCGCTCATCGCTAGCTACCCGGGCCGCTGTCGTCGTCGCCCTTGGGCCCGGTGAGAAACACCAGGCGGAACTTGCCGATTTGTACCTCGTCGCCGTTAGCAAGCACTGCCGAGTCGACGGGCTCGCGGTTGACGTAAGTGCCGTTGAGGCTGCCCACGTCGACAACCTGGAACTCGCCGCTCTCGAGCCGGAACTCCGCGTGGCGGCGGCTGACCGTGACGTCGTCGAGGAAGATGTCGCTGTCGGGATGTCGGCCCGCCGAGGTGGTGGGCTGATCGAGCAGAAACCGCGAGCCGGCGTTGGGCCCGCGCTTGACGACGAGCAGTGCCGACCCGACGGGCAGCCCCTCGACCCCGGAGACCGCGCCCTCGGTTCCCGCGACGGCCGGGGCATCCAGCTCGTTGAGGAAGTCGGCGCGGAAAACCGATGTCGTCTCCACGGTGACTT
Source organism: Mycobacterium sp. (assembly GCF_035274705.1). Taxonomy (GTDB): domain Bacteria; phylum Actinomycetota; class Actinomycetes; order Mycobacteriales; family Mycobacteriaceae; genus Mycobacterium. The sequence continues at coordinate 39,240 of NZ_DATENY010000029.1, read as the reverse complement.
CATCAGACGTCTGGTCAGCCCCAGAGTTCTGGTCCTTGTCCGTCACCCGCTGCTCCTTACTGGCTGCTTGTGGCGATATCAGGCCGGGCCCCCCAGCCGAATTTCGTCTGGTGTCGACCGTACCGCGCAGTGGACGTCATTGTGTCCACCACCGCCGGATCCGCCTCACGTTGATATCCGGTCGGTGAAACCCTAACAATTCGTCATTCAGTCACCGTGGTGCGGTAGCCGTCCGCGTCAAGCAATCCGCGCAGGCCCTCGTCCAGGGCAGCGGCGTCGATTTGCAGGTCGACGAGCCAGCCTTCGCCGTAGGGATCGGAATTGACCAACTGCGGATTGGTTTCCAGATCACCGTTGACCGCAACGACTTTCGCACTGACGGGCGCGTAAAGGTCGGACACCGACTTGGTCGATTCCACTTCGCCGAACGATTCGCCGGCGGTCAAATCGGCTCCGATATCGGGCAGCTGGACGAACACCACGTCGCCAAGCGCCGACTGGGCGTAATCGGTGATGCCGACCCGGACGGTGTCGTCACCGGTGCGCTGCACCCACTCGTGTTCTTCGGTGTAGTGCAGGTCGGCTGGGATTTCGCTCACAACGCTCCTAAGTTCTGTGCTCGATGTGGCAGCGGCTCACTTAACTGGCTGAGCGTATTGGCGGGGTTTCGGTTGCCGCAAGGTGGTGATGTCCACACGGTCGGACTGTTGTACCACCATCGTGCCCCCCACGCGCTTGATGCTGTCCGTCGCGCCGCCGGGGATGTTCATCGCCGCTGCCAGCGTGGGCGGATCACCAATGGCGGCAACGGCATACGGCGGGTTGAGCGTCGTGTTGTCGACTACCAGAGCACCGGGGTTGCCGACCACCCAGGTGTCGACGCCGACGCGCACGGCGGTTTTTTGCCCGCTCTGCTGCCCCTGAATCTCCATGGCTTCGGCACCGGCGGCGCGTAACTCGTTGATCACGTCGAGCATGGTCTCCGGCGGCACACCCGGCGCCGTGTCCTCAATCGTCAGAATCACGCCAGGACCGGTTGCGGCAACGGTGCCGATCAGAATCGACAGCGCCGCAAGCCGGGCCTGTGCGTTCTCGATGGCGGCCTGGTCGCTGTTGCCCGAAGCCTGCAGTTGGGCCAGCGTGCGCTGCAGGTCGGTCACTTCGGAGTTGAGCGCGGCTTCGCGCTGTTGCAGTGAATCCAGCAGCACGAGCAGATCGGCCGGCCGCGCGGTCTCCAGCGCATCGCCGGATTCGTTCTGCCGCACCTGGGTGACGATGGCGATCCCCAGCACCACACACAGCAGCACCGCCAGAGCGCCGAACACGATCTGCGAGCGGCCCCGTCGCACCACACCTTTCACTCCGCCCGGTTGCAGGTCGCCGATTTGAGGTGGCGGCTCGTCGGGCGGCAACTCGTGGCGGCCGTGGTGTTCCGGTTCCGCCGCGTGTTGGGGTGGGTGGTCCTCGGTCATCGGCTAAGCGCCGAACAATCTGCGCCGCAGGGCGGCAGCGTTGCCGAAGATGCGGATGCCGAGCACGACGATGATTGCCGTTGACAGCTGTGTCCCGACGCCGAGTTGGTCGCCGACATAGACGATCAGCGCCGCGACGAGAACGTTGAACACGAAGGAGATCACGAACACCTTCGAGTCGAAGATGCGTTCCAGGTACGCGCGCAACCCGCCGAACACTGCATCCAGCGCGGCAACGACTGCGATCGGCAAATACGGCTCGATGACCTCGGGAACGTTGGGGTGAAACACCAGACCAAGGACGATCCCGACGACAAGTGCAGCAATTCCGATCATCTGCGTCCGCTCACTAGGGCCCAATCTGCTTGGCGAAGTTGACATCTCGTATCGAACCGGCCGGCAGCATGAGGCCGTCGCCGGCACTCACATTCACCCCGACGCCGTATGAGGTCTCCAGCAGCCTAAGCCGATGCAGTCCGGAACTGCGGTCGAACACGTCGGCCATCGCATGTGGCGGTCCGACCGCGAGGATGACGTAAGGGCTGCTGATCGGTTGATTGTCGACCAGGATGCCGCCGCCCGCCTGACGGATCGTCACGTTTGGGCCGATGCGCACACCGCCGACTGAGATCGCCTCGGCGCCGCTGACCCACAGCGAGTTGACCACCAGCTGAAGATCTCGGTCCAGGATCACCTGCCTGCTGCCCTCGACGCGTTGCTTGGACACGTCGGACAGGTCCTTGGATACGCCTGGATCGGTGACGGTGATCGTCAGGCCGGGCCCGATCACACGCGTCGCAGCCGCCGCGAAGTTCGCCTGGTCGAGCTGGCCGAGCAGTTGCTGACCGCGTTCGTCGCCTTCGAGCCGGCTGCGCCGCTCGGTGTCGACCGTGGCGGCCAGCGCGTCCCGGCGCGCAGTGAGGTCGGAGGTCCTGGCTTCCAACGAGCGCACACTGCCGGCCAGCACGTGCTGCGTCTCCTGCACACCGGGCGCCGTCGAGCGCGCCTGCGCCACAGCGGCGGCTATCACGACGGCGATCACGAAGGCGCCGGCGATCTGCCATGCCCAGGCCTGCCACCACGTCCGGCGCTTTCCGGCGGCTTTCGCCTCGGCCGCGGCCGCATAACCGGGATCCAGGTGGTCCGACAACAGCGAGCGCAGCAGCGACGGCACCGGGATCAGCGTCGGCTTGGCCGCGTCATGACTGTTGCGCCCGGCCTTTGGGTCGTAGCCGCCAAGCGTGCTCGGCGCCCTCTGCTCTTCGCGCGAGCCGCTCATCGCGACGACCCGACTTTCGGCATGCGGCGCACCACCAGCGTCACCTGCGCGAGATAGAGCACCCCGGACCACAGATACAGCGCCATCCCCCAGACCAGAAACGCCCATCCGCAGGCCAGGATCACGCGACTCCACAACGCGTCCCACTGACCGAGCAGGATCAACGGGAACGCCGACATCAAGGCGAACGTCGCAGCCTTACCGATGTAGGTGACCGGCAGCGCGGTCAGCCCGCGGATGCGCAGCACCGGCAGCGTGGCGGCCAGCACGGCGTCGCGCCCGATCAGCGTCAGCACGATCCACCATGGCACCGCGCCGTGGATGGCAAGGGCCAGCGGCACGGTCACCATGTAGATGCGGTCGACGGCCGGATCGAGCAGTTCGCCCAGGCGCGACGACTGATTGACGACCAGCCGAGCGATCTTTCCGTCGGCCCAGTCGGAGAACCCGCTGAACATCAGGATCGCGACGGCCCAGCCGTAAGCGTGCACAGCCAGCAGTAGGTAAAGGAAGACCGGGATCAGCGCCAGGCGCAGCACGGATAGCGCGTTGGGCACCGTCAGCACCCGGGATTCTGACGCCGGCGCGGCCGCAGTCTGATGTCGCCGCCCCGGCTCCTCCATGGGCTAAACCTATCGGAACACGCCTGGCAGGCTCAGCGCTGACAACGTGTCGTCGTTGAGCGGGTTGTCGTGGACCATGTACGTCCACGTCGACGTCGGCCGCGCCAGCTTGGACAGATCGACGCCGGGCTCGTCCTCGATGGACGCCGCGGTGTCGAAGGTCTGCTGGGCTGCCTCGATCGCGTCAGCGGCCAGTGATGCGAACGCGTCGACGGCCATGCGGTGGAACTCGTCGAGCGGGTTCTGCCGGCCGAGCGCGCGAAGGTGGATGCTCTCGCGGATGTCGGCCAGATACGCCAGATGGTCTGCCCAGCCGCGGTCCAGGTGATACAGCATGATCAGCCGGCAGATCTTCTCCAGCTTCTCTTCGCCCTCCTCCAAGCCGAAATCGTCGACCAGCTCTTCGTAGCGCTTCGGCGACAGCTCCGCGAGCTCTTCGCGCGCGGTTGGCGTGCGCAGCAGCGTCTCGCGGCGCTCCACCAGGATCGCGCGCTGCTGGGCGATCAGCTGGTTGTAGCGCCAGGTGTTGGCGTGCACGTCGAGCAGCCTGCCTTCGGCCACCCGTTGGGCGTGGTCGAGCAGGGTGGCCGCCTTGGGACCGACGATGCGGCCGTCCCCCTTTTCCGAGTCGGTCTGGGTCGGGAGCTTGTTCGGTTCGAGGTGGGCGACGACGACGTCGTCTTCCCAGCTGGAGAAGAACACCGACGATCCGGGGTCACCCTGACGTCCGGCGCGACCGCGCAGCTGATTGTCGAGGCGCTCAGTGTTGTGGCGGCCGGTGCCGATGACGTGCAGGCCGCCGAGTTCGGCGACCTCGTCGTGGTCGGCTTCGTCAGAGCCGCCGAGCCGGATGTCGGTGCCACGACCGGCCATCTGCGTGGACACCGTGACCGAACCCAGCTTGCCCGCCTCGGCGATGACGGCGGCTTCCTCGGCGTCGTTCTTCGCGTTGAGCACCACCGCGGGGATGCCGTGCTTGAGCAGCCGCTCGTGCAGCTCCTCGGACTCCGCGACGTCGCGGGTGCCCACCAGCACCGGCTGACGGGTCTCGTGGATTTCTCTGATGTGCTCGACGATCGCGTCGTTCTTGGCGGCCGCGGTGATGTACACCCGGTCGGCCTCGTCTTCGCGAATGTTTGGAGCATTCGGCGGAATTGGCGAGACGCCGAGTTTGTAGAACTGACGCAGCTGCTCGCCTGCGGCCAGCGCGGTGCCGGTCATGCCGCACACCGTCGGGTATCTGTTGATCAGCGCCTGCACCGTGATGCTGTCGAGCACCTCGCCGGTCTCGGTGGTCTCAATACCTTCCTTGGCCTCGACGGCGGCCTGCAGGCCGTCGGGCCAGCGCTGCAATTGGGCGATGCGGCCGCGGGAGGCGTTGATCAGATGCACGGCGTCGTCGCGGACGATGTAGTGCACGTCGCGTTGCAGCAGCACGTGGGCGTGCAGTGCGACGTTGACCTCGGTGAGCGTGGTGCCGACGTGCTCCTCGGAGTACAGGTCGATGCCGCCGAGTTTGGCCTCGAGTTTCTGCGCGCCGGACTCCGTGAGGTGAACGTTGCGGCCGTCGGCGTCGGTGTCGTAGTCCTTGCCCGCGATGAGTTCGCCGACGAGCCGGATGATCTCCACCTTCGGTGTCTCGCGATGCGACGTTCCGGCCAGCACCAGCGGCACTAGGGCCTCATCGACGAGAACCGAGTCGGCCTCGTCGATCAGCGCCACGTCGGGGTTCGGCGACACCAGGTCCTCGACATCGGTGACCAGCTGGTCGCGCAGCACGTCGAAGCCGACCTCGTTGACCGACGCGTAGGTGATGTTGCTCTGATACGCCTTGCGCCGCTGCTCAGCGGTGGAGTCGGCGGTGATCCACCCGACCGTGAGGCCGAGAGCCTCGATCAGGGGACCCATCCACTCGGCGTCGCGGCGGGCCAGGTAGTCGTTGATGGTGATGACGTGCACGCTGCGCCCGCCGAGCGCATAGCCGGCCGCTGCGATCGCGCCCGACAGCGTCTTGCCTTCACCGGTGGCCATTTCGATCACGTCGCCGGCCAGCATCCGCAGCGCGCCCTGCAGCTGAACGTCGAACGGGCGCAGGGTGGTCGTCCGCTCGGAGGCCTCCCGTGCGATCGCTAAGAACTGTGGGATGTCCGACGATTCGGCCAGGTCGTCCAGATTGAGTAGTCCGGCGGCCTTGTGCAGCTGCTCGTCATCGAGGTCGGCGGCCTTCTCGTCGAACTCGGCCGACGCGCGAACCTGCGCCATCGAATGCTCTTGATCCCTGTCGGCGCTGGCGCCGAGCAGCTTCCAGAACCGATTGCTGACACGGCCTGAGGTGCGGGTCTTCGTCTTCGCCACACCGTCACGGTACGCGGCCTCCCTCTCCCCGCGAGTGACCGTGTCTGCACACAGACACGCCGTGGGAGGTGTGCATTGTGCGGTCGTCCCCTACTCACGTGTGGGCCCACGCGTCAGGCGAGAGTCCCAAAGTCGATTCGTATGCTGTCAACGACGGGTTCGAAGCCGATGCGTTGATAAATGGCGTTGGACGTTGGGTTCGCCAGGTCGGCGAAGAGCACGACGTCTACGGTGCCGCTGCGGTGGGCGAGCTCGGCGGCCGCAGCGGTGACAGCGGAGCCGTATCCGTGGCCCCGGAGGTCCTGTGGCGTGAAGACCGGGCCGATGCGAGAGACGCCCGCTGCGGGTGCACGCAGCATGGCCATGCTGACTGCGGACCCGTCGACGTCGCACAACACAAACCGGTCGCCGACCTGGTTCGCGTTGGCGATGAATCGCTCACCCGCCGCGTCGTCGCGAACGTGGCTAAACGTTTCTTCGAAGAAGAGTTCCACCCAGTCCACCAACAGGGCCCGGTCACCGCCGGTCGCGAGTCGCGCTGTGCCGGCCACACCGTTCGGCTTGCACAACGTCCCCAAGCGATAAAGCCGCTCTTCGGTGGTGATCGTTCCGGCTCGCCCTGTGACACCGCGCCACGAGTCGGCAAACGCGACCGCAGTGTTTCGGACACCGCGCACGCCGTCGAGATTCGGGCACAGCGCAGCCAGGTCCGCAACGACCGAAGCCATCGCAGCGAGAGGGATTCCATTGCACGCCAACGGATATGGTGGCGTTTGCAATGCCGCGCCGACGGCGGTGCCGCCGTCCCATACCGTCATCAGAAGCGAATCTTCGGGAAACTTGTTCGCACCAAGCAGCGTCAACTCGATGGTATGCGCGATCGGGTCACGTCGGTAGACGGGCTCCGCGATGGCACGGAACTCGTCGACTGACGGATGTAGTCGCACCTCCACACCACCAGCATGGGCACCAATGCCGAACGCGTCCAGTGAATTTCGTAGCGCTCGTGGGCCGCGAGCGCCCCCATTTGTACGGACTTCCTCGGCGTGTCGTGTGCAAACACGGTCGTCCCCTACTCACGTGTGGGCCCACGCGGGGGGAAGGGCTAGGCCAGGTTGGACCGGCGCGGGTAGGCAACGGTCGGGTCGGTCAGCGCGTTCACCACGGCGGGCAGACCCGACGAGAAAGCCCGCTCCAGCGCGGGCCGCAGCTCGGCCGGCGTCGACACCAATTCCCCGTGCCCGCCGAGTGCCTTCACCACTTCGTCGTAGCGGGTGCCCGGCCGCAAGTCGGCAACCACTGAGTAGCCGTACAGCATCTCCATCGGATGCTTCTCCAAAGCCCAGATGCCATTGTTGCCGATCACCGACACCACCTGAACCCCGTGGCGCACCAGCGTGTCCCATTCCATCCCGGAGAACCCGAATGCGCCGTCGCCCTGCAACAGCACGACCTGTCGATCCGGCCGTGCCAGCTTGGCGGCCAACGCATATCCCGGCCCGGAACCCAGACAGCCGAACGGTCCGCTGTCCAACCACGCACCCGGCACATAGCTGTCGATAACGCGTCCGGCGTACGAGCCGAAGTCGCCTGCGTCGATCACGACGATCGCGTCGCGGTCCAGCAGCGGGGACAGCTCGGCGTAGAGCCGCATCGGGTGCAGTGGCGTGCGGTCGTCGATCAGCTCCGCTTGTTCGGCGGCCCGCGCCGCGGTCTCCACGGCCCGCAGCTCTCCGATCCATGCTTCGTGGTCGGCGGACTTCCCGGTCGCCAACGCCGACAGGATCGTCGTCAGGTCGCCATAGAGTCCCGCGGCAACCTCACGCGGATGCGGCCTCTCGGGCGCGACGCGGTCGGCGACGATCAGCTTGGTCTGGGCGCCGAACACCCCGCCGAAGCCGAGCCGGAAGTCCATCGGCACACCAATTACGAGCGCAACGTCGGCCTCCCCCAACGCTTTTGAGCGTGCGCGTGAGAACGCGAGTTCGTGGTCGGCCGGAACGGTGCCGCGCGCCATGCCGTTCATCAACACCGGGATACGCAGCGCCTCAGCCAGATTCAGCAGCGCCGACTCCGCGTGACCCCACCACACGTTGGTGCCCGCCATGATCACGGGACGCTGCGCTTCGGACAACAGCCGCGCAGCGGTGTCCAACGCGTTGCCATCCGCCGTGACCGCCATCGGCGCATCACAGAGTGCGCCCGGCCCTCCGGCGTCGTGGGCCTCACCGAACACGTGGTCCATCGGGAAGTCCACGAACGCCACCCCCGTAGACCCTCCAGTCGCACCTACGGCTGCCCTCAACGCGTCGTCGATCAGTGACCCCACCGCATCGGCCGACTGCGCGGTCGCGGCGAACCGCGTCAGTGGCGCCACGAACGGCACGTGGTCAATCTCCTGCAGCGACCCCTGCCCCCAGCGCAGCGCCGGCGCGCGGCCGCCGAGCACCACCAGTGGCGACTGGTTCTGCTGGGCGGCGGCCATCGCACTCATGCCGTTGGTGATGCCCGGACCGGCGGTCAGCGCCGCCACCCCGGGCACCCGGGTGACCTTCGACCAGCCTTCGGCGGCGAATGCGGCGGTCTGCTCATGGCGGGTATCGATCAGCCGGATGTTTTCGGCGCGGCAGCCGTCGTATATCGAAAACAGGTGCCCGCCGGACAAAGTGAAGATCGTGTCGATGCCGCTGGCCTTGAGCCTGCGGGCGATCAGATGTCCGGCGTTGACCGTAACGGGAGCGTCGATGCTCATTGCCGAAGCATAATCACGCAGTGGCTGCCACCCCAGAAACTCAAGTCCTCATTGCCGGCGCGGGGCCCATCGGCCTGACCGCAGCCATCGAACTCGCCCGACGCGGTATCGACTGCCGCATTGTCGACCCGCTGCGCGAGCCTCCGCTGTACGCGAAAGCCGTTGGTGTGCAACCCCGCACGCTCGAAGTGTTCGAAGGCATGGGCGTCCTGCGCCGCATACTCGACGCGGCCATCCAAATGCGCGGTCAGATCGTGTACGTCAACGGCGAAAAGACCGCGCAGCTCGACCTGGCCTTGCCCGCCGACGTTCCATTCGGCTTCATCGCGATCCCGCAATACGCCACCGAAAAGATCCTGCGCGACGAACTCGCCATGCACGGTGTACACGTCGAGCGCGGAGTACCGCTGACCGGGTTCAGCCAGGACGACGACGGCGTGACCGCCACGCTTGATGTCGACGAGGGCCCGCGGACCGTGCGCGCCGCCTATCTGGTCGGCGCCGACGGGGCACACAGCACCGTGCGCAAGGCGCTTGGCCTGACGTTCGAAGGCGCGGCGTTCGAAGAGCAGTACATGCTCGGCGATGTCGAGGTGGACTGGTCCATCCCGCCCGGCTACGGCGTCCGGGCGATGCACCAGACCGACGGCAAGACCGACGACCTGCTGGTATGCATCCCGCTGCCCCAGACTGATGCTCTTCGCGCAAGCGCTCATCCTGATGCTCTTCGCGCAAGCGCTCATCGCCGCCGCAGCCGGTACCGCATGTCGATGCTCGTCCCCGACGAGCTGAGCGCCGCATCGACAACCGGCGTCGCGCATGGTTTCGAGGGCGGACGCAAACCCGAACTGCACCACATCCAGGCCGTGCTGGACCGGCTCTCCCCCGAACCGACGACCGTCCGCAACCTGCGCTGGTCCTCGGTGTTCCGCATCAGCCATCGCATCGTCGACACCTATGGCCGCGGCCGCGTCTTCGTCGCCGGCGACGCCGCGCACATCCACCCGCCGACCGGCGCGCAGGGCATGAACACCGGCATCCAGGACGCTCACAACCTGGCGTGGAAGTTGGCGCTCGCGGTCGAAGGGCATGCCGCCGACGGCCTGCTCGACAGCTACGACGCCGAACGCAGGCCTGTCGGCGAGGAGGTCGTCGGCCGCACGGTGCGCAGTGCGCGCGAGGGCATCGGCGCCGACTCGACCGATCCCACCTTCGTCATCCGCCGCGAAGGACAGCTACTCATCGACTACGCGGGTAGTCCGATCGTGGCCGGAGCCGCTGGGTCGGCTACATCGGGCCCTGTCGGCGCGGGTGCCAGAGCACCGGACGCGACGGGCCTGACCCGGGACGCGGTCACCGGTCCGCTGCGGCTGTTCGACCTGCTGGGCCGCCGCGAGCACACGTTGTTGCTCTACGCGCCAGACGGCCCCGTCGACGTCGAGGTGCTAGAGCGGACCGCGGCCGCCGCAATCAAGGCAAGTCACGGCCTGATGGACGTGTACCTGATCGCGGCACCGGATGCAGACGTCACCGCCACCGACGTGCCGTTGATCAGGGATTCAGCTGGCGAGTTCGCCAAGGCCTACGAGGCTTCCGGTCCGTCGTCATACGTCGTACGCCCGGACGGCTACCTGGGTCTTTCCCGAGCTGACGTCGACGCCCATCCTCTCGTCGCTCACCTGCGGGCTACGTTCGCCTAGAGGGAGGGGGCGCCGATGACCACGTTCAGGCCGTCGATCGACTGGAGCCACGAGGTCTTCAACTCAGGTGTATGGGTGCTAGAGGTGTTCGTGCTCACCGCGGTGTGCATGATCGTGGTGCTCGCCGTGATCGGACGGTTCACCGAGTGGGGACGCCAGTTCTGGCGCGTCAGCGGTGAGTACTTCAAGGGCAGGCAGAGCCTGCCCGTATGGGCGCTGCTGGCCGTGCTGCTGGTGTCGTCGATCCTATCGGTTCGGATCAGTGTGCTGCTCAGCTATCAGGTCAACGATTTGTTCACCGCCCTTCAGGTCGCGTTCCAGGGTGAGTCGTCGAGAATGACTGGCATACACGGGTTTTGGACGACGATGGGTGTGTTCGCCGTCCTGGCCACCTGTTATGTCATAAGGCTGCTCGCCGACCTATACGTAACGCAGCGGTTCATCATGCGGTGGCGAATCTGGTTGAGCCGCCGCTTCATCGACGGTTGGCTCGGCGATTTCGCATACTTCCGCAGTCAGTTTTCGCGTCAGCCGATCGACAATCCCGACCAACGCATCCAGCAGGACATCGACATCTTCACCGCGGGTGTGGGCGGTCAGGCCAACAACCCTGCGAACCATTCGGGCAATACATTGCTGTTCGGCGCCGTCGAGGCTGTGCTGTCGGTGTTTTCGTTCGGCGTGATCCTGTGGCGGCTCTCCGGCCCGCTTACGTTGGCCGGCTTCACGATCCCCAAAGCGCTGTTCTGGATCGTCATCGCGTACGTGTTCGCGGTCACCATCGTCGCGTTCGTCATCGGCCGGCCCTTGATCCGGCTGAGCTTCTTGAACGAACTTCGCAATGCCGGCTTCCGGTATGCGCTGGTGCGGGTGAGGGATGCGAGCGCTGCCATCGGCCTGTACCGCGGTGAGAACGTCGAACGCAGCCTTCTCACCGGCCGACTGTTGTCGGTGATGGACAACTACCGCAACTGGCTGAACCGCGTGGTGCTGTTCACGGGCTGGAACCTGTCGGTGGGTCAAGCGATCAACCCGCTGCCGTGGCTGGTTCAGGCGCAACGGCTCTTCGCCCACCAGATCTCGTTCGGTGACGTATGGCAGTCCTCAACCGCGTTCGGCGCGATCCACGATTCGCTGTCCTTCTTCCGCAATGCATACGACCAGTTCGCGAGTTATCGGGCGGCGATCATCCGTCTGGACGGGCTGGTCGACGAGAACTCGCGCGCCGGGGCGTTCACTGCCGTCACGACCGTCGTCTCGGCCGACGGCGGCCTTCGGGTCGACGGCGTCGAAGTCCGCACACCCGACGGCGAGCCACTCGTGCGCAGCCTGGATCTCAGCCTCGATCCCGGCGACGCGTTGTTGATCAGCGGTCGGTCGGGTATCGGCAAGACCGTCCTCCTGCAGAGCCTCGCTGGACTGTGGCCGTTCGTATCCGGCCGTGTGCACCTTCCATCGAGGAGGGAAGACGCGATGTTCGTGCCGCAGCTGCCCTACATTCCCCTCGGCGACCTGCGCGCCGCCGTGTCATACCCGCACGCCGACGGCGAGCTCACCGATCGGCAGATCCAGCAGGCCATGGTCCAGGTCGCCCTGTCGCATCTGGTCATCCGGCTCAACGAGGCCCGCGACTGGGCCAAAGCGCTCTCGGTCGGCGAGCAGCAGCGAATCGCGTTCGCGCGAATTCTCTTGAGCCGGCCGCGTGCGGTGTTCCTCGACGAATCGACCTCGGCGATGGACGAGGGCCTCGAGCTGATGCTCTACGAACTGATCCGTGCCGAGCTACCGGACACCATTCTGGTCAGCGTGAGTCACCGCACCACGCTGGAGCAATTCCACGGCCATCAGCTCGAGCTTGTCGGCGACGGAGACTGGCGGCTCGACCGACTCACCACCGCTGGTTGACGCCTCCAGGCACGCTGCTAATAGCGAGTCGAGGTACCTTGCCGGAATGGATATGTTCACCCCAACGCTTGACTGGGGCAACGAGCTGACGGCATCGCTGTGGTGGATCGCCCAGGCGTGGGCGATCGCGGCCGTGGCGACCCTGATAATCCTGGTGCTGATCGCCAGGTTCACCGTGTGGGGCAGGCAGTTCTGGCGCATCACGGGCGAGTACTTCAAGGGCCCGGAGAGCGTCAGAATTTGGATCTGGCTGGGAGTCCTGTTGCTCTCCGTCATCGCCGGCGTTCGCATCGACGTGCTCCTCAGCTACCAGGGCAACGACTTGATGACCAGCTTGCAGGTGGTTGCCCAGGGCATAACGGGTAACGACCAAGCCGTTAAAGACTCCGGCAAGGACGGCTTCTGGATATCCACCCTGATCTTCTGCATCTTGGTCACCATCCACGTCGCACGGGTGATGCTGGATCTGTTCCTCACGCAGCGGTTCATGCTGAGGTGGCGTGCCTGGTTGACCGATCGGCTCACCGGCGACTGGCTTGATGGAAAGGCGTACTACCGCGCCCGGTTCATCGACGACACGATCGACAACCCGGATCAGCGCATTCAGCAAGACGTCGACATCTTCACCGCGGGTGTAGGGCCGCTGCCCAACACTCCCAACAACACGTCGGGCGCCACGCTGCTGTTCGGCGCGGTCGAGGCGATCGCATCGATGATTTCCTTCGCCGCGATCCTGTGGAATCTGTCCGGCACACTCACGCTGCCCATCGTCGGGGTCGCCATTCCGAGGGCGTTGTTCTGGTTCCTGATCGCCTATGTGCTCGTCGCCACAGTTATCGCGTTCTGGATCGGCAGGCCGATCATCTGGCTTTCCTTCAGGAACGAGAAGTTCAACGCCGCGTTCCGCTACGCGTTGGTGCGATTGCGCGATGCGTCCGAGGCGGTCGCCTTCTACCGTGGCGAGGTGGCCGAGCGTACAGGGCTGCGGCGGCTCTTCGCGCCCGTCGTCGACAACTACAAGCGCTACCTGAACCGGATGGTTGGCTTCTACGGCTGGAACCTGACGATGAGCCAGATCATCGTGCTGCCGCCAAGTGTCTTGCAGTTCAAGCGGTTTTACGACGGGCAGATTCAGCTCGGTGACATCACGCAAACCTCGTCGGCGTTCAGCAATATTCAGACCGGGTTGTCGTTCTTCCGTAACGCCTACGACCAGTTCGCCGGGTACCGGGCCGCGATCATCCGCCTTCACGGCCTTGTGGTCGCCAACGAAGAAGGTCGGGCGCTGCCGGAAGTGACGACCTCGGCCTGTGTCGACGGCACGGTCCAGCTCGACGACATCGAGGTTCGCACACCCGACGGGCGCCAGCTCGTCAAGCCGCTCGACATGCGACTCGAGATCGGCGATTCATTGGTCATCACGGGCCCGTCGGGCAGCGGCAAGACCACGCTCTTGCGAAGCTTGGCGGAGTTGTGGCCGTTCTGCTCGGGCACGCTGACCAGACCGTGCGGCCCCAACGAGACCATGTTCCTGTCGCAGCTGCCTTACGTCCCGCTCGGCGACCTGCGCGCAGTCGTGTCCTATCCGAACGAGGAGGGGGCGATAAGCGACACCGTTCTGCGGGACGTCTTGGTCAAAGTCGCGCTCCCAAATCTCGTCAACAGGCTCGACGAGGTTCAGGACTGGGCCAAGGTGCTCTCACCGGGTGAGCAGCAGCGCATCGCGTTCGCCCGCGTGCTGTTGACCAAGCCCAAGGCCGTCTTCCTCGACGAGTCGACTTCGGCGTTGGACGAAGGCCTCGAACTGACGCTGTACGAGCTCGTCCGCAGCGAGCTTCCGGACACGATCCTGGTCAGCGTCAGTCACCGCAGTTCGGTCGAACAGCATCACGACAAGCAACTGCGCCTTCTCGGCGAAGGCGAATGGCGTTTGGACCCTGTCGAATCCGTGCCGGTTTAGCGCAACGAGGCCGCGTGCGCCCCGGCGCGGCGGCCGAAGAACGAACCCTCGCCCAGCTGCGTTCCGCTGGCGTAGCCCTTGCCGTCCTGGGCGATGTTCGACGCGCACGCGCCGGACGCATACAGGCCGGGAACTACGCTGCCGTCCTCGCGGAGCACCTGACCGTCGACGCTGGTGGCCAATCCGCCGACGGTGAAGCCCGAGTACATCGCATGCCCTAGCGACAGGTCGAATGCGCCCCATGGTCCTTTGTCTTGCGGCGCAAGGAATTCCGGCTGCTTGTGAAAGTCCGGATCTTCACCGCGCGCGGCAAACTCGTTGTACCGGTTCAGCGTGGCCACCAGCTTCCCCTGCGGAATGCCAAGCGCCGCTTCCATTTCCTCGACGGTCTCCCATCCGTCGATGAACTTGATCAGCGGTATCTCCGGGCGCTCCATATGCGCCTCGTCAACGATCAGATACGCCGCACTGTCGGGCTGGTCCATCACGAAACCCGAAGTCCGCGAATGGTAAGAGTCTTCGGTGACGAACCGCTCGCCCAGCTTGTTGACGATAATCCCGGTCAGCAGGATCGACGGCGGATAGACCGGAGCGGTGATGAACGCCTGATCCATGTGCTTGGTGGCGCCGCCGGCCGAAACGCCAAGCCGGATGCCGAGCCCGTCGTCGTAGGTATTGCCGAGCACGAACGGCTTTTCGGCCAGCTTCGGCGTGTATTGGGCGACCATGTCGGGATTCATCACGAAGCCGCCGGCCGCGATCACCACGGCCTTGGCCCGGATCGCACCACTGTCTTGGAAATGCTTCCACGTCACGCCGACGACCGCGCCATCGTCGAGAACCAGTGCGCTGGCCCCAGTCTCATAGCGGATCTGCACGCCCAGGTTGTCGGCGCGCTTGAGCAGCAGGTCGATCACCATGCTGGCGCCTCCGGTATCGCCGGGCACCGGCACCTTGTGCCCGCGCGGCGCGGGAACCGCCTGATCCTTGTACGGCCAGACCTTCTCGTTGCCGGTGAACATCAGGCCTTCGGTGTTGGGCTGGATCACCGCCTTCTGTGGGTAATAGCTGCGCTCGAACTGAAAACCCAAGTCCTCCAACCAGTTGAAGTGTTCGACGCTGCCCTCGCTATAGGCCCTGATCTTGTCGTGCTCGGGTTCGCGCGACACGGCGACGAGGTACTTGTGCATCTCCTCGGCGCTGTCGGCGTGGCCGGTGGCCTGCTGCACCGCGGTTCCTCCGCCGAGATAGAAGTGCCCGCCGGCCATCGCCGTCGTGCCGCCGGCGGCCGCAGCACGTTCGAGCACCAGCACCCGCGCACCCGCCGCGGCGGCGCTGACCGCCGCGCAGCCACCAGCGATGCCGAACCCGATGACCACGACGTCGAACTCGTCAGACCACGACGTCACGTCGGCCGCACTGACGGTTTCCGGAATCTGGCTGGTCACGCTTGCTCCTGTTTCACGTAGTCGAAGAACGCCCGGATCTCGGGCGAGATATGGGCGATTTCGATGTACGGCACGCCTGCCTGCGCGGCGGAGACGTAGGCGAACTCGATTCCGCCGGGCATCACGCCACGCTGCACCACCTCGGCGTCGCGCTCGTCGAGCGCGGCTTGAACGTCGTCGGCCTCGATGCAGATGTGGTGTAAACCAGGTCCGCAGCGGTCGAGGAACTCGGTGTAGATGCTCTCACCGCACACCGGTGCGATCAGTTCGAGTTGGGTGTCACCGGCATAGCTCAGCGAGATGTCGGCGATGAAGTCCGCGGGCTCGCCGCGGTACGTGCATGACTCCGGGCCGAAGTGGACGCCCGCCATCCTGATCCACTTCTTGGCACCCAACAACGCGGTCAGCGTCGTTTCTGTGGCGTCGAGGTCCTGCGTCACCCAGGCAATCTGGACAGGTGTCTGGTCGGGCATCGCCTTGAGAATATCGCCGACGTCGCGCTCTGGCTAGAACGTGTTCTAGTTTAGTTCCTCGCCCAGGTAGGCCTTGAGGCATCGATCGGCCAACGCCCTCGCCCCCGCGGGATCCTCTCCAGCGGCGACGTTCGCGGCGTACCACTCTTCGCCGGACATCGTCAGGAAGTGGCGACCGTCCTCGGTGCCCGTCCACTGCTGCCCGAACGACGGGTCGATGGATTCGCCGGTGCTCAGGTGGATGGCCAGCCCGAGCACCATGGAATCCCAGCCGATCCCCATGGCGCCAGGGCCGAACTCGCACCAGATCTCGTCGTCCGCCTTGACGATGTGTTCGATTACCAAACGCGCCCGGTCGGGACCCTCGCCCTTGATGCTGACGTCGATCCAGCTGACATTGCCGCCGTACTCCCAGGTGGCGGCAAAGTTTTCCGGCGGATCGCACGACAGGATGGTCCCGCTGGCGTGGCCCTCCAGCTGGTAGGAGCCGCCAACCTTCAGGTCGCCGGAAATCGGCAGGAACCACCGCGGAATGCGGTCGATATTGGTGACCGCATCCCAGAGGTCTGCCGGGTCGGTGCCGTAGGACTGACTGACGGTGATGACGTGCGCCTCGCCGGTGTCGATCGTGCGGGTCCCGACGTCGCGCTGAACAGCCTTGACCTGGTGGTCCACGTCGATCTCAATCATGTTGCGCCCCTTTGTTGTTGCCGTTTACCGCGTGCGACTTCCGTGGCCAACGCGTCCAGGCGTGGTGTCCAGAACCGGCGAAATGCGCTGAGCCATTCGTCGACATCGCGCATTGCGTTGCCGTTTACCGCATACAGCCGCCGCTGTCCATCAGGGCGGACCGACGCAAATCCATTGTCCCGCAATACTTTCAGATGTTGCGAGACGGCGGGCTGGCTGATCGTGAACTCGTCCTGGATGACGGTGCCGATGACGCCCGCCGGCATCTCACCGTCGGCGAGCAGTTCGAGGATTCGGCGCCGCACCGGGTCACCGAGAACGTCGAACGCGTGCACACTCGATAAGATAGAGCTACGCCTTATATAAGTCAAGACTTTATCTTGTGTGACGAACGTTCCGTACCGCACGAAATTTCGCTCAAATTTCGTGCGGTACGGAACGTTCGCGGGCGGAGCGCCGCCAGCCGCTACGCGGTTAGCATGTCGATCAGCAACCGCACCTGAACGTCGAACACGGCCCCCGGTTCTGTGAGGGTGTCCGCGCCGTACTGGCCGAATATCTCAAGGCTGATCGCTCCGACCAAACCCGCCCACAAGACGAAGCCCTTCGCTACCGCCGAGTCGTCACCGGGAAAGTCGAATTCGGCGCGCAGCCGATCGAAATCGGATGACAAGGATTGGGGCACAGCCATTTTCATCTTCGGTATGTCGCCGCCGGCAATACCAGCCGCGATCGCGTCGAACAACGCACCGACCACCCGAGTGCCCGGGCCAACCGTGCGCTCCCTCGGAGCGTGATACCCGGGCACCGGGCTGCCATACAGCAGTGCCCAGCGGGCCGGCTGCTCAGTCGCCCATTGCCGCACCGCGTATCCGATGGCCGTCACCTCGTCACGCCATGACCCATCGACCCCGTCACGCGCACGGTCGACGGCGTCGGCCAGTTCTGAATAGGCGTCGACCAGAAGCAATGTCAGCAGGTCGTCGCGATTGGCGACGTAGCGGTACACCGCCGAAGACACCATGCCGAGGTCGCGCGCGATCGCCCGCAGCGAGAGCCCGGCGGCGCCCTCGGTGACCAGATGGCGCCGGCCGAGCTCGATGATCTGCTTTTCGATGCGCTCGCGGGTCTCCTGTCGCTTGCCCATTGCCCCAGTGTGACACAAACCGAGATCACTGCTCTTGAATTTCAGGCTGCGTCGTGCCACTCTAATAGAGAGCACTGCTCTCTATTAACCGAAGACTGAAGGGAACGACCATGACCACGCGCTATGACGCACCGAACCTCGCCGCTCGTGCAGGCAACGGGCTCATCCGCTGGCTCGCCGAGGCCGGCGTCAGCCTTGCCGGAACCCGGGCGCTGCGTGTCCGCGGACGCAAGACCGGCAAGCTCCGCGGCGTGGTGATCAACCTGCTGACCGTCGACGGGCGCGACTATGTCGTGTCGCCGCGGGGAAACACCCAGTGGGCGCGCAACGCGCGGGCGGCCGGCGTTGTCGAGATGGGGCCGCGCCGGCGCAGCCGGGAAGTCCGCATTTCCGAGGTCGCCGACGACGCGAAGCCGCAGCTGCTCAGGCGCTACCTCGACCGCTGGTACTGGGAAGTCAAGGGCCATGTGGGCGGACTGACGCCAGAGTCGACCGACGCGGAACTGCGGGCCACCGCCCCGTCGATCCCGGTTTTCGAGCTTGTCCGTTAACGCAAAGGCGGTGGGGCGCCCACGGTTCCGGACGCGGCGGTGATGACGTCTTCGCGGGCCTGTTGACTGGCCGACTGCCAGGAGACGGCCGCCGGGTACTGACCCCAGGTGCTGTTGAACATCCCGATGATCGCGGCGTGGCCGTCCGGCGTGACCGTATAGACCGGTCCGCCGGAGTCACCCTTCTGGCTCACCACGCCGTTGGCCATCGTGAACCAGCCGTTGTAGACGGCCTGAATCGTCCCGCAAGTTTCCGCCGTGATCACACCGAAGTGGCACACCGGCAGTCCGGCGACCGGCACGAAGCCCGGGTCGGCGATCAATACCCGACCACCCGGCAGAACGTTGTTGACCTGGACGTCGGGGGCCAGTGTGACGGCTTCCCAATCGGCGATCTGGTGATTGGTGTCAATTGTGGCGCCGTCAGGGGTGTTGTCGCGGAAGAACGCTTGCGTGCCGACGAAGTTGCCGTCCTTGTCGCCGACCTGACCGCCGCCCCGGCAGTGGCCTGCCGTGAACGCGACACGCGCCTGCGGGTCGACGAAACCCAGCGTGCAGACGTTGGTGCCCTGGCGGATTTCCATGCCCGGGTAGACCACGGTTCCAGGATTGGCTTGCGACGCCGCCGACGGCAGCAGCAGCAGCGTGACAATCGGGGCAACCGTTGCCGCTAGAAAGCGCAACCACCGTCGGTGCATGTCGCCCCCGATCTTCAAGTGAGTTTGTCAAGCGTACCGGCGTGTTGCGGACCGCTATACCCAAGCGACCGAATTCACAATCATCCTCGGCCCCCCGGATAACCGGTTCACATGATTGCTCATCGTGGCCGACTTCGAGGGTGTTACAGCACTGCCGCATTGCTACCGGATGAGGCATCGAAGGACGGTTAGGAATCGAAGCCCAGTCCGAGGGCGTCGAGTGTGCGAAGCAGCACGTTGCGACGTCCAGCCGCATGGTCGGCACGATTCAGCGACCACCGCGTCGCCTCGATTCCAATGCTGGCGAGCGGCTCGGGTGGGAACGGCATCGGCCGCCTGCGCACCATCTCCAACTCCGTGCGGGAGGTGGGTTCGCCGTCCAGCAGATCCAGGCAGACATCCGCGGCGAACCTGGCGGCGGCCACGCCGAGCCCGGTGAACCCGTTGACGTAGGCGACCCGGCCATCGCGGGCGAGCCCCCAATGCGCACAGAAGCGGGTGTTCGTATCGATTGCACCTGCCCAGCGGTGCGTGAACGAAATGTCGTCGAGCGCAGGGAAGGTGATGAAGAAGTGCGCGGCCAGCCGCCGATAGGTGGCGGCCCTGTCCTCGTATTCGGTGTCGACCTTGCGGCCGAAGTGGTAGACGGCGTCGTAACCGCCCCATACGATCCGGTTGTCCATGGTAAGCCGGTAGTAGTGAAATTGATTGCCGCAGTCGCCGATTCCCTGTCTGCCGCGCCAGCCGATGCGGTCGAGTTGCGCGTCGGTGAGGGGCGCGGTGGCCAGCACGTAGTCGTACACCGGCACGGTGTGGAGCCGGTTGCGCCGCAACAGACTGCGGAAGACGTTCGTCGCGAGCACGATCTGTCGGCACGTGATGGTCCCCGCGGCGGTATGCACACGCAGGGCCGCCACGCCGGAGTCCAGCCGTGTCGCGTTGGTGTGCTCGTAGATCCGCACGCCGGCATCGGCTGCGGCGCGGGCGAGTTCGAGCGCCAGCTTGGCGGGGTGGACGATCGCGCACGTATCGGGGCTGTACAGGCCGGCGAGGTACGTCGGCGAAAAAACCTCGTCGCGCACCTGCTCGCGGCCGAGCAGCAGCCCCTCCCCCTGCGCCGCCGCGTCGGCGAGCCAGTCGACCTGGTGTGGCTCGGTGGCAACCGAGAGCATGCCGCTACGTTGCCATTCCACGTCGAGGCCGAGTCGTTGGATCTCGTCCTGCATGCCGTCGAGATTCTGTCGACCCATCGCATCGAGTTTGTCGATTTCGTTGGGCCAGCGGTTTTTTCCATTCTCGCGGCCGTGAGTCAGGCTGGCGTCGACGAAACCGCCGTTGCGGCCGGACGCGGCCCACCCGATGCGCTCGGCGTCGATGAGCACGATCCGCCGGTCCGGATTGCGCTGTGCGGCATGCAATGCGGTCCACAGCCCGGTGTAGCCGCCGCCGACGATCAGCATGTCGCAACTGGTCAGCCCGGTCAGCGCCGGGTATTGCGGCCGTGGCATGTCGAGCCACATCGAGCCGAAGGTGCTTGCTGCAAGCGAGCGTTCGACCATCCCGCGATCGACGTGGGCATCGAACACCGTTTCCACACCGCGGACACTACGCGATGCGATCAGCGGACGGCCGCGGGTTTTCCGCCGGTGAACCGGGCCAGCACCGGACCCACCATGGCAAGGATGAAAACGTAGGGCATGGCCACCGCTTCGACGGCTTCGAACGACGCGCCGACGAGCCCGATGATGACCAACGAGAATTCGCCGCGAGCGATCAGCGCGGTCCCCGCGCGTAGCTGACCGGGGCGGGCCACTCCCTCACTGCGGGCGGCAAATTGACCGGTCAGCACTTTTGTCATGGCTGTCACCACCGCCAGTGCAAACGCTGCGGGCAGCATCGGCACCAGATCCATCGGATCGACCGACACACCGATGGCCAGGAAGAAGATCGCGGCGAACAAGTCGCGCAGCGGACTCAGCACCATTCGCGCGCGGTGCGCTGACTCACCGGTCAGCGTGAGGCCGACCAGGAACGCGCCGACGGCCGCGGACGCATGCACGAGTTCGGCCAGCGCGGCGACGATCAACGTCAGGGCGAGGATGCGCAGCAGCGTCTGCTCGTTGTCCGGGTGTGCAACGATCCGGCCGACATGATGTCCCCATCGGTAGGACGCGACGAACGCCACGGACAGTGCCGCGACCGCGATCGCCATGCCGAACAGCGCCTGCAGCCAGGTGCCGCCCGCGGCCAGGACCGCGAGTAGCGGTAGATAGGCCGCCATCGCGAAGTCCTCCAGTACGAGGATCGACAGCACCGCCGGGGTCTCCCTGTTGCCGAGCCGACGCAGGTCGGACAACAGGCGCGCGATCACGCCCGACGACGAGATGTAGGTGACGCCTGCCAGTGCGAGGATGCCTACGCCACCCATGCCGAGCAGCCAGCCCGCGATCGCACCCGGCACTGCGTTGAGCAATAGATCCACCCACGCCGACGGCAGGTGGCGGCGCAGGCTGCTGGCGAACTCACCGATGGAGAACTCAAGCCCCAGGGTGAGCAGCAGCAGCACCACGCCGATGGAGGCGCCGGTGCTGACGAATTGCGCAGCGGCCGGAATCGGCGCGATGCCACCTTCGCCGAGGGCGAGCCCGGCGATCAGGTAGAGCGGGATCGGCGACAGCGCGAATCGGCGTGCGGCGGTGCCCAGCACGGTGAGCACGGCCAGTATGACGCCGAGCTCCAGCAGCAGCGTCGCCGATACCTGCATCGCTCAACCTCGGCTAACAATGTTCTCGACACCGCCGATGCCGTCATCCGTGCCAATGACCACGAGCACGTCGTTGGCCCGCAGAATTTCGGCCGGCCCGGGCGAGGCGAGGACTTCGTCGTCACGCACGATCGCGACGATGGATGCCCCCGTTCGGGTCCGGGCGCGGGTATCGCCGAGCGGCCGGTCGACGAACGGGCTGCCGGGTCGGATCGACACCTGTCCGGCGCGCAGCCCGGGTACTTCGCGAGTCAGATCGGCGAAGCGCTCAGCGATGCGCGGGGCGCCGAGAATCTGGGCCAGCGCCTCGCCCTCCTCGTCGGTGAGCCGGAACACCTGCTGGGCCTGGTCGGGATCCTCCTTGGGGTACACGACGACCTCGAACTCGCCTGTGCGTTTGGCCACGACGCCGATGCGGTCGCCGTCGCGGTTCTCGAACTCGAAACGCAGACCCACACCGGGCAGCAGGACCTCTTTGACATCCATAAGTCCAATACTGCTGCGTCGAGCGGGGAATTATGCGCGAACTCGGGCCGATTCGTCCGCGGCTGGGCCGCCATCGACATCGAGCCGACGGGCAGGCTCCCAGCCGGGCGGACCGAAGATGTAGCCGAGCTTGTCGCGCCAGCGTGTCGCGCCTCGCACGTCACGGGCGATCGCCACGTATTCGTACGTCTGCAGTTTCCAGACGTTGAACGTGTCCACCTGTTTGGTGAGACCGTAGTGAGGGCGTGTGGTCTCTGCTTGAAAGCTGCCGAACAGCCGGTCCCACAGGATGAAGATGCCGCCGTAATTGCGGTCCAGATACTGTTGGTCCATGCCGTGGTGCACCCGATGGTGTGACGGCGTATTGAAGACGAATTCGATTGGCCGCCAAAGCCTGTCGATGCGCTCGGTGTGGATCCAGAACTGGTAGATCAGATTGATCGAGAAAGACAGGAACACCAGCCACGGCGGAACACCGAAGAGCGGCAGCAGCGCCCGCAGGAACACGTCGCCGCTGATGTTCCACTTCTGCCGCAGCGCGGTGGCGAAGTTGAAGTACTGGCTGGAGTGATGAGCTTGGTGGGTCGCCCAGATCAGGCGAATCCGGTGGGCCATCCGGTGATAGACGTAGTAGAGAAGGTCCACGCCGACTATCGCGATCACCCACGTGTACCACTGCGTCGCAGGCAAGTGCCACGGCGCGACGTAGACGTACAGAGCCGCGTATCCGAACAGGGCGAGGCCGTTGAGCAGCCCGCTGGTCCCGACCGACACCAGGCCCATCCAGATGCTCGCCCACGCATCTTGCTTCAGGTATGCACCCGCGGGCGCGCGCTCCGCCTCGGTGTGCGCGAGCTTGCGGGCGGCGCTCCACTCGATGATCAAGAAGAGCAGAAAGAACGGGACCGCGAACATCACGGGGTCGTGCATCAGCGGTGGCAGCACGTCCGAGAATGCCTTTGAAAGGTCCACCTCGACACCTCCGGTGGCAAGTTTAACGGCGCGGGGGTCAACTACCGAAAGTTGAGTACCGCGTTGCCCCAGGTGGCCCGGATGTGCAGATCGATATCGTTCACGACCGCGTCCCGCTTGTCGATGATCAGACAGGCGCGATCCGATTCGTGATACGGCGGCCAAACCGGCTCGCCGGGTAGACCGTTGGGCTTCGCCTCGACCGCGAAGTTGACCCAGCGGGCCCGCATCCGCTCCGACACGGCGGCACCGGTCTTCAGCCCACCCAGTTTGAATGTGAAGTCCTTGGGTCCGGCGATCAAATTGCCCCAGACGTAGGGCAATTCGGTGGCGTGGGTGGCGCCGATTCCCATCGCCTTCAGCATCGGCGTGGACCAGTCGAAGCGGTACAGGTAGACCGGCGCGACAGCGCTGTGCCCCTCGGCCAGCCACACCGACGGCATCCGGAAGCCCACATCACGCGCGACTCCCATCCCCCGGGTCTTGGTGCGCCGACTGCGGTAAACCGCCCCGATGGCCTCTTCGGTCGGCAGCTGCACATCGGGTTGTTCGGCAGCCATCTCGGCGAACATTCGCCGGATCTCATGCGGCGTGATCGGCATCAGGGGCGACTTCATCCACTTGAACAGGGCCGCCTCGTGCTTGTTCGTGCCGATGATCAACGGCACCGGATGCGAGCGGCCCTCGCGCGCCAGCTTGACCGGATAATCGGGCACGAGGTCGCCGTCGACGATCGGCGCGAAGGCCAGCAGTCCCGGGCTACGCAATGGCACGTCGTTGAACAGCGCCCGCGAGGCCGTCACGATCGCTTCGACCGGTACATCACCCAACCGATCGACTTGGTCGGGCCCTAAGCCCAGCGTCTCGAGGAACTCTTCGGCGACCCGCCGGCCACGGACGGTGTCGTACACGGAGGTGGCAGGCGAGCTCTGCGCGATCGCGGCGCTGAACAGCCCGGCGGCGGCCGGGGTGGTCAGCAGCGTGGTGATGATGCCTGCGCCCGCCGATTCGCCGAACAGTGTCACCCGACCGGGGTCGCCGCCGAATGCGGCGATGTTGTCGCGCACCCACTGCAGGGCCAGGATCACGTCCCGCAGGCCGGGATTGGAGTCAAAGCGCCGCGTCGGCGTGGAAAACGTCGACAGATCGAGGAATCCGAAGGCACCGAAGCGATAGTTGACGGTGACGACCACAACCTCGCCATCAGCGCTCAAGACCGTGCCGTCATAGAGCGGTTGGGTCGCCGAGCCGAAAATGTAGGCGCCGCCGTGAATCCACACCATCACCGGCTTCCGGTCGCCCGCAGCGGTATCCGAGGATGCCCAAACGTTGAGGGTCAGGCAGTCGTCACCTTGCGGCGCGCCAAGGTCGATGGGTATCCGCGGCTCGACCGGTTGCGGGCAGACTGGTCCGAACCGGGTCGCATCGGCGACCTCGCGCCACGGCTCGGGCGGCTCGGGCGCCCGCCACCGCCGGTCGCCGGTCGGGGCAGCGGCGTACCGCACGCCCTTCCACACCTTGACCAGGCCGTCGTCGCTTCCACGAATCGGCCCGTCAACGGTGTCGACCACCGTGTCTGCGTTTGCCATCCGCACGATCGTACGGGCTATCAGCCCTAATCAGCGCCACAAGCGGCCGAGGTGCTGTGCACGCCGTTGGTGGAATACGACGTCGGATAGTTTGAACGGCGTGCGGAAGTGGGTGCTGCTGGCCGCGGCCATTGTGATCGAGGTCGCGGCGACGTTGTCTTTGCGGGCATCCCAAGACCATTCGGCGTGGCTCGTCGTGGTCGTCGTGGGCTACGTCGGTGCGTTCGTGTTGCTGACGATGGTGTTGCGTACTGGAATGGCCGTCGGCGTCGCCTACGGGATCTGGGGCGCGCTGGGCACTGTTGGTACAGCGGTGCTGGCCGCGCTGATTTTCGGTGACCGCTTCACGTGGCCGATCGCGGCGGGCATCGGGCTGATCATCGCTGGTGTGCTGCTCGTCGAGTTCGGTTCCCCGCACGCGGCTGCGGACGAATCGTGATGTGGTGGGCGCTGACCGGCGCAATTCTGATCGAGGTCGTCGCGACGCTGGCGCTGCGCGCCTCTGACGGCTTCCGCAAGAAGGCCTGGCTGGTGCCCGTGATCGCCGGCTACGTCGCGTCGTTTTATCTGCTGTCGGTGTCGCTGTCGAGGGGCATGCCGGTGGGCATCGCCTACGGCGTGTGGACAGCATGTGGCGTCGCGCTGGTCGCTATCCTCGCCCGGTTCCTGTTCTCCGAACCACTGACCTGGACGATGGCGGCGGGTATCGCGCTCATCGTCGCGGGTGTGCTCACGATCGAGCTGGCAGCCGTGAGCTGAGCGCACCGGACAGCGCGATCACCAACAGGCCTGCGACCGGAACGGACAGCAGTCCGATACGCAGGCTGGTCGCGTCGGCGACGACTCCGACGATCAGCGGTGCGCCGAAGAAGCCGACGCGCATCAGCCACGTCACCGCGGTCAGCCCTGTGCCCGGCCTCAAGCCTGGCAGTTGATCCGCGCCGTGCATCGCGGCCGGTATCAGCGTCGCGACACCGAAGCCGGCGGCCGCGAAGCCAGCGATGGTCCCCGGCGCGGTCGGAAATGCCAGTGCGGCACCCATTCCCACCGCGGCGATGAACCCGCCGGCTCGTGCCACCGAGCGCTCCCCGAACCGGTCGACGAGTCGGTCACCGATCATCCTGCCGATGAACATGAACCCGACGAGCGCGACATACCCAAACGCTGCGACCGGCCCCGGGGCACCCAGACTGTCGCGCAAATACAATGTGGCCCAGGAACTTCCGGCGTCTTCGACCGTGGCTCCCGCGATCGCGATGATCACCAGCGCGACGAGGGTCGCATACACCGCGACGCCGGCGCCGTCCCCGCCCGCCGACTGCGCCGCTGGGTGGTCATCGTGGTCAGGGCCGCGCCGCAGGTACGGGTATGCGATCACGACCACCGCGCTGAACACGACGGCCGCAACGGTCAAATGCGTTGCGCGGGATATGTGCAACGCGATCGCGGCCGCTCCCATCAAGCCGCCGAGGATCGCGCCGACCGCCCACACGGCGTGAAACGAGTTGATGATCGACCGGCCGTAGTTGCGCTGCACCCGCAACCCGTGCGCGTTCTGCGCGACGTCGGTGATCGCGTCGGACGCGCCCGCGACGAACAACGCCGCGGCGAGCACGACCGGCGACGTGGCCTGACCCGCGACGACGACGAACACCGCGATGCCGATGGTGCCGGCCACCGCGACCCGCGACGAGTAGTACCGCCGGATCAACGCCGCCGCTGTCAGACCGGCAACGAGCGCACCGCCGGAGAACGCAGCGATCGCCGCGCCGTAGACCGCGTTCGACAGCTGCAGGTCCGCCTTGATCTCCGGATACCGCGGGAGCAGGTTGGCGAAGAGCGCTCCGTTGGTGAGGAACAGTGCTGCGGTCGCGATCCGGGCCTGCCGCAGCGCCATTCACCCAACATTACTTGGTCACATGCGCCAGCAATCGCTCGCTGGTCTCCCACAGGTCGATCGCCTTGTCGCGATCATAGGAGTCGGTCGAAGACCGAATCGGCTTGCGGCCGGAGAAGTATTGGCCCGTCACGCCGTCGAATCGGGCATCGGCTGCCAGCGCGGCAAGGATGCGACCCGACGCGCGGGTGCTGCGCACACCCGGTAGCACGCGAAGAGCCGGGAGCAGATAGCGCCAGGCCAGCCGCTGCAGCGGCGGATAGTCACGGGCTAGCCCGGATCCGGGCATCAGGCCTGGGTCGAACGCGTTGACGGCGACGCCCCGTTCCCCTTGGCCGAGGCGGCGGTCGAGCTCATAGGTGAACAGGACGTTGCACAGCTTGGACGTGGTGTACCGACGGCGACCGTCGTCTGCCGATCCTTCGGCCGCCGGTCGCGCAAGGTCGGCGGCCGATGTGTAGCGGGGGTCGGGCATGCCGGTGTACTTGGCCGGATCGTGCGTACCGCTGCTGACGACGACGATGCGCGCAGGCCGGGCGAGGTCGTCGAGAATGCCTTGTACCAGCGCGAAATGGCCGAGGTGGTTCACGCCGAACGTCATCTCGACGCCGTCCTCGGTGGCCTCGGTGCCCGACACCACCTGCAAACCCGCGTTACACACCAGCGCATGAATAGGTGGCAACCCGGCCTCCTTCAGGTTCCGGACAAACTCGCGCACCGACCGCAGCGACGCCAGGTCCATCGCCAGGACCGTGCATCGATTCGGCTCGCCGAGCCGGGCGACCGCGTCTGCGCCGCGGTTCACGTCGCGGACTGCGAGGACCACGTGCCAGGACGCATCCTTCGCCAGCAGCTCGCGGGCGCATTCCAGCCCGAGGCCCCCGCTGGCACCGGTGACGATCGCGGTTCTTGTGTTCACTTGTCCTCCAAGGCAATCGGTATGAGCGCGGCAAGCGCCTGCCAGAGCCGCCGATACATCCACTCGACATCGGTCGAATCCGGTTCGAGATGCTCTGCGAAGAACACGCCGTCCGACAGCGCAACCGCGAACGCAGTGAGTTCGGTGACCGCTCGCTTTGCCTTCGCTGCCGGTGTGCCAGCGGGCAGCATCGCAGTGATGCCGTCGCGGAATCGCGAAATCGCGGTGTCGCGCACCCGGCGCACCACCTCGGCGACGGCCGGGTCGTCGCTGCGTTCCAGCGACAGCATGTAGAACAGCCGCAGGAAGTCGGGATGCTGCGACTGCAGGTGCGCCAGCACGTCCAGCCGCCGCTCCGTGCTGCCTTCGGTGGGGATCTCCGCGAAGAATCGCTTGGCGCCGCGCTCCATGACCGCGGCCAGCACGCCTTCCTTCGACCCGAAGTGCCAGTAGATCGAGCTGGGTGGCAGCCCGCACGCCTTGCGGATGTCGCTGATCGACGTGGCGGCGTAGCCGCGGGTGGCCATCAGCCGCTCGGTGGCGTCGAGGATCAGCTCGCGGGACTGCTCGCCCTGCTGCTGCTTCTTGGTCGGTTTAGTATCTGTAGGGATCATTACAGACAGATTAGCAACCGGCGGAACGCACGGCCAGTGCGAGATTTCTCGAACGTTTTCGCAGTGAGTTCACGCTCGACGAGTGGCACGCTGGGGCGGTGCCCCTCCTACCGACGACGCAGACCGAGGAGTTGATCGGTCTATTCCCGCCAGGGACGAGGCTCGACAGCGACGGCACGCTGGTGGTCGGCGGCTGCCGGCTGGACGATGTCGCCGAGCAGTTCGGCACTCCGGCGATCGTGGTGGCTGAAGACGCGCTGCGGCAGCGGGCGCGCGATTATCTGGCGGCGTTCCGCAGTCGATGGCCGCGCTGCGACGTGGCGTTCGCGTCAAAGTCGTTCCCTTGTACGGCTGTTCAGCGCGTCATGGTCCAAGAGGGCCTGCACATCGACGTCGCAGGCGGCGGCGAGATACTGACGGCGCTCAAGGCCGGCGCCGATCCGGAGCGGCTGGTGCTGCACGGCAACGCCAAATCCGATGAAGAGCTGGTGATGGCTATCGCGAACGGCGTCGGCCTGATCGTGGTCGACAACTTCGACGACATCGATCGCCTCGAGCGCCTTGTCCCCCGCGGTCACGTGCAGCCGTGCCTCGTGCGGGTCATACCGGGCGTCGAAGCCGCCACGCATGCGTCGCAGGCGACCGGCCATGCCGGTTCGAAGTTCGGCCTGCTGCCTGACGACGCTCGCGAGGCGATCGCGCGGATCGAGCACAGCGCCAAGATGCGACTCGATGGCGTTCACACACACGTCGGCTCACAGCTGCTCAACGTCGACCAACTGGCCGCCGCCGTCGAACCCATCGCCAAGCTCGGCACCTTCGAGGTCTACGACCTCGGTGGCGGGCTCGGCGTGCGCTATACCTACGACGAGCATCCGCCGACCCTTGACGACTACGCCGACGCGATGGTCACCCAGGCCAAAGCCCTGCTGCCCGAAGGCGCCCGAATCATCGTCGAGCCCGGCCGCAGCATGGTGGCCAATAGCGCGTGCACCGTCTATCGCGTAACAACGATCAAGCGCGGTGTCGTCGTCCACGTCGCGGTCGACGGCGGCATGGGCGACAACCTCGAGGTTTCGCTGACCGGACAACGCTTCGAGGCGACGATCGTCAACCGGGTCGGCGGCGGCGAGATGGTCAGCGTGGTGGGCCGCCATTGCGAATCCGGCGATCAGCTCGTCGACGGTGTCCCGCTGCGTGACCCTGCGGTCGGCGATCTATTGGCGGTGCCCGTCACCGGCGCGTACTGCTACACGATGTCCAACCAATACAACGGCGCCCGGCGCGTGCCGGTTATCTTCGCCCGCAACGGGTATCCGCGACTGGTGGTGCGACGCGATACGTGGGATGACTTGTTGATCCGCGATGTGGACTGAACCTCTGGGGCAGCGCGAAGCGCTCGGGGGACGGCACAGTCTGCGAAGATTGCTCCCATGACTGACCTGCCCGCGTCGCTGGTCGAGCTGGCCCGCCGCTACGGCGTGGCAACCGAATTCGAAGACTGGACAGGCCGACGCACGGCGGTCGCTGACTCCACGCTGATCGCGGTGCTCGATGCACTCGGCGTGCCGGCCGCGACCGAGGACGAGCGCGCAGCCGCCCTCGTCCGACACGATCGCGAATACTGGGCGCGGTCACTGTCACCGACCGTCGTGGCACGCCATGGCGTAGCGTCGTCGTTCTGGGTGCACGTCACCCACGGCGATGCCGTAGGCCTGTGGATCCGGCTGGAGGACGGCAGCGTCAGGACCGGCCTTCGCCAGCTCGAAAACAACAGGGCTCCTTACGATCTCGACGGCAGGATGATTGGCGAGGCCACCTTCGAGCTGCCGGGCGACCTTCCGGTCGGATACCACCAACTGCACGTCCAGGCCGGCTCCTTCGACAACAGCACACTGGTCGTCGTCTCCCCCGCATCGCTGGAGTTGCCCGCCAGGCTCGGCTCCAACCGCTCATGGGGCGTGGCCACCCAGTTGTACAGCGTTCGTTCGCAAAAATCTTGGGGTACAGGCGATTTGACCGATCTGGCCGACCTTGCCGTGTGGTCGGCCTCACAGCACGGCGCCGGCTTCGTGCTTGTCAACCCGTTGCACGCCGCCGCGCCGACTCCGCCGATGGAGCCGTCACCGTACCTGCCGACGTCGCGACGGTTCGTCAACCCGCTGTATCTGCGCGTGGAGGCGATCCCGGAATTCGCTTATGTCCGCCACCGCGGCCGCATCCGCGAGGCGCGGGCCAAGGTGCAGGCCCGGTCTGGCCGGCGGGATCTGATCGACCGTGACGCCGCGTGGAAGGCCAAGCGGGCCGCACTGGAAAGCGTCTACCTCGTCCCGCGATCGGCAGGCCGGGAGCTGGCGTACGCCGCGTACCGCGGCCGCGAAGGCGCCAGCCTCGACGACTTCGCCACCTGGTGTGCCCTGGCCGAGGAGTACGGCAACGATTGGCACCAGTGGCCGGAGGATCTGCAGCATCCGGCCGGCGCGGCGGTCGCGGATTTCGCCGCCGCGCACGCCGACACCGTCGACTTTCACCGATGGCTGCAGTGGCAGCTCGACGACCAGCTCACCGCGGTGCAGGCCACCGCGGTGCAGGCCGGCATGGACCTGGGCGTGGTGCACGACCTCGCCGTCGGTGTGGATCCCAACGGCGCCGACGCCTGGGCTCTGCAAGATGTGCTGGCGCTCGGGGTCACCGCAGGTGCGCCACCCGACGAGTTCAACCAGCTCGGCCAGGACTGGTCGCAGCCGCCGTGGCGGCCCGATCAGCTCGTCGAACAGGCCTACGGGCCGTTCCGGGCGCTGGTCAACGCGGTCTTGCGGCATGCGGGCGGCGTCCGGATCGACCACATCATCGGCCTGTTCCGGCTGTGGTGGATCCCCAAGGGGTCACCCCCGACCGAGGGCACCTATGTGCGCTTCGACCACGAGGCGATGATCGGCATCGTCGCGCTGGAGGCGCACCGCGCCGGGGCCGTTGTCGTCGGCGAGGATCTCGGCACCGTAGAGCCGTGGGTACGGGACTACCTGCGCGAACGTGGGCTGTTCGGCACGTCGATCCTGTGGTTCGAGGCCGACCGCGACGGGGACGGCGGACCGCTGTCTGCCGAGCGGTGGCGGGAGTACTGCCTGTCGGCGGTGACCACCCACGACCTTCCGCCGACGGCCGGCTACCTGGCCGGCGAGCACGTGCGCCTGCGGGAAGAACTCGGGTTGCTGACCCGGCCCGCCGCCGAGGAACTGGCCTCTGACCAGGAACAACAGGCCGCGTGGCTGGCCGAGCTGCGCCGAGTCGGACTGCTGGGCGAGGACTTGAACAGCACTGCCGTCGACTCCATAGTTCTCGCGCTGCACCGATATCTGGGCCGCACACCGTCCAAGCTGCTCGCGCTGTCGCTGGCCGACGCCGTCGGGGACCTACGGACCCAGAACCAGCCGGGCACGACAGACGAATACCCGAATTGGCGGGTTCCACTGACCGGGCCCGATGGCGAGAAACTGCTGCTAGAGGACGTTTTTATGGACGCTCGGGCCGCCGCGCTGGCCGAGGCGATGAACCGGATCGTCAACCCGCCGGTGTAACGCTTGAGGCCTTGTCTCCGGTTTCACATTTGTCACCGCTGCGATATGTTCGCACCGCACCGACTTAGGAGAGATCACGTGAAGAAGCTCGTTGTGCTCAGCGGTGGCCTCGTGGTCGCCGGCTCGGCCGCCGTGATCGGCGCAGGTGTTGCGCTCTCGCAACCGGCACCGGACATGAGCTCCTACAACGTCGTCGGCGAGCAGTACCAGAAGGCACTGCAGGTCCTGAAGAGCCAGGGCGTGAAGGCGTATTTCGGCGGTTCGTTCGGCAGTGTGCTGCCACAGTCGCAATGCCTCGTCGACCAGCAGAAGATGACGTCGCAGGGCCGGATGCTGCTGATGCTGGACTGCAGCCAGAAGGCAGCGGACATGATCGCCAGCCAGACGCCTGCCGGCGGCCCGACCGTCGGCTCCAATGGCATCACGACGGTGACGCCCACTCCGGTGGTGCCGATTCAGGGCGCCCCTGGCGCGGGGGCCCCGCCGCCTCAGTAGCCGGCTGAGTCTCGACCATTCCGTCGCATGGACGGGCCGCCGAAATCTGAAACCTCCGTTCCCACCTATTTCGCTAGACTCCACAGGCATGTTGAGGCCGCACCGTTTCGACAACGAAGTCGATCCCGGGCCCGTACAGATCCAGGCCCGCAAGGTCCATTTCGACGTCGCCGACATCGGGTTGCACTGGATTCCCGGGCACCCCGTGGCATCGAATGTCGTGAGCCTGCTCAACGTCGTCCTGCCCGCCGCCGAGCGCTGGTTCGTCGACACCTTCAACGAGGCACTGCCGTTGGTGAAAGACCCGAAGCTGGCCGAGGACATGCGCGGCTTCATCGGTCAGGAGGCGACACACGCCGACGTCCACGAGCAGGTGTTGCACGAGTACATGGTGGTCAACGGCATCGACCCCGCGCCGATCCTCGACCAGATCGAGTACGTCTTCGAAAAGATGTTGGCGCCAACGACTTCCACCGATCCCAAGCGGCGGCTCAACCACCTCTGTGACCGGCTGTGGCTGATCGCGGCCATCGAGCACTACACCGCGGTGATGGGTGACTTCGCGCTGAACTGCGGATGGGACCACCACGGCGCCGACCCGACGATGGCCGACCTGTTCCGATGGCACGGCAGCGAAGAAGTCGAACACCGCAACGTGGCCCACGACGTAGCGGTGTATTTCCACGACAGCTACGTCGACCGGATTCGCGCGATGATGATGGCGGTGGTGATGATCTTCGTGTTCTTCCAGCGCGCCGCCTGGTATCTGGTCAAGACCGATCCCAACACCGACTTGAACTGGTGGAAGTTCACCCGGCTGCGGATGGCCGACTCGAAGCTCGGCTTATTGCCCAAGTACCGCAAACTGTTTGGTTCCAACACGCTGATGTACTTCCGGCCCGGGTTCTCACCGGAGGAGATGGGTTCGACGGCGCAGGCCGTCGCGTACCTCGCCAGTTCGCCCGCAGCCCGCGCCGCGCATATTTGATGGGGTTGCTCGACTGGTACCGTCAGGCGCCTCCCAGTGCCTCGGGCCGCAGCCGCCACGACCTGACCCTGGGCCTGGCCGATGCCGCGCTGACGGGGTTGTGGGCGATCACGGGTGCGATCCGGAAGATGTCGCCGCCGCCCGAACCCGACTGCACGATCGCGTTGACGGTGGCCGACCGGAAGGTCGTCGCGCACGATCAGGACGTCATCGCGCTGTCTCTGAGGCGGCCGGACGGCGGGCGACTGCCTCGATGGCATCCCGGCGCCCACATCGACGTCCATCTGCCCAGCGGTCTGGTCCGGCAGTACTCGCTGTGCGGCGACGTTGACAGCCAGAATGCGTACCGCATCGCGGTGCGGCGCATCCCCGACGGCGGCGGCGGATCGCTCGAGATGCACGACTTGAGGGTCGGCGCGACGGTGACGACGCACGGGCCGCGTAACGCGTTCCCACTGACCGTGCCGGGTTACGGCTCACCGGCGCAGCGCTTCCGGTTCATCGCGGGCGGAATCGGGATCACGCCGATCCTGCCGATGCTGAGTCTGGCTTCGCGTCTCGGTGTCGACTGGACGATGGTCTACGCCGGCCGCAGCGTTACGAGTTTGCCGTTCGTCGACGAACTCACGGGTTTCACCGCCGGCCGAGCCGGCGATTCAGCAGTCGACCGGGTGCAGATCCGCACCGACGACGTCGACGGTTTGCCGACCGCGTCTGAACTGCTCGGCGACTGCCCGGACGGCACCGCGGTGTATGCGTGTGGGCCTGCGCCGATGCTGACCGGCATCCGGTCCGCACTGGCCGGGCGGGACGACGTCGAATTGCATTTCGAGCGGTTTGCCGCACCGCCGGTCATCGACGGCAAGGAGTTCACCGTGTCGGTGGCCTCGACAGGCGAGAGCGTTGCGGTCAGCGCAGATGAGACATTGTTGTCGGCACTGGGCCGAGCCGGCGTGCATGCGCCGTACTCCTGCCAACAGGGCTTCTGCGGTACTTGCCGCACGCGGGTGCTCAGCGGAACCGTCGATCACCGCGACACACTGCTCACCACGCCCGAACGCGAGAACGGCACGATGCTGATCTGCATCTCGCGGGCCGCCGAGGGCTCGCAACTGACGCTCGACTTGTAGCGCCGTCTCGTACTATTCGCCCATGCCGTTGGCCGATGGTTCGACGTTCGCCGGATATACCGTTCTGCGGCTGCTTGGCTCGGGCGGCATGGGCGAGGTCTATTTGGCACAGCATCCGCGACTGCCGCGTCGTGATGCCCTCAAGGTGCTGCCCGCATCGGTGTCGGCGGATAACGAATACCGCGAACGGTTCAACCGAGAAGCCGACATCGCGGCCACGCTGTGGCATCCACACATCGTCGGCGTGCACGACCGCGGCGAGTTCGAGGGCCAGCTGTGGATCTCGATGGACTACGTGGAGGGCACCGACGCCGCGCGCCTGCTGCGGGAGCGGTATCCGAACGGGATGCCCAAACAAGACGTCGCAGACATCATCGGCGCGGTCGCCGATGCTCTGGACTACGCGCACCAGCGCGACCTGCTGCACCGCGACGTCAAGCCGGCCAACATCCTGGTTGCCAACCCTGAATCGGCGGATCAGCGAATCCTGTTGGCCGACTTCGGGATCGCCCGCTGGGTCAACGATATCAGCGGCCTGACGGCGACGAACATGACCGTAGGTACCGTGTCCTACGCGGCGCCCGAGCAGCTCATGGGTCAACAGCTAGACGGCCGGGCCGATCAATATGCGCTGGCGGCCACCACCTTTCACCTGTTGACCGGCTCGCCGCCCTTTCACAATTCGAATCCCGCCGTCGTGATCAGCCAACACCTGTCCGCATCACCGCCGGCCATCGGCGACCGTCGGCCGGAGCTTTCCGCGCTCGATCCGGTGCTGGCCAAGGCGCTGTCGAAAGACCCGAACGATCGGTTCGAGCGGTGCGCCGACTTCGCGCGGTCGCTCAGCCACCGGCTTGGAGCAGCGGCGTCCGAAGACGAGGGCGGCACGACGCTGGCTCCTGCCGCAGCGGCGCCGAAGCGATCACTGCTGCGGGCCGGTGTCATCGTGCCAGCGGTCTTGGCGGTACTTCTGGTTGCGGCGGTTGCGGTGGCGCTCATAGAGTTTCGTCGCGCGGACCGTCCAGAATCGCCGGCCTCGACTCCGACCGTGAAGTCGACGACGGCTCCGACGGTGACGTCGTCGCCCTTCACGCCATTACCTCCGCCACCGGAGCCAGTGCAGCCGCCGGTCGCCGTCGTCGGTGCCAGGTGCTCGCCGGTGGGCAGCACGGCGACCACCGCCGCAGGAGCCACCGCGTATTGCTCGACGCTGCAGACCACGGGCGCCTCTATCTGGTCACTGAGCCAGGGTGATGTTCCGAGCCCGACGGTCACGACCGAGCCGACCGAAGCGCCGGCCCCCGTAGAAGAGGAGTCGCCGGTGCGGGTCTGTATGCAACAGACAGGCCAGACGTGGCTGCGCTGCCGTGAACAGATCCGGCGCAGTAACCTTGGGCTGCCGTGAAATACGCGGTCATCGCTCCGGTCGCGGCCGGAGTAACCGCCGACCCAGGGTGGATGGCCACGTTCGCTCGACATGTCGAAGCGTGCGGATTCGAGTCGCTGGTGGTCGTCGAGCACACGGTGTTGATGACGCAGTACACGAGTGTGTACCCGTACGACGCCTCGGGCCGCGTCGAGTTGCCCGCGGACTGTCCAGTGCCGGATCCCCTTGACCTGCTGGCCTTTCTGGCCGGAGTCACTTCGCGGCTCGGACTGGCAACCGGCGTGCTGGTGCTGCCCAACCACCACCCTGTCGTGCTGGCCAAACGGGTAGCGACGGTGGATGCGTTGTCGGGCGGGCGGCTTCGGCTGTGCGTGGGGATGGGCTGGCTGAAGGAGGAGATCGAGGCGTGCGGCACATTCTTTGCAAGTCGTGGACGACGCGCGGACGAACAGCTCGAGGTGATGCGGCTGCTGTGGGACGAGCATCCGGAGGGGGCGACCTTTCACGGCGAGTTTTTCGACTTCTCCAACGCTGCGTGCTATCCCAAGCCGGCCAGGCGCGTGCCGATTCACATCGGCGGGCACAGCCGAGCGGCGGCCCGCCGGGCAGGTCGAATTGGTGATGGCTTTCAGCCGCTCGGGGTCGGCGGATCCGAGCTGACGGATCTGATCGCGGTAATGCGCGACGAGGCAATGAAATCCGGCCGCAATCCGGATGTGCTGGAGCTGTCGCTAGGACATCTGGTCACGAAGATCGACTCCGACCGCGCCGAAAAGCTCGCCTCGCTGGGCGCCGACCGGGTGGTCTTGGCGATGCCGCCGGTTGCTGACATCGGCGAGGCTTGCGACCACGTGTCGGCGTGTGCGCAGAGGCTGGGACTGATGTCGTGAGCCTGAACGCGTTCGACCGGTTGGCGTTAAGCGACCTTGTCCACCTGTATGCGTCGGCAGTGGACGATCGCCGATTCGACGACGTGGTCGAATTATTCACTAAGACAGCGGAATTGCGATTACCGGATCCGCCTCGGGTGTTGGAGCCGGTGCGTCACCAGCACGGGCGTGACGGGGTGCGTGCCGCAATGGGGGCGTTGGCCGCGGTGGCGCGGACAGAACACGCGATTGTCGGTGAGGTGTACGCGCCGGGTGACAATGCGGATTACGCGCTGGGCCGGATCACGTGTATCGCACATCATTGGACCGTCGCTAACGGGCAAGTCAGTGATCTGGTGTGGCATCTGCGCTATGACGACGAGTACCAGCGCACGCGGGCGGGCTGGCGCATCCACGGCAGGGCGCTGACCATCAACGCTATCGAGACGCGACCGGTTCGTCGCCTTCGAGAGCATCCATGAGACGGTCGAGCAGCGGGCGCTGACCCTTAGTGAGCTTCTCGTGAGCCTGCGCCACGGGAAACCAAGCGACGCGGTCGATTTCGGGATACTCCCGGATGCTGCCGGATCCCTTCGGCCATTCGAGCGTGAAGGTGTTGCTGACGGTGCCGTCGAGGTCGAGGTCGCCGCGGACGGCGAAGGCCGTGATGATCTTCCCGCTCGGCTGTTTCAGTGGCTCGAAGTCGATGCGCGGCCCGTCGGGCGGAGTCTTACCGAGTTCCTCTTCGAACTCCCGCTGCGCGACAGTCCACGGGTCTTCCCCTTCGAGGTACTCGCCCTTCGGGATCGACCACGCGCCGTCGTCTTTGCGCGCCCAGAACGGGCCGCCGGGATGACCGATCAGCACCTCGACGACGCCGTCGACGGCTCGGTAGAGGAGCAGGCCTGCGCTAAGCTTGGGCACGCCGTCAGCGTACCGGTCCGGTGAATTCGATTGCGTCACTTTAGTTTCAGGGAAGGATGACGGCAAACCCATTTTCGGCGTTGATCTTGTCGGGTCGGCGGTCTTTCATCTCGACAGAGTATGGGTTGCATTGGCGTTGATCACGTTCTCCCTGCGCCCCCGCCAGCCAATACCGCCAAGGCCGCTCATCAGGGTGGCTAACGAGCCAACCAGCGCCGTCTTACGCTGCCGCGCGATGCTGGTGACCGGCGGCGGTGAGCTACCTAGTTGGTTGTTGGTGGTGGTTGGGGCTGGAAGGGTTCGTACCACCACCAGTCGGCGCGCTCTCCGGTGGGCCCGGGGCACGGCGCTACCGCCGGCGGGGGTGTGGTCGGTGGCCGGGCCAGCGACCCTGGGTTCAATTGTCGCCCGGCGCTGTCGGTGACGACGAGGTCGTCGGCGGGTCCGGTGACGGTGATGACACCCCGGTGGTGCAACCGATGGTGATACGGGCATAACAGCACCAGGTTGACCAACTCGGTCACACCGCCGTCCTCCCAGTGCCGGATGTGATGTGCATGCAGACCACGGGTGGCCCCACAACCCGGAACCGCACACGTCGGATGGCGGTGCTCCAGCGCGCGGCGCAGCCGCCGATTGATCAGCCGCGTCGCCCGCCCGGCGCCGATCACCTCACCGTCGCGTTCGAACCACACTTCACAGGTGGCATCACACGTCAGGAACCGGCGCTCAGCATCGGACAGCAGCGGACCCAGATGCAGCGCCGCCACCCGCTGCTCAACATCGACATGGGCCACCACCATGGTGTGCTGCCCATGCGGGCGGCGCGCCGCCTCAGCATCCCACCCGGCCTCCACCAGACGCATAAACGCCGCACCGGTGCCCGGAAACGGCGGCGCCTGATCCGATGCGCTGCCGCCATCGCCGTGGTCGCGCTTGTACTCGGTGATCAGCGCATCACGATGCGACGCCAACGCCGCGTCGAACTTCGCCGCCTCCAGGTGCGGAAGCGTGATCCGCCAACACGTGCCCTGCTCATCGGATTTTTTGCTGATCGAGACCTGCGGTTCAGGCCGAGACTCAGGTTCAGGCCGGGACTCGGGTTCGGGTCGCGGTTCGAGCTTGAGAGCGGTGCGCAGCTGGTTAACCGTGGCGACCGCAGCCAACTGGGCGTAGTGCTCATCCGATCCCTCGCCCGCGCGCGCCGCGATGACGCCGACCTGATCCAGCGACAGCCGGCCCTCCCGCATACCCGCCGCGCAGCGCGGAAACTCCTCAACCCGGTGCGCCACCGTGGCGATCGTGTGCGCGGTCCCCGATGACAAACCCAGCTTCCAGGCCACCAACGCCGCCACCGACCGTGCCCCGGTAGCGCCACACAGCTCGTCGCGATCCAGCTCGGCGACGATCTGCACAATGCGCCCATCAATCGCATTGCGCTGACCGGCCAACTCCCCCAACTCCTCGAACAACACCTCAACACGCTCAGCAGGACTCACCACCACAGAAGGCGACGCGGTCAAGGACATAAACCTCATCATCACAGACAGGTACGACAAATCTCGGCCGCCCAAA
>NZ_DATENY010000028.1:0-31528 GCF_035274705.1 Mycobacterium sp. | reverse complement strand
AAGGGCCGCAACGTCGTCCTGGAGAAGAAGTGGGGCGCCCCCACGATCACCAACGATGGCGTGTCCATCGCCAAGGAGATCGAGCTGGAGGACCCGTACGAGAAGATCGGCGCTGAGCTGGTCAAGGAAGTCGCCAAGAAGACCGACGACGTCGCGGGCGACGGCACCACCACCGCCACTGTGCTCGCCCAGGCGCTCGTTCGCGAGGGCCTGCGCAACGTCGCAGCGGGTGCCAACCCGCTCGGCCTGAAGCGCGGCATCGAGAAGGCCGTCGAGAAGATCACCGAGACGCTGCTCAAGTCGGCCAAGGAGGTCGAGACCAAGGAGCAGATCGCTGCCACCGCGGCCATCTCCGCCGGTGACACCCAGATCGGTGAGCTGATCGCCGAGGCCATGGACAAGGTCGGCAACGAGGGTGTCATCACCGTCGAGGAGAGCAATACCTTCGGCCTGCAGCTCGAGCTGACCGAGGGCATGCGCTTCGACAAGGGCTACATCTCGGGTTACTTCGTCACCGACGCCGAGCGTCAGGAAGCGGTCCTCGAGGATCCGTACATCCTGCTCGTCTCGTCGAAGATCTCGACGGTCAAGGATCTGCTTCCGCTGCTGGAGAAGGTCATCCAGTCCGGCAAGCCGCTGCTGATCATCGCCGAGGACGTCGAGGGCGAGGCACTGTCCACCCTGGTCGTCAACAAGATCCGCGGCACCTTCAAGTCCGTCGCCGTCAAGGCCCCGGGCTTCGGTGACCGCCGCAAGGCGATGCTGCAGGACATGGCCATCCTCACCGGTGGTCAGGTCGTCAGCGAAGAGGTCGGCCTGTCCCTGGAGACCGCGGACGTCTCCCTGCTGGGTAGCGCCCGCAAGGTCGTCATCACCAAGGATGAGACCACCATCGTCGAGGGTTCCGGTGACAGCGAGGCCATCGCAGGCCGCGTTGCCCAGATCCGCGCCGAGATCGAGAACAGCGACTCCGACTACGACCGCGAGAAGCTGCAGGAGCGCCTGGCCAAGCTGGCCGGCGGTGTTGCGGTGATCAAGGCCGGTGCTGCCACCGAGGTGGAGCTCAAGGAGCGCAAGCACCGCATCGAGGATGCTGTCCGCAACGCCAAGGCAGCCGTCGAGGAGGGCATCGTCGCCGGTGGCGGTGTGGCCCTGCTGCAGTCGGCTCCCGCGCTGGAGGAGCTGAACCTCACCGGTGACGAGGCCACCGGCGCGAACATCGTTCGCGTGGCGCTCGAGGCACCGCTGAAGCAGATCGCCTTCAACGGTGGGCTGGAGCCCGGCGTGGTGGCCGAGAAGGTCCGCAACTCTGCCGCCGGAACCGGCCTGAACGCCGCGACCGGTGAGTACGAGGACCTGCTGAAGGCAGGCGTGGCCGACCCGGTCAAGGTGACGCGTTCGGCGCTGCAGAACGCGGCGTCCATCGCGGCGCTGTTCCTGACCACCGAGGCCGTCGTCGCCGACAAGCCGGAGAAGGCGGCCGCTGGTCCGGCCGACCCGACCGGTGGCATGGGCGGTATGGACTTCTAAGTCCTTAGCTCTACGGGAAAGCCCGGTCTGCTTGCAGGCCGGGCTTTTTCGTGTCTACGAGGTGGCGAGTGTCGGGTTGTGTCACGCCTTTTCGCGCGCAGCGTGACACAAGCCAACACTCGACGACGCCACTCAGCTTTCGAGCGGCACGCAGTCGTGGAGGCAGCCGCGTTTCGTCGCGGTACCCGGCGCGGCGGGGCGGTGCAGAACCGCCCGGCTGGGCACAACCTTCAGTCCGTCATCCGTGGGTTGGCCTTGGCCGTCGACGATCAGTGTGTAGCCGCCCGGTTCGCGCGGCGGCCAGACCAACGTCACGCCGTCGTGCTGGGTGACGTTCTTGCGCGTGCTGTTGCCGATGGCACCGACATCGAGCACGCCGTCGGCGATCACCGGCTCGACCGCCACGGTGTGCGCGCGGTAGTCGTCGCCAACCGTGATCAGATAGGCGACCGTAAAGTCGGCCAGCGCACCGGCCAACTGGTCGAGGTCGACCTTGACGCTCATGCCGTGAGGATACGGCGGGTTGACCACCTGGTGTCAGACTTGGTTCTTACACTGCGCATCATGAGGCGTTGGCCTTATGCCGCAGCAGCAGTCGCCGCAGTGGTCGCGTGTCTGGCAGAGCCCGAAGCCGCCGCCCAGTCCATGCCGACGCCGGCGCACATCGTGATCGTTGTCGAGGAGAATCACTCCAGCATCAACGTGATCGGTAGCAAGTCCGCGCCGTTCATGAACCAGCTGGGTGCCAACGGCGCGCTGATGACACGGTCGTACGCCGAGACCCATCCGAGTGAGCCGAATTACCTCGCGCTGTTTTCCGGCAGCACGTTGGGACTTACGTCCGACGCCTGCCCGGTAAACGCCGGGGCCGCACCGAATATCGCGTCCGAACTGCTGGCCGCGGGGTACACCTTCGCCGGCTTCTCCGAAGACCTGCCCGAAGTCGGGTCCCCCGCATGTGCGGCGGGCAAGTACGCACGCAAGCACGTACCGTGGGCGAACTTCACCAACGTGCCCGCGACGACGTCATTGCCGTTCTCGATGTTCAACTCCCGTTCCGACTACGCGAGCCTGCCGACGGTGTCGTTCGTCATCCCCAACCTCGACAACGACATGCACGACGGCACCATCGAGCAGGCAGACAGCTGGTTGGCGGCCAACCTCGCGCAGTACGCCAACTGGGCGGTGGCCAACAACAGCCTCCTGATCGTGACGTGGGACGAGGACGACAATGGCCCCAACAACCGGATACCGACGATGATCTACGGCGCGCACGTCCGGCCGGGCGCCTACAGCGAGGTCATCAGCCACTACAACGTGCTGTCCACCATCGAGCAGATATACGGACTACCGAAGACGGGGTTGGCGGCGAACGCGCCTGCCATTACGTCGATTTGGGTTTAGGCCGCAGGAGCCGGCTGTCGCCCGCGGACCAGCTTGCCCGGCCGCGCCGCGGTCGGCGTGCCGTTTTCCGCGATGATCTCGCCCGAGACGATCGTCGCCCGGTAGCCGTCCGCGGTCTGGTCGAGACGTCGGCCGCCGGCCGGCAAGTCGTAGGTGAGGATCGGCTTGTGCAGCCGCAGCGCCGCATGGTCGATGACGTTCAGATCGGCCTTGTAGCCCGCGGCAATTCGGCCTCGATCGGCCAGGCTCGCGACCTTTGCAGGCACCGACGTCATCATGCGAACCGCCTCGGGTACGCTGACGCGACTCTTGTCGCGGTCGCGAGCCCAGTGCGCCAGCATGAACGTCGGATAGCTTGCATCGCAGATCATTCCGTAGTGTGCGCCGCCGTCGCCCAGGCCGAGAACGACGTCATCGCGACGGATCAGCTCGCCGACGGTGTCGAGCGAGTTGTTCTCGAAGTTGGCCATCGCCACCAGCAGCATGGCGTGGCCGTCGTCGTCGAGCAGACGGTCGTAGGCCTCCTCCATCGGGCTGACGCCACGGGCCGCCGCGCGCGCGGCGATCGACGTCGACGGTTCCGGCTCGTAGATCGGATCCTCGTTCAGCGGGAAGATCCAGTCCCACGCCTGGGCGAGATACAGCAGCGGATGTCCGTCGCCGGCAGACTTGTCGCTCAGGATCCGGGCGCGCACCTCGGGCTTGCGCATCTCGGCGACCCGCTCGGCCAGAGGCAGATCGGCGATCTCCCGATAGCTCGGATAGAACACGAATGGATTGCCGGTCAGCTCCAACCCGATGACCAAGCCGATCGGGCGCGGGAACATCTGGGCGGTGATCGCGGTGTCCGGATTGCCGACGGAGTTGTACTTCTCGATCAGCGTGATCGCGTCGGGCCAGATCGGATCACCGGAGTTACCCGTCGCGAGCGTGAACGTCACCGGCAGCCCCGCGTCTTGGGCCGCCTCGAAAACCTGTTGCAGCACATTCGCGTAACCGCCCGCCGCGATATCGGGCACGAACTGGATCAACCCGCCGCCGCCATCGCGCACTCCGTCGGCGATCGCGGCGATCTCGGCCTCTGCGGCGTCATACGTGGGGATCAGCTCGCCGCTCGCGGTCTTGTGGAACGAGAAGCGCGACGACGCGAAACCGAGAGCGCCCACCTCGATGGCTTCCTTCGCCAGCGCGCGCATCCGCTCGAGATCCTCGGGCGTCGCGGGCTCGCGGTCAGCGCCACGCTGTCCCATCACGTACACGCGCAGCGGCGAATGCGGCAGGTAGGCAGCAACATCGATATCCCGGTGTCGCGCCTCCAACGCGTCGAGGTATTCGGGGAACGTCTCCCAGTCCCATGGCAGGCCGTCGACCATCACCACACCGGGAATGTCCTCCACACCGGCCATGACATCGACCAGCACGTCGTGGTCTTCGGAACGGCATGGTGCGAAGCCGACGCCGCAGTTACCCATCACGGCGGTCGTCACACCATGCGCCGACGACGGCGTCATCCGGTCCGACCAGATCGCCTGCCCGTCGTAGTGGGTGTGCAGGTCGATGAAGCCGGGTGTGACCAGCAGTCCCGTCGCATCGATTTCCCGAGCGCCTGAGCCGTCAACCCTTCCGACCGCGGCGATCACCCCGTCTGATACCGCGACGTCGCCGACGTAGGGTTCGCCGCCGAGGCCGTCAACGATGGTGCCGTTGCGGATGATCAACTCGTACGTCATCAGCTGAATGTACGACTGTGTCACCGCCACATGCCAGGATGAGCCCCGTGATCGACCACTTCGGAATCAACTGCGCAGACTGGGACAAGTCGAAGGCGTTCTACGACAAGGTGCTCGGCGTGCTGGGCTACACCCGGCAGATGGACTACCAGGTCGCCATCGGATACGGCAGGGACGGCAAGCCCGCCTTCTGGATCGCGGACATGAAAATCGGCGATGCGGCTGGGCCGAATCGAGAGATCCATGTCGCTTTTGAGGCCAACGACACCGACGAAGTCCAGGCGTTCTACGACGCCGCGCTCGAGCTGGGCGCCGAGTCGCTGCATGCCCCTCGGCTCTGGCCTGAATATCACCCTGGCTACTTCGGCGCGTTTGTCCGCGACCCGGACGGCAACAACGTCGAGGCGGTTTTTCACCGCGCAATCCCGCAGGGTTGATGGCCGCGAGCTAACATCGTGGCGGCCCAACGAGGAGACGAGGCGCAACGTGAGCAACTCGTCGGTGGTCGGGCACGCCGAGCCCG
The DNA here is from genome assembly GCF_035274705.1 of Mycobacterium sp. Lineage (GTDB taxonomy): Bacteria > Actinomycetota > Actinomycetes > Mycobacteriales > Mycobacteriaceae > Mycobacterium. Next base: position 26,341 of record NZ_DATENY010000028.1, on the reverse strand, counting down.
ACGCGAACCTGCTCGTCCGGCGCTACCTGGGCGCGTTCACCGGAATCTCATCGATCCTCGTTGCGTCTAAAACCAGGCTGGCTTCTCTGCGATCCGCCGCCTGGCTCGCCGATTGGTCCACGACCGACTGCACCTCGACATTCGAATCTGGCCGCTGCTCGACGGACGAGCTGGTGTTCGAGTCCTCGGGTACGACCGGCGAGCCGAAGTTGATCCGGTATCGCAAGCAGACGCTGCGTGAGTGCGCGACGGCGATCGCCAAGTCCTTGCCGCTGACGGCGCAACGCGAAGCGTATGTATCCGTGGTGAATCCGCGTCTGGCGTACGGCCTGTCGATCATGCACAGTCATCTGGCGGCCGGTGTGCCGGTGGCAATGAAGCAGACACCGATATCGCTGGACTCGTGGCAACAGTTCCGGAATGAATTGCGGGCCAACTCGTCTGTGTATCTGCTTCCGCATCAGTCATACATGCTCGCGCACAGGAGCTTCCGGCTCGATGATCCGATCGAGCTGATCTTCGCCGGTGGCAGGCTCACCCAGACCATGGCCGACCATCTGTGCACGTCGTTTCCGAACGCCACGATCGTCAACATGTACGGTCAAGCAGAGATGGGACCGCGTATCGCGATCGGCAGGTCCGCGATCTCTGAGTTCCGCGAAGGCGACGTGGGCGTGCCGTTGACAGGCGTGAAAATCCGTATCGCTCAAGACAACTCGATTGAGGTGAACTCGCCGTACCAGATGGCGTCGTACGCCGGGGTCGACGGGAGCGCCCAGCCCACGCCGACATGGTGGCCGACCGGCGACATCGGGCATCTATCGCCGACCGGCGATCTTTACGTGGATGGCCGTGTCGCTGCCGATATCAACTTTCTCGGCACCCGCGTGATTCTCGCGGATCTGCGTGACGCTGTTCGCAGTGTGGATGGCGTCCTGGATGTCGGCGTGTCGGCACCGGATCACAAGGTTTACGGGCAACAGCCGTTCTTCCGGGTGCTCACCGAATCCGATTCCGCCGACTTGGAAACCAGGGTGCGAAAGACGTTGGCCGTCTCGATCGGAACGAGAGCAGCGGCGGTGCTCATCCGCATCGTCGATCAAGCGCATCTTCCCGAGTCCGGAAAAATCTGAAGGTGCGGGCCATGGCGGCTACTTGGGAGGTCTTGCGGCGGCGCCTGTTGGAGCGTGTCTTCTACAACTTCGCCGAAGAAGACGTCGTCGCGTCAACCGATCTGATGGGCGACGGCTATCTCGATTCCCTGTCGGTGCTTGTCATCCTCGCCTCGCTGGACGAGGAACTCGGCGATGAGCTCGCCGTGGAATACGCCAGAATCCCGGACACGGCCAGCCTGGAGGCGATCGGCGGGCTATACCACCGCCTGCTGACTCACAGGCCGAGCACCTCGATGTAGCTGTCGCGCAATGGCTCCCAGCCGTGCTCGATGGCGTCGACGGAATCGAATGGGTGGTCCGAGATGATGGGCGACTACTGGCGCAGCCGGTCGGGATCGGTGGCCGATGTAGGTTCAAGGGATGGCTGACTCTGATCTGGCAGCGGTCCGCGAGCTGCTGCGGGACTCGTTCACCCGGCTCATCGAGCATGTCGAGGAGTTGACCGACGGATTGACCGACGAGGTCGCAATCTTCCGGCCGACCGGCACCGCCAACAGCATCGCCTGGCTGATCTGGCACAGCGCGCGTGTACAGGATGCGCAGCTCTGCGAGATCGCCGACACCGAGCAGGTCTGGACTCGCGGCGGCTGGGTCGACCGGTTCGGCCTTGACCTACCGCGCGACGACACCGGCTACGGCCACGACACCGACGACGTCGGCAAGGTGCGCGCGCACGCGGACCTGTTGGCCGGCTACTACCACGCGGTGCACAAGGTGACCCTGGAGTACATCGCCTCGGTGACGGCCGACGAGCTGGGCCGCGTCGTCGACAAGCGCTGGAATCCGCCGGTGACCGCGAGCGTGCGGCTGGTCAGCATCATCGACGACTGCGCACAGCACCTCGGTCAAGCCGCCTACGTTCGGGGCATCGCAAGCTGAACGGCCAGAAGGCGATTCGGTGGTGGCCGCCAGTCGCCGTCATCGCGATGCTGCTGCTGGGTTGGGCTGTCGGCAAGGGCTCCACGGCGGTTGACGACTGGTTCCAGCACTACCGCCACAGCCCGGCGCATTGGCTGTTGTTCTTCACCGACCCGCGGGTGCTCCTGGTCGTGCTCGCTGGCTGTGTCGGCGTTGCGCTCTACCGGGGACGCTGGCAGCTGGCGGCGGTGGCCGTCGTGTCTCCGTTCGTCGCGGTCGCGCTTGTCGAGCTGTTGAAGCGATTGTTCGACCGTGAGAACGGCGGCGCGCTGGCGTACCCGAGCGGCCACACGACGGTGACGGTGGTCGTGCTCGGCATTGCGGTCCTGGTGGCCGGCGCCGCGCTGTGGGCGGTGCTCGTCGCGGTTGCCTTCTGCGTGTTGGGCATGCTCGGGCAGGGCGTCACCTATCACTACTTCACCGACACGATCGGCGCGGTGCTGCTCGGGACGGCCATCGTCTTCGTCGCGGCGCGCTTCGTCGAACCGACTTGACACGTGTCAATCCCGGTGCGATCTACGTCACAGCTGTTGGTTACCATGAGGTCATGACGGCGACTCCGGAAGTTGATGTGCCCGACACCAGCACCATCCGCAATCCTGCGACCGGCGCGGTGGCCGGCACGGTGCGCTGGACCGACCCCGCCGACGTGCCGCGCATCGCGGCTGGGCTGGCCGACGCGCAGAGGCAGTGGGAGGCCCGTGGCGCCAAGGGCCGCGCCAAGGTACTGGCGCGTTACGCGGTGTGGATGGGTGAGCACCGCGACGAGATCGAGTCGCTGCTGATCAAGGAGACCGGTAAGTCGGCTACCGACGCCGCCCAAGAGGTGCCGCTGCTGATCATGATCGCGTCGTACTACATCAAGACGATGGAGAAGGCGCTGGCACCCGAACCGCGTCCGGCGTCGCTGCCGTTCCTGGCGATCAAGAAGGTCGAGGTGCACTACCGGCCGCGTTCGGTCGTCGGCATCATTGCGCCGTGGAACTACCCGGTCGCCAATGCGCTGATGGACGCGATCGGCGCGCTGGCCGCGGGCTGCGCGGTGCTGCTCAAGCCGTCCGAGCGCACACCGTTGACCGCCGAGCTGCTGCTGCGCGGGTGGCTGGACTCCGGTGCGCCCGAGGTGCTGGCGCTGGCTCAGGGAGCTCGCGAGGTGGCCGAGGCCGTCATCGACAACTCCGACTACATCCAGTTCACGGGATCCAGCGCCACCGGCGCCAAGGTGATGGAGCGCGCGGCCCGTCGGCTCACCCCGGTCAGCCTCGAGCTCGGCGGCAAGGACCCGATGATCGTGCTCGACGACGCCGACATCGACCTGGCCGCGCACGCCGCGGTGTGGGGCGCTTTCTTCAATGCGGGTCAGACTTGCGTCTCGGTGGAGCGGGTGTATGTGCTCGAACCCGTCTACGACCGATTCGTCCAGGCGGTCGTGCGCGACGTCAACAACCTGAAGATGGGCGCCGGTGACGGGTACGACTTCGGCTCGCTGATCGACGACCGCCAGGTTGCGGTGACCGAACGACACGTCGGCGACGCAAAGGCCAAGGGCGCGAAGGCGTTGACGGGCGGCCGGCGTCCGCAAGGTCCCGGTAGCTTCTATCCGCCGACCGTGCTGGTCGACGTCGACCATTCGATGGCGTGTATGACCGAGGAGACGTTCGGGCCCACGCTGCCAATCATGAAGGTGTCGACGGTCGATGAGGCGATCCGGCTGGCCAACGACAGCCCATACGGCCTCAGCGCAGCGGTGTTCTCCAAGGATGTGGAGCGCGCCAAAGCCGTTGCGGTGCAACTCGATTGCGGCGCAGTCAATGTCAACGACGTGATCTCGAACCTGATGTGTACGACGGCGCCGATGGGCGGCTGGAAGACGTCGGGTCTGGGCGCGCGGTTCGGCGGGGCCGACGGATTGCGGAAGTACTGCCGTCAGGAGGCGGTGGTGGCGCCGCGCACCAACGTCGGCGCCGGTGGCGCCTACTACAACAATTCGCTCAAGTCCCTGCGGCGGATGAACAAACTGATGACTCGCTTGGCGCTGGCCACGCCGCGCCGCGCCGCGAAGTAAAACACCTGCTGTTCATTCGCGCGTCACCTGCGTGTCCGCGGGCATCGATATTTTTTGCTGGTGACTCTGGATTCACACGGCTATCTCGTCCACGACGACGACGATGACGACCCCGTCCTGCTGGACGCCAACGGTATACCGGTCGACACCTGGCGGGAGAACTACCCGTACGACGAGCGCATGAAGCGCGAGGAGTACGAGGAGCAGAAACGGTTGCTGCAGATCGAGTTGTTGAAGCTGCAGAAGTGGAGCCAGGCCAATGGCCACCGGCACGTCATCGTGTTCGAAGGCCGCGACGCGGCGGGCAAGGGCGGCACGATCAAACGGTTCATGGAGCACCTCAACCCGCGGGGCGCTCGCGTCGTCGCGCTGGAGAAGCCGACCGATCGCGAGCGGACGCAGTGGTATTTCCAGCGCTACGTGCACCACCTGCCCGCCCACGGTGAGATGGTGATGTTCGACCGGTCCTGGTACAACCGCGCCGGCGTCGAACGGGTGATGGGTTTCTGCTCACCAAAGCAACACGCTGAATTCATCCGCCAGGTACCGCTTTTCGAGCAGATGCTGGTCAACGACGGCATCAGCCTGACCAAGCTGTGGTTTTCGGTGTCGCCGTCCGAGCAGCGCACCCGCTTCACCATTCGCCATGTCGATCCGGTCCGGCAGTGGAAACTGTCGCCGACCGACCTGGCGTCGCTGGACAAATGGGATGCCTACACCGCGGCCAAGGAAGACATGTTCGCATGGACGGACACCGAGATCGCGCCGTGGATGGTCGTCAAGAGCAACGACAAGAAGCGGGCGCGCGTGAACGCGATGCGGTACGTGTTGAGTAGGTTCGACTACGACAACAAGGACCATGAGGTGGTCGGCAGGCCGGATCCCCTCATCGTGGGGCGCGTGCTGAACGACTAGGGCGCCGCGTCCTATTGCGAAGGAGGACGTGTGCGGTTCGTGGCGACCGTGTTCCTGTGGCTCGTCACGACGGTCGCATTGGCAGTGGCGGTGCCCTCCATGTGGGCGCAGAAGACCATCGTCGACGAGAACGGGTATTCGGCGTTCGCTTCCTCGGCCGCCAAGGAGCGGGATGTGCAGCAGGCGATGGCCGACGTGCTCGGTACGCAGCTGAAGAAGCTGGTCGAAGGCACCGGGTATGACGTCAATACCGACGTCCTGCGCGGGGCGGCGGGCACGTACACCGCCAGCACTGCCTTCCCGGGTCAGTTCGCGCTGGCGAACAGCCTGGTGCACCGTTGGATGTTCACCGACTCCGTACGGCAGGCTGACGCGTCCGGGCGGTGGGAGATCGATCTGTCGCCGATGCTGAGTGATTCCTCCTTTCGGCAGACGCTGCGGGATTTCGGCATCGAAGCGCCGTCGACGTTGGAGGTGCCGCTGACTGAGAACGTGTCTAACAGCGTGCGGCCCGGACAGTTGCGCCAGTTGTCGACGTGGGGCCCGTGGGTCAGTGTCGGGGCGACCATCATGACGGGCGTGTTCGCGCTGCTGACATTGGCGGTCGCGCGGGCGCGCGGGAAAGCGCTTGCGGCATTGGGTGTTTCGGCGCTAGTGGTCGGTGCGGCCGGCTGGGCCGGATTGGAAGTGGCGCGGCGCTACATCAATGAAGCGCTCAATCGCACGACGGGCGACATCCGTCAGGTCGCAGACGCGATGGTCAACCACGCCGAAGGCAGCCTGCATCAGTGGCTGAACCTCACGCTGGCCGCCGGTGGTGCGCTGGTGGTGTTTGGCGTCGTCGTGTCCATGCTGGGCGGATTGCGGCGACGCGAGTAGTACCGTCTTGCCATGCCATTCGTCACGGACATTGTGGGGCCGCAGTGGCCCGTCCGGACATGGCCACCGCTCGTCCCGGGTGCTGCCATGGCAGCACGGATGCCTACGATGTCGAGGGGCGGGAACTGTCGCGCGACGAGCGCGACGCCGCGTACCTCCAAATCGTCAAAGCCGCATCGGGATTCGGTGGATATCAGGAAAAGACGGACCGCGTCATCCCCGTCTTCGAACTGTCACGGCTCGATGACGTGTGACGGGTCGGGCCGCTTGTCTTGTGGGGCCTGGCTGTAGTCGCCCCACGGGCCGTCGCGGCGCTCGATCGCCGCACGCACACCCTCGTTGGTGGCGGTATCGATGAATCGCAGTGCGTCGGGTGTATTCCGCATCAACCCGTCGAGGATGCCGCCGAGCGTCTGAGTGGAGGCCAGGCCCATGTTCTCGTAGGCCTGGTTGACGATGAGCTTCTGCGCCTGAAGTTGGGAAAGCGGGATGGATCCGAGCTTGTCGGCGATCTCTTTGACGCGGGCCTCGAGCTTTTCGAATGGCACGGATTCATTGATGAGTTCGACTGCGGCAGCTTCCCTTCCGGTCAGCGGCTCGCCGGTCAGCGAGTGCCACTTGACTTTCGCGAGACTCAGCCGGTAGAGCCACATACCGGTGAGGTATGCGCCCCACATGCGGGCGTACGGCGTGCCGATGACGGCGTCGTCGCTGGCGATGACGATGTCGGCGCACAGCGCGTAGTCGCTGGCCCCGCCGACGCACCAGCCGTGCACCTGGGCGATGACGGGTTTGGACGCACGCCAGATCGACATGAACTTCTGGGTCGGGCCGGTTTCGCGGGCGCTGACCATCGCGAAGTCCTTGCCGGGATCCCAGCGGCCGTCGGTGTTCATCGCGTCGCCCCAGTGCTTGAAGCCGCCGCCGAAGTCGTAGCCCCCGGAGAACGCGCGCCCCGCGCCACGCAACACAATCACCTTGACCGCGGGATCGCGTTCGGCAACGCCGATGGCACTTTCAATTTCGTCGGGCATCGGCGGGACGATGGTGTTCAGATGCTCGGGCCGGTTCAGCGTGATGGTGGCGATCGGCGGCTCTGCCTTGTAGAGCAGCGTCTCGAATTGTGGCGTCGTCGGCATAGCAGCAGTCGAGTCACTCTCGCCTGATAAGTCAAGGGCGCTGCTCGCCCGGCGGCTGGGTCGCGCTGCGCCAGCCCAGCGGGCTCAGTTCGCGGTAGGGATCCCCGTCCCGAATGGCCAGCAGGTCGGTCAGGGTCTGCTCGAGTGATTCCTGGGTCTTCTGCTTGATCGTGGCCACCCACTTCTCGTCGGAAACCCGTGGAGGTTTCGTGGTTTCGATCGGGGCAGCGAAACACAGATACATCCGCTGCGGTCGGGGAATCAGAGTGGGACCGATTCCGTGCATCAGCGGCAGGGCCATGTCCGAGCGACCCGACAGTTTCTTGGTGAGGGTCTGGCTGAACCGCCCCCACCGACCCTCGCGAGTGGTCAGGCTTTGGTAGACGTCATCGCCACCAACGAGTCCGACGGGCACGATCGGGTAGTCATGCTCCACCGACACGCGTGCGAATCCGGCGCGGCCTTGCCAGCGCAAGGTGTTCTCCTCGCCTTTGTACTTGGCGATCTCGCGACCGCCGCCGGGGAACACCAGGATGGCTTCGTTGTGGCGCATCAGCTCGCTGGCGGTCTCGGGCGCCCCGACGACAGCGCCACATGCGGCGATCAAGTCGCCGGCTGGCCCGGGCATGCGGCTCATAGAACGGTCGGCCAGAGGGCGTACGCGCTTGCCGGTCGTGCGGCGTGCGAAGTACGGCATCAGGAGGACCTCGGCACCGGACTGAGTGTGGTTGCCCACCAAGAGAAATCGCCCATCGCGGGGCAGGTTCTGCAGCCCGTCGACATACGGCCGGTAGAGGTCGACTAGCGGTCCGACTCGGTCGGCGACTGTCTCGACGACACGGCGCAACGCCTGGACCCGCCCCGGCTGATTCATGATCGCGTCGATGTTCACGTCGGCGCTCATGGCCGGGAGAACACCAAGGTCGTGGGTGTCGGGCCGAACCGGAGCGGCGATGGCAGGAACTCGATGCTCATCCTCGGGTCGGCCGCCTTGCCGAGCGCGAGGAATGCCGAGCGGCTGTATGCCCGTAGCGCGCTGATGAATCCGTCGTGCATCAGTGGCCTCAACCGCGGCACCACTGCCAGTGGCGCCACCGCCAATGGGGCCAGGATCAGCAGCAGTGGAGATGGACGTTTTAGGTCGATGACCAAGAACTGCTTGCCGACGCGTGTGGCTTCGGCGATGGCGCGGAAGGCGATGGCCGGCGGCAGGTGATGAAACGCCTGCGCGAACACGACTAGGTCGTAGCTGTCGTCGGCGGCGTCTATCGCGGTGGCATCGACCACCTGGGTACGCACTCGCGGATTGGCGCCCAGCTCGCCTGCGGCGATGTTGGCCACCGACGTCGGGTCCAGGTCACTGATCGTCACCGTCGCCGTGGGATGCAGCTCCAGGATCTTGGCCGACAGCCTTCCGTGCCCGGCGCCCAGTTCGAGGATGCGCGGGTTGGCGATGTCGGTGACCAATCCGAGTGCGGTGCGGGCGTTCTTCTCGTGCTGGCCGGTGCGGGTGCCCATCCGATCGAGAGCGGAGATCACCGTCTGCTTCACGTCATCGGGGATGTCGTAGCGGTCGGTGTACTCCAGCACATCGGTCTGCAACCGCCGATCCAGCCGGGAGGCGTTCGGGCCGCCCCGAGGCATTCGCGCGATCGCCGTGTCGACGGCCACTTCGCTCATTCGCTCGCTCCTCACACGTCGTAGTCGGGACTGATGCCCACCAACGTACCGAACGAACTAGTTCGTCTGGTTATGATTTTCCTGTGAGAAACACGACCGAGCTGCGCGGCGAAATCCTGGAGGCGGCCCGGGCTGAGTTCGCCCAGTACGGGCTGGCCGGGGCTCGGATCGACCGAATCGCCAAGACTGCCCAGGCCAGCAAGGAGCGCCTCTACGCGCACTTCGGTGACAAGGAAACCCTCTTTCGCGAAGTGGTGGTCGCCGACACCGCCGACTTCGTCCGCTCGGTTCCGCTGCGCCCGGAGGCCATCCACGAATTCGTTGGTGATGTTTACGATCTGGCGTGCCGCCGGCCCGAACACCTTCGCATGATCGACTGGGCGCGGCTGGAAGGTGTCAACCTCGGCGAGCCTGTCCTCGATGGCCGGCACATCCCCACGCAGGCCTTCGCCGCCATCGAAGCCGCTCAGGCGGGCGGCCACGTCGACCCCGCATGGCAGCCGTTCGACCTCATCGTCCTGCTCTTCGCAATCGGCCTGGCCTGGGCGCACCTGCCCCACCCCGACGCAGCCACCGACGACCCCGCCGTCATCGCCCAACGCCGCGCCGCCGCCGTCGAAGCCGCCAGCCGGATCATCGCCACCCGCGCCTAGGCCGCCAAACCGGTAACCAATCGTCGTCCTTACCGTAATCTCAACGGCATGCTGCGCGTCATTCAGTGGGCCACCGGGTCCGTCGGCCGCCACGCCGCCGCCGCCGTCCATCAACATGCCGACCTCGAGCTCGTCGGCGCACTCGTCTACAGCGACGCCAAGGCCGGCCGCGACGTCGGCGACATCTGCGGCATCGAGCCGATCGGAGTCGCGGCCACAACCGACCGCGACGAGATCATCGCCATGGACGCCGACTGCGTGCTGTATATGCCGCAGGGCGAGATGAACCCGATGGGAGCGCTCGACGACATCTGCCGGCTGCTCGCGTCCGGCAAGAACGTGGTGTCCACGGCCGTGACGGGACTGATCTATCCGCGAAGTCTCGGTGACAAGGTCGTCGACCAGCTCGAGGCTGCTTGCGCGGAAGGGCAGACGTCCTTCCACGCCACCGGAATCGAACCGGGCTGGGCCGCAGAGGTTTTGCCGCTCACGATGTCGGGGCTGTTCCAACGCATCGACAGCCTGCTGGTCCAAGAGCTGATGGACTACACCATGTACGACAGCGCCGACATGCTGTTCGACATCATGGGGTTCGGCAAGGCGCCCGACGAACCTGTCCCCATGGCCGACGCCTCACTGGCCGGCGTCACGTTCCGCGCACCGCTGATGCTGCTCGCCGACGGGCTCGGCGCCACCATCGACGACTTCGTCTATCACCGCGAAGTCGCCATGACGGACAAAGCATTCGACATCAAGGCGGGACGGGTCGAGGCCGGCACGGTCGCCGCGCAACGGTTCGGCTATACCGCGATCGTCGAGGGTCGCCGGGCGCTGACCGTCGAGCACATCACCCGCCTCGGCGACGCCCAAGCGCCGGACTGGCCGAACGGGCGGGGCTGGAAGGTGACCGTCGAAGGGCGACCGTCGATGGTGCTGGATTCGCAGATCGCCACTCATGGCGAGGACGAAACGGATCAAGGCTGCCTAGGTACCGCGATGCATGCCATCCACGCGGTCGCGCCGGTGTGCGCGGCCACGCCGGGAATCCGTACGTTCCTTGACCTTCCGATGATCATGGGCCGGGGAGTGCTCAGCCGCTAGCGCCGTTCAGCGTTCGGTGCAGAAACTCGAAGATCAGCGCCGACCGGAACGCCGTCTGCGCATTGTCGGCCGCCCCGGCGTGCCCGCCCTCGATGTTTTCGTAGTAGTGCACGGGTTGACCGTCCGCCTCCAGCGCTGCCGTCATCTTCCGTGCATGGCCGGGATGCACCCGATCGTCACGAGTCGACGTGGTGATCAGCACAGGCGGGTACCGTCGCTCAGCCGAAATGTTCTGATATGGCGAGTATTTCGAGATGAACTCCCAATCCTCTGGATCGTCCGGATCGCCATATTCCGCCACCCACGACGCGCCGGCCAGCAGCAGATGGAACCGCTTCATGTCCAGCAACGGCACACTGCACACCAGACCGCCGAACTGCTCCGGATACTGCGTCAACATGATGCCCATCAGCAAGCCGCCGTTGCTTCCGCCCTGGGCGCCTAACTGCTCGACTGTCGTGATACCGCGAGCAACCAAATCCCTTGCTACTGCGGCGAAGTCTTCGGCCACCAGGTGCCTGCCCTCACGCATGGCCTGCGTGTGCCACGTCGGCCCGTATTCGCCGCCACCTCGGATGTTGGCCATCACATACGTTCCCCCACGCGACAGCCACAGCCTGCCCAGCACGCCGTCGTAGCCCGGCGTTCGCGCGACCTCGAAGCCGCCATAGCCGCCAAGCAGTGTGGGTCCGGGCGCCTCGACGTATTTGTGGCGGACCACAAAGTAGGGGATCGCCGTGCCGTCGTCCGATGTCGCGAAATGCTGCGCGACGACGAGATCCGCGGCGTCGAAGAACGACGGCGCTCGTTTGATCTCGGCCAGCTCACCGCCCGCCGTCCCGTAGAGCAGTCGTGACGGTGTGTCGAATCCGCTTGAATCCAGGAAGACTTCGTCGCTGTACTCGTCGGTTGCGACGATCACCGTGTTGGTGTTCTCCGGGATTCCTGGTACCGGCTCGGCCCTCCACGACCCCGGCGTCAAGACCTCGACGCGGCTGGCGACGTCGGCCAGCGTGACGACCACCAGCTTGTCCTTCGTCCACCCGTAGTGGTTCAGGCAGGTGTGCTTGTCCGGCTCGAATACCACCTGTAATTCGGCTGTGCCGGCAAGGAATTCGTCGTAGTTGGCGGCCAGTAGCGAGCCGGCGACATACTCCGCGGACGCGGTGTACCAGTCGGTGCGCAGCTCGATCAGCAGCCAATCGTGGTGCACGGACACGGTGGCGTCGGTCGGGGCGTCGATTCGGATCAACTCGGCGCCGCGCAGTTCGTAGACCTCGTCGTTGAAGAAGTCGATGGCTCGCCGCACCATGGTGCGTTCGAAACCTGGTGTGCGGTCCACTGATGCCGCGACGATGACGTCCGTGCTTGCCGCGCTGAACACCGTCTCGGCATCCTCGATCGACTGGCCGCGACGCCACCGCTTGACCAGGCGCGGATATCCCGACTCGGTCAGCGAGCCCTCGCCGAAGTCGGTGCCCAGCAGGACGGTGTCCTCGTCCTCCCAGCTGATCTGCGTCTTGGCCTCCGGCAGCTGAAACCCGCTGTCCACGAATTCCCGTGAACGCATATCGAATTCGCGGACGATCGCTGCGTCCGAGCCACCCCGCGACAGGCTCACCAACGCCAGATCGTACGACGGCTCGATGACGTCGGCGCCCGCCCACACCCAGTTCTCGTCGTCGGCTGCCGCAAGTTCGTCGATGTCGATGATGATGTCCCAGTCCGGCTCCTCGGTGCGGTAGCCGGCCAGCGTCGTGCGCCGCCACAAACCGCGCGGGTTGTCGGCATCGCGCCAGTAGTTGTACAGATACTCGCCGCGACGCCGCACATAGGGAATGCGGGCGTCGGTGTCGAGCACCTCCAGCGCCTCCGCCCGCATCTGCTCGAAGCGGTCGCCGGTGAGCTCGGCGAGCGTCGGGTCGTTGTGCTTGCGCACCCAGTCCAGCGCGTCGTCGCCGGTGATGTCCTCGAGCCACAGGTAGGGGTCGTCAGCCACGGGGACCATTCTGGCGGCTGCGGTCAGTCGCGTGACCGGAGGCGTCGCACTAGGGCACCGATGATCAGCACCAACATGGCGACCGCGACGACTGGGCCGACCCGCTTCATGGCTGATCCCCGCGCGTACTGCACCAGATCAAGAGGCTCGGTCTCCGACTCTCGGACCGTTTCCGGTTCGGCTTCCCCGACGGGAGCCGCTGCGGGCGCAGCGAGTTTGTCCGATAGGCACTCTGCGAACTGCTCGAGGATTTTCCCTCCGACGTCGGAGATCATGCCGCGGCCGAACTGGGCGGGCTTGCCAGTGATGGACAGGTCCGTGGTGACGGTACCCGCGGTCTGGTCGCCTTCCTCGACGAGTGTGATGGTGACGGTCGCGCTCACGGTGCCATTGCCGCGTGAGTCTTTGGCGTCGGCCTTGAGCACCGCCCGCCGGGCCTGCTCGTCGTGTTCGGTGAATGTGCCGGTGCCTTTGTACAGCAGCACGATGGGACCGACTTTGACCTTCATGGTGCCGGTGAACGAGTCACCGTCGACCCCGGTAAGGGTGGCGCCGGGCATACAGGGTGCCACTCGTTCGGGGTCGAGCAATGCCGCCCAGACCACGTCGATCGGGGCCGGGACGGAGACGTGATGTTCGAGTTGCATTTAGACACCCGCCGCTGTCGCCACTGCACGCCTCGTCAGGACCTTGGCAAGGTGGCTTCGATACTCGGCGTTGGCGTTGCCGTCGGCGATGGGGTCGGTGCCCTCGACGGCGTGCTCCGCCGCCGCACGGATCAGCTCCTCGCTCGCGGGCTGTCCGATCAGCGCTTCCTCGACGCCGCGGGCGCGCACCGGCACCGTCGCCATATTGGTCAGGGCGACGCGGGCCTGCCGGATCACCCCACCGTCGACTTCGACGGTCGCGGCCACCGCCACGATCGACCAGTCCTGTGCGGTCCGGTTGAACTTCTCGTACCGCGCCGCCCAGCCGGTGTGCTTGGGAATTCGCACCTCCGTGAGGATTTCGTCCGGTTGCAGTGCGGTGGTGAAGTAGTCGACGAAGAACTCCGCCGCTGGTACGCTCCGTCGACCCGACGGTCCTGCGATCGTCAGCGTCGCGTCGAGTGCCAGCACCGGCGCGCAAAGGTCACCAGCCGGATCGGCGTGGGCCACGCCCCCACCCAGCGTGCCGCGATGCCGGATCTGCGGGTCGGCGACGGTGCGGGTGGCCTCGCTGATCAGCAGCGCATGCTTGCCGACAAGCGGATTGCGCAGCACGTCGTAATACGTCGTCATGGAACCGATTACGAGCGTGTCGCGGTCCTCGCGCACGCCGCGCAGCTCGTCGATCCTGCCGAGATCGACGAGGGTGGTCGGGGCGGCCAGCCGCATCCGCAGCAGGGGCATCAGGCTCTGCCCGCCGGCAATGACCTTCGCGTCCTCGCCGGCATCGGCCAGCGCGGCCACCGCTTCGTCGACGGTGCTCGGGGCCACGTACTCGAATTCGGGCGGAATCATTGGGCGCCTCCTTGCGCGGTGTCTGATGTCGCCGGCCTTCCGGCTCCGGTGTGGATGGCCTGCCAAACCCGTAGTGGCGAACACGGCATCTCGACGTCGCGCACCCCGAGGTGGCGTACCGCGTCGATTACCGCGTTCACCACCGCTGGAGTGGACGCGATCGTGCCGGCCTCGCCAACACCCTTGACTCCCAACGGGTTTCCGGTGGCGGGAGTTTCAGTGCGTCCGGTGGTGAAGGTGGGCAGGTCAACCGCCGACGGCACCAGATACTGGGCGAATGTACCGGAGATCAGGGTGCCGGATTCGTCGTGTTCGGCCTCCTCGTACAACGCCTGGGCGATGCCCTGGGCCAGCCCGCCGTGCACCTGGCCGTCCACGATCAGCGGATTGACCACGTGCCCGACGTCGTCCACACAGACGTAGGAACGGATCCGCACATGTCCGGTTTCGGTATCTACCTCCGTTGCGCACAGGTGGGTGCCGTGCGGGAACGAGAAGTTGTCCGGGTCGTACGTGGCCTCCGAATCCAGGCTCGGCTCAACACCATCGGGTAGGTCGTGAGCGGCGAACACCGCAAGAGCGACATCAGCCAGCCCGACGGCCTTCTCGGTTCCCTTCACGCGGAACCGGCCCGCGGTGAACTCGACGTCGTCCTCCGCGCACTCCATCATGTGCGCGGCAATCGGTTTGGCCTTCGCGAGCACTTTGTCCGCGGCCTTGACCACCGCGATCCCACCAACCGCCAACGAGCGAGACCCGTAGGTGTCCAGACCCCGCGGCGAGCTCTGGGTGTCTCCGTGCAGAACCTCGACGTCCTCGAACGGAACACCGAGCTGGTCGGCGACGATCTGGCTCCACGCCGTCTCGTGGCCCTGTCCGTGCGGCGACGACCCGGTGACCACCTCCACCTTGCCGGTCGGCAGCACCCGGACTGCCGCGTGCTCCCAGCCGCCCGCACCGTAGGACAGCGCGCCAAGCGTCCTCGACGGGGCCAAACCACACATTTCGGTGAATGTGGACACCCCGATGCCGAGCTGCACCGGATCCCGGCGCTCGCGGCGTTCGGCTTGTTCTTGCCGCAACCCGTCGTAGTCGAAAAGCTCGCGCGCCTTCGCCGTCGCGGCCTCGTAGTTGCCGGAGTCGTAGGTCAGGCCCGCGACGGTGTCGAAGGGGAACTCGTCGTGGGTGATCCAGTTCTGTGCCCGCAACTCGAGCGGATCGCGGTGGAGTTCGGCGGCCAGCTCGTCCATCATCCGTTCGATGGCGAACGTCGCCTCTGGCCGTCCGGCACCGCGATAGGCGTCGGTTGGCGTCTTGTTGGTGAACACGTTGGTGCAGGTGAAGCGATACGAGTCGAACTTGTAGATGCCGTTGAACATGAACGCGCCCAGGATCGGTATGCCCGGGGTGACCAGCCGGAGATAGGCGCCCATGTCGGCGAGCAGCTCCACCTTGAAGCCGGTGACGGTGCCGTCGCGACGGGCGGCAAGCGTCAGCTTCTGGATCTGGTCACGCCCATGATGTGCGGCGAGCATGGATTCGCTGCGCGACTCGGTGTACTTGACCGGCTTACCGAGCCGCCGCGCCACCAGTAGGGCGATGACCTCCTCCGGCGTCACCTGAAGCTTGCCGCCGAAACCGCCGCCGACGTCCGGGGCGATTACGCGCAGCCGGGTTTCCGGGATCTCCAGCGTCATCGCAAGCATGAGCTTGAGGATGTGCGGGATCTGGGTGGCCGACCAGATCGTGATCTGGGGAGCGGTCGGGTCGACGACCACCGAGCGTGGCTCCATGAACGCCGGGATCAGCCGCTGCTGCCGGAAGGTCCGCTGCACAACCACCTCGGCATCGCGGATGGCCTCTTCGACGTTGCCTCCGGTACCCGCCCCCGCCGAGTCGAAGGTCCACACCGCGCTCACGTTGGTGCCGAGATCGGGGTGTACGAGGTCGGCGCCATCGGTGACTGCGCTCGCGAGATCGAGTACTACCGGCAGCTCGTCGTAGTCGACGGCGATCGCCTCGAGCGCGTCGTGGGCTTCGTAGGCGCTGCGCGCCACCACGACGGCAACGGCTTCGCCGGCGAAGTTCACCGTGTCGACCGCCAGGGACGGCGCCGGCGGCGCCTTCATGTCTTCGGTGATCGGCCATGCGCACGGCAGGCTGCCCTGCTCGGCGGCGAGATCGGCGCCGGTGAAGGCGGCGACGACACCGGGCCTGCTGCGCGCCTCGCTGGTGTCGATGCCGGTGATGCTGGCATGCGCAAGGGGGCTGCGCAGGATGGCCAGGTACTGCATTCCTGGCAACACGAGGTTGTCGGTCCACCGGGTCCGCCCGGTGATCAGATGCTCATCTTCCTTGCGGCGCCGGGCTTTTCCGATTTCCGGTTCGGTGGTGGCCGTCATCGCACACCCCCAGCCGTCTCGGCTTTCGCCGCATCCTTGATCACGGAATCACCGGACGAGGTCGCGCCGCCGCGCAGCCGCTGTGCCGCGTCCTGCACGGCGCGCACGATGTTCTGGTATCCGGTGCAGCGGCACAGGTTGCCTTCCAGGCCATGGCGCACGGTCTCGTCGTCCGGATCGGGTTCCTCGGCCAGGAGGTCGAGTGTCTGCATGATCATGCCGGGCGTGCAGAAGCCGCACTGCAACGCATGGTTGTCGCGGAAGGCTTCCTGGATTGGGTGCAGCTTGCCGTCCTGGGACAGGCCCTCGACGGTGAGGATGTCGCCGCCGTCGGCCTGCACCGCGAGCACCGAGCAGGACTTGACGCTGTGGCCGTTCAGGTGAACGGTGCACGCGCCGCAGTTGCTGGTGTCGCAGCCGACCACCGTGCCGACCTTGCCGAGCCGGTCGCGCAGATAGTGCACGAGGAGCAGCCGCGGCTCCACCTCGTCGGTATAGGAGTTTCCATCAACGGTGACAGAGATGCGCATATGCCTACTCTGCTCTGGCCAGCGGCCTATGACGTCCGAATCGGCGAATCCGGTTCGGCGCCAGGATTAGTCACGCCCGCCGTATCTCGTCGAGCAAATCCTGCAGCGTCGCCAGGCTGTGGCCGGCCAGCAGACGATCGATGAAGGGGAGCGCCGCGGCGATGCCGGATTGCACTGGCAGGTAGCCCTCCACACCGGCGTGCGGGTTCACCCAAATCACCACATGGGCAAGCCGTTTCAGCTGCGCCATCTGCTCGGCGAGAAGCGCGGGTTCGCCGCGTTCCCAGCCGTCGGAGAAGATCACCACGACGGCGCCGCGGGCCAGCCCGCGTCGTCCCCAGCGGTCCAGAAAAGCGCGCAAAGTCTCACCGAGCCGCGTACCGCCGGCCCAGTCCGGTACCGCCCTTCCCGCTGCGGCCAGCGCGAGCTCGGGGTCGCGCGCCCGGATCGCTCGCGATAGCCGAGTCATCCGGGTGCCGAGCGAGAACACCTCGGTGCCGGCCGGGTTTGCGCGGGCAACAACATGCGCGAAGCGCAGCAGCGCATCCGCATACGGGCTCATCGATCCCGACACGTCGAGCAGCAGCACCACGCGGCGTGGTCGCGTGGCCTTCCGGTGGTGTCTCGGCCGAACGGGCTCGCCTCCGGCGGCGAGCATATGGCGCAGCGTGCGCCGCGGGTCGACGGGACCGCGCCGGGACGGTCGGAGCCGCAATGCGGGGCGACTCGGGGGACGGGGGTGCAGGGCGGCGATGAGCTCAGCGAGGTGCGCACGTTCGGCTGCGGTGAGTTCGGCGATGTCGCGGTGCCGCAGGATCTCGGTGTCTGCGGCCGCGACCCGTAGTCGGGGGCCGTCCGCGCCGATATCGGCGCCGCCTGCAGCATCCAGCGCGGCAATCCGCGCGCGACGGGGCTGGCTGCGCTGCGGTGCGCGGACCAAAACCGTTGGTCCAAACCAGTTCTCGAACACAAGGTTGAAGTTTGGGATGTCGTCGTGGTTACGGCACAGGGTTGCGCGGCCGGCCCAGTACACCTGTGCGGGGTCGCTGAGGTCGACCTGGCTCAGGGCTCGCGTGAACGTGTGGATGGCGTCGGATGCGACGGGGAGCCCCGCGGCGGCCAGGGCGTGTGCGAACCCGACCACCCCCACCAGGGGGTCACCGGGTGCCGTGGACATGCTGGTCTCAGCCTGCCAGCAGTCGGTCCAGCCCTGCTCTGGCCACGCGCTCCAGGTCCTCCCGGTACTTGAGGACGGCGCCGAGCGTCGCCGCGGCGGTCTGCGCATCGAGCACATCGCGGTCGAGTTCAATCAGTGCGCGCGCCCAGTCCAGCGACTCGGCGACGCCCGGTGGCTTGAGAAGTTCCATACCGCGAAGGTTATGAACGGCGCGCGCCACCTGATCGGCCAGTGCGGCGGAAACTCCCGGGATCCGGCGGCGCAGGATCGCGACTTCCCTTGCGAGGTCGGGATGTTCGAGCCAGTGGTACAGGCATCGGCGTTTGAGGGCGTCGTGTACATCACGGGTGCGATTGGACGTGACCACTACCAGCGGCGGTGTCGACGCCCGCACATCGCCGAGTTCTGGGATGGTGACGGCGTTCTCGTCGAGCACCTGAAGCAGGAACGCTTCGAATTCGTCGTCAGCCCGGTCGATTTCGTCGACGAGGAGCACGCACGGGGCCTCGGTAAGCGCCCGCAGCAGCGGTCGCGCCAGCAGGAACCGCTCCGTATAGAGCGAACGTTCGGCGGCGTCGGCCTCGAGGTGTCCGCCGCTGGCCGCCTCCAGTGTGCGCAGGTGCAGCAGCTGTCGCGGGAAATCCCAGTCGTAGAGCGCTTGTGCGGCGTCGATGCCCTCATGACATTGCAGGCGGATCAGCGGTAAACCGAACGCCTGGGCGAGGGCGGCAGCGAGGGAGGTCTTGCCGGTGCCGGGTTCACCCTCACAGAAGAGCGGCCTTCCCATGCGTAACGCCAGGAAAGCGGCCATCGCGACACCGTCGTCGGCGAGGTAGCCGGTGGCCTCGAGCGCCTGTGCCAGTTCCGTCGGCGACCCGACATTGGGCGTGGAATCGCTCACTTTCGCGAGCCTAGGCGAGGGCTCAGCCGGGCCGTAGGGTTCTTCGGATGGAGGTTCCACCGCGGGTGTTGATCACCGGGGCCGCCGTCGAGCTGCTGCGCAAACTGCAGGATCGTCACGGCTCATTGATGTTCCACCAGTCCGGCGGCTGTTGCGACGGGTCGTCGCCGATGTGCTACCCCGACGGGGAGTTCATCGTCGGCGACCGCGACGTGCTGCTGGCGATCCTCGACGTCGGCTTGCATGTCCAACCAGAAGGCGTTCCGGTGTGGATCTCGGGCCCGCAGTTCGAGGCGTGGAAACACACGCAGTTGGTGATCGACGTCGTGCTGGGCCGCGGCGGCGGGTTCAGCCTCGAAGCGCCCGAGGGCATGCGGTTTCTGTCGCGTGGACGTGCCTTCAGCGACGCCGAAAATCAGTTGCTGGCCGGCCAACCACCGGTAACCGGCGCCGACTACGCCAACGGCAAACGTCCACCCGCAGCGGGCACACATATCGTCGTTGAAGCCGTCGACGCTTGCCCGATTCCTGTGGGGCGTGGCGTGAAGCCGTAATTGACGACCTCGGAGCTATCGTCGAAATTGTGATAGCTCTACCGCGCGCGTGGTTGCTGACGAGCGCAATGCTGGTCGGCTCCGCGGTCGGGATGATCGCCGGGATCGCCTCGACCGTCCTTGTCACGACAGCCATCCGGCCCGACGTTGTGATCGCCCTCGTCGTCGGTGTGCCCAGCTCGGTCGGGATGCTGCTCATCCTGTTCTCCGGACGACGCTGGATCACCACGTTGGGTGCGTTCATCCTCGCGATCGCGCCGGGATGGTTCGGCGTGCTCGTCGCGATCCAGGTGGTCTCCGGTGCCTGAGCGACACGACCCCGATACGTTGACCGGCGAGCTGACGGCGCCCTACACGCCAATCTTCACCGGCGAGCTGCCCGCGCAGCCCGAGCCGCAGGAAGCGCCGTCGGAGCCGTTGCCCGCCCCGGCGAAGCCGATCGTCCTACCTGGCGCCTACCAGTACCTCAAGCGCTGGACATTCGTGCTCATGGTGGCCGCGGTGTGGATCGTCGCCGCACCCACCGGGCTGGCTCTGTACTACTGGTGGTTTCACTCGATCGACAAGACGCCGTCGGTGTTCGTCGTCCTGCTCTTCCTCACCCTCTGCACTGTCGGCAGCCTGCTGAGCGCGATGGTGCAGACCAAGCCGCTCATATCGGCGCTGGCGGTTGGACTCATGTCAGCACCGCTCGCCGCGACGGGTGCCGCGGCGGTGCTGCACGGCCTCTACTTCTGCGACCGGGTAAGCCGATGCCTGGTGGGCTTGATCCCCTACTAAGGTTGGGCGGGTGACCCACTATGACGTCGTCGTTCTCGGAGCAGGCCCCGGCGGATACGTCGCCGCTATTCGCGCCGCCCAACTCGGGCTGAACACCGCCATCGTCGAACCCAAGTACTGGGGCGGCGTATGCCTCAATGTCGGTTGCATCCCGTCCAAGGCGCTGCTGCGCAACGCCGAACTGGCGCACATCTTCACCAAGGAGGCCAAGCAGTTCGGCATCGGCGGGGAGGCGACGTTCGACTACGGAGTCGCCTTCGACCGCAGTCGCAAGGTCGCCGACGGCCGGGTCGCCGGTGTGCACTTCCTGATGAAGAAGAA
Organism: Mycobacterium sp.; assembly: GCF_035274705.1. Taxonomy (GTDB): domain Bacteria; phylum Actinomycetota; class Actinomycetes; order Mycobacteriales; family Mycobacteriaceae; genus Mycobacterium. Next base: position 5,650 of record NZ_DATENY010000028.1, on the reverse strand, counting down.
CAAGATCACCGAGATCCACGGCTACGGGAAATTCAAGGACGACCACACGCTCGAGGTCGATCTCAACGAAGGTGGCACCGAAACTGTCACGTTCGACAACATCATCATCGCGACCGGCAGCAGCACCAGGCTGGTGCCCGGCACGTCGTTGTCGGACAACGTCGTCACCTACGAGAAGCTGATCATGACGCGGGAGCTGCCGTCCTCAGTTGTCATCGCGGGCGCCGGAGCGATCGGCATGGAATTCGGCTACGTGCTGAAGAACTACGGCGTCGACGTCACCATCGTCGAATTCCTGCCGCGTGCACTGCCTAACGAAGATGCCGACGTCTCCAAGGAGATCGAGAAGCAGTTCAAGAAGCTCGGCGTGAAGGTGCTCACTGGCACCAAGGTGGAGGGGATCAAGGACAACGGCGGCGAGGTCATCGTCACTGTCAGCAAAGACGGCAAGACCGACGAGATCAAGGCCGAGAAGGTGCTGCAGGCAATCGGTTTCGCACCCAACATCGAGGGCTACGGCCTGGACAAGGCCGGCGTGCAGGTCACCGACCGCAAGGCGATCGGCATCGACGACTACATGCGGACCAACATTCCGCACATTTACGCGATCGGCGACGTGACCGGGCTGCTGCAGCTCGCACATGTGGCCGAGGCGCAGGGGGTGGTCGCGGCCGAAACCATCGCCGGCGCAGAGACATTGCCGCTCGGTGACTACCGGATGCTACCGCGCGCGACGTTCTGTCAGCCGCAGGTGGCCAGCTTCGGATTGACCGAGGAGCAGGCCCGCGATGAAGGTTATGACGTGAAGGTCGCCAAGTTCCCGTTCACGGCCAACGGCAAAGCGCACGGCGTCGGCGATCCGAGCGGATTCGTCAAGCTGATCGCCGACGGCAAGTACGGCGAGCTGATCGGCGGCCACCTGATCGGCCACGATGTGTCCGAACTGCTGCCCGAACTGACGCTGGCCCAGAAGTGGGATTTGACCGCCAATGAGCTCGCCCGCAACGTACACACCCACCCGACGATGTCCGAAGCGCTGCAGGAATGCTTCCACGGCCTCGTCGGCCACATGATCAACTTCTGAGCCTTTGAGCAGAGCGATCTGGGTCGCCGGAATCGGCGGATTGGTGGTCGGCCACATCCTGTGGCTGGCTGGCATTTCCATTGCGATCGCCACGCGGTCGATCAACACCTGGGTGCTCGTCGTGGCGGCGGTGTCCTTTGTCGCCGGTGCCGCCGCGGCCTATCTCGGCTGGCGATCGTATAGGCGGAAGTCCGACGTCTGGGCGGCATTCCTATGGATGCTGCCGATCTCGCCGGTGCTGCTGTCGCTGACGGTGATCGGCGTGACGTACCTCTAGTCCGGGAAGTCCAGCGGAATCCTCAACGTCGCCATGGTCGCAGCCAACGCGTCGTATTGGCCTGCAAGCGTGCAGAATTCGATGAGCTGAGCCCGGCTGTAGATGCTCGACAAGGCCGCCCACGTTTCGGGTGACATCGACCGGGTGATGACGAACTCGTCGGTCGCGGTGATCAGCACACGCTGACGTTCGGTCAGACCGTCGGCGTCGGGGCCCTCGAAGATCCTGGCCTGAAGTTCGTCGTCGACACCGCGGCTGCGCGCCAGCCGCCGATGCTGCTGCAGTTCGTACTCGCAGTTGCGCAGATGCCCGACGCGAAGGATCACCAGTTCGGCGTCCTTGCGCGACAGCTTGCCGGCGTAGAGCAGGAAAGCGGAGAACGGTAGCCATGCCAGGAAGAGCAGCTTGTGCTGACCCAAGACATTGAACAGGTGGAACTTCGGGGCGCGAATCCCGCGGGCACCCAACTTGGCGATGGTCCAGTTGACGGGGCCCAACTCCCGGAAGCCGCCGGGTGGAATGCGTGCGGGCGTGCTCATGACTGCTTCACCAGGTACGGCGACACCGTGCTGCGGTGTTCGTTGATATCCAAGGCGCGGCCCAGCGCAGGGAAGGCCCGCTGCGGACAGTTGTCGCGCTCGCACACGCGGCAGCCGGCGCCGATCGGCGTCGCGTTGTCACCCGACAAGTCCAGTCCCTCCGAGTAGACCAGCCGATGTGCATGCCGGAGTTCGCAGCCCAGGCCGATCGCGAACGTCTTACCCGGCTGACCATAGCGCGACGCACGCCGCTCCACGGTGCGCGCCACCCACATGTAGTTGCGCCCGTCGGGCATCTGCGCGATCTGCACCAGGATCTTGCCCGGGTTGGCGAACGTCTCGTAGACGTTCCACAGCGGACAAGTGCCGCCCGATGACGAGAAGTGAAAGCCGGTGGCGGACTGACGCTTTGACATGTTTCCAGCCCGGTCGACGCGGACGAACGAGAACGGGACACCGCGCATCGACGGCCGCTGCAGCGTGGAGAGCCGGTGCGCGATCGTTTCGAAGGACACTGAATAGAACGCCGACAGCCGCTCGATGTCGTAGCGAAAGTTCTCGGAGACGTCGTGGAATTGCCGGTAGGGCAACACCGTTGCGGCCGCGAAGTAATTGGCCAGACCCAGCCGGGCCAGCTTCGCGGACTCGTCGCTGGTGAACTTGCCGTCGTCGACCAGTTTCTCGATCAGATCGCCGAATTCCAGATACGCGAGCTCGGCGGCCATCTTGAACACCGTCTGGCCCGAGGACAGGTGGCCGCTGATCTCGAGGGTCTTGGAGGCAGGGTCGTAGCGGTGCAGCACCGTACCTCCGAGGTCGACACGCCGGACGATGTGCACGCCATGCACCATGGTCAGCCGGTCGGACAGCTCGCGGGCCAGCTCGGCGCGGTGCATGCGCATCTTCACCGTCAGGTCTTCGGCGGCAGTGTCGAGCTCGTGCAGGTAGTTCTGCCGCTGATAGAAGTAATCGCGCACTTCCTCGTGCGGCATCGTGATCGACCCGCTGCCGCTGCCGTCGGAGAACCGGTCTTCGGTCGCAGCCGCCAGCTGTGTGGTGGTCAGCCGGTAGCGACGGTGCAGGTTGACCATCGCGCGGGCCACTGCCGGATGCGTGGCGACGATGTCGGCGATCTCCGGCAGGTCGACGTCTATGTCGAGGTCGCGGTCCATGGTCACCTCACGCAGCTCGGCGACCAGTCGGGTGTCGTCCTGCGAGGCGAAGAACGTCGCATCGACGCCGAACACCTCGGTGATGCGTAGCAGCACCGCGACTGTCAGCGGACGAACGTCGTGCTCGATCTGGTTGAGGTAGCTCGGCGAGATCTCGAGCATCTGGGCCAGGGCCGCCTGGCTGAAGCCGCGTTCGCCGCGAAGTTGTCGTACCCGCGAACCGACAAACGTTTTCGCCACGTCAGAAAGCCTAACAACGTTGCGAAGGCGGCTTCGCATTGTTGGCATTTAAACGGCTGTGGCAGGATCAGGCCGGTTGCAGTGACAGGGGAGAAGTAAGGCATGGCGGGAATCTCAGGTAGCACCGGTTTGGCGAAGGTGATGATGCCGGTCCCAGATCCGCACCCCGACGTCTTCGACCTTCAGTGGCCGTTGCGCGTCGCAGACATCGACCGCGAAGGCCGGCTGCGCTTCGACGCTGCCACCCGCCACATCCAGGACATCGGTTCGGACCATCTGCGCGAACTCGGCTTCGAGGAAACCCATCCGCTGTGGATCGTCCGGCGCACCATGATCGATCTGATCAAGCCCATTGAGTTCCAGGACATGCTGCGTCTGCGCCGCTGGTGCTCGGGCACATCCAACCGGTGGTGCGAGATGCGCGTACGCATAGACGGGAAGCGCGGCGGCGGATTAATGGAGTCCGAGGCGTTCTGGATCAACATCAACCGCGAAACCCAGGGCCCGGCGCGCATCGCCGATGACTTCATCGAGGGTCTGCAGCGCACCACCGACGTTGACCGGCTGCGGTGGAAGCCTTACCTGAAGCCCGGTAGCCGCGAGGATGCCGCACAGATCCGCGATTACCCGGTTCGCGTCAGCGACATCGACATCTTCGATCACATGAACAACTCGGTCTACTGGAGCGTGATCGAGGACTACCTGTTCAGCAATCCTGAACTGCTGCACAAGCCGATCCGAGTGACGATCGAGCACGACGCCGCGGTGGCGCTGGGCGACAAGCTGGAGATCATTTCCCACGTGCACCCCGCCGGATCGACCGAGCAATTCGGTGCTGAACTTGCGGATCGCACTGTTAGAACGCTCACATACGCGGTCGGCGACGAGACGAAAGCCATCGCAGCGATCTTCGCCCTCTGACCATCTTCCGTTAAACAGTACGAGCGTACTGACCAGCGAAAATCCCGTTACCGACCAGTAACTACTGAACCGGTTCAGGCAACAGTGATCTTCGCAACCTTCACAAGTTACCGACGACGGTTGGCGAAACTTTACAATGCAAACCGCTGGACCTGCGGTTATGCAGTGGTGCATCCTCGTGTCAGCACACACGTGAAGATTCTGGAGCGTTAACAACCGTCGAGGGCGCTAGCGCATCCAGCGACTCGGAAACAAAGGAGATCCAATGTCGACCGTCGGCACGCCGAAGTCGCCCGAACAGATCCAGCACGACTGGGACACCAACCCGCGGTGGAAGGGCATCACCCGCACCTACACCCCGGCCGATGTGGTGGCCCTGCAGGGTTCTGTAGTCGAAGAGGCCACGCTCGCCCGCCGCGGTGCAGAGGTGCTGTGGAACCAGCTGCACGACATGGAGTTCGTCAACTCGCTCGGTGCGCTGACCGGCAACATGGCCGTGCAGCAGGTGCGTGCCGGCCTGAAGGCCATCTACCTGTCGGGTTGGCAGGTCGCCGGTGACGCGAACCTGTCCGGCCACACCTACCCCGACCAGAGCCTCTACCCGGCCAACTCGGTGCCGCAGGTGGTGCGCCGCATCAACAACGCACTGCTGCGCGCCGACCAGATCGCCAAGGTCGAGGGCGACACGTCGGTGGAGAACTGGCTGGCGCCGATCGTCGCCGACGGCGAGGCCGGTTTCGGTGGCGCGCTGAACGTCTACGAGCTCCAGAAAGCCATGATCGCCGCGGGCGTTGCGGGGTCGCACTGGGAGGATCAGCTGGCCTCGGAGAAGAAGTGCGGTCACCTCGGTGGCAAGGTGCTGATCCCGACCCAGCAGCACATCCGCACGCTGACCTCGGCCCGGCTGGCGGCCGACGTCGCCGACGCGCCGACTCTCGTGATCGCCCGCACCGACGCCGAGGCGGCGACGCTCATCACCTCCGATGTCGACGAGCGCGACCGTCCGTTCATCACCGGTGAGCGCACCTCCGAGGGCTTCTACCGCGTCAAGAACGGCCTCGAGCCGTGCATCGCCCGCGCCAGGGCCTACGCGCCGTACTCCGACCTGATCTGGATGGAGACCGGCACTCCGGACCTGGAGCTGGCGGCGAAGTTCGCCGAGGGCGTCAAGAGCGAGTTCCCGGATCAGATGCTGGCCTACAACTGCTCGCCCTCGTTCAACTGGCGCAAGCACCTCGACGACGCGACCATCGCCAAGTTCCAGAAGGAGCTAGGTGCGATGGGCTTCAAGTTCCAGTTCATCACGCTGGCCGGCTTCCACGCCCTGAACTACTCGATGTTCGATCTGGCCTACGGCTACGCCCGCAACCAGATGAGCGCCTACGTCGAGCTGCAGGAGCGCGAGTTCGACGCCGAG
>NZ_DATENY010000027.1:0-76851 GCF_035274705.1 Mycobacterium sp. | reverse complement strand
CAGCCGCGAACCCGTGGACGGGTGTGTGGCCTGGGTATATCCCCGGGTCGTCCCCCTACCTTCCGGGTGGGAGGTGCCCCCAGCGCTCGTGCCCGCCGGACGGCTTTCGTTGACCTGCCACTCGTCTGGCGCACCGATCCGGTGCACCGGGTTGATCGAGGTGCGTCCGGCCCACAGCACGTCGGGCGAGTCGAGCACCACGGCGAGCGGACCCGTGACGTCGAAGCGGGCCTGACGGCGTGAGACGACGGACACGGGCTGGCCGTCAATTGCCAGCGCCTCGTCGATGGCTGCCTGCTCGAAGCGGTCCAGCAGCTCGCCGACCGGCTCGTCGATGCGGGTGATGCCGGCCACCGCCTGCGTGCCGGGAATGATGCACACCTGATCGGCGGTGTAGCGGGCGTCATGGGCCTGCCACAGCGAGTCGCTGCGCCACCACCGGCGGACATCCTTGTCGATGACGGGCACGAAGTTCACCGGCTTGCCCGGCGTCTTGCACAGCGTGACGAACCACGGCACGTCGGCCGGGTGCAGCTTGAGTGTCTCCGCCTCGGGATAGCGGGCCTGCAGCGCGGCGATCGCTTGGTCCGGATTGTTCAGCAGCGCTGTGTCATTGAACAAAGTCTCGATCGCGCCGGAATCCTGCGGGTGCAGGCGGGCCTCGGCGCGCTTGAGCATCTCTTCGAAGCGGTCACACCAGGTGTCGGCCAGCCACGGGCTGCCCGGCGCGGCGGTGTCGGCGGTGCTGTCGCCGTCGCCGATCGCCAGCTCGATGTAGCGCTGCAGCCACTGCAGGTAGGACATGTCACCGACGTCGCCGAAGTAGGGCTTGGCGGTGTCGGCCATCGCGGCGATGAGCTCGTCGCGGCGGGCCGCCACGGCCTCGGCGTCACCGGCGACCTCGTCGAGCAGCCGGCCGCAACGCGAGGCGGTGTTGTCGATCTCGTGGATGTCGGCGCCGAGCTGGCTGCGCGATGAAGCCATGCCGCCCTGGGCTTTTCCGGCGCTGATCCAGTGATCGGTGCCGGTGGTCTCGACGAGCATCTGCTTGACCGCGGGCGAGGTGGTCGCCTCCTTGGTCGCCATCGCGGCGGTGCCGACGAGGATGCCGTCGACCGGCATCGCGGGGAAACCGTATTCGGTGGCCCAGCGGCCGGACAGGTATTCGGCCGCCCGCTCCGGGGTGCCGATACCGCCGCCGACGCAGACGGTGATGTTGGGCAACTTGCGCAGTTCGGCGTAAGTCGCCACCAGAAGGTCGTCGAGGTCTTCCCACGAGTGGTGGCCGCCGGCGCGGCCACCCTCGATGTGCACGATCACGTCCTTGCCGGGCACCTCGGCGGCGATCTTGATGACGGACTTGATCTGGTCGATGGTGCCGGGCTTGAACACCACATTGCTGATGCCGACGCTGTTGAGCTCGTCGATCAGCTCGACGGCGTCCTCCAGGTCGGGGATGCCCGCGCTGACGACGACACCGTCGATCGGTGCGCCGGACTGACGTGCCCTCTGCACCAAGCGTTTTCCGCCGACCTGAAGCTTCCACAGATACGGATCGAGGAACAACGAGTTGAACTGGACGGCGCGGCCGGGCTCCAGCAGCTGGGTCAGTTCGGCGACGCGGTCCTCGAAGATCTCCTCGGTGACCTGACCGCCACCGGCCAGCTCAGCCCAGTGGCCGGCATTGGCGGCCGCAGCGACGATCTTCGCGTCGACGGTCGTCGGCGTCATGCCGGCGAGCAGGATCGGCGAACGTCCCGTCAACCGGGTGAACTTGGTCGACAGCTTGACCGAACCGTCGGGCAGCTTGACCGTCGTCGGCTTGTAGCTTGACCAGGCCGGCCCCACCTCGGGCTCGGCGCCGACGGTGAACAGATTGCGCTGCCCCGCGCGGGTCGCCGCCGGAACGATGCCGACACCGAGTCCGCGGATGACCGGAGCGGTCAGGCGCGTCACGGTGTCGCTCGGTCCGAGGTCGACGATCCACTTCGCCCCGGACTCGTGCAGCCGCTCGATCTCAGCCACCCAGTCGATCGGGCGCACGAAGATGGATTCGGTCATCTCGTGTGCCAACTCGGCGTTGATGCCGCACTTGGCGGCCCAGCGGTCGACCACCGCGACGCCGTCGGCCAGCCTCGGGGTGTGGAAGCCGACCTCGACCTGCACTCCGTGGAACACGGGAGAGAACACCGCGCCGCCGCGCAGCTTGTTCTTACGCTCGGCCTCTTCTTTCTCGGTGATCTTGCTGCAGTACAGCTCGAAGCGGCCGAGCTGTTCCGGGGTGCCGGTGATGACGACCGAGCGCCGGCCGTTGCGGATCGACAGCACAGGCGGCAGCACAGTGCGCACGTCCTTGGAGAACTCGTCGAGGAGTTCGGCCATGCGGTCGGGGTCGACGTTGGTCACCGAGACCATTGGGGACTTGTCGCCCCGCCCGACCATGCCGCGGCGGCGCGACACTAGCGAACCGGCCGCACCGATCAGCTGCAGCAGCGCCAGCAGTTCGGCGTCCTTGGCGCCCTTGGCCCGAAGCGACTCGCAGGCCATGATGCCCTGGGAGTGGCCGGCCATCGCGACCGGCGGTGTGTTGTACAGATCGAGGCCCTGCCGCGTCAGCGCGCGAATGGCGGCCATCTGAGCGAGCAGGATGCCCGGGCCCGAGATCGCGGCGGTGATGAGCTGCTTGGTGGCAGGCAACGGCTCCTCGGCGGCCAGCGCGCGGACCCACTGCAGCGGCTCGAAGCCGATCGGGCGCACCACCACCAGCTCACGGGCCACCGGCTCCAGCAGCAACTCCGCCTCGCCGACGACCTCGCTCAGCTCCGATTCGATCCCTGCGGAGCTGACAAGCTCTTCGAGGTTCTCCAGCCACGCGCCACCCTGGCCGCCGAACGCGACCGCGTAGGGTTCACCGGCATTCAGACGATCGACGAGGGCGTGGGTGCCCGTTAGTGCAGCAGTGCCTTCACTGGTCTCGTTCTTACGGTTGGTGGACACTCGGCGCTGTTCGTTGATCGTCACGTCTTGTTATCTCCCTCGGCGCGTATCGCTCGTCGTCTGTCGCGGTTGTCTCTGAAGCTTTTGTGGCCTGCGCTTCCCTGCTCCAGGCCATAGATTCGGCGTCGAATCCGACTGGCTCACGCATGGACGATCTCGCAGACCGCCCAGCGGACACTCCAGCCCCAGTAAGAGTGTCATAAGAGACGGGTCCATTTTCGCGCCCCAAATGGTTACTGGCGAGTTCTACGCATGGGTAACCGCCGATTGCATAACGCGGGCTTCTGTAGGCGCAGAACGCATCCGGGACAAACGTCCTGCATGCAGGTGGTTACGGTCGAGTAAGCGCAACTGCGCTGATCAAGGCAGTATTGTTATGTAATCGTTATGTAAAAAATTCGCCTTGTCTCACGAGGCACATTGCCGCGTTCCAGGTCGACAGATTGACCAGATTTGTCTCGTGATCGCCGACGGCTACCAAAGAGAGTTTGCTGAAACTACTTACTGATCGGTAACGTTTAGTCCCACTGCCCAAACCGGGGCTTGAGAATGTTATTGATGTCCACACCGACGCCCCCAACGGAGCGCTTGTCGATCTCGACCTGATGCAGATGCGCAGCCGGATGGGCCACCTTCCCCGGCGATCCCCAGTTGTGCTGCCAGAAGTACGAGCCCAGGCCGTCTTGAAGGGCCCACTCGATGGTCTTGGAGTTGGCATACACGCCCACTCGCTGATGGCCCAGGACCGCTTCCCATCCGCGCAAATAAGGAGCGACCTGGGCCTTGTACTGCTCGAAGCTCGGGTCGTCGTCGATGGACGCGTAGATCGGAGCGCCGTACGAGCCGCCGGCCGCGACATGTAACTGCCAGCCGCGCTTGGCATGCGAAACGCCTGCGGTCTGACCGCCCAACCAGTCGGCACTGTCCTGCTTGCCGTACTGGTAGCAGGACACGATTTTCAGCCCGTTCTGGTAGAGATCGCGAGCCTCGGGCAGCTGGATCGGCTTGCCCAGCATCCACGCGCCGCCGGGCCTGCGGTCAGACACGTACCGGATCGCCCCTTGCGCGCCAGAAGACCGCAGGTCGGCGGCCGTGATGACGCCGGCTGCATAGTCGAGCAACACGCCAAGCGGAGCTGCCGACGCGCGTGCGGGAGCCAATGCCTGCAGCCCCGCCCCCAGGCCGAGCACAGCAGGCGCCGCGGCGGCGTATTTGAGCACGTCGCGCCGGGATATGGACACGTGCCACAGGGTACGACAAATGCATCACTTTTCACGCCAACGCCACTGGTCACATCTGTATCAAGATTCGCAATCGACGCTTCGCCGCAATGCAGACACCGACGTTGCTCGTCTACGACACCCGCAGGTTTAGGCAATGGTGCGGTGATCTTGGCCCTACACGATCGAGATGTTCGTGGTGATGCCCCGCTGACAACAGCGAATGTGCGGAACCCGCGGTCGCACGCGTACAAGAACACGAAATCCGCGATGAAGCTGCGGCATCACCGTGGAATTCCTACGATGAGCCATGCCCTCGGGGACGGCCGGCGCTCAGCCAGAATCGAATGTGGCTGCCGCCGTTGACGATCCCCAGATCGAGCTGATCGGGCTCCGCAAGGTGTTCGGCGACATCGTCGCCGTCGAGGGCGCCAACCTCGACGTGAGCGACGGCGAACTGTTCGCCATCCTCGGCCCGTCAGGGTCCGGCAAGACGACCGTCTTGCGGATGATCGCCGGCTTCGAGCCGCCCACCGCCGGGGCGATCAAACTGGGCGGCACCGACGTCACCGCGCTGCCCGCGCGCCGCCGCGACGTCAACACCGTCTTCCAGGAGTACGCGCTTTTTCCACACATGTCGGTGGCGCAGAACGTGGAATACGGGTTGAAGGTGCGCGGCGTCCCCAAGGCCGAACGCCGGCGCCGAACCGCCGATGCCCTCGACATGGTGCGGCTGGCCGACCACGCGCCGCGACGCCCCGACCAACTGTCTGGGGGACAACGTCAACGGGTCGCGCTGGCCCGCGCGCTCGTCGGGCGGCCGCGGGTGTTGCTGCTCGACGAACCGCTCGGCGCACTGGATCTCAAGCTGCGTGAACAGATGCAGATCGAGTTGAAGGCGATCCAGCGGGAAGTCGGCATCACGTTCGTCATCGTCACCCACGACCAGGACGAAGCGCTGACGCTGTGCGACCGGCTGGCGGTGTTCAACGACGGGCGCATCGAACAAGTCGGCAAGGCCCGCGACGTCTACGAAAGCCCGGCCAACCGCTTCGTCGCCGATTTCGTCGGGACCTCCAACGTGCTCGACGGCGCTGCCGCCGAAGCGCTCATCGGCAGACCCGGCATGTTCACCATCCGGCCCGAACGCATCGGCGTGTTCCGGCCTGGCACCGATCCCGTTCCCGGCGTGCGGACGGTCGAGGCGACGATTTCGGAGATCATCTACGCCGGGCCGACGACGCGCATTGCCGCCACCGCCCAGGCCGGCGCCACTCTGATCGCCACCGTGCTGACCGCCAGCACCTGGCTGCCACCGGATTTGCATCACGGCACGCCAATCACCTTGGCGTGGCCCGAAAAAGCCGTCCACCAACTGTCAACCGAGGAGTAGCCATGAGATCGACCGCTGTCCGAATCGGCCTTGCACTCACGGCGTGTGCCGCGTTGCTCGTCGCCTGTTCGGGTTCGAAACCCTCCGGCGGCAACGGTGAAACACCGCCGAAGCTGGAACCGCTGTCGGCGGTCGGCAACGGCGAAGGACAGCTGAACATCATCGCGTGGGCCGGCTACGCCGAGGACGGCTCCAACGACAAGAGCGTGGACTGGGTGACGCCGTTCGAGCAACAAACCGGATGCCAGGTCAACGTGAAGGTCGGCAATACGTCCGACGAGATGGTGCAGTTGATGCGCACCGGTCAGTACGACGGCGTTTCCGCCTCCGGTGATGCCACACTGCGGCTGATCTACGCCGGCGATGTCGCACCGGTGAACACCTCGCTGGTGCCCAACTACGCCACGATTTCGTCGTTCCTCAAAGACAAGTCGTGGAATTCAGTGGACGGCAAGATGTACGGGATTCCGCACGGCTGGGGGGCCAACCTGTTGATGTACAACATCGAGGTGGTGCGCGATGCGCCGAACTCTTGGAGCGCGGTGTTCGACGACGCCGGCAAGTACAGGGGCAAGGTCACCGCATACGACTCCCCCATCTACATCGCCGACGCGGCGTTGTATCTGTCCAAGACGAAACCGGACCTCGGTATCAAGGACCCGTACTCGCTGACTCCCGAACAACTCGACGCCGCAGTCGAATTGCTCAAAAAGCAGCGGGAGAACATCGGCGAGTACTGGTCGGACTACACCAAGGAGGTGCAGGCGTTCGAGTCCGGCACATCCGTCGTCGGCACCACCTGGCAGGTCATCGCCAACACCATCGGCAGCGACAACAAGGTTCAGGTCAATACCGTGCTGCCGAAGGAAGGAGCCACCGGCTGGTCGGACACGTGGATGATCTCGTCGAAGGCCGCACACCCGAACTGCATGTACAAGTGGATGAACTGGATTTCCTCGCCTGAGGTCAACGCCCAGGTAGCGGAGTACTTCGGTGAGGCGCCGGCGCAGACCAAGGCGTGCGAACACATCTCCCAGAAAGACTTCTGCGACATCTACCACGCCACCGACGAGAAGTTCGCCGCCGAGATCCACTACTGGACCACACCGCAGAAGCAGTGCGTCGACGGCAGCGGAGACAACTGCACGGCCTACAACGAGTGGGTCGACAAGTGGCAGCAGATCAAGGGTTGACACAGCGCGGCGCCGGCAGACCCATAGCTTCAGCCTGTCTGGCACGCCGCATCAGCCTGATACTTCTGCTGACCCCGCCAATGGCGTGGCTGGTGATCGCGTATCTGGGTTCGCTTGCGGTGCTGCTGGTTTCGGCGTTCTGGTCGACTGACGCCTTCACCGGCGCCGTGGTGCGCACCTTCACCGGCGACAACATCGCGCGGGTACTGACCGACACGGTGTTCCGGACAGCGACCGTGCGCACGATCTCGGTCGCACTGATCGTCACCGTTCTGTGCGCGGTGTTGGCGGCGCCGTTGGCGTTCTTCATGGCCAAGATCGCATCCCCGCGTGTGCGCCTGATGCTGGTGGTGGCGGTCACGACGCCGCTGTGGGCCAGCTATCTGGTCAAGGCCTATGCCTGGCGGATGCTGCTGTCCCCGGAGGGGCCGATGGCCTGGTCGACGGGGTACAGCCCGGGTTACGGCTTGACCGCAACGATCCTCACGTTGACGTATCTGTGGTTGCCCTACATGGTGATCCCAGTTTTCGCGGCGTTCGAGCGCGTTCCCAATTCGCTGATCGACGTGAGCTCCGACCTCGGGGCCTCGGATTGGGCGACGCTGCGGTTGGTGGTGGCGCCGTTGGTGTTTCCCGGCATCGCGGCGGGTTCGATATTCACCTTTTCACTCTCGCTGGGCGACTACATCGCGGTGACCATCGTCGGCGGTAAGACACAGATGCTGGGCAACATCATCTACGGTCAGCTCGTCACCGCCAACAACCAGCCGCTAGCGGCCGCCCTGTCGATCATTCCTCTCGTCGCGATCGTCGGATATTTGCTGGCGATGCGGCGCACCGGCGCGCTGGAGAACGTCTGATGCTCTCGGCCGGCGCGCGACGGGCAGTCCGCATATGGACCGTGCTGGTGCTGGTGTTTCTTTATGCCCCAATGCTTCTCGTGGTTATCAACGCGTTCAACACGTCGCGTTCATTCGCGTTCCCGCCCACCGGGGTCACCCTCAAGTGGTGGGTGGCCGCTTGGAACAGCGAGGGAATGTGGAGATCGCTGGCCAACTCGGTGATCGTCGGCCTCGGCGCCACTGCCATCGCGCTGGCGCTCGGCACTATGGCCGCGTTCGCCGTGCAACGTTATGACTTCTTCGGCCGCAACACCGTGAGTTTCCTTGTGGTGCTGCCGATTACACTGCCAGGGATCGTCACCGGCATCGCCTTGAACGCCACCTTCACGTCGGCGCTCGGTGTCACCCTCGGCCTGGCGACCGTCATCATCGGTCACGCGACGTTCTGCATTGTCATCGTGTTCAACAACACTCAGGCCCGGCTGCGGCGGCTGGGCACCAACCTCGAGGACGCCTCGGCCGACCTCGGCGCGTCGCACTGGCAGACGTTTAGATACGTGACCTTCCCGATGATGCGTGGCGCGCTGGTCGCCGGTGCCATCCTGGCCTTCGCCCTGTCGTTCGACGAAATCGTCGTCACCACCTTCACCGCGGGGCCGACGGTGCAGACGCTGCCGATCTGGATCTTCGGAAATCTGTTTCGCCCCAATCAGGCTCCGGTTATCAACGTGGTCGCGGCCGCGCTCACGCTGGTGGCGATCATTCCCGTGTGGCTCGCGCAGCGCTTCGGCGGTGATCCCGCCACCACCCGGCTGTAGCCGGCTAATCCCGATCGCGCGGCTCGTCCTCGCGCAGCGTCTTCGGCTCCCACTCTCCGCTGAGCATGATGCTTGCGGTGTAGTCCGACACCGCGGTCACCATGCGCTGGCGCAGCGCCTCTTCGAGACGGTCGGCCACGATCTTGTTGCCGAGATCGCGGTAGTCCTGCAAGACCTGGCTCACTTCGGCGACGTCCCCCGGCCTCGGGATGATGGTTTCGCCGAAGCGTGCCCGCGCGCCCTCTTCCAGGGCACGCACTGCCTCGTCTGCCACCTCGTCGATGGTCTCCCGCGTCGATTCGAAGATCCGCAGAATGGCACGGACGTACTCCAATTGATTCTTGCCTCGCGCCACGATCTCGCCCATCGTCTGATCGACCAGAACGACGGCGCCGTCGACGAGTTCGGCCAGACCGTATTCCATCAAACGCCGGGTTTCGTCGCATTCGGGATCGAGGTCGACAATCCGTCGTGCCTGCGCGTCCGATCGCGTCGGCTCGCGCTCCTTTTGGGCCGTCTCGGAGCGCAGACCGAGGACCGCCCGCTGAATCCCGAGAATGTCGGCCAGATCCGCGCCCTGGCGCATGCTCTCGAAAAACTCGGCGATGTGCGCGGAATTGAACCCCTTGCGCAACAACTGGTTGATGGTCTTGAGCTGCGAGAGGTGATAGTCGTCGTAGTACGCCGACCGGCCGACTCGTCGCGGCGCATCCAGCAGGCCCCGTTCTCGATACGCGCGGATATTGCGGGCGCTCACGCCCGAGATCCGCGCGAGTTCGTCCAGCCGGTACTCAGCCAACGCGACACCCCCGACCCATGACGGGGGTGCCCGTCCGCTGTGCGGCACGACACTCCATGCGACCACTTTAGCGGCCGGTGGACGTTTGTGAGCGAAGTCGAGATGTCCTTGTGGATAGGTTGCTAGCTATTCACCCTAAGTGTTGTTATCTGCGGATATGACATTCGGTCAATGACGTCTTATGACACGGCAATGCAGTTTCAGCCAACTCGCATCGGGCGGCCGACAGCCGCGTCGGTGAGTGATTTCACCGTTCGGCAACTGGCATCGGTGACACACGATGCGCGATGATGAAACCGAAAGACATTAAGACAAACCGGTCTTATCGGCTTGAATTCGCGTGGAAAGGTTCGGTGTGCGTCCCTGGATCGTCTGGGCCACCGGACTGCTCGCATACATCGTCGCTGTCCTCGACCGCACCACATTGGGCGTGTCGGGTCTCGAGGCCGCCGATCGGTTCGGCGCCAGTCCCAGCGTGTTGTCGACGTTCGTGGTCCTGCAGGTCATCGTCTACGCCAGCGCACAGGTTCCCGCGGGCCTGCTGCTCGACCGATTCGGCTCCAAGGCTCTGATCGCGGCAGGCGCGGCACTGATGGCGTCCGGCCAGCTGGTGCTCGCGTTCACCGAGGCGTTGCCCGTGGCGATCGTCGCACGCGCCGTGCTTGGCCTGGGCGATGCGGTCACCTTCATCTCCGTGCTGCGGCTGGTGCCGCACTGGTTCAAGCCGCGACAGGTCCCGCTCGTCACCCAGCTGACGGGCATCTGCGGACAGCTGGGCCAGGTGTTGTCAGCCATTCCGTTTCTCGGCCTTCTCACAGGGGCGGGCTGGTCCACCGCGTACGCGTCGGTGGCGGCGGTCGGTGTGCTGTCGATGATGCTGACGCTGGCGCTGGTCAAGAACACCCCGAACGGATCGGCCGTCGCCACGTCCACCACGTCGATCGGCGAGACGCTGGCCAGCGTGAAGACCGTATGGCTGCGGCCGGGCACGCGGCTGGGGTTTTTCACCCACATGGGGACGCAGTTCTCCGTCACAGTGTTCGCGTTGATGTGGGGCGTCCCCTATCTCACCGTGGCCCAAGGCCTTTCCACCGGCGTCGCAGGCGCCCTGCTGACGATCTCTGTCGTCGCGGCCATCTCGACGGGCATCGTTGTCGGCATCCTCACCGGACGTCACCCACACCGACGCTCACGAATGGTGTTGGCCATCATCGGCAGTAACGCCGTGGCGTGGACCGTCGTGCTGGCACTGCCGGGCAGGGCGCCGCTGTGGCTCCTCGTCGTGCTGATCGTGGTGATCTCCGTCGGCGGCCCGGGTTCGATGGTCGGATTCGACTTCGCCCGCACGTTCAACCCGAGCAAGACGCTCGGCACCGCTCAAGGCATGGTCAACATGGGCGGCTTCGTGGCCTCCCTGCTTGTCATGCAGGCGATGGGCCTGATCCTTGACGCCGCAGGCGATTTCTCGTTCGAGTCGTTCCGGATCGCCTGGACGGTGCAATATGCGATCTGGGCGCTTGCGGTCGTCGGCATCCTGATCACACGCGGTAAAGCGCGCCGCCTGATGCGCGTTGAACAAGAACGGATGTTGTTGGAGGGCTTCGAAACTGCGCCAGCGACGCGCTAACGGCTTCGCGCCGACACGCGCCGATTTGCCTTCTTGATGGCCGAGACGAGTTCACCCTTGCTCATCGTCGTGCGGCCCGAGATGTCCAGCTTGCACGCAACATCCACCAGATGCTTCTTCGATGCGTTCGCGTCGACGCCTTCGGCAGACTTGCCCTTTGGGTTAGGTCCACCGCTACGCGCCCGGGAATCGGACGGCCCCTTCTGGGATTTCGGCTCCCAATGGTCGCCGACCTTTTCAAAGCTGTGTTTGAGCGCGTCGTAGGCGACCCGGTGCGCGCGTTCGCCCTCTCCATACTGCTTGACCGCGGAATCGTGGGCCTTCGCAAAGGTGCGCTGGGCCTTGGCAGGCGACTTCCGCAGCGTGCTGGGCAGCTCACTCTTCTTGGCGCTGCCGCCCTTCGTCGTCTTCGCCATCGTGGCCTCCTCGTCGAAGTGCTGGACTTTCAGGCCGCCCAGGCGGTATCGCCGAGGTTCGCCGCCAGGTAAAGGGGCAACCGGGCCGCTTCTTGACCTTCACGGTTCGGCGTTTATCGCGGCTCGCAAGCGGTGACGCTGCGCACCTCAGTCGCACCACCTCGAACGGCTGCCCCATCGCGTACCCGGTCAGCGGGCAGCTAAACCGCCAACGAAACCAGGGCTAACCGACGTCGAGACTCCTCGCGATCGCTTCCGTGGTATGCCGATGCCCCACCATTTCGAAACCGACGACGCTCACCATCGGAGCCAGCGTGACGACCAACAGGCAGTTGGCCATCGACACCCCCGCGTCGGCGAGCCACACCGCGCCCGCCAGCACGGCCGCGGTAAGGGCAATGAGAAGTAGGTGGAATGCGTCCACTGTGCGCACCAACACCATGTACAGCAGGTAGATGGAGGCGATGTATGCGGCGACGGGCAGGGCCACGGTCAGCACGGTCTGGACAGAGCTCAGTTTCGACTGATGTTCGATGTAATAGGCGGCGGCGTGCAGCCCGGCGCCGGTCGCCACGATCGCACCCAACGTAATGATGGGCAGATAGCCGAACCAGAACGATCGCTCGGGGTGGGCGTGGAGGACATCGGCCTGCGGCACGACGAAATATGTCCACCACATTCCGAAGGTGAGCCCGATGCCCGCAACCGCGACGAAGGCGGCGTCGAATGTCCAGCCTTGTGCGGTCACCACCGCCGACAACGATGCGACCGTGCCCACCACGCCTTCACCGAGCGCGATTATCGTCAGCAGGCCATAGCGTTCGGTGATGTGATGGGCATGCCACGGCGTCCCGGCGGTCCGCCACTCGGCTAGCACCGGACCCAACGTCTCCACCCCGATCAACACCACAATGACTACGAACGTCACGGGGACCGACGTGTGCAGGAACATGCTGGCGATCCAGCCGACCTGCGCGACTGTAACGGCGGTCGCGTACATCAAGCAGGCCGCTCGATGATCCGGATCCTGTTTGGCCGCGCGTAACCACTGCCCTACCAACGAGATTCGCATCACCACGTACCCGGCCACCATGACTCTGTTGTCGACGTGGCCACCATGCTCGATCGACGCGTACATCGCCGGGAAGCCCAACGCCATGACAATGACGCCGACCATCTGCAGCATGGTCATCACCCGGTAGATCCAGTCGTCGGTGTCGTAGGCGGACGCGAACCAGCTGAAGTTGATCCAGGCCCAGCAGACGGCGAACGTCGCGAATGAAAAGCCGAGCAGGCCCGCGCCGATGTGGTTCTCGGCGAGCATGTGCGCGAACTCGGATGCGGCGATGCCGAAGCCGACGACGAACGTCAGGTCGAAGAGGAGCTCCAGCGGCGTCGCCACGCGATGCTGTTCGTGCGGATCGCGCCCCGACATCCGGCGCACCCGGTGCGCCGACATTGTCGGCCGCGGCGGCTGTTGTTCGACTTCGCTCAATTCGCTCACTCGTCCTCTCGACTCGTCGACCGGTTACATTTCACACCCATGACGGGCGCGAAGAAGTTGGTGGTCGGCGCCAGCGGTTTTGTGGGCTCGCATGTCACGCGGCAACTCGTGAACCGAGGTGACGACGTGCGGGTGTTGATCCGCCGGACGAGCTCGACCAAGGCGCTCGAGGACCGCGACATCGAACATTGGAGAACTGGATTGGCAGCCCAAGCCAATTCACGAGTCGATCAGCGCGCGGCGCAGTTCTATCGCGACAACGGCATACGCGGTATGTAGGGCGTCGGCGCACGAAAAACAGGTAGTGCGCTACGCGTGTCCATCAGGTCTCGCCGACCCACGATCGAAGTGTGTCGGAACAAATATCGCTCAACGTACTTGGCGGATTCGCGGTACACCGCGGTGATCAGCACGTCGCGCTCCCACCGGCTTGCCAGCGTCTGGTCTCACTCCTCGCGCTGAAGCGCCGGCCGGTGCATCGCCTGTGGGTCTGCGCGATGCTGTGGCCACATGCCCAAACCCGCCGGGCAATTGCGAGTCTGCGGTCCGCGATGTGGCGCCTGCGCCCGGCAGGCCTGGATGAGCTGCTGGTGATCGATCCGCAGTACGTCGCGCTGGCACCACATGTTTCAGTGGACTGGCATGACGCACTGGATCTCATCGAGCGCCTGCTCGACCAGGACGAGCCCGCCGGCGCCGACCCGCAACTCGTCGCCGACCTGCTTCCGCTGCTGCGGGCGGGAGACCTGCTCGAAGGGTGGTCCGATGGGTGGGTCGCCAACGAGCGTGACCGCTACCGCAGCATGCGGGTCGCCGCGCGCGACGCACTGGGTCTTTGTCCGGAGAAACAAGTAGGCCACCACGTAACCGGCTCCATCCGCTCTCTTCATGCACGCCATCCCGTGCGCAGCAGAAACAACGACCCCCAAGAGCCATGAACGCGCTGCTGATGCTCTGCATGTCCGTCGGCACGCCGCTGGCGGCGCTGGGCTTGTACGAGCTGCAGACGCGACTGGAGCAGTGGGATTACGACCGCCACGCGGAGGACTGATCGGGCCTAACGTGTAGGCGTGGCCGAACTCTCCGATGACGTTGTCGCGTTTCTCTCCGAAGGCACCCGGACCGGCATGCTCGGTTACCTCGCATCCGACGGCAGGCCCCTGGCCGCGCCGGTCTGGTTCGTTGTGGACGGTGACGAGCTGGCGTTCAACACCGGCAAGAACTCGGCGAAAGGCCGAGCGTTGGCACGTGACCCACGGGTGGTGATGTGCGTCGACGACCCTCGACCGCCGTACTCTTTCGTGCAAGTTCAGGGCGTCGCGTCGATCAGCGAGGATCCGCAGGAAGTGCTCGATGTCGCGACCAGGGCCGGTGGACGCTACATGGGCGTCGACCGTGCAGAGGAGTTCGGCAGGCGCAACGGCGTGCCGGGCGAACTCGTCGTCCGCATCCGGCCGACGAAGGTGCACCACATGTTCGACGTGGCAGGCTGATCGACCGAGTCGGGCCGCGCTAGGGTTCGCCCGTGAAGAAGCCGTCTCGTGAGGCAGCGGTCGGCGTTGTGCTGGCCGCCGGACTGGGCACACGCGTCGGCGCGGACGGTAACAAGGCGTACCTACCGCTGGCGGGCCGCAGCATGGTGACGTGGTCTCTGGATGCACTGACGCGGGTATCGGATGTCACGCGAACGGTGTTGGTGTTCCGGCGCGGCGAACGTGAGCTGGCTGAGCGAACGGTGGCGGACGAACTTCCCGACGCGACCGTGGAATTCGTCGAGGGTGGCGACAGTCGGCATGCCTCCGAGTTCAACGTGCTGCGCTACCTTGCCGCCGATATCGATGCGGGCGCCATCGATATCGTGTTGATCCACGACGCCGCCCGCCCGATGGCCGGACCCGACATGTTCGCCACAGCGATCACCGTCGCGCGCGAGTTCGGTGGCGCGATCCCTGCCCTGATCCTGGCCGACGTGGTGCGATCTGCACCGAACGGGCTCGAATATGCCAGCGGCGCAGCGGAATTGGTTCGCGTCCAGACTCCGCAGGCCTTTCGGGCGCTGCCGCTGTTGCAGGCATATCGCGCAGCAGAGCGTGAGCGATTCGAAGGCACCGACACGTCGTCCTGCGTCGAGAAGTACGCGGATCTCGACGTACGCACCTTCAGCGGTCAGGAGCTCAACCTCAAGGTGACCTACGCCCATGACATAGCGGTCGCCGAACGCCTGCTCACCGACGAGAGGCGATGATTGCCTCGATGAATGCACTGTCCCTGGGTAATTCGACGACGAACGCGTCGGGGTCGCCGTCGACCACGGTGATCGGGGCGCCCGCGGCGAGCGCCTCTTCGAGCTCGTCGAAGTCATCGGATGCGCGGTGTGCCAACAACCGGGACAGTAGCCCCGTCGCGAAGCCGCGCGGGTACTGCACGGTCTGCAACGTCGAACGATCGAGTGTGGCCGTCACCGACCCATTCACATCGACGGCTTTGACGCTGTCGGTGAGTGGCATGGTAGGCATCACGACGGCGCTGCCTGCACGAAGCGCAGCGGCAACTCGGGTCTGCAAGGCGGCCGACGTCAGTGGCCGGTGAATGTCGTGAACCAGCACGAACCGCGCCGACGTGTGGTCAAGCCCGGCGGCAACGCAGTGCGCCCGCGAACCAGGATCCGCGGCGGGTATCACGCTGATGGATGAAAGGCCGTGTAATGCAAGGCTTTTCCGGCAATCATCGACGAGCGTTTCAGCAGCCGTGACTACCACGCTTGTCTCGTCACCACCGGCGGCCCTCACTACACGCACCAGCGGTGCCTCGCCCGCCAGCGGCGCGAATGCCGCCTGCTTGTTGTCCGCGACCTTGTCTGGCACCGGCACGATCGCCGAGAATTCCGTCATCGGCGGAACCGGTCAAGGTAGGCCCGCCAATCCCATGTGGACAGGAACTGTTCCGCGGCCGCATATCCTTTGGCGTACAAGGCCTCGACCTCGTTGTCGGATATGTCGAAGTCGAGGAATCCGATGTCGGTCGAGTCAACCCGGATCGTGCGCGCATTGACCCACGGCTGGTTCAGATAGGCCTGATCGCGGCCCACCAGCACGGTGGTGATCACGCTCTCGAGTAAGTGTGGCGGCCCGAGCAGGCGGATGGGCGCCAACGCGGGAATCACCCTGTCATTGCCCTCGGGAAGGTTCGGCAGCACGGTGATGCCGAAGCTGGGCCAGCGCGGCTTGTGACCATCGGTGCGGTCCAGTGAATCAATCGGGAAGTTCGAAAGCAGCCCGCCGTCCACCAGCGTCGACGTCAATCCCGTTGTGCTGGTGAGCGTCACGGGACGAAAGAAGAACGGAATCGACATCGACGCACGCACGGCGTCGGCGACCGGCTGCTCGTCGGGGTCGAGCCCGTAGACCCTGTGGTAATCCCAGGGCAGCCGGACAAGCTGACCGGTTGTCACGTCGGCGACGGTGACGACCAGCTTGTAGCGCTGTTCTTCGGGAATGTTGTCGTCGTCGATCGCGAGATCGCCAAACGTCGTGACACCCAGGTTCTTCAGCTGACTTGCGACCCAGTCGTGGGCGTAGTCGCCCTTGTAGACACCGGTTCCGCGCAGCACCGCCAACGACGGGCCCAGCACTGGCACACTTTCGAGCGCACCAGGATCGGTGAACTTGCGGTAGTCCAGTTGCAGCGCAAGCTCTTTGACTTCCTCAGCGCCGAGCTGGTTACCGTTCGATGCCGCAGCGACGATCGCGCCTACGATCGACCCCGCGGATGTTCCCGAGACGCGTTGCGCGGTGTACCCCGCTTCCATCAACGCGACGACCGCACCCACTAGACCGATGCCCTTGACGCCGCCGCCCGACAGCACCAGATCAGCCGGTTTCGACTCCGCCGGTGTCACGGCGCCGACGCTACACGGGGTCGAACGCTGAAATGAGCCAGGTCCCGTTGATCTTCTTCATCCCGACCTTGACGCTGCTCGCCGCGAACGCCCCGTCGGGATTCTCCTTGCTCTTCGTGTTCTGGTTGATGAACACCAGGACCACCGCCGAATCCGGATGCAGTTCGGATACGGCTGCCTGCACGACGGATGCCGTCGTCTTGACGGATTTCTGCCTGGCCGCAGGCGTGACGATCTGCTCGGTGAACTGGGTGTAGTACGCAAGGAAATCGCCGGTCAGATGAGACTTCGCGTTGGAAAAGTCCTTGTCGAGGCTCTCCGGTGAGTACGACAGCAGCGCCACCGTGCCGCTCTTCGCGGCTTCGAGCGCCACCGCGGCAGCTGCATCGTTGGTCTGCTGATCCGGGCGGTACTGGTAGAAGTACAGCCATGCGGCCACACCTGCCGAGGCGATCAGGGCCGCCGCGAGCAGGATCGCACCGAGCTTCGACCGTGCCCCGCGCAGTGTCCGCCGGACGCTGCTGCCCTTCGGCTCGGACGGCGCTTGCGTCTCCGCTGAGTCTTCGCCCTCGTCCACGGCGTCGGGCGTCTCGGCGGCTTCGTCGGTGTCGTCGTCCTTCAGGTCTTCGGCCACGTCTGTGTTTTCTTTGGTGGTCACGGCACGAACTCGACTTTCGCCATCTTGATCTGCCCGCCGTCACGCTGAAGGTTCACCGACAACCGCCACGTGCGGGGCTCCTGCTTGGCCCCGGCGTTGTTTGTGACTCGCGAGGCGGCCGACACCAGGGCTATCGCCGTGTCGTCCGTCATGGATTGGACACCGACCGCGTTGATGGTGACCTCGGTGATCACCTTCGAGTCCTGCGCCACCTTGACAAAGTCCTCGGCCTGGTTCTTGAAGTCGTCCCTGAACTGGCCCGTCGAATTGTCGATGATCCGCTGCACGTCGTCCTTGGCCTTGTTGAAGTCAAGGGACATCAGCGTCACGACGCTTTGCCGGGCAGCCGCGGCGAACTCGGCGCGGCGCTGCTGTTCGGCGGCCTGGTGGCGGTGGTTGACAACCATGAGCACGCTCACCGCGATGAAAGCGATTGTGCAGAGGCTGGCCAATGTCATGGCGACAACTTTGAGGACAAGGCCCCAGCGGCGTCGCTCGCGAACCGGCTCTTCTTTCGACGGCTCGTCGGCGACATCGTCCGTGTCGTCCGACTCGGCGTCGGTGATTTCGATGGCCTCCGAGTCGATGTCGGTGGCCTTCGCGTCCGCCTCGACCGACTCGTCTTCGGCAGCAGTCTTGGCCTGCGCCTGCCTGCGCAGCCTGATCGCACGGGCTCGGGCACGCGCGGCGGCCGCCATCGCGTCCGCCTCGGCTGCCTCTGCCTCCGCTTCCTCCGCAAGGGCAAGTGCTTCTGCCGGGTCGGCCGACTGATCAGGATCCTGCGGCCGTTCGTCGACGCGATCAGCGTCGATCACCGACGCGCGGCGCCTGAAAGACGGCACAGCGACCTCCTCGTCTACTACGTGCCCTACTCAAATGAGAATGTCATTATTCATTTTCGGGTATCGCCGCGACGATACCCGCCGCCGCAGATCCCGGCAAAGACGGGCTTTCCTGCGGAAATGCTATTTACACGCTATGCATACGCTCAGCCATGATTGTCCTGGAGGCGGTCCTTCATCACTTTGCCGGTGGCGTTCAACGGCAGCTCGTCGAGGAACTCTACATACCGCGGCACCTTGAAACCGGCCATCCGCTGGCGGCTCCATGAAATGAGGTCCTCACTCGTGACGCCGTCGTTACCCTTCGCCACCACGAACGCCTTGCCCACCTGACCTAACCGCTCATCGGGAACACCGATCACCGCGGCCTGCGCGACCGCCGGGTGCTCCAGCAGAAAGCCTTCGATCTCGGCGGGATAGGCGTTGAAGCCGCCAACGATGAACATGTCCTTCTTGCGGCCGACGATTCGCAGCCGGCCCTCGTCGTTGAAGCTGCCGAGGTCGCCGGTGTGCAGCCAGCCGTCCTCATCGATCGCCTCGGCGGTGGCCGCGGGGTCGTCGAGATAGCCCTGCATCACGCCGTAGCCGCGCACGAGCACCTCGCCGTCGGCGGCGATGCGTACCTCGACGCCCTCGCAGGGCACGCCGGCCGTGGTGGCCACGTCCTCGAAGGAATCGCCCGGAAGGGACAGCGTGACGTTGCCTGCCTCGGTGAGGCCGTAACCCGTCATCAGCGTCTGGAACGGCAGTTCGTCGTGTATGCGGCGGACCAGTTCCACCGGAATGTCGGCCGCACCGGTCACCCCGGCGCGCAACGTCGCAAGCTTGTCCTTATCACGGACCGCGAGCAGTGAATGATACAGCGTGGGCGGGCCGGGAAGCATCGTAATCCGTTCCCGCTCAATCAGTTCCACCACCCGGTCGACGTCAAAGACGTCGACCGGCAGCATCGTCGCGCCGCGCAGGAAGGACGCGACGAGGCCGGCTTTGAGGCCGAAGGTGTGGAAGTACGGGTTGATCATCAGGTAGCGGTCGCCCTCGCGCAGATCCGCGAGCGTCGCCCATTCCTCGTACATCCGAAGTGTCTGGCGGTGATTCATCATCGCGCCCTTGGGTCTGCCGGTCGTGCCCGAGGTGAAGATGATGTCGGAGATGTCTGTGCCTTTGAGGCCGCTGGCTCCCTGCTCGAACGGTGAACCGCTGGAGAGGAAGTTCGACTTCAGATCGATTACAGGCACGCCAGCCGGTGCCGAGTAGTCCAGGCCCAGGAAGTCCTTCTGAACCAGTACGGCCTTGGCGCCGCTGCGGCCGATGATGTCGACCGCCTCCTCCGACTTGAACCGGGTGTTCACCGGAACAAGCACGCCGCCCGCGGTCAGCAGGCCGAACGCCGCGACGATCCATTCCGCGGAGTTGGGCGCCCAGATTGCGACCCGGTCGCCTTTGTCGATGCTGAGATCGGCGAATGCCCCTGCAGCGCAACGGATCCGCTCGACGAATTCGGTGAAAGTGAGGCGCAGCGGACCGTCGACGACCGCTTCCGCGTCGCCGAAACGGTCCGCCGCACTCAAGACCATCTCGGGGATGGTCGACCAGCGCTCCCGGTAGGTCACACCGTGACGAGGCGAGACAGGTTGCCGCCCATGATCTTTGCCTGATCATCGACAGACAGATGCTCCAGCGCCGTCACATAGTGGGTCGGCTCAGCCAGCCCCTCCGGGTGCGGCCAGTCCGAGCCGTACAGCACCTGGTCCACGCCGATCAGGTTGACCAGCTGGTCGATGCCCTCCTCGTAGAACGGGCTGACGTAGATGCGGTTCTTGATCTCCTCGATCGGGTTGCCCAGGAAGGCCTCTGGCGCCTTCTTCCACACCTCGGCCATGGAGTCCAGCAGCGGGAACATCCACTTCGAGCCGGCCTCGACGATGCCCACCTTCAGCTTGGGGTGACGGAACAGCGCACCGTGGATCACCCACGACGCCACCGCATCCTGGATCGGGCGCCACTCGTTGAGGATGCCCATCGCGTTGGTCTGGAACGGCAGCATCTCCGTCACCGAGCCGTCCCATTCGGACGTGTAGCGCGAGTAGCCGGAGTCCGACGAGTGCATACCGACGAAGAGGTCGTATTCGACGACGCGCTCCCAGAACGGGTCGAACTCGGGCAGCGCGAACGAGCGCGGACCGCGGAACCCGGGCACCGGGGCGGGACGGATCAGGATCGCGCGGGCGCCGCGCTTGACGACCCATTCCAGTTCCTCGATCGCCTTCTCGACGATCGGCAGCGTGATCACCGGCGTGGTGAAGATGCGGTTCTGGTAGTTGAAACCCCACACCTCGTCGAGCCACTGGTTGAGCGCGTGGATGACGACGTGAATGGCAACCGGATCGTCGGCGAGGCGCTCCTCGATGAGGCTGGCCAGCGTCGGGAACATCAGCGAGCGGTCGATGCCCAGCTCGTTCATCACCTCGAGGCGCGGGCCGGGCTCGAAGAATGCCGGGATGGCGCGCATCGGCTCGCCGAACAGTTCGCGCTTGCTCTTGCCGTCGGGGTTGCCGAACTTGAAGTATTCCTCCCACGCGCCGGGCTTCGCGACGACCGAGAACGTCGGGTTCGGGATGTAGTTGCTGATCTGGCCCCTTAGCGCAATCTTGGTGCGGCCGTTGATCTCGACGTACTGGACGAGGTCCTTGTACTCCTTGGGCAGGTACTTGGTCATCGCCTCCGGCGGCTCGTAGAGGTGATTATCGGCGTCGAACAGCGGGAACGGGATATCGACTCGATGCGAAAGTTGCCCCATGAAACCCTCCTTTTCTTCTTGCGAGAATCATATTCTCGTTAGCTGCTCAATGCAATATTCTGCCGGCTCGAGCCGCTGACCCCTATTGGATGGACTGGCGGACGCGAAACTTCTGCACCTTGCCGCTTGCGGTGCGCGGATAGTCGTCTACTTGGTGCAACTCCTCGGGCCACTTCTGAGGCGCGGCGCCTGTCCGCTTGAAGTACTCCCGGACTTCCTCGATGCTCGGCATCGCATGCCCCGGCTTGATCCGCAAAACGGCCGCAGCGCGCTCCCCGAGCCGGGCGTCCGGGGTGGACACCACGACCGCTTCGGCCACGGCCGGCATTGTCAGCAGCAGCTCTTCCACCTCGAGCGCGCTGATGTTCTCGCCCCCGCGGATGATGACGTCGGCCTTGCGGTCGGTGATGGTCAAGTAGCCGTCCTCGTCCAGCACGCCGACATCGCCGGTGCGATACCAGCCGTCGTCGTCGAAGGCCTTCGCCGTCAGTTCCGGGTCGGTATAGCCGAGGCACAGATCGGGGCCGCGGCTGAAGATCTCACCGTCGGGTCCGAGCCTGATCTCCACGCCGGGACGCGGGTTGCCGTCGGTGTAGAGCCGCTTGTCTTCCGGAGCGCTGGGCCTCGATCCGGTGATCGACGGATGTTCGGTGCTGCCGTACGACCGGAACACGAAGATGCCTAGGTCCGCCAGCCGACGCGTGACCGCCGCGGGCACGGTCGACCCACCAAGGCCAACGGTCGTGAAATGGCTCATGTGTTCCGGAGTGCAGTCGGGATGGTCGAGCAGGCTGGTGACGAAGTAGGGCGGCCCGCCACCGATGGAAAGCCCGTCGCGCTCAATGAGTTTGAGCGCCTGGCCCGGATCCCAGACGTCGCACAGATCGATCGGTGCGCCTTCGAGCACCGGGATCAGGAACGCACCGAGCATGCCGATGAAGTGCCCGACCGGCGTCCCGGTGAGTTGGCGGCCGCGGTCTGGCGGGTAGTTCTCGAGCAGCTGGCGCGTTTCGAAGCCGAGCGTCTGGTGACTGTGTATGACGCCCTTGGGATCCCGAGTCGTGCCCGACGTGAACGCGATCAGCGCAGGGCTCGCCGGATCGGCTGGAACTGTGCCAGCCATCGGCTCGTCGTCGAGGAGGTCATCGAAGTCCTTACCCACCAGCCCGACGATCGGGATGCCGGCGCACAGGTCAGGCTGGAACTTCATTCGACCGAATTCTTCGGCGGTGATGAAGACGCGCGGCTTCGAAGTGCCAAGGATGTGGGCGAGTTCCTTGCGGCCGTAGAAGTGCACGATCGGCACGATCACCGAGCCGAGAAAGGCCGATGCCCAGAAGGCGACCGCGGCTTCCATCCAGTTCGGCAGCTGGATGGCGATCACATCACCGGGCCCGACGCCGCGCGCCCGCAGCCCCGCGGCGAGCCTGCGGGCGAGGGTCTCGACGTCACGGAAGGTACCGGAGAAGGGTCGGACTGCGGAGTGCACCCAAAAGCCGGCGTCGGGGCTGGCCTGCAGTCCTCGCGCCAGAAGAACACCAAGGGTTTCCTGCGTCCACCAGCCCTCGTCCTCGTAGCGATTCTTGAGCTCAGCAGGGATATTTCGCATGAATTGCCGTGGCACCTCCAATACGAAGGCGATGCTATTCTCCGTAGCAGAGAATGCCAATACCGCAGACGGAGAACGCTCGATGGTGGACCTGGAGTTCGACGACGGCTTGGCGATCGTCACCATCGATCGGCCACAGGCCCGCAACGCCATCTCGCTCGAGACGATGGACCAGCTGGAGAAGGCGCTCGACGGTGCGGAAGGTGCGACGGCCCTCGTCATCAGGGGTGCCGGCGACCGCGCCTTCGTCTCGGGTGGCGACTTGAAGGAACTGGCCGCGTTGCGCACCGAGCAGGAAGCTTCGGCAATGGCCTTTGGGATGCGCTCCATCTGCGATCGGATCGCCAGTTTCCCCACGCCGACCGTCGCGGTGCTCAACGGTCACGCGCTCGGCGGCGGCGCCGAGTTCGCGGTTGCGGCCGACATCCGACTCGCCGCCGACGACATCAAGATCGGCTTCAACCAGGTGGCACTCGAGATCATGCCCGCATGGGGCGGTGCCGAACGGCTGGCCGCGCTGATCGGCTACAGCAAGGCGCTCTTGCTGGCCGGCACCGGCACGGTGCTCGACACCGCCGAGGCCGAGCGAATTGGCTTGGTGGACAAGGTGTTCCCACGAGATTCGTTCGACGAGGGATGGCGCAGCATCACCCGCTTGCTGGCCAGGCCGCCGTCGGGCGAGATCAAGCGGGTGATGCGTGGGGTGTCCACGACAGAAGCCGTCGCGGCCTTTGCCCGACTGTGGGTGTCAGACGAGCATTGGACCGCCGCCGACAAAGTGATGAAGCGGGGCAAGTAGGGGTCAGCTGCCCATTTCGCGAATGGGATCGGTGTCGTCCCAATTCGCAGCGGTGTCGCGGATGAAGTTGCCCATTCCGGCTGTCGTCTCCGTCAGCTCCATGATTTCGATGATCGCCGCCGGGGTGTTCGGCGGCTCGACGTAGGCGAATCGGGTGCCGACGTCCTCACCACCGGACCACACCACCGGCCAGCCAGCGTCTTGCACGGCCTGCATCGTCGAAATCCTCTGTCCAGTAGGCCCACGCCCAGTTCCACCCAGCTGGCGAGCGCCTTGTCGAGGTCGGTGACGACATAACCGATCTGACGGATCGGCCCGGGAAGAACGCTCATGACGTCTCCGTCGGATGGACGATATGCGGGTCGAGCCTGCCCTCAACCACCGCGTCGAGCGGGCCGTACCAGTCCACCGGCGCTCGTTGACGGCTACAGCGCGGCTAGCGCCGCATCGTAGTTGGGCTCCTGAGCGATCTCGGGCACCAGCTCTGTGTAGGCGACGTTGCCGTCCGCACCGATCACCACGATGGCGCGCGCAAGCAGCCCGGCCATCGGCCCGTCGACGATGGTGACGCCGTAGTCCTCGCCGAAGCCGTCGCGGAACGCCGATGCCGTCGTGACGTTTTCGATTCCCTCCGCGCCACAGAATCGGTTCTGCGCGAACGGCAGATCCTTCGAGACACACAGAACGGACACGCCGTCCGCGGCCGCGCGCTCGTTGAAGGTCCGAACACTGGTTGCACAAACAGGTGTGTCGATGGACGGGAAGATGTTCAGTAACACGGGAGTGCCGCTGAACCGCGAGCTGCTCACCTCACCGAGATCCGTGCCGGTCAAAGTGAAACCGGGAGCCTGGGACCCGACGGCCGGCAGCTGTCCGATTGTGTTGATCTGATTTCCCCGCAAGGTTATCTGCGCCATGCGCCTAGTCTGTCAAGGCCGAAAGCGGACCGCACACCGGGCTAGGTTCTCGCTGGACGAGAACATCATTTCCGATTATCGTCAACGGTGTATCGACACAGCAGATGGCGCTCGCCCCCGAGATCTCTACCTGGCCCGACGAGAATCCTGAGCTCATCGGAAGCACCTGCGGTAAGTGCGGAGCCACCACGTTTCCCGTCCAGCAGCGCTGCCCGAAGTGCAGCGCCGGGGAGATGTCTGCCGTGCGGCTCCCCCGGCGCGGCACGCTTGTCGCATGGACGACTCAAGGCTTCCCGCCCGGTGCGCCGTACAAGGGCCCGACCGGTAAGGACTTCGTCCCGTTCGGCGTCGGCTTGGTGCAACTCGACGACGTGATCCGCGTCGAAGGCCGCCTCACCGAAAACGATCCCGCCAAGCTCCAGTTCGGCATGGAGGTCGAGCTCACCATGGTGCCCTTCACCACCGATGACGAGGGCAGCGAGATCGTCACGTTCGCCTTCCAGCCCGTCTGAGTCTTCATACGATTGCCGGCACCGCCCGCGGAAGGACACCTCAGGAATGAACGACGTTGCCATCATCGGCGTGGGGCTTCACCCGTTCGGCCGGTTCGACAAGACAGCCATGGAAATGGGCGCCGAGGCAATCCAGTTCGCGCTCACCGACGCGGGCGTGGATTGGAAGGACATCCAGTTCGGCTTCGGCGGCAGCTATGAGGTGTCCAATCCAGACGCGGTGACGCGGCTGGTCGGCCTGACCGGCATCACCTTCGCCAACGTGTTCAATGCCTGTGCCACTGCAGCCACGGCCATCCAGCAGACCGCCGACACCATCCGGCTGGGCAAGTACGACATCGGCATCGCGATCGGCATGGACAAGCACCCGCGCGGCGCCTTCACCGACGATCCCGCGAAGCTCGCGCTGCCGCAGTGGTACGCCGAGAACGGTCAATTCGTGACCACCAAGTTCTTCGGGATGAAGGCCAACCACTACATCCATAAGCACGGCATCTCGCAGGCGACGCTGGCCAAGGTCGCCGCCAAGAACTTCCGCAACGGAGAGAAAAACCCGAATGCCTTCCGGCGCAAGCCGATTTCCGAGGAAGAGATCCTCAACTCGGCCGTCCTGAACTACCCGCTGACGCAGTACATGTTCTGCGCACCCGACGAAGGCGCGGCCGCCGTGATCATGTGCCGCGGCGCCATCGCGCACCGCTTCACCGACAAGCCGGTCTACGTGCGTGCCACCGAGATCCGCACGCGGACGTTCGGCGCCTACGAAGTGCACGCGACATCGGCGCCACTGGACGAGGACCCGTCCCCCACCGTGTACGCGGCCAAGGCCGCCTACGAGGTGGCCGGGATCGGGCCCGAAGATGTCGACGTGGCGCAGTTGCAGGACACCGACGCGGGCGCCGAGGTGATCCACATGGCCGAGACAGGACTGTGCGCGGACGGAGAGCAGGAGAAGCTGCTGGCCGACGGGGCCACCGAAATCCACGGCTCGCTTCCGGTCAACACCGACGGCGGACTGATCGCCAACGGCGAGCCGATCGGCGCCTCGGGCCTGCGGCAGGTTCACGAACTGGTGCGCCAGCTACGCGGCGAGGCCGGCGACCGACAGGCGCCGGGCAATCCGCAGGTGGGCCTTGCGCAGGTCTACGGCGCACCGGGCACCGCGTCGGCGACGATACTGTCGCTGTAGAACTGGATTGCCGATTCGGACATCCAATGCGGAAACATAGTTCTAAAATTCGGAAATGATGTTTCCGCGACGTCTGATGAGATTGCATGCCCTGCTGACGTTCGCGGCAGCGATGACAGTGGCTGGCCTGACAGCCCCAACAGCCAACGCCGACGACGACGTGCCGCCGCCCCCGCTGCACAACGTCCACTACACGGTGTGGGCCCAGACGCCGTTCAACGTTGACATCTACTATCGCGATGTCGACCCGCCGAACTGGGCGGACTATAGCTACAACCCGTATCAGTTCAGCCCCAAAGTCGAAGCCGATGTCGGCCCGAACCAGCAGTGGAACCTCGACGTGCCGCTGGCCAACCCGGATGAGTGGGCAATGGTGGTCGCCAGCGCGCCGGAGACAACGAAGACGCCCAATATCCACTGCGCGCTTGCGGTCGACGGCGTGATCGTCGCCACCCACCAGGGGCCTAAGGGCGCGCTCTGCTCGCTTCGGAATTGGTAGCCCTCGCCTCTAACTGGTTACGAAGCGGTTCGCCCTCGAGCCGGCGCAGCCATTGCTCGCAGTATTCAAATGTCTCTTCGTGACCAGTGGAGATTCCGAGCGCTCGTTCCATCACCAAACCCTGCGACACGCTTGTCGCGAATACCGTCCATACGACCGGCGGTACGTCCGCCGTGTCGACGCCATAGCGGCGCAGCGCGGATTCGATCGCCTTGTTCTGCTCGGCCCGGAAACGCTCTGCGTAATAGACGATCTCGGCCCGCAACGCCTTGCGATGGTTGGCCAGGCCCATGAACTCCATGGTCAACCGGGTGGCATCCGGCATGGTGCTGAACCGCCACAACGCCCACAGCGGCTGAGGTGACTCCAGCGCCTTCGCCAAGACGCCGAGTCCCTCCTCGGCCCTTCGGTGAAACACCGCCAAGAAGAGATCTTCCATCGTGCGGAAGTAGTAGTGCACCAGCTGAGGCTTGAGTCCGGCCCTTTCGGCGACCCGACGCGACGTCACCGCGGCGTAGCCCTCCTCGAGGAGAAGTTGCTCGGCGGCGTCGAGCAACACGCCGCGATTCTTCGCATCCGGCGCCCCGATTCTGCGCGCCGATGTCATGCCACCTCCCCATTTCTTCAGCCCACACGGTTGACAGGGCAGATGTTAGACGCAGGACCGCGTGGTCACCTTGACCGTGACTCTACCTCCATGCTAAGCAGGTGCTCAGCACATTCGTTTCTCGCGCATTTGGGCACCGTCGGCGTCGACGCCACACGACCATGGGTTTCGGGAGGAAGCGCTTCACATGACCACCGATTACGACTCCGTCGACTACTTCACCGACCCGTCGCTGGTTCCCGATCCGCACCCCTACTTCGACCACCTGCGCGCCAAGAACCCGGTCAGTTGCCCGATCAACAACGGGGTGCTGGCCGTCACCGGCTGGGAAGCGGCGAACGCCGTCTACAAGGACACCGAGAACTATTCGTCCTGCGTTGCCGTCGCCGGACCATTCACCCCGATGCCATTCGTGCCCCAGGGTGACGACATCTGCGCGCAGCTCGTCGAGCACCGCACCGAGATCCCGATGTACGAGCACATGGTCACGATGGATCCGCCGAACCACACGGACGCGCGCTCGCTGCTGAACCGACTTCTGACGCCGAAACGGCTCAAGGAGAACGAGGACTTCATGTGGCGGCTGGCCGACCGGCACATCGACGAGTTCATCAACGACGGCAAGTGTGAATTCCTCGCCGCCTACGCCAGGCCGTTCTCGCTGCTGGTTGTCGCGGACCTGCTCGGTGTTCCTGAGGAGGACCACGAGGAGTTTCGCGAGGCCTTCGGGGCGCAGCGGCCCGGCACGAATATCGGCGGACTCGACCACGAGCCGATCGCGGCCAACCCCCTGGAGTGGGCCGACGAGAAGTTCAGCCATTACATCGAAGACCGGCGCAGCAATCCGCGCGACGATGTGCTGACCGGGTTGGCCACGGCGCTCTACCCGGACGGTTCGACACCGGAGGTGGTCGACGTGGTCCGCACCGCCACCTTCCTGTTCGGTGCAGGACAGGAGACGACCGCCAAGCTGCTCAGCGCGGCCCTTAGGGTGCTCGGCGACCGGCCCGACATCCAGCAGCATTTGCGCGAGGATCGCAGCCTGATCCCGACCTTCATCGAGGAGTGCCTGCGCATGGACAGCCCGGTGAAGAGTGTGTTCCGGATGGCCCGCAAGTCAACGACACTCGCTGATACGCCGGTCCCCGCCGGAACGACGGTGATGGTCAGTCCTGGCGCCGCCAACCGCGATCCGAATCGGTTCGACAATCCGCATGAATTTCAGCTCGACCGCCGCAACGTCCGTGAGCACATCGCATTCAGCCGCGGCATCCACTCCTGCCCCGGCGCGCCGCTAGCGCGCGTCGAGGGCCGGGTCTCGATCGAGCGACTCCTCGACCGTTTGGCCGATATCACTATCGATGAGGAGAAGCACGGCCCCGCCGGTGATCGCCGCTACACCTACGAGCCGACCTTCATCCTGCGTGGGCTGACCGACCTGAACATCAAGTTCAAACGCGTCGGGTAAACACTGGCGTCAGAGGTCGCCGCGCTCCCAGTGGCTGCTGCCTTCCTTGGCCACACAGGTGAGGAAGAGGCCGTCCGGCGCCTGCGCGACCTCGCCATCCATGGCCGGACACGGATCGTTCTCATTCTTGACCCCGTGCATTTCGGGTGAACGGAACCATCGGGGTTCGTACCGCCTGGGCGAACCGCAGAACACCAGCCGTCCCCACGACGTCACCCCAAACGAGTAGTAGGTGGGGTTGTCGCAGTACGAACCAAGCACGATGTTGGGCGCGATG
This sequence comes from Mycobacterium sp., assembly GCF_035274705.1. Taxonomy (GTDB): domain Bacteria; phylum Actinomycetota; class Actinomycetes; order Mycobacteriales; family Mycobacteriaceae; genus Mycobacterium. Next base: position 47,967 of record NZ_DATENY010000027.1, on the reverse strand, counting down.
CCGGGCGTGCACGATGGATAGTTGCAGTCGGTCGGATCATCGGCGGCTGCCGGCGGTGCGGCAATGACCGCGGCGGAAGTCATCAAGGCAGCAAGCACTGCAACAGCGAATCGCACGGCCATGATTTTCACACAAGCGGGAACGAAATTCTCCCTTTCGGAGAGGATTGCTACCGGCCACGATAGGCTTACGCGCTATGCGTGGAGTTCGGGTAGCAGGCGCAGTGTCGGCGGTAGTTGCCGTGTTCGGAAGTGTAGGCCTGGCAACGCCGGCTTCAGCCTCGAATTACGGGGTCGAACTCAACGGCACCTATCGGATGATTTCGAACGGCGACTGGGCGAAGACCAACGAGGTCTTCATGAACGAACCGACGCAGGTTCAAACCTGGACCTTCAGCTCGAGTTGCGAGAGTCCGATTCGGTGCACGGGCACAGTGACGAGCGACCAGGGCTGGACTGCCCCAATGACCAACACTGGCGACTACTGGCTCGCCGAGCGCGTTGTCGACAACTGGGAGCCGTGTCCAGACGGCACGGCTGTCCCTGGCACCCAGCGGTTCTGGTTCTGGGGTTGGGACCCAGTCAACAGCCAGCGCGACACCAAGATTGTCGACCTCCTCGCCGGCCGCGTCAGGACACAGGCTGCGAGCGGCAATTGCGGCATCAACAAGCCGCTTGTCATCGAGGTGCCGGTGCGGCTGGAGAAGCTGTCCTAACCGTCGCCCTACCGGGTCAGATCGGCAGCAGGTCCTTCCACGACTTGGGTGAAGCTCCTGCAACCGCATTCGTCAGCTGCTGCTTCTGACCGTCGGGCGAGATGTATTCCCCCGTTCGCGGGTCATATTGTGCGAATGCGATGGATGGGCCGCCAGAACCGTTGCCGCCAAAGGCACTTGGAGCCGCTGGAATGGTGCCGTCACCGGGTGGCACCTCGACGGGCCCGGGAGGCGGGCCGTTGATGGAATTCCCCGGTGGCGGCGGCAATGGCGGCGCCGGCGATGTGGGCGTTATCGGAGCCATCAGTGGATCCGGCGGTGTACCTCCAGGAACTGCTCCAGGTGGCAAAGGGGTGCCCTCGGTGGGCGCGAAAATACGGTCGTTGAAGTCGACGCGGTCGTCGGGCGGGATCCCTTGCGCGATCAGATTCGGATCAATTGGATACGGTCCGAGATAGTGCTGGCGGATCGCTAGCGGCTGATATCCCTTGGGGTCGTTGCACAGTTCAACTGTGGGCGCGCGCTTCCCAGGGTGTCCCATGCATGGGAGGTTGCGAGCACCGCGTACGCCGATCGGTGAATCCTGGGGCAGCTTGCAGTACAACCCATCTGGTGTGTCGATGGTGGTGGTGTCGGCCGGCGATCGCCATTGCGACGGCGGCAGGAAACCGACGGTGCACGGTGGTGGATCGCTGATGGTAAACGCGAAGTCGCTCAAGGGCAGACCGTACGGGTTGTTCTTCATGATCCCGAAAGACTGCTGTAGCGAGACCGTCCCCGGTAGGAGGACCAGGAGTTGTTCGAGCGATGGGTTATAGGTGACGAAGATCTGACCCAGGGTGGTGAGGTTCGACAGCAACACCGGCAAGGTCGGCTTGAGTTGATTCAGAAGTGTTGAAACCTCGTTGGCGAAGCCGGGTCCCCGCTGCAGGATCGTGCGCACGTCCGCGTCGTGCTGCGCGACTTCATCGGAAATCCCCGCCACACTTCGCGCCCACGTTCGGATGGAATCGGTGGTCGTGGCCTGCGAATCCAGAAGTGGCCCACTGTCATCGATCAGGGCCCGCGACTGGTCGGATACCTCGTTCAGGTATTGGCTGATGCTGGACGACGAGTCGAACAGTGATTGGAAATCGTCACCTGCGCCGTTGAAAGCCTTGAACGATTCGTCGAGCAGATCGGCCAGTCTTTCCTTCGGAATGCTCTTCACCAGTGAGCTGACCTGGTCCAGCATGGGCCCGACTTGCTGCGGAATCGTCGTGTTCTCGACACCGATCACCGAGCCGTCCCGCAGATAAGGGCCGGAGTCGGTTTGTGGGCGAAGATCCACATACTGTTCACCCACGGCCGAAACGCTTCGTACTTCGGCCTTCAGATCCGCTGGAATCTTCGGCGACGTGTCGAGGCTCATCGTTGCCTCGGCCCCGTTCTCGGTCAGCGCCACCCCAGTCACCCTGCCAATTTGCACGCCTCGGTAGGTGACGTTGCTGAAGCGGTACAGCCCACCGGAAGCAGGCAACTCAAGCTTCACGGTCAGGCGGCCCACGCCGAGCAGCGTTGGCACCTGCATGTAGGCGAACAGCATGACCGCCACACCAATCACCGACGCGATGGTGAAGATGATCAATTGGTTGCGCACAAAACGGGTAAGCATCAGCCACCACCTCCCGGTGCGGGTGCGGCCGGAGCCGGCGGCGCCTCAGCACCGTAGGGACCCGCGAAGATCTGCGACGACGTGGTTACCGTGGCCGGCGCATTCGGCATTGCGGGCGGCGGCGCCACCGGCAGCACCGGCTCGGTCACTGGCGGAATAGGACCGCCTGGCGACGCTTCTGACGCTGACGCAGTCAGCGCCTCAGGCGGCGGCGCGACACCGAGGGATAGCGGGTTGTACGAGTAGTTGAGGTACCAGGGGTCGCCCGGCGCCGGGATCAGCTTGGCGTCTTCGTCGCCCCACCGGGTGCCGAGAAATGTCGTCCGCTTCAGTCGCGGATACGTGATGTCGAAAACGGCATACAGGTTGATGTAGTCGCCCTTGGTGATTCGGTCGGCGAAGGCCGGGCCGTAGGGGAACGCTAGGGCAAAGTTGAGCGCCTTGGTTATCTCGGGGCCGATGTCGGCGAGCGCCTTAAGGGCCGGTTCCAGGTCGCTCAGGTTCTTCACCAGATCCTGGCCTGCGTCATTTACCAGCCCCGCGGTGGTATCGCTGAACTGACCGAGCTTCTCGAGCGCGGTCGTAAAACGAGGCCGCTCCTTGTTCAGCACGTCCAATGCGGGAGGGATGTCCTTGAGCGCACGGTCGATCACGTCTCGTTGGCCGGCGAACTTGCTGGCGATTCGATTGAGTTGCTGGATCGACGCGATGACGTTGTCCCGCTGCTGATCAAGCACGCCGACGGTTTTGTCGAGCCGGGTCAGCAGCTCACGGAGCTCGGGTCCACGCCCATTCAACGCGATGCTGAAGTTGTGGATGACGTCGCCGAGTTGACCGAGTCCGCCTGCGTTGACGACCGCCGAGAGGGACGACAAAGTCTGCTCGGTGGTCGGGAAGGTCGACGACTGATTCAAGCGCAGCGTTGCCCCGGGTTGCAGGCGGCCGCTTGGCTTTTCGCCGATCGGTGGATCGAGCGCCAAATGCATGGATCCCAGCAGGCTCGTCTGCCCAACCGTCGCCACAGCGTTGGCAGGCACAGCCACGTCGGGCTTGACCGAGATCTCCACGTCGGCATGCCAGTCCTGCACCGTCATCTTCCCGACGCTGCCGACCACGACGTCATCGATCATCACCGGCGAATTGGACTCCAGCGTTGCAACATTCGGTACCTGGACGTGGTAGGTAACCGCGTCGGGGCCCCGCCCCACCGCCCCGGGAAGCGGCAGTGAATTCAACCCCTGGAAGGAGCAGCCCGTCAGCGTCAGCGCAACGCATGACGCGAGGACGGTCAACCGTTTCGCACGACTTCTGTGAATTTTGCTCTCCCCCTGCCCTTCGGGCGGGCGGTACCCCCATGCGTGCGCGGTGCGAATCATGAGGGTGGCATCCCTTCAGCCGGTAAGAGGGGTGCATCGGGTGAAACCGGTTGGGCCGGTGGAGCGCCCGGCGGCGGGGTCGCCGGAAGCAGCATGCTGTCGACGGTGGGCGCGGTTCCCGTGTTCACGTTGGGCGGGCCCGGAATCGGCGCGCCGGGGAACAGTGCCGGCGACGTGATGGCAGGCACTTCGTCGTGTCCGTACATCCCCTGCCCCGGAGGCTGCGGGACTCCCCAGCCCAGCGGTGGCGGAACATCGCCCATGCCGGTGTAGGCCGACACCATCGGCGGAGGCTCGGGTGCGTCGCCGGGCCCTGCTCCTCCTGGCGCAAGCTTCGGGTCGGTGTAGAGGAGCTTGCCCGGGCTCGGTATCGGGCGCAGGTATGGGTTGATCGGCAACGGCAGGCCGTTGAAGTTCAGTAACCGCAGCGCGGGACCCAGGTATTGCTCGCACAGTTTCGCCGTCTCCGGTGCGGTGGTGTTCTCGATACCGCCGATCAGACCGCAGACGAACCAAACCGGGTTCGAGAAGTTGGCCAATGAGAACGCTCCGGTCACGCCGCCAGACGCTGGATAGTAGATGTTCTCGTAATTGGCGATCGCGGTCGGTGCGACGTGAAGAATGTTCTCAAAAGCCATGTGTTGGTCGACCAGGTTCTGCGTCACGGCGCCCAGGCTTCTGATCTGCTCGGCGGTCTGATTCCGGCTGCCCGCGACGAACCGCTGCACATCCGCGATCGCGCCAGGCAGCTCGTTCAGTGCGGCGTCCAGATCGGACCTGCTGTCGTTCACGACGCTACTCAGGCTGGCCAACCGATTCTGGAACAGCACTATCTGTTTGTTGCTGTCACGCAGCGCCGTGACGAACGTCTGCAGGTTCTTGATGATGTCGACAATGTTGCCGCTGCCCTCGGCGAAAATTCGCGCCGCACCGGACAATTGCGCGATCGTCTCCCGAAGCTTTGCGCCGTTACCGTCCAAGGCGTTCGCAGCACTGTCGATGAACCGGGAGACGGATGTACCCGACACGTCACTCTTGGGGCCCAGTTCCGTTGCCAGGCGCATCAATTGGGCCTTGACCTCGTCCCATTCGACGGGGACCGCGGTGCGGTCGCTGGGAATGACTCCACCGTCACGCATGGTCGGTCCGGCACCATTCCGGTAGGCCGGCGTGAGCTGGACGTAGCGGGCCGCAACGAGGTTCTGGGCAACGATCACGGCCTTGGCGTCGGCCGGAATCGGCACATCCCTATCGACCTTGAGGATCATCTTCGTCTGCGTGCCCTCGGGCGTGATCGAATCGATCGTGCCAACCTTCACGCCCGAGACGCGCACCTCGTCGCCCGGGTAGGTCGACGTGGCGGTCGGGAAGTACGCGGTGATCCTGTTGGGGCCGAAGAACGCCTGGCGCACCAACAACACTGCGCCCGCGACGAGGGCGACGCCCAGCGCGATGGCCGCGACGGTGACGAGTCTTTTTCTGTTCATCGCGGCGGAAGGTCTCCTGGTTGCGGAATGCCGTTGACCGGGAACGGCAACTCAGCCCGTGGCCCGGCATTGTCCGGTGGCTGGCCGGCGTTGACCCCTCGCCTGAACCCGAAGGCGTAGTCGAGGAACGGCTGGAGAAGCTGCGCAGGTTGGATATTGGGCACGAGTGCGTTGTAGTAGGCACCGTTCGCCACGATCTCGCTTTGGGTTAGTTCGTATTTGGCCAGACCAGGAAGTGCCTTGGCGATGTTGTCGCGGTTTTTTTCCAGCATTTCGGTGATGCGGTTCAGTCTCTCGAGTGCGGGCGCCAATTGTTTCTCGTTGTCCTTCACCAGACCCGACAGTTCACGCGCCACCGCGAAGGTGTTGGCGAGCAGGCTCACGATCGCCTGCCGACGCTCGTTGAGCACCGCGAGCAGATCGGTTGCATTGAGGATCAGGCTGTCCACCTGCTGGCTGCGTTCGGACAAGATCCCCGTGACGTCACCCGCGGTCTTGAACAGCTCTGCCAGGCTTTCGTTGCGGTTGTTCAGCGACCGCGATAGCCGGGACAGGCCATCAAACGTCGGACCCAGCTGCGGAGCGATCTGGTCGAGCGTCGCCGATAGCGTGTCGAGAGACTGGTTCAGGCTCTCGGTGTCGGTGGCGGCGGTGTTGGCGGTGAGCTCGCTGACCGCGTCGGTCAGCGAATACGGCGACGACGTTCGCGTCGTCGGAATCACGTGCTGCGGATCGAGGGTGCCGCTGCCCGCCGAGTCCAACGCCAAGACGCGCTCGCCGAGCAATGTTCCCGTGCGAATGTGGGCCGTGGTGTCCGACCCGAGGGCGTACTTGCCTTCGATGGTGAAGCCGACCAACGCGTCGCCGTTGTCGAGCTCGACACTTGAGACCGAACCGACCTTGATGCCCGATACCGTCACGTCATTTCCAACGGTCAGGCCGCCCGCCTCGGAGAACAACGCCTGGTATCTGATCGCCGTCGCCCACTGCAGCAGCCGCTCAGGCTGTAATCCGATCGCGATGACAAGGATGATCAGGACAACGCCGATGAAGCCTGCCCTGATGAGTTGGGTTCCGTGGTATCTCAGCATCAGCTCGTCTCCGCACACCTTCCCGTTTCTTGTTTGATCCAGGGAAACTGAACGGTCCGGCCCTGAAGGTCGCTGGCGCGGAAGGCGATTCCGCAGATGTAATACGGGAAGAAGCTGCCGTAAGAGCCCACGCGAGCAAGCTTGCGATAAATCTCGGGCAAGCGCCCGATGCTGTCGTTGAGGCGATCTTTGTCGTTGTCGATGTTGGTGGCGAGACTGTTCAGCCTGTCGACAGTGCCGGCAAGCGGTGGCCGCGCCTGACCGAGGAGATCGGCGACCGAGGCGGTTCCGTTGTCCAACTGCTCGATCGCGGTTCCGATCGGATCCCTGTCATTGGACAGGCCCTTGATGAGTTGCTCGAGTCGGTCGATCGCCCCCGAGAAGTCGTCGCCATCCTTCGACAAGGTGTCCAGCACGGCCCGCAGGTCGTCGATCAGCTGCTCGATCACCTGGTTGTTGTCCGCGAGCGAGTTCGAGAACGACGACGCATTCGACAACAGCGATTCCAGCGTCCCGCCCTGGCCCTGGAACACCTGAACGAGCGACGCCGTCAACGCGTTCACATCCCGCGGATTCAGGCCCTGGATAACAGGTTTCAAGCCGCCGAGCAGCAGGTCGAGGTCCAGAGCGGGAGCTGTGCGATCCTCGGGTAACTGCGACCCAGCAGGAAGTATCTTCGTCGATCCCGGACTGTCGACGAGTTCGAGATATCGGTCGCCGACCAGGTTGAGATAGCGGATCGCGGCCTTGGTGCCGGTCGTCAACCGGATGTTGCGGTCAGCATCGAATTTCACAAGCACCGTGCGGTCGCTCTGCAACGACACTTCGTCCACTGTGCCGACACGAAGACCCGCGACGCGCACGGTGTCTCCCGGTGCCAGCCGGGACGCGTCGGAGAATACTGCCGAATACCCGCTCGTCGGGCCTGTTCTGACCTGTCCGAAGATGAAGAACAGGAAGGCCGTCAGCACCGCCATCACGACCGCGAATATCGTGAACTTGATCAGCGTCCCTGTCGCGCGCGTTTTCATCCCGGTTGCCCGATCTGTCCGGTGTTGCGAGGCGGTCCGGGGATCGGCCCAAACAGCCACTGCTTGAGGGCATCGGAGTTGAGCAAGATGCCCTGGTTCCCGTACTTCACCGGGTTGGTGCCGCTGTCAGTGATGAGTAGCGGCGGGCGGAACTCCGGCGGCAGTTCGGGCAGGCCCAGTTCCTTGCAGTACGGGCCGCCCTTCGCAGCAACCTTCGGCAGATCCTGCGGATAGCGATAGCGTTCCACACCCATGGTGATGGCTGCCGATACCAACACACTCGAGAACTGGGGCACCGACCTCGCGAAAGGAACGAGTCCCCCGAGGCCGCATCCCAATGCTTCGTGATACCTGCTCAATAGATCGGTGGTTGGCACGAAGAGGCGCAGCGTGTCCGTCAACGCCTGGCGGTTGGCGCCGATCACATCATTGCCGATATCGGCCAGACCGATCGAGCTGACCAGGAAGGCATCGAGGTTCTGCTCCTCCTCGACGATGCTGCGACTGATGGTGGTCGAGCTCTCCACGGTCGTGATCAGGTCGGGCGCCGCATCGGCGTAGGCGGTGAACACCGGGACAGCGGTCTCGATGTCGTGGCTCAGATTCGGCAGGCTCGGTTCGATTTTGGCGAGGAACGCGTTGAAGTCCGAGATAGTCTTGCCGAGCTTTTCGCCGCGGCCATTGAACGCCTTGGCTATCGCACCGAGGGTCTGGTTCAGCTTGACGGGGTCGATCTTGTCCAGGACCGCGACGAGTTGCTGGAAGACGGTGTTGATTTCGACGACAACATGCTGACTCTGAATCACTTGTCCCGCATGCAATCTCTGCGGGGATGGGTCCGGCGGCGCCTCGAGCTGCACGGACTTCGCGCCGAACACGGTCGTGGAAGCGATGTCGACCGCGACGTTGGACGGTATGAGATGCAATTGGTTCGGATCCATCGCCAGGTGGATCGCCGCGGTGCCGTCCGGTCGGGCCTCGATGGAACTCACCTTGCCCACCTCGACGCCGCGCATCTTCACCTTGGCGTCGGGATTCATCACCAGGCCGGCGCGGTCCGAAATCACCGTGATCGGAGTGGTTGGGGTAAAGCTGCCCCGGAAGAGCGAGACGGCAAGTGCGAATATCGCGGCAATCGCCACAACGGTTCCCAGGCCCGCGAGCGGCCGAATGTAGCCGCTCGTCCCGAAATGCCGGCCGGGACGTCCGCCGACAGGCGTTGCGGCGCTGGTGGTCTCCGAGCGGTGCGCCGGACCGGGCCCAAGATTTCGCGTCAACTTCTCTCCCTACCCGGACAGGTTGAAGTTGCCGTTGGAACCGTAGATGGCTAGCGATACCAGAAGCGTCACCGAGACCACCACGACAAGCGATGTGCGCACCGCGTTGCCCACTGCGGACCCGACACCGGATGGACCGCCAGAGGCGAAATAGCCGAAGTAGGTATGGATCAACAGGATCGTGATCGCCATCAACACCGCCTGCAGAAACGACCACAACAGGTCGATCGGATTCAGGAACGTGTTGAAGTAGTGGTCATACAGGCCACCGGACTGCCCGAACAACACCACGGTGGTGAACTGGCTTGCGACGAAGCTCAGGATGACCGCGATCGAATAGAGCGGGGTGATCGCGATCATGCCCGCCACGATCCGGGTCGACACCAGGTATTCCACGGGGCGGATGCCCATCGATTCCAGAGCGTCGATCTCCTCATTGATCCGCATCGCCCCTAACTGCGCGGTGACACCGGCACCGAAGGTGGCGGCCAGACCGATGCCCGCCACCACCGGTGCGGAGATGCGCACATTGATGAAAGCGGCGAGGAACCCGGTCAACGCTTCGATGCCGATATTGCCCAGCGAGGAATACCCCTGCACCGCAAGCGTTCCACCGGCCGCCAGGGTGAGGAACCCGACGATGACCACGGTCCCGCCGATCATCGCCAATGTGCCTGCACCCATGGAGATTTCGGCGATCAATCGAATGATCTCACGACGGAAATGCACCGCCGCGTGCGGCGTACCCGCCAGCGCCTTGACGTAGAACAGCATGTGATCGCCGATGCGGCCCAACAGATCGGTCGGCCGCCGAAACTGCCGGGTCAGACGCGGATACGTCGACCGCAGAATTGTCATCGTGCCCATCGCGCTATCCCGTCGTCATCCGGATACCGATAGCCGTGACGACCACATTGATCACGAAAAGCGCCATAAACGCATACACCACAGTCTCGTTGACGGCGTTGCCGACCGCCTTGGCGCCGCCTCCGGTGATAGTCAACCCGCGATAGCAGGCCACTAGACCGGCGATCAAACCGAACAGCGCGGCCTTCACACAGGAGATGATCACCTCCGGTACCCCGGTCAACAGCGTGATACCCGCGGCGAACGCACCCGGGTTGACGTCTTGGATGAACACCGAAAACGTGTAGCCGCCCAGGATCCCGATGATGACCACCAAGCTGTTGAGCAACAGCGCCACCAAGCCCGAGGCCAGCATCCGCGGTGTCACCAACCGTTGCACCGGATCGATGCCCAACACCTCCATCGCGTCGATCTCTTCGCGGATCGTGCGCGAACCGAGATCGGCGCACATCGCGGTGGCGCCCGCACCCGCCACGATCAGCACAGTCACCAGCGGGCCCACCTGCGTCACCGCACCAAAGGCCGCACCGGCGCCCGACAGATCCGCAGCGCCTAGCTCGCGCAACAAGATGTTGAGTGTGAAGCTCACCAACACCGTGAACGGGATCGCCACCAACAACGTCGGCGCCAGCGCCACGCGCGCCACGAACCAGGACTGCTCTAAGAATTCCCGCCACTGAAAGGGCCGCCGGAAGATGAACCGCACCGCGTCGGCCGACATCGCGAACAACCCGCCGACCGCCTGCATCGGGCCGGAGAAGTTGCGGATGCTTGGCAGCCCGGCAGACCACCGTTCCGGCCCGCTACCTCGCGCCATTGGTCGATCCCTCCAGGATGGTGACGGCCGACACCGCTGTCGGTCCTCCGATGTTGTGCGCCAACGCAACTCGTGCGCCATCCACCTGGTTGGCCGCCTCTCCTCGGAGTTGCGCGAAAAGTTCCACGCACTGTGCCACACCCGTGGCCCCGGGGGGATGGCCTTTGGCCTTGAGTCCCCCGCTGGGGTTCACCGGCAGGGCGCCGCCGACACTTGTCACCTCAGCCTCGACAAGCTTGTAGCCCCCGAACCGCTCGGCAAAGCCGAGATCTTCATAACTGATCAGCTCGATTCCCGTGAAGAAATCGTGAACTTTGCGCGGCAACGGGATCAGCTCGTAGTCGGTGGCCAGCGCACCGTCGGCGGAAAGCCGGTAGCGGGGCGGGAAGTCCAGTGCTCCCTCTCCGTCGGGCGCATCGGCGAACCTTCCTGCCTCCCAACGGGTTTTGGCTTCAAATGCCCGTTCGTCGACCTCGAGTTCGGGATCGAGCCCGAGACCAGCGAGGAGTACCGCCGCATTATTGCTTTCCAGCAGCGGCATATCGCGGCTGACCAGAACAACTCGGTCAACCGCACCACTGGCTAACAGCGCGGCGCGACCGGCTTCGACCGCAAGGGTGATCGCGTCCTCGTCGTCACCGGCGACCCGGTGCGGGGGCGCACCCCAACAAGGCAGGTACGTGCCGATCGACGCAACGTAGGGCATTGAGATCTCTCCAGAACCTAGGTGACGGCGCCGGCGGTCTTGAGCTCGATGATGCGGTCCCAATCCAAGCCGAGTTCCAGCAGGATTTCGTCAGTCTGCTCCGCAAAACCGGGCGCTGGTCCCGTTTGGGGAGCGCTGACATCGAACTGCACCGGGTTCGCGACCAATTCGAGCTCACCCGTGGAGACGATGTATTCGTTCGCGCGAATCTGGGCATCGTTGGCAGCCTGCAAGGTGTCCTGCACCGGGGCCCACGGTCCGGCCAGCGTCGCGAACCGCTCACTCCACTCCGGCAGCGTCCGCTTGGCCATCGCCTCCCGCAGGATTTCCGCCGCGTCCGCGGTGTTCTCCGCGATCGACTCCGCGGTGGCGAAGCGCGGATCATCGACAAGGTCATCCAGATCCATGTGCCTGCACACGTCGGCCCAGAACTTGGTCGGCTGCATCATCACGAAGGAGATGTAGCGATCATCGGCGGTCGGGTACACGCCCACGAGCGGATTGATCGGCGAACCATGGACACCGGGCGGTGGTTGCACCATGAGTTGGTTGAGGTGGCTCGTCAGCGCCACCGTGTGACCCATCGACCACAAGCCGCTGCCCAACAGGGATACGTCAACGATTGACGGCTCGCCAGTGCGCTCCCGTCTGAGAAGCGCGGCCGCGATCCCGCCTGCCAGGTTGGTGCCGGAGATGGTGTCGCCGTAGGCGGGTCCCGGCGGGCCGATCATGCCCTCGATGCCCGGCGGGGTGATGGTCGCCGCGGTGCCTGCGCGGCACCAGAAGGCGGTCATGTCGTAGCCACCCTTGACCGACTCCTCACCGCGGGGCCCGAGCGCGCTGCCCCTGGCGTAGATGATGTTCGGGTTCACGGCCCGGACATCATCGACGTCGATGCCGAACTTCTGGCGGTGGCCGGGCAGGAAGCTGGTCAAGAACACATCGGCCTTTTTCGCCAGCACCAGCAGTATCTCGCGCCCCTCGGGCACCGACATATCCAGGCCGATGCTTCGCTTGCCGCGGTTGGCGTGCTCGATGTTGGGGTTGGGGTCACCTTCGACACGCAGCGGGCCTGTCTGCCGTAGCCCACGTTGGGGATCACCGGTAACGGCGTGCTCGACCTTGATGATGTCGGCACCCCACTCGCCGAGCACGGCTCCCGCCGACGGGACGAACCCGTACATCGCGACCTCGAGGACGCGGATGCCCTCCAACGGGCGCATCAGCCGACCACCGTCGCGTACGTCTTGGATTCCAGGAATTCCTCGAGGCCGGCCGAGCCCATCTCCCGGCCGATGCCGGACTGCTTGTAGCCGCCGAACGGGCTATCAGGACTGAAGTAGTTGCCGCCGTTGATGGAGAAGGTTCCGGTCCGGATGCGGCGCGCCACGGCGAGCGCCCGGTCTTGGCTGCCGAACACCGCGCCGGAGAGCCCGTAGATCGAGTTGTTCGCGATGCGCACCGCGTCGTCGTCGCCCTCATAGGCGATGACCACGAGCACCGGCCCGAACACTTCCTCCTGGGCGATCTCGCTGTCGGGGTCGACATCGGTCAGCAGCGTTGGCGTATAGAAGTAGCCGGGGTCGACCTTTTCGCCGCCGGTTGCCAGCGTGGCCCCGGCTTCGACGGCACGCTTTACCATCCCGTCGACCTTGTCGCGTTGCTTCTCACTGATCAGCGGGCCCATATACGTCGCGGGGTCGGCCGGGTCGCCGTAGCGGACCAAAGCGAAGTTGTTCTTGATCAGCTCGACGATCTCGTCGTGGCTCTTGCGTGGCACAAGCAAGCGCGACGTGAGTGCGCAGCCCTGCCCGGCGTGGCTGACCATCGAAAATGCGGAGAACATCGCCGCGGTGTTGAAGTCGGCGTCGTCCAGCACGATCGCAGCGGACTTGCCGCCCAGTTCGAGGAAGACGCGCTTGAGCGTCTCGCTGGCCGCAGACATGATCCGGCGCCCGGTTGGTGTGGAGCCAGTGAAGGTGACCATGTCCACGTCTGGGCTCGTGGTCAGCACGGCACCGACTTCCGGGTTCGCGCCGCTCAACACGTTCACCACACCCGAGGGAATGTCGGTGTGGTTTGCGATCAATTCGCCCAACGCGAGTGTGACCAGCGGCGTGTCCGGTGCGGCCTTGAGAATCACCGTGCAGCCCGCGGCGAGCGCCGGTGCGAGCTTGGCCAGCGCAAGCTGGTTCGGATAGTTGTAGGCAATGATCGCCGCGACCACACCGGCGGCTTCTTTCTCTACCCAACGGTGGTGCTGCAGACCGCGGCTCTCGATGTTTCCGAGGTCTTCGGTCATCGGATAGCTCTTCAGCAGATCGGCGTAATACCTGACGATCTCGACCGGCTGGTCCAACTGCGGACCCGCGATCAGCGCGGGGGTGGCCCCCACCTCGGCGATGGTCAGCTCGGCCAGCTCGTCGCGGTGGTCCACCAGTGACTGGTGAAACTGTTCGAGGCAGCGGATGCGCAGTTCGGTGTTGGTCGACCAGTCGGTCGTGTCGAACGCCCGCCGCGCCGCGGCGATGGCCGCCTCGGCGTCACTGACCGTTGCGTCCGGCGCATAGCCGAGGACGGCACCCGTGGCGGGATTGAGAGAAGGAAACGTGCGGTCGGTCTCGAGCAGCCTTCCGTCGATCAGCAGGCGCCGATCCGCTGTCGCTGAGCCGGCTCGGTCACTCGAGATGGTGGCCGTTTCCTGCATCATCCTCCTCAGCATTCATCGCAATGTGATGGAAACTTCATTCTCATCCTCGGCGAATCATACATTCGCAGAGGGAGAACTCAAGCAGATGCACGGAACTCCAGCTGCCTGCAATTCATGCTGCGACAAACCGTCCACAAACGTCTCACCAGTGCGAATCCGATTCCCCTACTGTCTTGCGAGATCGCAGTTGCCGAGAGTACGGTTCTCATAATCGGAAGGATGATTCTTGATAACTGAGGCCACCGCGTGAAGACCGCAGTTGTGACAGGTGGCGGCTCCGGCATCGGACAAGCCGTCGCCCAACGGCTGCGCGCCGACGGCTTACATGTCGCCACCGTCGACCTCACCCCCTCAGATGCCCAGTTCGCTTTCGTCGCCGACGTCACAGACCGCGCAGCGGTACATGAGGTACTCGACGCCATCCGCGCTCAACTCGGACCGGTGACGGTGCTGGTGAATGCCGCCGGACTCGAGAAGTTCAAGCGGTTCACCGACATCACATTCGAGGATTGGCAGCGGGTGATCGACGTCAACCTCAACGGCGTCTTCCACTGCATCCAGGCGGTACTGCCCGACATGATCGAGGCCGGCTGGGGACGCATCGTCAACATCTCCTCATCGAGCACGCACTCCGGGCAGCCGTACATGTCTCCCTATGTGGCCGCGAAGTCGGCGGTCAACGGGCTGACCAAGTCGCTTGCACTTGAGTACGGGCCCGCGGGCATCACCGTGAACGCCGTGCCGCCTGGCTTCATCGACACACCGATGCTGCGCAAATCCGAAGCGCGCGGCTATCTCGTCGTCGAAAAGAACATCGAGGCGACCCCGGTTCGCCGCATCGGCAGGCCCGAGGACATCGCCGCGGCGTGCGCATTTCTGATCTCCGAGGAAGCCGGCTACATCACCGGGCAGATCTTGGGCGTCAACGGCGGCCGAAACACATAGGACAAAAGAAATAAGGAAAGGACATCTTCGAATGGGACGCGTTCAAGGGAAAGTCGCATTTGTCACCGGCGCGGCGCGCGGCCAGGGCCGCAGCCACGCGGTCCGGCTCGCCGAAGAAGGCGCGGACATCATCGCCGTCGACCTGTGCCAGGACATCCCGACCATCGGCTACCCGATGGCGACGCCCGAGGATCTCGAGGAGACCGCCAACCTCGTCGAGAAGACCGGTCGCGGCATCGTGACGGCTCAGGCCGACGTGCGTGAGGCCGGCCAGCTTCGCGAGGCCTTGGAACGCGGCATCGCCGAGTTCGGCAAGGTCGACATCGTCGTCGCCCAGGCGGGCATCGCAGGCATGAAAGGCCAACCGCCCCTGCAGGCTTGGGTCGACGTCATCAACACCAACCTGATCGGCACCATCAACGCGGTCAACGTCGCGCTGCCGCACCTGTCAGAGGGCGCGGCCATCGTCGCGACCGGGTCCACCGCGGCGCTGATGGACACCCACCAGAAGAACGACCCGGGTAACGACCCCGGCGGCATGGCCTACGTGCACTCCAAGCGAGCGCTCTCGGCCTACGTTCACGACCTCGCCACCGAATTGGCGCCGCGCGGCATCCGCGCCAATGTCGTTCATCCGACCAACTGCAACACCGACATGCTGCAAAGCGAACCGATGTACAAGTCCTTCAGGCCCGACCTGGAGCACCCCACTCAGGCGGACGCGGAGCCGGTGTTCTATGTGCAGCAGGCGATGAAGGTGCCGTGGATCGAGCCGGTCGACATCAGCAATGCCGTGCTGTGGTTGGCGTCAGACGAGGCCCGCTACGTCACGGGCATGCAGGTGCGCGTGGACGCAGGCGGCTACCTCAAGTGGTACGACTACCACAACTGACCCGGGGGAAATCATGAAGGTTTTCGTTGATTCGGGACGCTGCCAGGGCCACACGCTGTGCTCGATGATCGCGCCGGATTCCTTCGAGCTCAGCGACATTGACGGCACCTCGTCGCCCGTGAACGAAGTCGTTCCGCCCGAGCAAGAAGATGCGGTGCGCGAAGCCGTGCACTCGTGCCCGGAGCAGGCGATCTCGATCGAAGAATGAGTTTCAACCGAAAATCAAGGGAGACAACGTCTTGAGCGCCGATGAGCCGCTCGCGCGAAGAGTCAAGAGCGCCGATGAGCCGCTCGCGCGAAGAGTCAAGAGTGCTGACGACATAACCGGCGCCGACGGCGACCGCAAGAAGAACCGCTACTACTTTGATCGCCATAAACCCGAGTACCGACTGCAGTTCGAAAAGATCACCGAGGAAATGCAGTCCAAATGCCCGGTGGCGTGGTCGGAGACTTACAACGGGCATTGGGTCGCCGCGGACAGCAAGCATGTCTTCGAATTGGCCCGCTGCCCTGGGGTGTCCAACCATCACGACCTCGCCGGAGAGACTCCCTATCAGGGCATCACCATCCCCAAGGCGCAGCGCGCCACAGTCGTGCGCGGCGGCATCCTCGAGATGGATGAGCCCGAGCACAGTACCTACCGGGGTGCGCTGAACCCTTACCTCTCCCCCGCCGCGGTCAAGCGGTGGCAGCCGTTCGTCGACGAGATCGTGCGCGCAGCGCTCGACGAGAAAATCGAGTCGGGCCAGATCGACTTCGTCGACGACCTGGCCAACATCGTGCCCGCGGTGCTCACTCTCGCGATGATGGGCATCGAGCTGAAGAAGTGGCCGGTTTACAGCGAACCCGCGCACCTTTCGGTGTCCACCCCAGAGCACTCGCCCGACGCCGCTCGCGTCGCCGAGCTGAACCGGCAGATGGGCATCGACATGATCAACACCATGATGGAGGTTCGGGAAAACCCACGGCCGGGCCTAGTGAACGCGTTGCTGCAACTGCGGATCGGCGGCGAGCCCGCACCCGACCTGGAAATCCTTGGCAACCTCGGCTTGATCATCGGCGGCGGCTTCGACACCACCACCGCGCTGACCGCACACGCGCTGGAGTGGCTGTCGGAGAATCAGGACCAGCGCGAGTTGCTCAGCCGCGAACGCGACACCCTGCTCAACCCCGCCACCGAAGAGTTTCTGCGCTACTACACGCCGGCACCGGGTGACGGCCGCACGTTCTCCGAGGACGTCGAGGTCGAGGGGCAGAGGTTCAAAGAGGGCGAGCGGCTCTGGATCTCCTGGGCCATGGCCAATCGCGATCCGTCGGTATTCGACGAGCCCAACGAGGTCGTTCTTGACCGAAAGGGCAACCGGCACTTCAGCTTCGGCATCGGTGTGCACCGCTGCGTCGGCTCGAACGTCGCCCGCACGGTCTTCAAGTCGATGCTGACCGCCGTGCTCGATCGGATGCCCGACTACGTGTGCGATCCCGAGCGCACCGAGCACTACGAGACCATCGGCGTCATCCAGGGGATGAAGCACCTGCCCGCGACGTTCACGCCGGGCAAGCGACTCGGACCCGGACTCAGCGAAACTCTCGACAAGCTCCAACGGATCTGCGACGAGCAAGGACTCGCGCGGCCGATCACAGAACGCAAGGAAGCAGCTGTCATCGATTGAGCCAAATTCCTGCAGCTGAAGTGGTTTGATAGGCAGCCGTCGGGGTGAGATGGACGAAGGGACGACCATGAAGTCCGTGAAGGTAGCGACCGCGGCGGCAGCGCTTACTGCGGCTGCGGCAGTGCTCGCCCCGCCTGCCAGCGCCTCGATGCAGCTGGGGAATTACGACGTGCTCACCAATAGGTACGACCGAGCTTCGTGGGCATGGTTCGTCTCGGCGTGTCCGCAGCCGGTGAACCTGGATTGCTTGGCCATCAGCGCGATACCGCGACTGAAGTTCTATGCCTACTACAACGGCCAAGCGCACCTCGTCGATGGCCAATACAGGTTGACCGTGGACGTCCCCGATGGCTTGCAGTGCCTTCCTGGTTACGCCATGCCCACCCGTGACACCTACTCATGGGACCCGGTCACCCTCGCCGGAACGATCGACTCCCAGTACGACGTAGGCTGTCTCAACGGTCCGCCCGGGTCCCAATTCTGGACCTTCGCCTTACAGCGCTTGTAGCGCTTGCGATTTCAGCGGCGAGGCAGGCCCAACACCTGCGTGGCGATGATGTTGCGCTGGATCTCGGATGTGCCGCCCGCGATCGTGCCGCCAAAGCTACGGGCATAGCGCTCGAACCAGCTGGAGAAGTAGTGGTCGAGGTTCATGTGCTCGTACGGCCCCGTCGTCGACGGATGAGTGAGTCCGTCGGGCCCCGCGGCGGTCAGCGCGTTCTCGAACGCCTGCCGCTCAGCCTCGGATCCGAACACCTTGAGCACCGACACCGAAGCGGTGTCCATCTCTCCTCGGGCAGCCCGGGCCAGGGCAGCGGAACCCATCGCGCGCAGCGCGACGTAATCGATGATCGTCGTGGCGTACTGATCGCGTTGCAGCTCGGTGCGTGGCCGGAAATCGGCGATCATGTTGTCGATCCGGTCGGCGAAGCCCAACCACATCATCGTGCGTTCGTGCCCGAGCGACCCGTTGGCCACGCCCCACCCACCGTTCAGCGGGCCGACGAGGTTCTCCGCGGGCACGCGGGCGTCAGTGAAGAAGACCTCGTTGAAGTCCTTGTTCTCCTCACCGCACATGTCCGCGAACGGCCGGCACACAACCCCGGGAGTATCCGTGGGAATGATCAGCGCACTGATGCCCCTGTGCTTGGGCGCATCCGGGTCGGTACGCACGAACGTCAGCAGGAAGTCGGCATCGTGGGCGCCGGACGTCCACACCTTCTGGCCGTTGACGACGAAGTGGTCACCGTCCACGCCCGAGACAAACTCAGCCCGCGTACGCAGAGACGCCAGATCGGAGCCGGCGCTGGGCTCACTCATGCCGAGGGATGCTGTCTTTTCAGCCTTCAGCACCGGCACCGCCCAGCGATGCTTCTGCTCGTCGGAGCCGAACGAAAGCAGCGACGCCGCAATGATGTTCACACCCTGCGGGTTGAAGCTGTGGTAGATCCTGCGCTTGCAGAGCTCTTCGAGATGCACATAATGCTGTAGCACCGTGGCGTTGCGGCCACCGAACTCCGGCGGCTGCGGCGGCAACAGCCAACCGTTGTCGAACAGCAAGCGCTGCCATCGCCGCGCCCACTGCGGCATGTGGGACACCGACCGCGGCCGCTCCAGCGTCTCGGCCTCCGACGGCAGATGTTCGTCGAGGAACGCCACGAACTCCGCGCGGAACTCCTCGACGTCGGAATCAAAAGTCAGCTGCATCAGAAGGCCCTGTATTCCTTCCCTATAACCGCGCGATGTTCGGCCGCACCGCCGAGCAGCAGCTCGCCGGCCTTGGCGCGCTTCAGCGCGAACTGAAGGTCGTTCTCCCACGTGAAGCCCATGGCGCCGAACAACTGCAGACCGTGCCGGAACACCACCGCCTGGCACTCCCCGGCCGCGGCCTTGGCCATCGCAGCAGCCAGCCGCCGGCGCGGATCGTCCACCGAAATGGTCAGTGCCGCAAAGTAAGACAGCGCACGAGCGCGTTCGGTGGCGACGTGCATGTCGACAGCCTTGTGCTGGACGGCCTGGAACGAGCCGATTGCCACGGCGAACTGGTGACGCTGTTTCACATGCTCGATCACCAGGTCGAGGATGCGCTGGCAGGCCCCGACGGTGGTGATCGCCATACCAGTAAGGGCTACATGACGGGCCTTTTCCGCGTCGACGTGCAGCCGGTCGGAATCAGGGACGCGAACGCCGCAGAGCGACACCTCAGCGATGTGCAGCACAGGGTCGAACACCGGACTGCGCCGGATCGCCGCTTCATTGGCGCCCACCACGAACACGCCGGCTTCCGTGACCACCGCGAGCCGCTCGGCACGATCTCCGTCGAGGACATGATGTGCCGTCCCTTCGAGCACCCAGCCCTCGGCGTCGCGGTGGGCGGATACCCCGCCATAGACGGCGGTGCCCGCCTGCTGGGGGTCGAAGCGATCGCCCGCCAGCGGCGCGAACTGGGTCAGCGTCGCCAAGAACGGCGTCGGATCGGTGGCGCGGCCGAGTTCTTCGAGCACGATCGCCAACTCGACGGCGTTCTCCGGGTGGGCAAGTTCCGTCCATCCCGCGTCGACGTAGGTCTTCCACAGCGGTGTCGGATCGACGCCATCCTCGGCCACACCGCGTACCAACGACGGTGGGCATTGCTTGGCCACCGCGTCGCGCACGGTCTCCTGCCAAAGCCGCTGATCAGCATCGAACTCAAGTAACATTCGGCCACTCCTGAGGGCATCTCGCGTCGATACGAGAATAGCATTCTCCCTAGATGTTTTACCCGTTCTCTTCGTGTGACTACCCCGTTTCGCTCAACCGGTCGTAGTCGAATGACCAGCACACACTCTCACCTGCGAAGAGATAAGCGATTCGCTGAGAACTCGATTCTTGCTATTGAAGAACAACGCTTTACACTGAGGTGTATCGGGCGCGTTTTTCGCGCTGCGGTCGAAGGCGCTCACCTCGACCGGATGGCATCGGAGGACAGCTTTGGTGATGCAGCACCCAGACGGGGCGCAGTCTTTTGAGACGCCCGTCATCGACGCCAGCGTGCACATCTTCTCGAGGTCGAACAAAGACCTTCGCAGCTTTCTCCGCGAGCCGTTCAGGAGCCGAGGCTTCCCGGACTACGAGATGGACTGGTACGGCGCACCCGGCGGTGAATACGCACCGAACACCGAGGGTCCTGATCGCGGCTACCCGAGCTCGGACCCCGACTTCGTCGGCGGCCGACTCTTCGAAGACGGCGGCGTCGACGTTGCGATCCTGCATCCGATGACGCGGGGCATCATGCCGGACCGTCACCTCGGTACGGCGATCGCGGCCGCGCACAACGAGATGCTGGTGACGCGTTGGCTCGACGACAACGCGTATGCCGGCCGATACCGCGGCACCATCCGCGTCAATCCCGACGACATCGCAGGTGCACTGCGCGAGATCGACAAGTACAAGGATCACCCGCGGGTGGTGCAGATCGGAATCCCGCTGCAGTCTCGCGATCTCTACGGCAAGCCACAGTTCTGGCCGTTGTGGGAGGCGGCGATCGAGGCGAATCTGCCGGTGGCCGTGCACATCGAGGTCGGCGCTGGCGTCTCCGCTGGGCCCACTCCCTCCGGAAACACCCGGACCTACGAGCAGTACGTCGGCTTCATGGCGCTGAACTACCTGTATCACGTGATGAACATGATCGCCGAAGGGGTATTCGAAAGAATGCCGGCGCTGAAGTTCGTCTGGGCCGACGGAGCGGCCGACCTACTCACGCCGTTCATCTGGCGGATGGACTGCTTCGGCAGGCCACACCTCGAACAGACGCCGTGGGCGCCGAAGATGCCGAGCGACTACCTACCCGGACATGTCTACTTCGTGCAGGGCGCTCTCGACGGCCCGGGCGACACCGAGTTCGCGGGTGAGTGGTTCGGCTTCACCGGCAAGGACGACATGGTGATGTTCGGGTCCAGCTACCCGCACTGGCAGCTCAACGAGCTGAAGGTGCCCAGCGCGTACACGACCGAACAACGCGACAAGTTGTGCTGGCGAAATGCCGCCGAGCTGTACGGCATAGACGTCGGGGCCGGTATCACAATTGGATAGCCGCACAGTTCCTCAGAATCTGCGAGCAAGGAGACCACGATGACGGTGACAACGACAGAGAGGAAGCCGGCGGCCGAACGAACTGCCGTCCGGTGCGTCGACTCCGACGTCCATCCCACGCCGCGGCGCGGCGCACTGGTTCAGTACATCCCAGAGCCGTGGCGTAGCAAGTACTTCCTCAACCGCAAGGTGGGCGAACAGATCTACTACGACGCCCCGGACTATGCGCACACGTACGCAATGCGTGCCGACACGTTTCCGCCGGATGGCGAATTCGCTTGCAGCGACCCGGATATGGCCTTCAAGCAGTTGATCATGGAGGCCGGCGCGGACATCGCGATCCTGGAACCCGCCGCGTATCCGGCCCGCCTCGGCGAAGCCAACCACGCGATGTCGGTCGGACTGAACGACTGGCAGGTCAACCACTGGCTCGACAGCCAAAACAACTGGCACGAGCGGTGGCGTGGGTCCATCTGTGTGGCGATCGAGGAGCCGGAAGGGGGCGCCCGCGAGATCGAGCGCTTGGCCGGGCACCCGTACATGGGTCAGATCTTGATCAAGGCCGAGCCCCGGCCGTCATGGGGTCACCCGAAGTACGACCCCATCTGGGCCGCCGCAACCAAGCACGACATGCCGGTGAGCTGCCACCTATCCCGCAGCCACCACGAAGAGCTGCCCGTGCCGCCGGTGGGCCTGCCCAGCTACAACCACGACTTCATGGTCACCTACTCGCTGCTGGCCGCGAACCAGGTGATGAGCCTGATCTTCGACGGCGTGTTCGACCGGTTCCCCACGTTGCGCATCGTCTTCGTAGAGCACGCATTCACCTGGATACTGCCGCTGATGTGGCGGATGGACGCGATTTACGAGGCCCGTAGATCTTGGGTGGACATCAAGCGCAAGCCGTCCGAATATGTCAAGAACCACATCAAGTTCACCACCCAGCCGCTGGACTATCCCGAGGACAAGACGGAACTCACGCGCGCGTTCGAATGGATGGAGTGCGAGAAGATCCTGCTGTTCTCGTCGGACTACCCGCACTGGACGTTCGACGACCCACGGTGGCTGGTCAAGCACCTTCCGGAGCACGCCCGCGAGGCCGTGATGTTCCGCAACGGCATCGCGACCTACAAGCTCCCCGATACGGTGCCCGCCCTCGAGGGCCAGGTCAGGGTGTTCTGAGTTGACGAACACAGAGAAGACGCCCCGGCTGGCCCAGGGGCGTGAGCACGTCGTCGCCACGGTGGACGAGATTCCTCCTGGCACACACAAACTCGTCCCCGTCGGGCGCCACGGTGTCGGTGTCTACAACGTCAACGGCACCTTCTACGCGATCGCGAACTACTGCCCGCACGAAGGCGGCCCGTTGTGCTCGGGTCGGCCCCGCGGCCGCACCATCGTCGACGAGAGCGTCCCGGGTGACTCTGTGATGGTGCGCGACATGGAGTTCATCTACTGCCCTTGGCATCAATGGGGTTTCGAGCTCGCGACGGGCACCACCGCGGTCAAGCCGGAGTGGAGCATCCGCACGTATCCGGTGCGGGTGGTAGGCAACGAGGTACTGGTACAGGCATGAGCGCGCCACCGAAGACGAACGCGAGTGAGGATCGCGGCGAGGAGGTCATGGAGATCAACGGCGGCAACGTCGTCTACGAAATCCTCGGCAAGAAAGGCGGTTTCATCGCGCTGACGCCGGGGGGCCGCTTCAGCAAGGACATCGATGGGCTACGACCGCTGGCGCAGGACCTGGTCAAGGGCGGCTATCGCGTCCTGGTGTGGGACCGGCCGAACTGCGGCAAGTCCGACGTGCAGTTCTACGGGCAGAGCGAATCCCACATGCGGGCGGAGACACTGCACGCGCTGATCACCAGGCTCGACATCGGGCCGTGCATTCTTGCCGGCGGTTCGGGCGGTGCCCGTGACTCGATGCTCACGACGATGCTCTACCCGGAGATCGTGAAGAAGCTCGTCGTGTGGAACATCGTCGGAGGCGTATACGGCTCCTTCGTGCTGGGCTCCTACTACATCGTGCCGAGCATCCTCGCGGTGCGTGGCGCCGGCATGAATGGCGTGATCCACGTCGACGAGTGGAAGCAGCGGATCGCCGAGAATCCGGCAAACCGCGAAAGGTTTCTCGCGCTCGACTCGGATGAGTTCCTGAAGCTGATGCTGCGCTGGCTCAACGCGTTCGTGCCTAAGCCCGGCCAAACCATCCCCGGGGTCGAGGACGAGATGTTCGACGACATCACGGTGCCCACCCTGATCATCCGCGGCGGAGAGAACGACCTGGACCATCCGAAGCGCACCTCACTCGAGGTGAGCTGTCTGATCAAAGGCTCGACGTTGATCGACCCGCCGTGGCCGGAAGATGCGTGGGAGCGTGCCGGCGAAGCCCGCGCTTCAGGAAAGGTCAAGCGGTTCAACATGTTCGACACGTGGGTGCAGGCCGCCCCTGCGATCCTGGACTTCCTGGGCAGATGACCGACCTACCCCGTCCGGATGTGCACCTCACAGTTCAGCGACGCCTCCAGCGCCGTGTGGATGCGGCTTTCCGGGATGCGTTCGAGATCGGCCTTGCTCAACGTCACGTACACCACGTCGAAGCCGTCTTCGCCCGGCACCCTTTCGATGTCGCCGGTGAGTCCAAAGCGGGTCAGCACACCCTCGGCGTCGTCGTCGGTTCCCCGGCTGACGTAGGTAACGACGCCGGCGGCGGGTGTCACGCCGAACGCCTTGGCGCACAGGTCGATACCGATAGCGATGACCGCTTCGGTATCGCTTCCGCCGATGAGCAACTCCACCTGGCGACGCCGCACCGGCATCGCCGCCAGATCGATGTCGATCACCACGACGTCCGCAGCGTCAGCCAGCAGTCGGAGGGTTGTCATGCCGTCGCTTAACTGCTCCGGCGTGAGTTCGCCCGTCGGGTCGACGGCGACGCGCACCACCGCAGTCCTCATGTCCGTCAGCCTATCCGCGGTCACGAAGGGCCTCTCATGACCGCCACCGCAACCGATCTCGTGGTGGCCACTTGGCCGGACTGTCCGCCGCGACTGCTGCGCCCGGCGCACGACCCAGCGGAGGACTTCGCCAGCTATTCAGCGGCCGGAGGCTACCGGCCTCTGGATGACGCCGGCGCGCTTTTGGAGCAGGTCGACCTGTCCGGCCTGCTCGGGCGTGGCGGCGCGGCCTTTCCGCTCGGAACGAAATTGCGAACGGTCCGTGATGCCGGTCGCCGCGGAACCGAGACGATCGTCGTCGCGAATGGCGAAGAGGGCGAACCCGCGTCGGTCAAGGATCGTTGGCTGCTTCGCAACCGGCCGCACGTGGTGCTCGACGGGCTCCGACTGGCCACCGGGATCGTTGGCGCACGACGTGCGTACGTATACGTCTCCGATGAGCGGTCGGCCGCATCGGTGACAGCCGCGCTCGCCGAGCTCAAAACAGAGATCTTCGGCGGGGTCGCCGTCACCGTCATGACCGTCGAACCCGGATATGTCGCCGGTGAGGAAACGGCGGCCGTACGACGCATCAACGGCGGACCGGCGAAGCCGACCGACAAGCCGCCACGCCCATTCCAGGAAGGCGTTTTGGGCCTGCCGACGCTGGTCAGCAATGTCGAAACGCTGGCGAATCTGCCCTATATCCACCAGAACGGATCCGAGGAGTTCCGGGAAGTCGGAACGCCGATGTCGCCAGGCACCTTCCTCGCGACGATCACGGGCGGTGCCCGGCCCGCCGCCCTGTACGAGATTCCGCACGGCGCAGCGTTTTCCGATCTGCTCAAGGTGCACGGCATGACGGCAGACTCGGTGCACGGGGTCCTGATGGGCGGCTACTTCGCCGGCCTGGTCAACACCGATATCCTCGACGCGACTCTCGACCACGAGACGATCCGTCGACTCGGCAGCGGCCTCGGGTGCGGTGCGATCTCGATTCTCACCGATGACTGCCCCGTCGCTGTCGCCGCGTCGGTGATGTCCTACTTCGACCGCGAGAACGCCGGTCAATGCGGATCATGTTTCAACGGCACAGCGGCAATGGCTGCTGTCACATCGGCGTTGCGGGATGGCGCGGCGACCGATGAAGACCTCGCACGACTGGAACGGTGGTCGGTAGTGCTGCGCGGCCGCGGCGCGTGCGGCACGCTCGACGGCGCCACCAACGTCGCTGCAAGCCTGCTGCGGCAGTTCCCTCGGGCGGTCGCGCGCCATCTTGCGAATGGTTGTCCGTCGTGCCGCGCCGGTGCGTTCCGGGCCGAGCGGCCATATGAAGTGGAGGCGGTGCTCAAACGTGAGTGAAGGCTTGAGGATTCGTCTCGATCGGACCATCTGCGACGGCTTCGGCATCTGCGCCAAGCACGCGCCGGAGTACTTCTCCCTGGACGACTGGGGCTATGCGTCACTGATCGGCGATGGAACCGTGCCCGAACAGGACCGCGACGCGGTGATGCGAGCCTTGATGGACTGTCCTGTGCACGCCATCATCTACATGGGCGAACACAGCCCTTCCGGCGACGGTGTGGCGCCGCACGATACCCGGGAATCGGCAGAACCCGATCCGAAATCCGATGACAACGAAGCTGTTTGGGGTTTCGTCCGATGACAAGACCGCTTCCCGAACTAACGGTCCAGAACGAGTTCTTCTGGACCGCGGGCGGCGACAATGTCCTGCGGATCCAGGAGTGCCAGGCCTGCCAGGCGCTGATCCATCCCCCGGCCCCCGTGTGCCGGTATTGCCGCAGCCGGGACATGGGTGTGCGAGACGTCTCCGGCAAGGCGACGCTGAGCGCCTTCACCGTCAACCACCGCTTCGGGTTCCCCGACTTCCCGCCACCCTATGTCGTCGCACAGGTCGCGATCGTGGAGGATCCCCGAGTTCGGTTGACCACCAACATCGTCGAGTGTGCCCCCGACGAGCTCGAGCTGGGTCAGACCGTTGAGGTCACGTTCGAGAAAATCGAGGACGTCTGGCTGCCGCTGTTCCGGCCCACAGCCCAGAAAACAACGGCACCGCAGCCAGCCGACGAGATCGCGCCCCAGGATTTCGGCCGCTACGTCCGGCCTCCGCTGACGACCGAGAAGTTCGAGGAGAAATCCGCGATCACCGGGATCGGTGCGTCGCGACTCGGCCGCAGGCTGATGGTGCCGCCGCTGTCACTGACCGTTGAGGCATGCGAGGCGGCGGTTGCCGACGCCGGGCTGACATTCGACGACATCGATGGGCTCTCAACCTATCCGGGGCTCGACATCGCCGGTATGGGCGAGGGCGGCGTCTCTGCACTCGAGGGCGCGCTCGGGCTGCGTCCGACATGGATCAACGGCGGCATGGACACCTTCGGGCCCGGCGGCTCGGTGATCGCGGCGATGATGGCCATCGCGACGGGCATGGCCCGCCATGTGCTGTGCTTCCGCACGCTGTGGGAGGCGACGTTCCAGCAGCTGATGAAGGAAGGCAAGATGTCCCCGCCCGGGGGCGCGCGCACCTCCAGCTGGCAGATGCCGTTCGGCGCGACGTCGGCCGCTCATACGTTGGCGCTCAACGCGCAACGCCACTTCGACCGGTACGGCACCACCAGAGAGACGCTCGGTTGGATTGCGCTGAACCAGCGCGCCAACGCTGCGTTGAATCCGACGGCGATCTACCGCGATCCTATGACCATGGACGACTACCTGAACGCCCGGATGATCACCACTCCGTTCGGGTTGTACGACTGCGACGTGCCGTGTGACGGCGCAATCGCCGTGATCGTGTCTGCTGTCGACGTCGCCAAGGACATGCCGAAGCGGCCGGTGCTGTTCGAGGCGGTGGGCACCCAGATCATCGAGCGCACTGACTGGGACCAGACCACGATGACCCACGAACCACAGGTGCTGGGCCAGTCCGCACACCTGTGGACCCGAACTTCGTTGCGACCCAAGGATGTCGACGTCGCCGAGCTCTACGACGGCTTTTCGTTCAACTGTCTGTCGTGGTTGGAGGCACTCGGTTTCTGCGGTATCGGCGAGGCCAAGGATTTTCTCGACGGCGGCAAGGCCATCGCCCGCGATGGCGTGATTCCGCTGAACACGCACGGCGGCCAGCTCTCGCACGGCCGCACGCACGGCATGGGCTTGATCCACGAAGCGGTCACCCAACTCCGCGGTGAGGCTGGCGAACGACAGGTGAAGGACGCCCGCGTCGCGGTGGTAAGCAGCGGCGGTCTTACACCGAGTGGAGCCATTCTGATGCGGACGGACGAGTGAGCAAATCGGCTCCGCGGCCCAATGTCGCCGCCGAAGCGGCTCCGCGACCCAATGTCGCCGCCGAAGCGGCTCCGCGACCACGCGTCGTCCTCGTCGACGGCGTGCCGATGTCGGGACTCGTCGCCGAGGCCCCAGAACCACGCGCGGTCATCGTCGCCTTCCATGGAGGAGCAAGCACCGCAGCGTATTTCGACTGCCCCGGGCATCCGCGGTTGTCGATGCTGCGCACCGGTGCCGCGCTCGGCTTCACGGTGGTGGCGCTGGACCGGCCGGGCTACGGCAGCTCGGCGCCGTATCCCGATGCGATGCAGCATCCGGAGCAACGCGTTGCACTGGCCTACGGGGCGGTCGACAAGATTCTCGGGTCCAAGCCACGCGGCGCGGGACTGTTTCTGCTCGGCCACTCGGCGGGCTGCGAACTCGCGGTGCGGATGACCGTCGACGAAAAGGCCGAGGACGCCGGTGTTCTCGGCCTTGAATTGGCCGGTACCGGATTGCAGTACGCCGATGACGCCAAAGAGATCCTCAAGACGGCGACCGCCACGCAACGCCCGACTGGACTTCGTGAGCTGCTCTGGCAGCCCGCGCACCTGTATCCGGCCGAGGTGCTGTCCGGCATCACGAACTCGACGACGGGCGCGCTCTACGAGGCCACGATGGTCAAAGACTGGGCTCGGCAAGATTTTCCGGCGTTGGCCGAACAGGTGCGGGTGCCAGTGCAGTTCAGCCTCGCCGAGCACGAACGGGTGTGGCGGTCCGACCCCGCGGCGCATGCGGTTATCACCGCCATGTTCACCGCATCGCCGCGCTTCGTGATCAACGAACAAGTCGGTGCTGGACACAATCTCAGCCTTTCGGTCAACGCCGCGGCGTACCACCTGAAGGTGCTCTCGTTCGTCGAGGAATGTGTCACCGCGCGAGAACGCGCAAGTGCAGAAGCAAAATTGGAGGCAGGTTGATGCGTGTCGGATTCATCGGTCTGGGCAGCCAGGGCGGCCCCATGGCTCGCCGCATCGTAGAGGCCGGCTACGAGACGACGCTGTGGGCGCGCCGAGCAGCCAGCCTTGAACCGTACGCAGACACGGCCGCGAAGACCGCGGGGTCACCGGCTGAACTGGCGGCCGCCAGCGACCTTGTCTGCCTGTGTGTCGTCGGCGACGACGATGTCAGAGAAGTGCTGTACGGCGAGACCGGAATCCTGGCCGGTTTGGCATCGGGCGCAATCGTCGCCATTCACAGCACGGTGCATCCCGACACCTGCAGGGAGATCGCCGAGAAGGCTGCTGCCCAGGGGGTTTCGGTGATCGACGCACCCGTGAGTGGTGGCGCCCCCGCCGTCGAGGAAGGGAAGCTGCTCGTCATGGTCGGCGGCGACGAAGATGTCGTCGAGCGATGCCGCCCGGTGTTCGCCACCTACGCCGATCCGATCGTCCACCTCGGCCCGCTGGGCAGCGGCCAGGTGACGAAGATCCTGAACAATCTGTTGTTCAGCGCCAACCTCGGCAGTGCGATCAGCACGCTCGAATTAGGCGAGTCACTCGGCATCCCCCGCAGCCGGCTCTGCGAGGTACTCAACGGTGGATCCGCTGTCAGCAAGGCGCTCAGCAGCATCGCGGTGTTCGGCGGAACGTTGGAGGGGCTCGCGCCGATCGCGGGAGCACTGCTACAGAAGGACGTGCGCCACGCGGCGAGCCTCGCGGCTCATGCGTCGGCGCCCGAGGGCGCCGTGTTCGATGCGGCCGACGCCGCATTGAAGTCGATGGATCACCCGAGATGAGCGAGGTCGGGTTCGTCGGGGCGGGCCGCATGGGCGCACCCATGGTGCGCCGCCTCGCCGAGGCCGGCCACGAGGTCCGCGCGCTCGGGAGGTCGGTCGAGAAGCGGCGAGCTGTGAGTGAACTCGGCGCACGGCCGGTGACCGACTTGGCGGACATCGGATCGGACGCCGACGTCGTCATCGTCTGTGTGTTCACCGACGAGCAACTCCAGCAGGTCTGCCTGGAAAGCGTTCTGCTGTCGACGATGCAAGCCGGGGCGGCGCTCGTCATCCACACCACCGGGAGCCCGCGCACGGCCGAGACGATTGCCGCCGAGGCCACATCGCATGGCGTCGTGGTCGTCGACGCGCCGGTCAGCGGCGGTCCGCACGACATCGCAGCCGGGCAGGTAACCCTGTTCGTGGGCGGCTCCGATGACGCCGTCCAGCGCGTCCGCCCTGTGCTGGAGAGTTACGGCGATCCCATCCTTCACGTCGGTCCCATCGGTGCCGGGCAAGGCGTCAAGCTGGTCAACAACACGTTGTTCGCAGCGCAGATCGGGCTGCTGCATGAGGCAGTGCGACTAGGGAACCGGCTCGGGATCGACGAGCAGCGGTTGCTGGACGCGATCGGTCACGGAAGCGCGGCGAGCCGGGTGGCGAGCATCGTCGGTGCCCGCGGTTCCGTCGACGCGTTCATCGACATGGTCGGCGAGTTCGTCGGCAAGGACGTCGCCGTGGCGCGAAAGACCGCGGCCGAACTCGGCGGCGATCTCGGGCTTCTCGACGACGTGATCAACGCTGGATTTCAGGCGTAAACCGTAAAAACGGCGGAGTACTCAGCCCATTTCAGGGTATCTGGATACCTAAACTGTTAGCGTTACAGTTAGATCGTCTCTCGTAACGCTTCCGGCAATCAGCTCGCCGCGAAGGAGGAGTCCATGACCAAGCCAAAAGTGAAGTTCGATCCGTTCTCCGAGGAATTCTTCAACGATCCGTTCGACCTGTACCGGCGGATGCGTGAGGAGGCACCGGTCTACTACGACGACGAGCAAGACTTCTACGCATTGACGAGACACGAAGACGTGGCCGCTGCGCTGAAGGACCACGAGACCTACTCGTCCTCCCGGGGCTGCGATTTGGCGATGGTGAAGTCCGGGGAAGTGCCGCAGAAATCGATCATCTTCATGGATCCGCCCGACCACCGTCTCCTGCGCAGCCTGGTCAACAAGGCGTTCACGCCCCGCGCGATCCAGTCGCAGAAGGAGACGGTCATCGAGCTGATCGACCGGTACCTGGGAGCAGTCAACCCCGACCGGTTCGACGTCGTCCAGGATTTCTCCGGCCCATTCCCGGTCGAGGTCATCACCAAGATGGCTGGGGTTCCAGAGGAGTACCGCCAACAGGTGCGGCACTGGATCGACACCAGCCTTTCCCGCGAACCCGGGCAGTTTGAATACAACGAGGCCAACATAAAGGCCAACGTCGACACTGCGATGTTCTACTACAACCTCATCCAGGAGCGCCGCAAGGATCCGCAGGACGACATGATCAGCAGACTGATCGCCGCGGAGATACCCGATGACGACGGTCAGGTGCGCCGCCTCGACGATATCGAGATCACCGGCTTCGCAACATTATTGGGCGGTGCGGGGGCCGAGACAGTCACCAAGCTCATTGGTACCGCCGTGGTGACCTTCGCCCGCAACCCCGAACAATGGCAGAAGCTGCTCGATGATCGCAGCAAGGTTCCCGCGGCGGTCGAAGAGCTGCTGCGCTACGAGGGACCTGTCCAGTACAACGTGCGATACACCCTGAGGGAGTCGCGCGTGCACGGTGTCACCATCCCTGCGGGTAAACCCGTGTTCCTGATGATGGCCTCCGCCGGTCGAGATCCCGAAGCGTTCACCGACGCGGACAAGTTCGACATCGATCGCGACCGCAGCGAGGCGCAGAACCTCGGTCTCGGCTACGGCATTCACAGCTGCCTTGGCGCGGCGCTCGCCCGGATGGAAAGCGCCATCGCGCTTGAAAAGCTGCTCGATTTCATGCCGCGCTATGAGGTCGAATGGGACGGCCTGCAGCGCGTCCACATGCAGAACGTTGCCGGCTACTCGAACGTGCCGGTGAAGGTGCTGCGATGACGAAGAAAGTCGAAGTTGACTTCGGCTTGTGCGAGAGCAATGGCGTCTGCATGGGGATCATCCCGGAGGTGTTCGACCTCGACGAGCAGGACTACCTGCATATTCTGCAGGACGAGGTGACCCCGGAGAACGAGCACCAGATCAGCGAGGCCGTTCGTCAGTGCCCGCGCCAGGCCATCTCGATTGTCGACAAGTAGTGCGATTTGTCTTCGTGCACGGCGGTTTTCACGCCGCGTGGTGCTGGGAGCGGACAATTGCCGAGCTTGAACGGCTGGGCCATGAGGCAGTCGCGGTCGATCTACCTGGCCACGGCGCGCGAGTGGACGAGGAGTCGACGCTCGCCAACCGCCGCGACGCGATCGTGTCGGTGCTAGAGCCGGGCGATGTGCTCGTCGGGCACTCGGGCGGCGGGTTCGATGCCACACTGGCCGCCGATGCGGCGCCCGACCTCGTCAGTCACATCGCCTACCTCGCCGCCGCGCTGCCTCGCGAAGGGCGGACGTATCCGGAGGCGATGGCGATGCGTGACAACGAGGACGGCGAGTTCGACGCCGACGTCGGAGACATGTTGGGCTACTTGAAGTTCGACGACGACGGTGCGATGTGGTTCGCCGACTTCGACGGCGCATGGAATTACTTCTACCACGACTGCGACGAGGCGACCGCCCGTTGGGCGTTCGAACATCTCGGGCCCGAACGGTTCGGCGATACAACGGTGACACCGGTGTCGGTGCCCGCGTTCTGGGGGACCGACCTCCCCCGCAGCTTCATTCGCTGTCTGCAGGATCAGTCGATGCCGCGCTGGCTGGCCGACACTGTGACACACCGTCTCGGGGTCGAGCAGCTGACCATCGACACGTCGCACTCACCGTTCCTCAGCCGCCCAAGCGATTTGGCCGAGTTGCTCGTGCACGCCACGACGACGAAACCCACCGGCCCGCTGGTGCCCCACTAACTTGCGCGAGCAGACGCAAAACTGCCCAAAATCCGTGAAAAATAGACATGTTTGTGTCTGTTCGCAGGTTATCCACAGGCGCGCGTCTGGGCCCTTTCCTCGGCGGCCATCGCAATCAATGATCAATTCGTGTCGCTGGACGAAGCGTTCGCCGTTCACGGTGGTTTGGCAACTACGGAGCAGTTGCTCACAACGATGTCGTACCGCACTCTCGTCAGGCGTATCCGGGCCGGAAAGGTCATCCGGGTCTGGCATGGGGTTTATGCCCAACGGTCGCCAAGCACGATCGACCGGCTCGCCGCGCTCGACATCACCTCGGGTAAGTCCATCGTCGCATGCATGAACACCGCCGCCGAGCTCTTCGGATTCGGCACGGAGAATGACGGCCGCATTCACATCCTCGATCCGGGCGTGCGCATGCGTCCCTCGTCTGAGTTGATGGTTCACCAGCGAATCGGGGCTCCGCTCAAACGCATTCACGGACGGTTGACGACGGCGCCGGCGTGGACGGCTGTTGAACTTGCGCGCACGCTGCGGCGTCCACGTGCCCTTGCCGTGCTGGACGCGGTGCTGTTCAACGAATGCTGCACACCGGCCGACCTATGTGAGGCGATCGACGAACAGAAGGGGCGACGCGGGATCGTCAAGGTCCGCGAGCTGATCGAGTACGCCAACGGCCGGTCGGAGTCGCCTCTGGAAAGTGAAGCGCGCCTCGTCTTCATCGACGGCGGACTGCCGATGCCGGAATTGCAGTACGAGATCGTCGATAGGTGCGGAAAGCTCTGGCGGGTGGACTTCGCTTGGCCACAGGCGATGGTGGTCGCTGAGTACGAAAGTATGGAGTGGCACGCGACGCCGGAAGCGCTCAGGCATGACCGTATGAAGGTCGCCAGGCTGCAGGAATGCGGTTGGACGAGCATCCCCATGGTTGTCGATGATGTGCGCCGGTATCCACTGGACCTGGTAGCAAGGATCGCCGTACACCTCGACCGCAGGACCTCACTGGCTGGATGAGCTGGGCCCACGCGCAGATGAGCAGACGCAAAACTGCCCGAAATCCTCAGAAAATGGGCATGTTTACGTCTGCTCGGCGCTTAGGCATCCGACTCGTACCAGGCACGGGCCGCGTCAACCGATTCGAACTCGAGGACGACGGTCTGGCTGCCGTGCCACTCTCCCTCGATCACCTGGGGCTTCTGGTCGACGGACAGGATCGTGGCACCCGCCATCGCCTGCTGGGCCAACTTGCCGTACTCGGCCATTCTGGCCGGGTCTTTGATGTGCTCGGTCAGGATGACGTAGCCCTTTTGCGACGCCTTCGCCACGTTATCTCCTTGGCTTTCAGTCGGTTTCGCTGATAGCTTGCTCTGGGCAGCACTCGATGGCTTCCTTCGCCGCGCCTTCGAGCCCGGCCGGCACCTCCGACGGGTCAGCGACGGCGTATCCATCGTCGGTCATGTGGAACACATCGGGGCACAGCGTCAGGCACATGCCGTGGCCGCGGCACCGGTCCTCGTCGACGGTGACTTTCATTCTTGATCGAACTCCAAATGCAACTCGGTGAGACCACGCAGGATATAGGTCGGAATGTATTGGTAACTACGGTTATCCGCGGGCCCGTGCTTGCTCTCCGAGATCCGAATGTGGCTGGTTCGGTCGAGCAATCGCTCGAGTCCGACCCGCGTCTCGGCGCGAGCCAGCGGCGCGCCGGGGCAGCTGTGGATGCCACGGCCGAAGGCGAGGTGCTGGCGGGCGTTCTTGCGTTCGGGATCGAACGTGTCCGGACTCTCGAAGCGGCGAGGATCGCGGTTGGCGGCCCCGTTGATCACCATCACCGTGCAGCCGGCAGCGATTGCTTCCTCACCAACGGTGGTCGGCACCCGGGACAGTCGGAAGTCACCCTTGACCGGGCTCTCGATGCGCAGGCATTCCTCGATGAAGTTCGGCAGCAGGCTGCGGTCGTTGCGGAGCCTGCGCTGGATATCGGGGCGGTCGCCGATCACCTTCAACGCCGTGCCGAGCAGCCGGACAGTGGTTTCCTGCCCGGCCGAGAAGACGTTGGTTGCCACCCGCACGACGTCTCCGACCTCGGGCATCGACCCGTCGGGAAACGTCGCCGTTGCCAGTCCGGTCAGCACGTCGTCACGGGGCTCACGACGTCGGTCTTCGACGTATGTCGCGAAGACCTCGTACAGGTATTCCAAAGGCGTCTTGGTCAGCGTCTTGTCGGCGTTGCCAAGCCCGCCCCCGTGGGTCCCGCGGGCCAGTCGCTCGATGAGCTCGTCGCGGTCCTCGCCGGGGACACCCAGCAGGTCGGCGATGACCTGCAACGTGAACGGCCCCGCGAAACCCTTGATGAACTCGCCTTCACCTGGCGCGAGGAAGTCGTCGAGGATGTCGTCGGCGAGCTGCCACATCGCGTCCTCGTTCTCCTTGAGGCGCTTTGGGGTGATCAGCCGCATCAGCAGCGCGCGGTGGTTCGTGTGCGTCGGCGGGTCCAGCGTCGGCAGCTGATCGCTGAACGGAATCTCGTCGCGATGCTTCTCGATCAGCTCGGTGACAGCTGGGCCATCTAGGCCCTCCAAGGCCACCGGGAACCCTGGAAACGGACCGGTCACCGAGATGCACGACGAGAACGTCTGCTCGTCGTTGTAGACGTCGACGGCCTCCTGCCAGCCGGTCACCATCGTCACGCCGTAGTGGTCCTCACGGCTGACCGGGCATTTGTTGCGAAGTGCCTCGTAGAACCGGTACGGATCATCCGTTAGACGACCGTCCCGGAAGAAGTCGACCGCGGTGAGGTCCTCCGCCATACACCCTCCGTTTCGACGATCTCGCCGAGCGAGAACGTGATTCTCATCTTTGGGGTATTAGATTTCCACACCCGCCCTCCGGCGTCAACGACGGGCGACTGCTCAGCACATCTGCTTGGTTACTGGACCGGCTCGCCGCCGAGCACAGTGGTCCGCAGCATTTCCGGCCGCGCCGATGCCCCCGGTGACGATGATGCGCCTGCCCTGCAGTGGTCGCGTCATGTCTAGATAGTTAGACATACGTCAACTATGTGCAAGGGCCAATCTGGCTGTTACAGTGCGTCTGTGCCGAACAACGACGGGGCTGTAGTTGCTGACGGTAGTCAGCGCCGAGCTTCTTATCAGCGCGCACGTTCGCACGAAACCAAGCGCGCCCTTGTGCAGGCCGCGATGGCGCTTTGGCGCACCAACGGCTACGCCAGGACGACGGTCGCCGACATCTGCCGCGCGGCGGGTGTCTCCCGGGCGCTGTTCTACTTCTATTTCCCGGCCAAGGAAGACGTGCTCTTCGAAGTCGGTCTGTTGTCGACTCGCGCGGCTCAGAAGACCGTGCGGGCAATGCTGCAAACGGACTACGAAGTCGAGTCGGTCATCACGGAGGCGCTGCGCAGTCTCGAACGCTCGATGTCACGCAACCCACGCGACTTGATCATCGAGACGATTCTGGAGGGCTACCGGCACGAGCACCGAATCCTCTCGGGCGAACTGGCGGAAGATGCGGACGCCGACATGTTTGGTGATTTGTTCACGAAGGCTCAGCAGGACGGCAAGCTGGCCGCCCACATCGATGTCGACCACCTGTCCCACCTGGCGGGCATGCATGTCAGCGAGGGCGTCCGACACTGGGCGGCCGGCAGTTACGGCGACCGGCCGTTCTCAGACGTCGTCACTCGTGGTATCGCCGCCCTGATTGCCGGTTTCAACCAACTTCCCGCCTGAAGGAGCAGAGGTATGAAGGTGTCGGTGGGTGACAGCACCCGGCGCGACGCAGGTAGTCGACGCGCCGAAGCCGACTATCGCGCCGGCGGATGTGCTGGTCAAAATCCGGACCTGCGAAATCTGCGCCACCGACTCGTTTTTCATCTCCCTGGGCGGTATCACTGCCCACGACGGCGGCATTCCGTTGGGCCACGAGCCGGCCGGCAAGGTCATCGACAGCCTACGACACCCGGCGCCGCCGACAAGGTCGTCGTCACCTTCAATTGAGAGGAGCCCCCGATGGCGTGGGATTTCGAAACCGATCCTGAGTACCAGAAGGTTCTGGATTGGGCGGACGAGTTCGTCCGTGAGGAGGTCGAGCCGCTCGATCTGGTGTGGCCGCATCAGGCGTTCACTCCGCTGGATGGCAAGCGCCGCAAGGCCATCGACCCATTGAAGAAGGAAGTGCGCCGCAGGGCGCTATGGGCCACGCACCTCGGACCCGAGCTTGGCGGGCAGGGCTACGGCCAGCTCAAGCTCGCGCTGCTCAACGAGATTCTGGGCCGCTCGCAGTGGGCGCCGATCGTGTTCGGTTGCCAGGCACCCGATACCGGCAACGCCGAGATCATCGCGCACTACGGCACCGACGAGCAGAAGCAGCGTTACCTGCGACCCCTACTCGAGGGCGAGATCTTCTCCTGCTACTCGATGACCGAACCGCACGCCGGCGCCGACCCCACCCTCTTCAAGACAACGGCGGTGCGCGACGGCGACGACTGGGTGATCAACGGCTGGAAGTTCTTCTCCTCCAACGCCAAAACCGCGTCGTTCCTGATCGTGATGGTGGTGACCAATCCAGAAGTCAGCGCCTACCAGGGCATGTCGATGTTCCTGGTGCCGACCGACACGCCGGGCGTCAACATCGTGCGCAACGTCGGCCTGTACGGCGAGCGGGACAACGAGGGCTCGCATGCGCTGATTCACTACGACAACGTGCGGGTGTCCGCCGATGCGGTGCTCGGCGGCGAGGGTCAGGCATTCGTCATCGCCCAGACTCGATTGGGCGGCGGCCGCATTCACCACGCGATGCGCACCATCGGCCTGGCCCGCAAGGCGCTGGACATGATGTGCGAGCGTGCGCTCAGCCGCGAGACCCAGGGCAGCAAGCTCTCGGACAAGCAGTTCGTACAGGGTTACATCGCCGATTCGTACGCGCAGTTGCTCCAGTTCCGCCTGATGGTGCTCTACACCGCGTGGGAGATCGACAAGTACAACGACTACAAGAAGGTGCGCAAGGACATCGCCGCCGTCAAGGTGGTCATGCCGACAGTGCTGCACGACATCGCATGGCGCGCAATGCAAATACACGGCGCGCTGGGTGTCACCAACGAGATGCCGTTCATGGGCATGGTCACCGGCGCTGCGGTGATGGGGCTGGCCGACGGCCCCACAGAGGTACACAAGACGACGGTGGCTCGCCAGGTACTACGGAACTATCAGGCCACCGACGACACCTGGCCCAGCCAATGGACACCGCGCAAACGCGAAGCGGCGAGGGCGAAGTACGCCGAATACCTGGAAGACGAAGTAGGGAACCTGTGACCGAACCCGAGATTGATGTTGGGCGGCTTGCCGATTGGATGGACTCCGCCGCGCTGCCCGGCAAGGACGAGCCGCTGACGGCTCGCTTCCTGGCCGGCGGCACGCAGAACGTCATCTATGAGATCTGCCGCGGCGAGGAGCGTTGCGTGCTGCGCATGCCTCCGCCGGGCGCTCCCCCGGATCGCGACAAGGGCATCCTGCGGGAGTGGCGGATCATCGAGGCGCTCGACGGCACCGACGTGCCGCACACCAGGGCGGTCGCAGTGTGTTCGGACGCCTCGGTTCTGGGCAGGCCGTTTTATCTGATGGGCTTCGTCGACGGCTGGTCACCGATGGATCAGCACGGTAAGTGGCCCGAACCGTTCAACAGCGACTTCAGCACGCGCCCGGAGCTGAGCTACCAGCTGGCCGAAGGTATTGCGTTGCTGTCGAAGGTCGACTGGCAGGCAAAGGGGCTGCAGGATCTCGGTCGCCCGGACGGGTTCCACGAGCGCCAGGTCGAGAGGTGGATCGGCTTCCTCGAACGAATCAAGAAGCGCGAGCTACCCGGGCTCGAGGTGGCCACCGACTGGCTGCGGGCCCACAGGCCGCTCGACTGCATTCCCGGCGTGATGCACGGGGACTATCAGTTCGCCAACGTGATGTATCACCATGGCGCACCAGCGCGGCTCGCCGCGATCGTCGACTGGGAGATGGGCACCGTCGGCGATCCCAAACTCGACCTGGGCTGGATGGTGCAGAGCTGGCCGACCGACACCAGCGCTCCGCAAGAGTCGGAGATGAGCTATGCCGACATGCGGGGTATGCCTACGCGCGACGAGGTGGTCGCGCACTACGCCGACGTATCGGGTCGCCAAGTGGACGACCTCGACTACTACCTGGTGCTCGCCAAGTGGAAGTTGGCAATCGTGTTGGAGCAGGGCTACCAGCGCGCGGGCGATGACGAGAAGCTGCTGGCGTTCGGACCCGTCGTGACAGACCTGATGGCCTCGGCGGCTGAGCTGGCCGAGTCCAGCGACTACCGCTGACATGCGAGCTGCGGTCTGCCGGTCGTACGGGCCACCGGAAGTGGTCCGTGTCGAGGAACAGCCGTCGCCAACGGTCGCGGCGGGGCAGGTACGGGTGAGGGTCGGCGCGGCGGCGGTGAACTTTCCCGATGTGCTGCTGATCGCCAACGAGTACCAGATCAGTGTGGCGCCGCCGTTTGTGCCCGGCAGCGAATTCGCCGGTGTGATCGTCGAGACGAGCGACGGCGCAGAGGGTTTCACCGCCGGGGATCGGGTGACCGGCGCCGGACTGTACGGCGCCTTCGCCGATGAGGTGGCGGTCCCAACGGCACGACTGTCACGCATCCCCGAAGGCGTCGACGACCGAACCGCCGCGGCGTTCGGTGTGGCGTATCGCACGGCGTATCACACACTGCGGTCGATGGCCCGCGTGCACGAGGGCGACGAGCTCGTCGTGCTCGGCGCTGGCGGTGGCGTCGGCCTTGCCGCAGTTCAGCTCGGCGTGCAGCTCGGCGCCTCGGTGACCGCCGTCGCATCATCGACCGAAAAGTTAGACGTGGCAGCGGGTTACGGTGCCAAGCACCTCGTCAACCACAAGACAGGTGATTTTCGGAGCGCGCTGAAGGAGGCCGTGCCCGGCGGTGCCAATGTGGTCATCGACCCGGTCGGAGGTGAGCTGTCAGAGCCCGCATTGCGGTCGCTCGGTCGCGGCGGGCGATTCGTCACAGTCGGATTCGCATCCGGCACCATTCCCCGCATCCCGCTCAACCTTGTGCTCATCAAGGGCGTGCACGTCCTTGGTTTTCAATTCCAGGATGTTCCGCCCGACGAATTCGCCCGCAACGAGGACGAACTGCGTGAGCACCTCGTCAGCGGCCGGGTGCTACCTCACGTCTGCGCCGTCTACCCGCTCACCGAAACTGTTGCGGCGCTGAGACATGTCGCCGATGGCCGCGCCATCGGCAAGGTGCTCATCGACCTCACCTAATTGCGCGAGCAGTCGCAGAGGGCCCCAAAATCGCGGCGTGTCGGGGTCCTTTGCGACTGCTCGCGAAAACTAGCTGGCCGGGATCAGGTCCGCGGCGACCGAGGCCATCATGCCGCAGCGGAACGTCTCGGTGTCGCCGACTGCCACGGTCGCCGAATCGTCAGCCGCGGCGAGCGCCTGAGCCTTGAACGCGCGTGCCGCCGCACTCAATCGGTGCTGCACCGAATCAACACTCTCATCGAGCTCCGAGGGCAGGCTGTCGCCCCAGAGCGTCACTTCGGTTGCGCCCTGATCCAACGCGTTCAGGACATGCTCGCGGACGCGCGCATCCACTGCGAACAGATCCCCTGCGACGGCAACAGTCTGCGGATGCGGGCGATCTTCCCACGACGCCAGCACCGGCTCGAGATCGCGCACTTCGGCGCCGAGGATCTCGAGAGGCCGGGCTTCCTCGTCGCCGCCGATCAGGACCGTGACGTCCCATCCAGCCATCACCCGGTCATAGACCCAGCCGCCGGCGAACCGCACCGCGTCGAGCACGGTCGGTGCGACAACGTCGAGCCGGTACCTCATGTCGAGCTCCGCGGCTCGATGTCGCGTACTAGCGACTCCGCGTACCCCTTGAACACTTCGGTCAGCGGTATTGAAGGATCGAGCAACCATAAGGTCTCCATTCCGTTGATGAAGGCGAGGATCTCCACGGCCTTGCTGGCCGGGTCGAAGTCTGTGCGGTACAGCCCGTCTTGCTGACCGCGCTCGATGATGGTCGTGATGATGTCGATGGCGTCGCGATACCGCTTGTGAAGGCGGTCGCGCAACGGAGCGTCCGGCGCGATGTTCTC
The DNA here is from genome assembly GCF_035274705.1 of Mycobacterium sp. Taxonomy (GTDB): domain Bacteria; phylum Actinomycetota; class Actinomycetes; order Mycobacteriales; family Mycobacteriaceae; genus Mycobacterium. The sequence goes on along the minus strand of NZ_DATENY010000027.1, from coordinate 7,388 downwards.
GACAAGCAGCACCGTGAACGTGCCGATCAGCTCCGGGGCTCGTTCGAACCGCTCCGGGACCCGGCTCAGCTCGGTGATCAGATCGCCGCGGCGGTAATCGGCGTGGGCGTCGTCGTCGGCGTCACGGGCGTCGAGCACAGCGTTGAGCAACTGCTCCTTGGACTCGAAGTGATGCAGTAGGCCGGCCGGCGTGACCCCGGCTTCCTTCGCGATCTGGGCCAGGGAGGTGTTGCGCCATCCATTGCGCGCCAACAGCCGTTCGGCGACGGCCAGGATCCGCTGCCTACGGTCCTCGCCCTTGGCGAGGAGTGTGGCGTACGGCCTGCGATGAGCGCTCGCGCGAAGAGCCGATGCGTCAGGGCCTGACACCGACGTCACATAGCTCCTTCGTCCAACCAACCTAGTGAACACACAGTAGGTAGGTTTGCCAGCTGCGACAAGGGTCTCAGCGAAAAAAACGCTTCGTTCGCCGTCACACCGCAGGTCAGCGCCTTCCAGACATCGTTCAGAAACGTGCGGGCATGCTGTCCCAGACTCGTATGGCTGACGATCACGAGAAGACCGCCTCATCGAGGTCGACCTCGATGTGCTCGGTGGTGGTGTACGACTCGCCGATGGGTTCGAGCGGGCAGATGCCGCGCGTCGAGTTGGTCTACGAGGATTGAACGTCGGACTCCCGGAACACCTCGATGGCCGCTACGGGCGTCATCATGATCACCGGGATGTGCCGTGCCGTTGATTTCTGATGCTTGATGTACGGCGGGAACGCACGCACCATGAAGTCCCAGACCTTGTGCCGCTCTTCGCCTTCGGGCTCACGCCAGGTCGCCCGAAAGGCTTGGGTACCAATCTGGAAGTCAACCTCGGGGGCGGCACGAAGGTTGAGATACCACTCGGGATGCTGGTCGGCGCCACCTTGCGACGCGACGACCACGACCTCACCACCGACATCGCCGTAGATCAGCGGAACGATTTGCGTCCTGCCGGATTTGCGCCCCTTCACCCTGATCAAACAGTGCGTCGTGAATGAGTGGCCACCGACCTCGGAGATGTCCATGACGTGGCCCTGTACGCCGCCCGTTCGCAGATACGTATCGCGGTGACTGGCCGCCCAGTCGCCGCGTGCTTGCCGGATGTCGGCTGACGATTCATCGCTCATGATGCTAAAGGCCCAGCGACTTGGCGATGATCACCTTCATCACCTCGCTGGTACCAGCGTAGATGCGGGCCACGCGCGCATCCGTGTACAGCCGCGCGATCGGATACTCCATCATGTAGCCGTAGCCGCCGAACAGCTGCAGGCAGCGGTCGATCACGCGCTGCTGCATCTCGGTGCAGAAGAGCTTCACGCGGGCGGCGTCGGCGGCCGTCAGATCACCCTCGACGTGCAGTGAGACGGCGCGATCGAGCATCGCCTGGGCGGCCTCCACCTCCGTCGAGCACGCCGCCAACTCGAACTTGGTGTTCTGGAACGACGCGACCGGCGTGCCGAACGCCTTGCGGTTCTGGGTGTACTCGATGGCCGCCGTGATAGCCGAGTGGGCCTGGGAAACCGATCCGACGGCGACGGTCAGGCGCTCCTGCGGCAGGTTATGGCCGAGGTAACCGAATGCCTCACCCTCCTCCCCCAGCACATTCGCGGCCGGGACGCGGACGCCGACGAACGACAGCTCGGCGGTGTCCTGCACCTTGCAGCCCATCTTCTCGAGTTCACGCCCGCGCGTGAACCCCGGCATACCGTCCTCGACGACCAGCAGCGTCAGACCCCTGCGGCGGTTGTCCGCATCTGTCGATGTGCGGGCGACCACGATGACCAGGTCAGCCTGGATGCCGCCGGTGATGAAAGTCTTGGCACCGTTGACGATGAAGTCGTCCCCGTCACGCACCGCGGTGGTGCGCATGCCGGCCAGATCCGACCCGGTTCCCGGTTCGGTCATCGCGATCGCGGTGAGCAACGTGCCGGCCGCCAGACCCGGGAACCAGCGATTCCGCTGCTCTTCGTTCGCGTAATGCAGGAAGTACGGCAGGATCACCTCGAGCTGGGTGCGCACGGTCGACAGGGTCACCAGCGCGCGCGCCGCCTCCTCCTGCATCACGACGTTATAGCGGTAGTCGGGCATCCCCGCGCCGCCGTACTCCTCGGGGATGGCCATCCCCAGCATGCCGAGCTCACCCATCTGCTTGAAGACGTCGCGGGGCATCCGTCCTCCCTTTTCCCACTCGGGATAGTGCGGAACCACCTCCTTGTCGACGAAGTTGCGGGCGAGTTCGCGAAACGCTTCGTGGTCCTCGGTGAACAGATCGCGGCGCATCGAATCTCCTTGTCTACGAGATGAGTTCGACCAGCGTGGCGTTGGCCGTGCCACCGCCCTCGCACATGGTCTGCAGGCCGAAGCGAATCCCGTTGTCGCGCATGTGATTGACCATGCGCGTCATCAGCACTGCACCCGACGCGCCCAACGGGTGGCCGAGCGCGATGGCCCCGCCCAGCGGGTTGAGCTTGTCCTCGTCGGCGCCGGTTTCGGCCAGCCACGCCAGCGGTACCGGCGCGAACGCCTCGTTGACCTCGAACACGCCGACCTCGTCCAATGTGACGCCCGCCCTGTGCAGGACCTTCTCGGTCGCCGGGATGGGACCGGTGAGCATCAGCACGGGGTCCGCCCCGGTGACCGCGCCGGCCCGGTATCGGACGATCGGCGTCAGACCCAGCGCGATGGCGTTGTCGGCCGACATGACCAGCAGGGCGGCCGCGCCGTCGGAGATCTGCGAGGAGTTGCCGGCGTGAATGACGCCGTCCTCCTGGAACGCAGGCTTGAGCCCAGCAAGCTTCTCGACGGTCGTCCCCCGGCGAATGCCTTCGTCGGCCACCACTGGCTCGCCGTCGGTGAACACCGGCATGATCTGCGTCTCGAACGCGCCGTTGTCCTGCGCCTTGGCCGCCAGCTCGTGTGAGCGGACCGAATACTCATCGACGCGAGTCCGCGAAAAACCCCACTTCTTTGCGATGAGCTCCGCAGAGATGCCCTGGTTGAACGAGAAATCGCCGTACCGCGCAAGGACTTTCGGCCCGTATGGCATGCCGGTCGCCCTCGCAGAACCGAGCGGCACCCGGCTCATCACCTCGACGCCACCGGCCACCACGACGTCCTGCTGGCCGGACATCACGGCCTGTACCGCGAAGTCCAGCGCCTGCTGACTCGACCCGCATGCGCGGTTGATGGTGGTACCGGGAATGTGTTCGGGCCACCCGGCGGCCAGCACCGAGTATCGCCCGATGTTGCTCGACTGGTCGCCGACCTGCGAGACGCAGCCCCACACGACGTCGTCGACGATGTCGGGGTCCACCCCGGCGCGCTCCATCAGCGCATTGAGGACGATCGCCGATAAATCGGCGGCGTGCATGTCGGCCAGTCCCCCGTTGCGCTTGCCGACGGGCGTGCGCACCGCCTCGACGATTACGGTTTCACGCATCTTGCTACTCCGATCTCGGTACGGCCCATCGACCAGTGAACGCGGGATCACGCTTCTCGGCGAACGCCGCGTACCCCTCTATTGAGTCTGCAGTCGCGAAGTTGCCCGGCTGCGCGCGGGCCTCATGGGCCAGCGCCTCCCGCAACATCGAGTTAGCCCCGTCGTTGAGCAGGGCCTTGCTTTGCGCGAGCGCGACCGCGTCGGCCAGTTCGATCCACAGCTGCGCGTTGATCGCGTTTTTGCGATCGGGCCGGTTCAGGGTCAGCGTCCGAACGCCGTCCCGGTCGTCTGACAGCAGCACCTTTTCCTGGCTCACGAGAACGCCGGCCCGATCACCCCGTCGGCACGCAGCCGACTGATTTCGTCTTCGGTCAGCCCCAATTCGACGAGGACGGCGTCGGTGTGTTCGCCCAGCCCGGGCACGGCACCCATTGGCTGCTCGAATCCGCTGATCACCGGCGGTGGCCGCAATGCCTGGATGTCCCCCTTGGACGTGCCGACAGTGCGCCAGCGGTCCCGGGCTGTCAACTGTGGGTGCACCACCACTTCGCTCGGCAAGTTGTAGCGCGAGTTGCCGATGCCCGCCGCGTCGGCGGTCTTCTGGATCTCCACGAGATCATGCTGGGCACACCAGGATCCGATGGCCTCATCGAGGATGTCGCGGTGCGAACAGCGGCCACGGTTGGTGGCAAACCGCGGATCGTCGGCGAGGTCGGGGCGGTCGATGATCTCCCTGGCCACCCTCTGCCACTCGCGGTCGTTGGTGGTGCCGAGCACGACAGTCTGACCGTCACGGGTCGGAAACGCTCCGTACGGCGCGACGGCGGGCGATCCGACGCCGAGCGGCTGCTGGTCGATGCCGGAGTGCTGGGTATAGGTGAGTGCGTAGCCCATCACATCGGTCATCACGTCGAACAGGCTCAGCTCGACGGACGGCGCTACGGCCCCTTCGGGACGGTTACCCCGTGCGAACAGCAGCGCCAGGATCGAGATCGCGGCGTACAGCCCGGTCGTGAAGTCGGCCATCGCGGGTCCGGGCTTGGCGGGCATGCCGGGGTATCCGGTAACGGCACACGAGCCGGATTCTGCTTGCACGAGAAGGTCATACGCGCGCTTGTGCGAGATGGGTCCGCCCGGTCCGTAACCGTCTATCTCGACGGGAATGACATTGGGGTGGCGCTGCGCGAGGTCGGCGGCCGCAATGCCCATTTTTGCGGTGGATCCTGGTGCGAGATTTGACACGAACGCGTCGGCCCGGTCGAGAAGCCGGTGCAGAAGTTCCATGCCTGCCGGCGACTTCGTGTTGAGGGTGACCGACTCCTTGCCGCGGTTGCACCAGACGAAGTGGGCGGCAAGGCCGCCAGGACCGTTGACCACGTCGTCGTAGTCGCGGGCGAAGTCGCCGCCGTTGGGATTCTCCACCTTGATCACGCGCGCACCGAAGTCGGCGAGCACGCGAGTACACATCGGGGCGGCGACGGCCTGCTCCATCGCAACGACCGTGACCCCGGCCAGCGGGGCGGCTGACATCCCCGTCACATCACCAGGCCGCCGTCGACCGGCAGCACCTGTCCGGTGATGTAGGACGCCGCGTTGGACGCCATGAACACGAACGCGCCGGCGATCTCCGACGGCTCGGCCCAGCGCTTCATCGGAATGCGGTTCATCATGTTGGCCGCGAATTTCTCGTTGGTGCGGATGGTTTCGGTCATCGGGGTGGCCGCCAGCGGAGCCAGCGCATTGACAGTGATGTTCTTGGTCGCCAGTTCGCGTGCCAGCGATTTCGTGAAGCCGACGATGCTGGCCTTGGCGGCCGAGTAGTTGACCTGACCGAGGGTGCCGGTCAGTCCGGCAGCGGATGTCACGTTGACGATGCGGCCGCTGCCGTCGGTGGGGATGTAGGGCAGCGCCGCCTGGGTGACGTTGAACGCGCCCATCACGTGGATGTCGAACAGCAGCCGGAACGACTCCTGGGTGGTCTTGTCGAACATCGCCGGCCTCGTCACGCCGGCGTTGTTGATCACGATGTGAACCGCGCCGTCGGCCAGTGCGGCCGCCTGGGCGGCCGCGGCGTCGGCCGAGTCGCGGTCCGAAACGTCGAGCGCGGCGGATTCGGCCCGGCCGCCTGCATCCGAAATGCGTTCAGCCACAGCGGCGGCCGCATCCTTGTCGAGGTCAGTGGCGAGGACCGCCGCACCCGCGTCCGCCAGCGCCGCGGCGACCGCAGAGCCGATGCCGCCCGCGGCTCCGGTCACCAACGCTGAGCGGCCGGTCAGGTCGAAGTAGGCCTGGGCGAGCGCTGGGGGCACTCCCCTCGCAAGCTGGGGGCCCACCCGCCCGGAGAGCAGGGGGACGACGCGAGGAGAATTGGTCATCAGTAGCTCCTCGGCATTCCCAACACGTGTTCGCCAAGGAAGTTCAGGATCATCTCCTGGCTCACCGGCGCGATCTTCATCAACCGCGATTCGCGGAAATATCGCGACACGTGGTACTCCTCGGAATACCCCATCCCTCCGTGCAACTGCAGTGCCCTGTCGGCGGCGCCGAAACCGGCGTCGGCACACAGATATTTCGCGGTATTCGCTTCGCGCCCACATGGTTTGCCGTTGTCGTACAGCCACGTTGCCTTGCGCAGCACCAGTTCGGCGGCGTCCAGACGCGCCAGTGAGTCCGCCAGCGGGAACTGCAGTCCCTGGTTCATGCCGATGGGACGGTTGAAGACGACCCGCTCGTTGCCGTACTTGACCGCCTTCGCCAACGCGACCCGCCCGATGCCCAACGCCTCGGCGGCGATCAGCATCCGTTCCGGGTTCAGCCCGTCAAGGATGTACTTGAAACCCTTACCCTCTTCGCCAACCCGATCCTCGACCGGCACGATCAGATCGTCGATGAACACCTCGTTGGAGCTGACGGCGTTGCGGCCCATCTTCTTGATCGGACGAATGTCGACGTGGTCGCGGTTCAGATCGGTGAGGAACAGCGTCATGCCGTCGGTCTTCTTGGTGACCTCGTCGTACGGCGTGGTGCGAGTCAGCAGCAGGATCTTCTCCGACTCCAGCGCTTTGGAAATCCACACCTTGCGGCCGTTGATGCGGTATTTGTCGCCTTCCCGTTTGGCGAAGGTGGTGATGCGCGAAGTGTCCAGTCCTGCACCGGGTTCCGTGACACCGAAGCACACGTGCAGGTCGCCGTTGACGATCCGGGGCAACGTCGCAGCCTTTAGCTCCGCAGAGCCGTGTTTGACCACGGGCTGCATCCCGAAGATCGACAGGTGGATGGCACTGGCGCCGTTCATCGCCGCCCCGGAGCGCGAGATCTCCTCGAGTAGCAGGGTCGCCTCGGTGATGCCCAGACCGTGGCCGCCGTACTCCTCCGGGATCGTCATGCCCAGCCAGCCGCCCTTAGCGATGGCGTCGTAGAACTCCTGCGGGAATTCGTGGGCTAGGTCCTTCTCCATCCAGTAGTGGTCGTCAAATTTGCCCGCAAGCTCTGCGACGGACTTTCGGATCAACTCCTGATCCTCGGTCAGCTCAAAACTCATCCCGCTGGACACAACCACTCCCCTCCGGTCACAAGCCAGTGCGCCGGTGCCTAAACGGTTCTTTCGCACCGGCGCACTTGACTCTAGAACTACGACTCAGTCCTTATTGCCGGTCAGCTCCTTGGCATTCGCAGCGAAGTCGGCGAAGTTGGCGCCGCCGTGCTCGTGCTTGCTGAGGGCTTTGATGGAGACGTCATGGCCCTCAGCGGCCTTCCTCAATGCGCCGATGGTGGCTTGCTCACGGGTGATGTGGGTGAACGGATCCCAGTGGTACCAGCGCATGGCGTTTTCGAAGGTCATCTTGTTGACCTCGTCATCAGGCACCTGATTCTTGGTCAGCACCTCGTGCAGCTGCTCGGGGGCTCCGGGCCACATC
>NZ_DATENY010000026.1:0-78272 GCF_035274705.1 Mycobacterium sp. | reverse complement strand
GGGAGACATCGGATTGGCTGCGACCCTCGACAACGACCGCGGTGATAACCAGACGAGCCTTCGACATACCGCCGACGCTCGCCCCGCGAACCTATTCCGATGTTTTGCGACACCCTATGCGTATGTCCTGAAACACGACACTGCACCTGCCACGCGCTGGACAGGCCTCCTTTCGAGGGGGGTCTGCATTCGATTGAGGCCGAGTTGTCACGGTGTTTCTCACAACGGGCGGGAAAGTCTGCGCCGCTGTGCTTAATGCCTCGGGCTGCGACCCGATTTCGCCGGATAGCTTCCACCACTGGACGTCCATGTGTGCGCGATGAGCGATGCACTTGCCCTCGATTGGTGGGAACGGACGGCTAACTCCTGTGTAACGTTTCTCGTCGTTTCGGATTTCGCCAGGATGCCTCGTCTCATGCTCTAGCCTCCAATGTTTCTGGCTAGATGGATTTTCTGACCGGTATGGCGTGCTCCCGCGGCGGTCGAACAGCAAATTTCACGCAATCGTCAATTTCGAGGTGAAAAGGGTCGTCCCGTCATCTAGTGTTCGGTGCATCACCCGCCACGGAAGGTCGGATATGACGGTAGAAAACGTGGCGGACACCGCTACTCCAGATGACGAGTGTCGAGACTGTGGCTACGAGCCAGAACTCAAACGAACTCTCGGCCCCTTTCAGGTATTCGCGATCTCGTTCGCGTTCATCTCGGTGGCCGTCGGCATTTTCGCGACATACGACAACCTACTTGGGACTGCCGGACCGGTCGGAATCTGGCTGTGGATCATCGCGGCAGTAGGACAGACACTGGTGGCGCTGGTGGTCGCGCAATTCGCGGCCCGCATCGCACTCAGCGGCTCCTCGTATCAGTGGGCCTCACGCCTGGCCAACCCGAAGATCGGTTGGTTGTTCGGGTGGCTGACGTTCTGGTACCTGGCGATCGCCGTGGTCGCCCTGGATAACGCGTTGGCGAGTCAGGCGTTCATGCCGCTGGTAGGGATGCACGAGAGTGAGGACACCGCTCGGCTGATCACGGTGGCGATATTGATTATTCAGGCCGTGCTGGTCATCGCCTCGACGCGCTTGCTCGGCCTGATCACCTCGGGCGCGGTTGGAATCGAACTGGCCATCGTCGTGGTGTTGGTGATCGCGCTGGCCGCTGTCATGGTGTTCACGGGCAGCGGCGACCTCGGCAACCTCACCTCGCGCGGTGTCACTGCGGGAGACCCCAACTACTTCGGCATCGGGGGCGGGTTGATGGCCGGGATGATCATGGGCCTCACCACGCTGGTCGGTTTCGACTCCGCGGCGAATCTCGCTGAGGAGGCGAAGGATCCGTTTCGCAGCGTCCCGCGCGCGATTGTGGCATCGGTGGTCGCGGCGGGAGTGCTGGGCCTGGTGTTCCTGATCGCGCTCACCGTCGCTATCAAGGACATTCCGAGCGTGAGCGCCAGCGGCTCGCCGGTCGCCGCGATCATCCGCAGTCAGCTCGGGCCGGTCACGGAGCGAATCCTGTTGGCGGGGCTAACGTTTGCGATGTTCGGCGCCGGGATGGTGGTGATGGCGGCATGCTCGCGGCAGGTGTTCGCCATGGCGCGCGATGCACGCTTCCCCGCGCACGCGGTGATGCGGCGGGTCAACACGCGCACGCAAACCCCGGTCCCGGCGACGATCCTGATCCTGGTCGTCGGTGTGGTCCTGATGCTCGCGCTCCCGGGTGCAGCGCTGCTGCAGCTCATCATCGGGTCGACGATCCTGCCTGCGCTCATCTACGGCGCGATCGTCATCCTCTACCTTGCGGTGCGGAAAGGACTCGAGCACAAGCAGGGCGGCTTCAGCCTGGGGCGCTTCGAGCTGCCGGTCGCCATCGCTGCGCTGGTCTGGGAGGCGGTCGTGCTGTTCGTGCTCGTCACCCCCGGCGACGCCACCGTACCCACCTTGATCGTCGTCGGCCTGATCGTCGCCGGCGGGGTCTACTTCGCCAAGATGTTGATCTTCAGCCGCGAGGTGCTCGACACCGAGCCGGGAGAAGACATTTTCGCGGCCGCGCCTGAGAGGACCGAATGACGTCCACGACGGCACGACCGGCCGAGCTGACCGGCCGAATCGTCCGCCCGGGCGACGCCGATTACCGGGTGGCAAGCGCTGGCTGGAACCTGCTCTTCACCCACGATCCGACGGTGATCGTGTTCGCCCGGGAGACGCAGGACATCGTCAATGCCCTCACATGGGCGCGGCAGAACAATGTCACGCTTCGGGTGCGTAGTGGCCGTCACTGCCTTGAGGGCTGGTCCAATGTCGACAACGGCATCGTGATCGATGTCAGCGAAATGAAGTCGGCGACAATCGACATGGCATCGAGCACTGCGACAGTCGGTGCTGGGCTTAACCAGATGGAAGCCGTGACCGAGCTCGGCGAAGCTGGCTTTGCGGCGTCAACCGGAACCGAAGGAACCGTCGGCCTGGTAGGCGCGACCCTCGGCGGTGGCTTCGGGCTTCTTACCCGTAATTTTGGCATGGCCTCCGACAACCTCATCGCGGCGGAGGTTGTCGTCGCGTCGAACACCGACGGAGCCAAGTCGATCATCGCCGATGAGGAGAACAACTCAGACCTGCTCTGGGCGCTCCGTGGCGCTGGCAACGGCAATTTCGGGATCGTCACGTCACTGACCTACAAGATTCATCCGCTGACGCAGACCATCTACGTCACCGCGACATGGCCAGGCCTCGATGACCTTGGCCGGGTCTTCGAGGCGTGGCAGCGTTCGGCCCCTCACGTCGACAACCGCCTCACGAGTCAGCTCGAGATACACCCCGATGAGATCCTGCTGGTCGGTGTACTCGCGTCCGGGTCCGAGGCAGACGCAGCGCAGATGCTGGCGCCGATTTTGTCAGTCGGCAATCCGGATGTCTCGACAAAGAGCGCGGGTTGGGCAGACACCTACGCGGGATTCCAGATACCGACACCCAAGGAGCCCGCAAACTGGAAGTTCTTCTCGCAGTTCGTCTCCGACCCGTTCCCCGATGAGGCGATCAGTCTGGTCGGCTCATTCATGTCTAAGGCCCCCACGCCGGATTGCAACTACTTCACGAATGCCTTCGGCGGAGCCGTAAAGGCCGGTGAGCCTTCCGGCGGCTCAGCGTTTGCCCACCGGAACGCGCTCTTCTACGCCGAGCCAGGCGCCGGCTGGGGCACTCGTGGTGGAATACCCGCAACGGCCGACCCGCTGACTGCGAAGTGCCAGGCATGGATTGCCGAGTTCAGCGAAGCGTTGGGGCCCTATGTGAATGGCGCCTACGTCAACGTGCCGAATGCCGGCATGGCGGCCTGGGAGACCGCCTATTGGGGAAACAACGTCGACCGACTGCGCACGATCAAAGCGAAGTACGACCCCGACAACGTGTTCAGCTTCGAGCAGAGCATTCCACCGCAGGATGACCGCCGGCGTTAGCGGCCGCGACGCGGCAGAAGGCTGGTTCCTGCACCGCGGACTGCCGCAGCACTGACGCCGCCTGTCGGGACGTTCGTGAGACAGTCCTCGCATTTGTCGAGGAACCGCTAGGCAAGCACGGATGCGAGTTTGGTGCGGGGCACCGAAACCTTGTGCGGCCCATTGTTGTCCGTTACGACCTGGTTCTCGCCGAAGAAGAAGATCACGGCGTCGTCGGTGAGCGCAAAGTTCTGGTACACGCGGACTTCGAGGTTCTCAGCCGGTGCGTCCAACTCACGCTGGACAATCGGGTTCAGCACCTCCAGCGGATCCGTGTCCGGTTTGAACAGCGTGTCGAACGTGATCGGGGCCTGCTTGACCAGGTCGTAGTCCAGCGCAGTGAATGTGGTGTTCGGGTGGCCTTGATGCGCGGCGCCGCTGTCCTCGGAGATCTTGAACACCAGGCTTTGGGATCCAGCGGATCGGTACGTCTTCGCCGTCACGACCTCCTCGTATGGCCGGTTGCGCCCGTCCCCGCCGTACTCGGCGACCCAGTTGATGAATTCGTCGCGCTCGTGCGTCACGAGGTCGGTTACCGCTTGCTGGTCGGGATAGTCGAGCGGAAAGCTCATCTCGAGGTTGTAGGTCGGGGTCGAGGTCTGAATGTGGCAGTTCTGGTCGGAGCCGACGGTTCCGCCGAGATCGACGCATCCGGACGTTCCACCGGCCACATGTGTGGGCTGGGCCGGCGCCGTGGTCGCCGCGGGTGAAGCAGAGGCGACCGTGGCCGAACTTGGGGCCTGCGACGCGGTTTGGTGCGGATTGTTTGACGTGCCGCACGCCGCCACCATCACCGCCGCCGCGGCGACGAGCCCGAGGGTCGAGATGTGTTTCATGCCAATGTCCTTTCTTAGGAACATGTTTGAGGTGTGGGGAAACTCGCGATGGCCGACTATTCCGCCGGTAACTTCAGCACCCGGTCGTTGACGGTGTCGGTGACGTAGACGCTGCCGTCGTTGTCCACCGCTACGCCCCAAGACCGAGACAGTCCGGTGAGCGGCAACACGGTTGGCGTGCTCGCGCCCGGCGCCAGCTTCAACACCTGACCGCCCTCAGTGGAGAAGCACGGCGGTTTCGACGCCGCGCACGGATCGTGATAATCGGTGGCGTAGACGTTGCCGTCGGTGTCCACGGCCACACCATCGGGATCCCTGATTCCGGTGAACGGCAGCACGGTCTGACTGCTGGCCCCCGCCGCCAGTTTCAGCACCCGGTTGTTGCCGTAGTCGGTGACGTAGACATTGCCAGCGGTGTCCACCGCTACACCGTCGGGGCGATCGAGACCGGTAAAGGGCATCACTGTGGGGGTGCTTGCACCCACGGCCAGTTTGAGCACCCGGTTGCCGGAGAAGTCGGTGACGTAGATGTTCCCGGCGCTGTCGACGGCCACACCCTGGGGCTGTTCCAGGCCGGTGAGCGGCAACACGGTTGGCGTGCTCGCGCCCGCCGCCAGCTCTAGGACCCGTTGGTTGTTCTCGTCCGCGACGTAGAGGTTGCCTGCGTGGTCCACCGCCACACCGTCGGCGATATTCAAGTCCTTGAGCAAGACGGTTGGAGCCGTCGCCCCCGCCGCCAGCTTCATCACGTGTCCGTCGTCGGTGATGTAGAGGTCGCCTCCGGAAGTCACCGCTACACCTCTGGCGCCAGAGACGTTGCTGAACAGCACCACGGTCAGATGCGACGCCCCCGGCGCCAGCCTGAAGACCCCGCCGTTGCCGGCGTCGGTGACATAGAGGTTGCCGGCGGTGTCCACCGTCACACCGAACGGGCCTCCGGGGCCACCGCCTCGCGCGGTCCTGGACGGCAGCGTGGTTGCAGTGCTCGAACCCGCCGCCAACATCCAAACCCGTTGGCTCAGTTTGTCTGCGACGTAGACGTTGCCCTCGGCGTCCACGGCCACACCGTTCGGCTCTTTGATTCCGTTGAAGGGCAGCACGATTGGCGCGCTCGCCCCCGCCGTCAGCTTCAGCACCCGCTTGTGGCCCGTGTCGGTGACGTAGAGGCCACCGGCAGCATCCACCGCCACACCCTCCGGGTACGTGAGCCCCGGGATCGACAACACGGTTGGGGCGCTCGCTCCCTCGGCGAGCTGCAGCACCCGGTTGTTGCCGAAGTCGGCGACGTAGAGGTTGCCTCGGCTGTCCAGCGCCAGGCCACCGGGATGATTCAGGCCCTTGAACGGCAGCACGGTTGGGCTGTTCGCGCCCGGCGCCATCTTCAGTACCCGGTTGTTGCCCTCGTCGGTGACGTAGAGATTGCCCTGGGGGTCGACCGTCACGCCGTTGGGGTTGTGCAGACCCGTGAACGGCAGCGGGGTCGGAACGGTTGCGCCGGCCGCCAGTTTCCACACCTGGTGGGTGAAGTAGTCGGTGACATAGGTATTGCCCGCGGCGTCGACCGCCACACCAGTGGGAAGTTTGAGGCTCGTGAACGGCAGCAGGACCTGCGAGGAGTAGGACACCGTGCGCGGTTTCGCCGAGTGATGTCCAACGAGGGCCATGATGCTCACGGCAGCGGCGACGGCGACGAGGAAGGCCGCCCCGATGGCTAGCGCGATTTTGGCGCGTCGACTCAACCGACGCGGAGGTGACGAGGTCGTGGTCATGAAGGGAGATTGCGGCCCACGGCTCGAACGTTTCTCAAACGATTCTTGGCGCGACGGGTCGTCGACCCGGTCAGCGAGTTCTGCACACATATCGGAAATTAAGCCGTGGCAGCTTCTAACCTGGGTACCGAGACCTCAACACAGTCAGCTCACAAGAAAGACTTCGGCAGGCATGGCACCGTTGAGAACCGGCGATGGCTTCCCCGACGTCGTCGTCACTGCAGTCGCGTCGACCACTCCGGTAGCTTCCGACGCCGAGGACACCTGGAAGCTCCTGCTGGAGGGCCGAAGCGGTATCCGTGAGCTGGACAAGCCGTTCGTCGCAGAGTTCGATTCGCCGGTACGCATCGGCGGGCAGCTGGTGGAAACGTTCGACGAGCAGCTGGATCGCGTCGAGCGGCGGCGGACGTCGTACATGCAGAAGATGTCCACCGTGCTGAGTCGGCGACTCTGGAGCACCGCAGGATCACCGGAGGTCGACACCAGGCGGCTCGTGGTGTCGATCGGGCTCGCACTGGGTTCCACCGAGGAGATTCCCATCCAGCATGACGCCTGGCGGGAAAAGGGCCTGCGCGCGGTGTCCCCGCTGACGGTGCAGATGCACATGCCCAACGGGCCTGCCGCCGCCGTCGGGCTGGACCGCCAGGCCAAGGCCGGGATCATCTCGCCGCTGATGGCTGACGCCTCGGGTGCCGCGGCCATCGCCGAGGCGTGGCGACACATCGTTGTCGGCGAGGCCGACATCGCGATCTGTGGCGCCGTCGAGACCCATATCGAGGCCGTACCGATCGCCGCGTTCATGCAACTGGGCATGTTGTCCACCAACAACGACGACCCGCCCGGCGCCTGTCGACCGTTCGACAAAGACCGCGACGGCATGGTGTTCGGTGAGGGCGGCGCGCTGATGATCATCGAGACCGAGCAACATGCCAAGGCGCGCGGCGCCCGCATCCTGGCCCGTCTCATGGGGGCGGCCATCACGTCCGACGCCTTCGACATCGTCAAGCCCGACCCCAACGGCGAGCGGGCCGGCGATGCCATCACTCGTGCCATTCACCTCGCCGGGCTGACACCGGCTGACATCGACCACATCAACGCCCACGCCACCGGAACTGACTTCGGTGACCTCGCTGAGGCCCGCGCGATTCGCAACGCTCTCGGCGACCACATGCCCGTGGTGTATGCGCCCAAGGCTGCGTTGGGCCACTCCATGGGCGCCGCCGGCGCGGTGGAGGCCGTGCTGACCGTGCAGGCATTGCGCGACGGAGTCGTGCCACCGACACTCAACCTGAAAGACCTCGACCCCGAGATCGATCTGGACGTCGTAGCCGATCAGCCGCGCCGCGACCACTACCGCTATGCGATCAGCGAATCCTTCGGCCTCGGCGGGCACAATGTCGCGTTGGCGTTCGGAGCCTATTGATTCTTGGCGAGCGTGAACTGCCCCACGTAGGAGACGCCGCGCTTGAAGAAGTCCGAACATCCGATGAGGTACTTCATGTAGCGCTCGTATACCTCTTCGGACGTCGCGGCGACCGCCTCGTCGTGGGCGGCCTCGAGTTTCTCCGCCCAGATGTCGAGAGTCGTGACGTAGTGCGGGCTCAACAGGTCGGTGTTCTCTACCGAAAAGCCGGCGTCGCGCGAGTACTCCTCGACGTCTTCGTCGCACGGCACCGAACCGCCGGGGAAGATCTCCTTGGCGATGAACCGCATGAACTTCAGATCGGTCATGGTGATCGGAATGCCCATGTCGGGCCAGCGCTTCAGCGGGTGACCCATGATGGTCTGTAAGACCATTCGGCCATCGCTGGGCATGATGTTGTAGCAAGTCTCGAAAAACGCCTTATACCGCGTTTTCGGGAATGCCTCGAACGCCTCGATGCTGACGATGCGGTCGACGGGCTCGTCGAACTCCTCCCACCCGCGCAGGAACACCTTCCGGGAGCGGTCGGTGTCCATCTCGTCCAGAAGCTGCTGAGCGAAGCTGCGTTGATTCTTGCTCAGAGTGAGGCCGACGACGTTCACGTCGTGTTTCTCGATTGCACGCTTCATCACCGAACCCCAGCCGCAGCCGACATCGAGCAGCGTCATCCCCGGCTGCAGGCCCAGCTTGTCCAGCGCGAGGTCGATCTTGGCGATCTGCGCTTCCTCCAGCGTCATATCGTCGCGCTGAAAGTACGCGCAGCTGTACGTACGAGTTGGATCCTGAAAAAGCCCAAAGAAATCGTTTGAGATGTCGTAATGGGCTTGGATGTCCTCGTATGCCGGCCGCATACCCGTCGAGCCCGACCCGCTGTCCGACATCTGCGTTTGACCTCCTCCGGGTGGGATCAGAATGCGATCCCGTCCATGTGCGTTGTACCCGGGTTTTTATAACGCAATTTTCCTAAATTGGCTAAGCGACTGCCTTTTCGCAGGTGAATTGGCATACGTCGGTGTAGCCATTGCGGAACAGGTCGGCGCAACCGGTAAGGTACTTCCGGAACCTTTCGTAGACCTCTTCCGACGTGATGGCGATTGCTTCCTCCTTCTTGGCCTCGAGATTTGCCGCCCACGTGTCGAGCGTCCGGGCATAGTGCGGCTGGAGATGCTGCTCGCGGGTGATGGTGTAGCCCGCCTTGGCGGCGTGTTCGGTGACCTGCGCGGCCAGCGGCAGACGACCGCCGGGATAGATCTCGTCCATGATGAACTTGATGAACCGCACCGTTGACATCTTCAGCGGCAGCTTCTTTGCCTTAACTTCCTCGTCGCTCGGGATGATGATCGTGTGTAGCAGCATCACACCGTCGTCGGGCATCCAGTTGAACGTGCTCTTGAAGTAGTCGTCGTACTTGTTGAAGCCGAAGTGCTCGAAGGCGCCGATCGACACAATCCGGTCGACCTGCCCGTCGAAGTCCTCCCACGGTTGCAGCCGCACCTCCATGTGGCGCTTACTCTTCGAATTCGCGAACCAGCGGTTCTCGATGTGCCGTTTCTGGTTCTCCGACAGGGTGAGGCCGATGACGTTGACGTCGTAGCGGTCGACGGCCCGCATGATCGTCGAGCCCCAGCCGCAGCCGATATCGAGCAACGTCATCCCCGGCTGCAGGCCCAGCTTGCCCAGGGCGAGGTCTACCTTTGCCATCTGCGCTTCTTCCAGCGTCATGTCGTCGCGCTCGAAGTAGGCACAGCTGTAGGTCTGGGTGGGGTCCTGCCACAGCTTGAAGAAGTCATTCGAGATGTCGTAGTGGAACTGGACTTCCTTCTTGTCCGACCCGCGGGTTTGCGCCGCGGACTTCGATAACCACTTGGACTGACCTGTGGGTGATGCACTTGGTGTTTCTGTCACTGTTCGCCCTGATGAAGCTAGGAATCGTACGTTTGAATTCAACGTGCTACTGGCTCAACACGACGCCCCCAGGCTACTCCCGTCGGTATTCGGCTGTTGACATTTGGAGCGGCCTCCGCGCCGATCGCACACGCGGCGTTGAACGGCCCCTGGGGGCGCCAGTATGTTTGGCGCACAAGATAACTGCTTCGATGTACTCACCGCATCGATTGACAACCAGGGGCAACCGCCACGCCCATGATGACGGCAAACAGTCGCCTGGCCCGGCCGCCCGGGCGATACTTCGTCGGTAGCCAACTGGACCAGGGAGACTGCGGTGGACTCGCGCGTCGGTACGACGTTCGGCAAATACAACATCACGCGTCTGCTCGGCAAGGGTGGGATGGGTGAGGTATACGAGGCGTACGACACTGGCAAGGGCCGAACCGTCGCGCTGAAAATACTCGCTGGGGAGTTTTCCCACGATGTCGCGTTTCGGACGCGATTTCAGCGTGAGTCGCAGGCGGCGGCGATTCTGCAAGAACCGCATGTCATTCCTATCCACGACTGGGGTGAGATCGACGGCAGTCTCTACATCGACATGCGGCTGGTGAAAGGGCAGACGGTCCTTGAACTGATCGAGGCTGGCCCGCTGGAACCCGCACGGGCAGTGAGCATCATCAATCAAATCGCGGCGGCTTTGGACGCCGCGCACGCGGAAGGTCTGATCCATCGCGATATCAAGCCGCAGAACATCATCGTCACACCGGCCGATTTCGCCTACTTGGTCGACTTCGGAATCGCCGAGGCCAGCGGAGAGAGCCGCCTGACGACGGCCGGCAGCCAGATCGGCACCTTGAACTACATGGCGCCCGAACGCTTTAGGGACCCCGTCGGCACCCCCGCGGTCGATGTGTACTCGCTGGCGTGTGTCCTGTACGAGTCGTTGACGGGGGAGATCCCGTTTGCCCGTGACAGTCTCGAGAACTTGGTTGCGGCTCATATCGCTTCGCCGCCCCCGCGGCCGAGCGCGGCCAATCCGCGTGTCCCGGCCGCCTTCGACGACGTCATCGCGCGCGGCATGGCCAAGGAGCCCGACGACCGCTATGGGTCGGCCGGCGCCCTGGCCCGCGCGTCGCAACGGGCGCTGCACAAGGTGTCCCCGCCGTCGCCCACGCTGCCAACCGCTCCATCGCAGATCCCGGCGATGGACCCGACCGTGGTCTCACCATCGGGCTTGCCGACCGAGCCCACGACGGTTGGCTCTGCCTCCCGTCGCGGGTGGATGCTGCCGTTGGTGATCGCGGTCGCGGCTGCCCTTGTCCTCGGTGGCATCGGTGTGGTGATCGGCCTGCTGGCCGACCGCAGTTTCGGAGGGTCCTCGAATCAGAGTCCGTCCTCTGGAACGCCACCGGTGGTGACCGGACCTGACAACAGCGTCCGTCATCAATCCTGCGACCAGGGCTTTACGTTGCCGAACGCCACCGGCTTTGGAACACACGCCGGACGGGGAACTGCCGAAACATCGTGCCTGTTCACGCAGAGCGTGCTGACGTCGTACTGGGGCGCATACGGCAACGCCAGCCCGCTCCCGCGGGCCGTGTCGGCGCCGGGCGCGGTCGACTGCAAGTCTGTGGCCGGCGCGCTATGCGACGGCTCGAACTTCCTCATGCATTGCCAAAAGGAACCCGGCGACAGCTGGATCACCTGCATCGGCGGGAACAACGCCCGCGTCTACTTGTGGTGATTGCATTCGCCGGTCGGCAGCGCGCTCAGGTGGGTGATCAGCCATGCGGCGATTTCGGTGAGGGCGGCGGTGCCGTCCTCGAACTTTCCCGACGCCGGTTGTGCGGCTAGCGCGACGGCGATCATTCCATTTGGGGTGGCCAGCACGCCCATCTGCCGGACCAGGTAGCTTCCCGTCGGTGATGGCCCCCAGCCACCCTTGAACCGGCTGCCTGGCACGGTGCCGAGACCCCATCGCTGGTCGGCTTGGACACCTCCCATCAAAGCGAAGATCGGCGCATTTGCGTTGTCACACACCGCGGCCGAGGTGAACCGCACCTGCTCGGTCAACGGCCAGTCTGTCTGACCGAACGCGGAGAACTCCGGGCGCACCTTTTGCGACTGGACCGTCGTCGGGTCGCCCGATTGCCTCAGTACGTCGTCGACCTTGTGGGCGGCGGTGATCGGATCACCTAGACTCGCCCAGATCGACTCAGCTGCCGCGTTATTCGATTCGGTGATCGCAGCGACCATCGCGTCGGTGACGCTCGGCGGCTTCTCGTCGCGCAGCGCCGCGATGACCAGCGGTACCTTGATGGTCGACCAGGCCGGTCCGCTTTGCCACTCTCCCAACGTCATTGGCTCCTGGCCGGTGCCGACGGCGCTGACCGCGACACCCGCTGTTATGTGCAGCTTGGCTTCCAACTGGGCAAAATCGGCGGCCAGAGCGGTGGAGGCCGCGGGCGACGGCGCCTTGTTGCCCATCCGGAGTCCGATGGTGATGCCCGTTACCAGCGCCACCGCCGCCACCACGGCAACACTGGCGATCAGCAATGCCTTCCGCCCGTTAAGCATTGCCGTCTTCGGGATCGCGATGGGGCTTGACGAACCACCCCGCCGAGGGGTTTGCTGCCGCCATGGCGAACAGCGCTCTCCGGTTTGGTTTATTGGGACCGCTGCAGGTGAGCGCGGACGGCACCGAGCTGTCGTTGGGCGCGGCCAAGCAGCGGGCAGTGCTGGCGATGTTGTTGATCAACCGGAATCGCCCCGTCGCGATCGACTCGTTGCTTCACGCGGCGTGGCGGCAGCAGCCGCCGTCGGAGGCTCGGGCCAGCCTGCACACATACGTATCAAACCTCCGCCGCCTGGTGAGCAAGGCTGGCGCCGATCCCGCCGCCGTCTTGGTCCGCGCGCAGCCAGGGTATCGGCTCAACGTGCCCGACGCGGCGTGCGACATCGGCTGTTTCACCACCGAGCAGACCGCGGGAATGCGCGCTGCTGCCGAAGGCCGGTTCGAGCACGCCGGCAGACATCTGTCGGCCGCGCTGGCGGAGTGGCGTGGGCCGGTCCTCGACGATCTGCGTGAATTCGAGTTCGTCGAGGCATATGCCGCCGCGCTCGGGGAGGACAAGCTCGCGGCGCAAACTGCGTGGGCCGAGGCTGAGATAGCCTGCGGTCGAACACCTTCCATTGTCGGCGAGCTCGAAGCGCTTGCGACCGAGCATCCCTATTGTGAGCCGCTGTGGGCGCAGCTGATCACCGCTTACTATCTGGTGGAACGCCAATACGATGCGCTCGAGGCGTATGGGCGGTTGAAGGCAACGCTCGCCGACGAATTGGGGATCGACCCCGGTCCCACGTTGCGGGCCCTGCACGAGCGGATCCTTCGCCAGGAGCCCCTCGACGTCAAGAGCGCAGCCCGAAGGACCGCTATGCGGGCCGTAGCGACCCTTGAGCAACGCACGAGAGCCTCTCAGTTGTTGGCCGCCGCACAGTTGCGTAACGCTGATGGACGCACCTATCCGCTGCGCGGAGCGGCCACCCGCATCGGGCGCCTTCCCGACAATGACGTCGTTCTCGACGATGCTACGGTGAGCCGCTACCACGCGATGATCGTCGATACCGGGACCAGCTTCGTCGTCACTGACCTGCGGTCGGCCAACGGGGTGACTGTGGCGGGCAACCGGATTCGGGGCAGCGCCACGGTGACCGATGGGGATCGTATTCGCGTCGGCGACCATGAATTCACCTTCGAACTCGGCGCTTCCGGCTAGACCAGGATTGATGCGAGCTCGGCGCGGGATATCGAGACTTGCTGTGGGCCAGCGACTTCCGGCAGCCACATGCCCTGGCCGATGAAGAAGATCACCGCGTCGTCGGTGAGCGCGAAGTTCTGGTACACCTTCGCGCCGAGGGTGTTGTCGCCGACTAGGCCGTAGTCGTCCATGAGCGTCTGCCATTCACGGCGGACAATCGGACCTGGCATATCTGGTTGGCGTCAACGGTTCCGCCGAGGTCGGAACACGCCGATTGTGCGCTGGCCGCCGGTGTGGGTTGATGCGGCGATGGGGTAGCCGCGACAGACGTCAATGTCGTTGCTGCACTTGGCGAATTCGGGACAGTCTGGTGTGGTGTGCTTGACGTGCCGCACGCTGTCGCGCCGGCAATGACCGTGGCGCCGGTGAGTGCGATCAACACCTTTCGTGTAGTCATGTCGACTCCCTTTCTGGTGCTACGGCTGTGAATTCACGGGATGGACCTGCAGCGCGCAGGTGTCGATATTTGCCGGGACGGCGGCCGCATCGGTGGTGTCCGGTGGAATCACTTGCAGGGCGGTGTACGTCGGGCATGGGCGATCGGAGTCACCGACCGCGGCGCCCTCGACGACTGCGTACGCCGGCTGCGACGGTGACACCGTGACGGTGGGTGGAATTTCCGTCTGCATGCCGCCCATGTAGCCGTGCAGGGTCCAGTTCGCCTGGATCGACGGCCCGCCGGCGCCGGACGCGACTCCGGGATAGCCGGTGAGCGTGCACGGCGCGTCACCGGGGTCCAAGCGGAAGACCAGCAGCACCCGGCGATGTCCCGCGGCCGCCTGCTCTCCGCCGTTGCTCACGTGTACTTGCCCGGATGAGCACGGAGGTGGTGGCGTGTCGGCCCGCGCGACCGGCGCGGCGATCGTCGCGCCCGCGATGAGCACGAGCGTAGTGATCTGGCGTGCAACGTGATTCATGGCTACTTCCCTTCCAGGAAGAGGATCGCCTCTGTGACGCCCCCTCCGTTGACGGGCGGGCCGAGCAGTACGGTCGAAGTGTTGGTGGCCGGGTCGTAGGTCAGCAGCGACGTAGTTCCGCCGCAGCCCACCTGCGCCTGGAGTACCAACTTGTCGCCGGTCGCACCGGTGACGACCACGCTGTCGGACACACCCGGAACATTGACGCGCGTGGTGTGTCCGTCCGGGGTCAAGCGAGACATGAACACTGTGCCGCACGCCCCCAATGACTGAAGGAAGGTGCCGCTCGGCAGGTGCCAGGCGTTTGAGTCGCGGGTGTCCCCGCCGAACCCCGGATCGTTGCCCTGGCCGGAGTTGACCGCGGTGAGCGCGGTGGGCGCCCCACCGTCGATAGGCACTTTCCAGAGCTGGCTTGCCGAGCTGTGTTCGGCGGTGCAGCTGGCGAGGACCACGGTGGGGGCCCACCACCTCACCGGGGAGCAGTCGGCGTTCTTCATCGGTGTCGATATTGTTCGAATCATCGTTCCGTCGTTGCCGACCACCACCAGACTGTCGTCGCTGCGCGGCACGAGTTCGTTTCCGAGGTTGGCGGTCCCGAGGACGAGCTGGGTTCCGTCGGGTGACGCCAGGTAGCGGCCGCTGAACTGGCCGGCACCGCCGAGATCTTCGGTCGGATACTTCATCTGCACGTTGCCGTCAAAGTCGATCCGCTTCAGCGTTCCGGGCTCGTTGCCGTTGAATTCCGTCGAAACCAACAGTGCCTTGCCGTCCGGTCGGGTGTAGCGGGGATAGCCCTTGACGGGGATCGTGGTCTGAGCACCGGTGTGCAGGTCGACCGAAATGACCTTCGACGATTCCGGGTACTCGGACGACACGAACAAGGCGTGGCTGCCGTCGCCGGACCAATCGGCCAACCGGAGCCGCGCGTCGGCGCCCGCGAATGTGCTGATCGCGTAGCGGTTTCCTGCCGGGTCGACGAGGTACAGCGTCGTGGCAGCCGTCTCAGGGTCCGGCTCGCCCGGCGCCGGCTGCTCGCCGGGCATGTGGGGGGTCACTGGGCTCCACGCGGCGAGTGTCCAACCCGGGCCGACCTTCGACCACGGCACATCCTTGATCGTGCCCTCGACACCGTGCGCCGCGGCAGTCGCAGCCGGCGCCGGTGCTGATGTGGCAGCCGGCGTCGCCGTACTGCTCGACAGATCCGGCGCCGCAGGTGAATTGACCGGCGACGAGCACCCCGCGACCGTCACTGCGGCGATCGCGAAACCGCCTACTCTGCTGAGCAATCTGTGGTCCATGCTGATGTCCTTTTCCGTGGAGCGGGTGTGTGGTTGTTGTCGTAGGTAGGTTGCGGCCTGAGGCTCGGGGGATTCTCAAGTGATTCTTGGCGGCATCAGTGGATTGGCAGCTTCAATACGCGGAAGTGGCCGTCGTCGAGGACGTAGACATTGCCCGTGGGATCTACCGCCACAGCGGCGGGGTGTTTCAAGCCGTTGAACGGCAACACTGTTGGGCTGCTCGCCCCGGCCGTCAGTTTCAGCACGCGGTCGGCGCCGAAATCGGTGACGAACACGTCGCCCGCGGCGTTTACGGCTACATCGGAAGGTGCGTTTAAGTCATTGAACGGCAGGGCGGTTGGACTACTCGCTCCTGTCGCGAGCTTCAACACCCGTTTGGCGTGGCGGTCGGTGACGTAGACGTTGCCCGCGGCGTCCACCGCCACACCGCCGGGTTGAGTATCGGCCAACGGCAGGTCGATTGGGTTGCTCGCCCCCGCGGCGAGCTTCCACACTCGGTTGGTGTTCGAGTCGGTGACGTAGACGTTGACCGCGGCGTCCACCGCTACATCGCGGGGTTGAATGTCGTTGAACGGCAACACGGTTGGGTTCCCGGTTCCCGGTGCCAACTTCAGAACTCGGCTCTTGAAATCGTCGACGATGTAGAGGTTGCCCTCAGTGTCGACTGCCACATTGACGGGCCGGCCGGGGTCGGTGAATGGCAGCTGGGTGAGGTGAACCGCGCCGGGCGCCTGCTTCCACACCTGGCCGTAGTAAAGGTCGAGGACATAGACATTGCTCGCGGTATCGACCGCTACACCGGCGAGATGATTGATGTTGTCACCGAACGGCAGCTCGACTTGAGGTGAATAGGTCACAGGGTGCGACGGCTCCGTAGCGCTCTGTGATTGCGTGGGCATCGCGGTCGCCGACACAGAGGTCGTCGGCGACGCACCGTGGTTGTCTGTCGAACATCCTGCTGCTGCAACAATTGTCGCGGTCACGGCAAGGCCAACGAATAGGTTTCGTTTCATCACGGGTCCTTGGTCAGCCGAGCTCGTAGGAGTCGCGGGAAACCCGGAAGAAGTGGCCGCTGCTGGTGTCGGTGCACGTCACCCCCGAAGGCTCACTGGCACAAGTCATCACGCCGACGGCCTTCGTCTGCCCGTAGTCGAGCGTCACGTGAGCCCGCAAGCCTGTATAGGTGCCTGGCGGGTTGTCGGAGCACTCCAGGACGGCCGGCATGCCCTCCTTGAGCCAGAATCCGTTAGGCCCACCGGGCGACGGGCAATCTTGTTGTTGAGCCGAATACGTGTAGTCGACGATCCGACAGGTGGCTGCGTTGTCGGCGATCCAGCACATGATGTTGTCCGACGGTGTTTGAAAAGACGGCGGGATGCCTGCGTTCGCGGTTGCCGGCAGGCCGATGGCGACCGCGGCGGTGGCCATGGCGGTCAGCGCCAGCTTCGTGCGCGTAACGGTGGTCATGTCGGTCTCCTTGCGAGGCATATGAAGTGGTCACCGCAAGACTGCGAGGGCCGCCTCGCGTGTTTCTCAAGGGATTCTTGGCAGGTTCTTGTCGCGCGCGTCCGATGTCACCGCTGATTTGATCATGGGTTTGCTACGGGCAATGCCTATTGGTTGAAAAACGCCGGCGTCGCACCGCCAAGGATCACTTGAGAACCGGCCGAGGGTTCGCGCGAATTCTCAGAATCGCAACGCCCAACCCATAGAAGGAGCCCACCGAAAATGTTCACGTCTCGAATCACCAAGCCCGTCGTCCGGACCGCGCTTGCCGCCGGCACGCTCGTTATGGCCGCCCTGCTGGCCGCTGGCACCGCCCACGCGGACGCCGCCGACGACCAGTTCCTGGGCAACCTGCAGCAGCAAGGCATTGGCTTCGGCGCCACTGAGTCGGCCATCAATGTCGCACACCACGCCTGCGACGCCCTCGGTCAGGGCATGACGCCCGCCGAGATCAGCCAGCGTATGGTCGGCGCGAACTCGCGACTGGACCGGCAGACCGCCGTGTTGATCATCGTCGATGCGGCGCAGGCCTACTGCCCGCAGTTCGTCCACCAGATGGCGGACGGCGCAACGGTGGTCGGCCCGCGCTGACTACAAGTGCGACCGCAGGAACGACCTTCCGGCATGAGGCCGGAGAAGCGCATCGGCCACGTGGGCCATGTCGGCGCCCCAGTCAGCAACCTGTTCGTAGGGACAGGAAGAAGCGTCCTTCGGCTCTTGGAGGTTCACAGCGCGGAACGCCCGGCGGATGACGCCACGGATTACTCGGAGACATGGTCGCCAGCTCCTGTTCAGCGGGGCAACGGTGACCCGCTCACTCAGATGGTCGGATCTTGTGGATACATTCGGCCGGTGACTACGGACGTTTGGCGTTTCGACGAATCGGACGGCCAGCTGCTGGTTCGTACGGGCGTCACGGGCAGAGCCGCGAAGATGGGGCACCGCCTGACGATCGCCATGAACACTTGGCGGGCGACGGTGAAGTGGACTGACGGCGAACCCGCCGACGTTGAGCTGACGGTCGCGGTGGATTCGCTTCAGGTCGTGCGAGGCGAGGGCGGTGTGACGCCGCTGTCGGGACCGGAGAAGGCGCTGGCGCGGTCCCATGCGTTGAAGGCCCTTGGCGCCGACCGTTTCCCAGAGATCAGCTTCCAGGCCAGCGACGTCGAGAAGACGAGCGACGGCTACCGCCTCGCCGGCTCGTTAGAAATCCACGGTGTGATGCGTGAACGTGTGATCGATCTGCATGTCGATGATCGCGGCGACAGTTGGCGGTTGTCGTGTCAAGCCGATGTCCGCCAGACCGAGTTCGGCGTCAAGCCGTACTCGATGTTGATGGGATCGATGAAAGTCGTTGACGCCGTGTCGGTCTCGTTTACCGCGGCACTGGCTAAGGTTGATTGATCAGTAGCCGGAACTGGTCTGCAAGGCGTCGACGGCCGCGTCGATTTGCGGGAGAACATTAGCGCCGTACCTATCGACGATTTGGCCTAGCGCCCGGGCGATGTGCGGGCCGACAGCGGCAGCGGGCAGCGTCTCTTCGGCGATCACGATGCCGTTCACGAAGTGCCCCGCGTGCAACCGGCCATCGCGGGTGACTTCGTATCGCCAGTCGCCGATGTGTACGCGTTCGGGCTGTGACCGGAACAGCCCTCGTTGCGCCGGTGTATGTACGACGCCGGGTAGCCCGGCGAACACTTTGACCACCAGCCCGACGCCGCCCGGTCCGGACAGTGCGGCCGCGACCGTGCGGCTGACCCGATCAGGGTCGAAGCCCGTCATCAGCCACTCATCGGCAAGACGAACGACGGCGTGATCGTCTCGGTGTGGCCGGTCGGTCGCACGGCCGTTCCTGCCGCGTAGAACTCGACCGTGTGAAAGCCCCACGCGTAGTTTGCGATCGTGAATTGCACACCGACAACGCCTTTTCCGCCATCGCGCTCGGCTTCGGCTTGCATACGTGACATCGCCAGCTCGCGGGCTTGGTAGTTGCCCTGAGTCCACTGCGGCATCTCGACGTTCTGGCCGATCTGCCGCAGTGTCTGCATGAACCCCTGCACGGCGATGTGGAACACGCAGTTGCCCATCACGAAGGCGACGGGCGTGTAGCCGGAACGGAGCAGGGTGACCAGGTCCTGACCGGACAGGTGGCTGGTGAACGCTTGACCGTTGGGGCGGCGGTATGCGCCGGGCTTCTCGGTGTAGCGCACCGCGGTACCAACCGCGGTGAATTCCAGGTGTTCACCGGATTCGCCTTGATTGCGCCATTGAAGACGCACCCCGACGACACCGTCGGCGCCCAACGTGTCCGCCTCAGCCTGCATGCGGCTCATCGCGTTCCACCGCGCGCGGTAGGTGGCCTCGGTGAGGGTCGGCAGTTCCATTTGTTGCCGCAAGCCGGAGAACTGAAAGCCGACGTGATAGACGGAGACGCCCATTACGAGGTCGATTGGTTCGAAGCCCGCTCCCCGCAGGAGTGCGAACTCGTTGATCGACAGATCGGAGGTGAACACGCGCTCAGCGTGCGACAGTCGTTCACCGGCAACGGGGTCGAGCGAATTCGGTTGCATGGCACGCGTCCCCTTCGTTGGGCTGCGCGCAGCGTACGGCACGAACCTTGGGATATAGGCCACAACGCGATCTGCCCCCTCCCGTTTTGGAGGGGGCAGATGCCGTGGACGGGACTGGACTACTAGTTCGCGGTGCCGCTCGTGCCGCTTTCGGAGCCGGTCGTGTGGCTGCCGGAGGTGGCGCCATCGGCGGCTCCTCCGCTCGTCGTACCGGTCTTGGTGTCGCCTGTCGTACCGGTCTTGGTAGTTCCGGTAGTGCCGGTAGTGCCGGAAGTGCCGGAAGTTGTGCCGGTCGTGCCGGAAGTCGTGCCGCCGGTGGGGGTCCCTGTGGTCGTACCGGTAGTCGAGCCGCTTGTGCTGCCCGTCTTTGTGTCGCCGGAACTACCCGTCTTTGTGTCCCCGGTGGCGGTGCCCGTCTTCGTCTCCCCGCTGGAGCCGGTCGCCGTCGTTGCGGTGCTACCGGTAGGCGTCGTGTCATCGGTCTTGGTCTTGTCGCCGGAAGTCGTTGCAGCCGACGTTGTAGCCGTACTCTTGTCGCCGCCGGTGGTGCCAGTGGTGTCGCCGGTCTTCGCGTCCGCTTGCGGGTCGGACGGGGCCGCAAGCGTTGTGACCTTTGTCTGCAGAGAATCCGAAGTTCTCGCCGCGACCGCGTTCGGAACGGGGTTCAGGCTGCCGAGGAACTGCTGGACAACATTGACGTCGTAGGCCAGCGTGCCGGCGATCGAGGCAGGCAAGTCCTGGAACACCGTCTTGACCGCGGTGGCCAGCGTCGTGGTGATGGTGTCGGGAATCTTCTGGATTTGTCCGTACAGCGCCAGGTTGAGAACGGTCAGCGGCAGCAGCCCGACCTGGATCACGCTCGAGGTGGCCGTGATCAGTGAGGTGTAGGGCGTCGGGATGAGTTCGGACTTGGGCACGTTCACGCCCGCGCCGATCGCCCAAATGGTCTGCAGCGGAAGCTGCAACACGTCCAGCAGCGTCGGAGTAGTGGCAACGGCTACGGACGGCGATGCGGAGAGAGCAGCCGCCGTCGTCGTTGCGCCATTGGGCGTGGCCATCATGGCGCCGAGCCCGCCGAAGAACTGCTGCAACACGTCCACGTCGTAGGCCAGCGTGCCGGCGATCGAGGCCGGCAGGCCTTGCAGCAGCGAGCTGACAGCCGTACTGATCGTCGTGGTGATGGTGTCAGGAATCTTCTGGATCTGTCCGTACAGCGCAAGGTTGAGGACCGTCAACGGAAGCAGCCCGACCTGAATTGCGTTGGAGGTCACCGTCAGCAGCGAGGTGTACGGCTTCGGGATCAGCGGAGAGCTGGGCACGTTCACGCCCGCGCCGATCGACCACGCGGTTTGCAACGGCAGCTGCAACACGTCCAGCAGGGTCGGAGTGGCGGCGACGACCGCGGCCGGGGATACGGCGAGGCTTGACGCTGCCGTCGCCGTGGCCCCCGTTGCCCCGAGGCCACCGAAGAACTGCTGTAAGACGTTGACGTCGTACTGCAAAGTGGCGGCGATCGACGCCGGCAGTCCTTGGAACAGAGACGTGGCCGCGGTGTTGAGGGTCTTGGTGATTGTGTCCGGGATCTTCTGGGCCTGCCCGTAGAGCGCCAGGTTGATGACTGTCAGCGGCAGGATGGCGACCTGAATTGCGTTGGAGGTCACGGTGAGC
The DNA here is from genome assembly GCF_035274705.1 of Mycobacterium sp. Classification (GTDB taxonomy): domain Bacteria; phylum Actinomycetota; class Actinomycetes; order Mycobacteriales; family Mycobacteriaceae; genus Mycobacterium. The sequence continues at coordinate 57,093 of NZ_DATENY010000026.1, read as the reverse complement.
AGGGAGGTGTAGGTCTTCGGATCAAGGGTCGGCGGAATGTCGACGCCTGCGCCGATCGCCCACAGGGTTTGCAGCGGCAGCTGTAGCACGTCCAGCAGCGTCGGCGATGCGGTCACCGCCGCCGCCGCGGTTTGATTGAGATCGCTGATGATGCCCGCCGCCGCGGTCCGGCCAGCAGCGATGAATGTGCTTGGCACGGAGCCGGTTCCGTTCGCCGTGACGCTGGCGGCGACGCTGTCGGGAAGCGCCAGCAGCTCGAGCTTCGTCGGCGAGCCGCCCGCCACGCCGCTACCGACCCCGGCATCTGTGCCGGTCGGCGCGAGGACCAGCTTCAAGTCAGGTGCGGTGTTCGTGGCCTCTGACGACTTGGCGGCCAGGGTGTAGGTGATGCCCTTGTGGTCCGGGCTGGCGCTCGCGACGTTTGCCGCGGGAGTGCCTGCCGGTACGGCAATGCAGACCGCAGCAAGGGCGGCAATGGGTGACTGGGCCAACAAAGCGCGCATCAAAACCCCTTCAAGATCGGACGATCGACGAGCGTGAAATCTACATGTGTACAAAACGGGCGACGACGGACTTTGGCAAGAATTAACTTCACCGTCAGGAAAAGTCTGTATACCTCTGAACTGGAAATTCCTCGCCGAAAAGTCCGATCGAGCGCCTGTTAGCAAACAGTTAACGATCGCTGTACGGCAACCGAACACACGGTGTCTGAGGCCGACTGGAAATAGCTGCGGTCGCTCCCGAGCGAGGGACCCGCTGCAAATTACCTAAGCCGACTAATCGTCCGATTTTGCGAGAACGGGCCCGATTGCTCGTCGATCTTTGTCTCTGTCGAACCGATGTGGCCGATAGCCGCCGAATGGCATGGTCACCGCAAACTTCGCGTGAATGCCCGACGATCTCTCGGGCGCGGTACCAACCGCTGTGAGAGGATTCAGATAATTCGCACCGGCGTGACGGCGCGATCCGTGGGGGTTCGTTTCTGCGTAGCCGGAGGTATGCGGCGCGCGCTCTGTCACGCTGGTAACCGCTTGGAGACTGTGGGAGTTCGTATGTCTGCCAACAAAATTGGTTTTCAGCTGACGTTGCTCGTTGCGGCGCTGGCGTGGGTTGTCGCGACGCTTGCCGTCATGGAGTCCACACTCTGGCCGACCATGGCAGTCCTGCCGCTGACGCTGATCTTCGGCCTGCTGGTCGGGCTACTGACCCACGCGATTGCCAGCGGCCCGGCGCGGAACTGGGCGAGCATCCTCGGGCGCGCGACGGTCGCGCTCGTCGTCGGTGTCGTGGTCGGCGAACTCGCCGCGGTGGCCCTCTTCTCCGGCTCGATCGACCGCGGTCTCGACGGGCAGGCGGCACGGGTTGCCGATTCCACGCCCGCGGTGGTCCAGGCATCGGCCGAACTCGAGCGCGCCCGCCAGGCCCGCACCGCACTCGACACCGCGGTCGCCGATGCCAGCCAACGCCGCGACAATGCGCTCGTGGTCGCGCGCTGCGAGTTCAACCCGTCGCCTGCATGCCCGCCGACCCGCATCACCGGCGTGCCCGGCGCGGGACCCGAAACCCGAACGGCGAACGACTTTCTCGGCGACGCGCAGCGCGAGCTGGACAACGCCGCGGCGGAGCGCGATCGCCGCGCACCCGCGCTGGACGCCGACATCACGGCCCGCGAGCAGTCGGTGGCGCAGGCGCGCGCGATCGCGTTGAAGGACGGGGATCGCAGCCTCGGCGTGCGCTGGGCGGCCATGAACGAGTACACACTGGCCAGTCCCGGCGCGATGCTGCTGCGACTGCTGACGATCGCGTTCTTCGCGTTGCTGACCGCCTTACCGTTGATTCTCAAGCTGTGGCGCGGCGAGACCCCTTCTGATCGTGGCGAGCGCGCCCGTGCCGAAGTCGAGCGAGCGGAGCTCGAGGCCGAGACCGCGATCGCCGTGAAGCGTGCCGAGGTGCGTGCCGCTGTCGAAACGCTATGGGCTGAACAGGAGTTGGCCAAGGCCCGGTTCGCGGTCGAGGCGCAAACCGAGATCGACCGCGAACAACATCGCCGCAGGGTCGTCGAAACGCTCGAGGGTCCGGTGCAGGTGCAGTCGGAGCGCGCATCGGAGCCGATGGCCGAGTTGCCTGCCGCTGAAACCGTTGAGACGCAAAACCTTCCCGCACGCCTCGAGACGGGTGGTAACTCGTTGATACCGACGATCCCCGATGTCACCAAGGCCGCTGCCCGCTGGCTTCGCCCGTTCGTACCGCCGATCGTCGCCAGTGCGATCGACACGACAACCAGGCCGCTGCGCACCGCACGCCAGATCTTCGAAGAGACCGAGGAGATTCACTTCTCGCTAAGGCGCAGCCACAAAGTCACCGTTCAATCCGAGGAATCCGGCGAGGACGATGAACGACAACCGGCCTCGGCGTCGGTGACTTCGTCTGTGAAGCGTCAGCACGTGTTGACGGAACGGGAAGGGCAGCCACAACTGCGGCAATCGGACGGCCCGCGTCAATTGCCCCCGGTCGGATAGTTCCGCTCGTAGGCTCACGAATGTGAGCGACACGGTCGTCCTGCCACCGGGGCCCCGGCTTCCGCAGTGGTCGCAACTCGTCCTGTTCGTGCGGTATTGGCCGCGACTGGTGTCCGCATGTGGGCGTCGCTACGGCAAGGTGTTCACGCTGCGCATCGCGACGATTCCGCCGATGGTGTATCTGTGCGACCCGGCCGAGATCAAGAAGGTGTTCGCCGGCGACCCGAGCGTCTTTCATGCCGGCGAGGCCAACGCGATGCTGAGTGGGCTGCTCGGCGACAGCTCGGTCTTGGTGATCGACGACGACGAACACCGCGAGCGTCGCCGGCTGATGTTGCCGCCGTTTCATCGTGACGCGGTCGCCCGACAGACCGAGGTGATGGCCGAGATCGCTGCGTCGAACGTCGCGGGATGGCCGGTTGGCCCGCCATTCGCGGTCGCGCCGAAGATGTCCCAGATCACGCTGGAGGTGATCCTGCGGACCGTCATCGGCGCTACCGACCCGTCGCGGCTGGCTGCGCTGCGGGCGGTCATGCCACGGCTGTTGAACGTCGGTCAGTGGGCGTCGCTGGCCATTGCACGCCCTGAGCTACAGCGCCGTCGTCCGTGGCGCGGCCTGCGGCGACGCATCGAAGAAGCCGACCGATTGCTGTACGCCGAGATCGCCGAACGTCGTGCCGATCCGCATCTGGACGAGCGCACCGATGTGCTTGCCATGCTGGTGCGCGCCACCGACGAGGACGAACGCACGATGACCGACCGTGAACTGCGGGATCAGCTGATGACGTTGTTGGTGGCCGGGCACGACACCACGGCCACGGGTCTGTCGTGGGCGCTGGAACGGTTGTCCCGTCATCCCGCCGTCCTGGCCAAGGCGGTCGCTGCGGCCGACGCGGAAGACGGTGACGGGTACCTCGACGCGGTGGTCAAGGAGACGTTGCGCATTCGGCCCGTGGTGTTCGACGTCGGTCGCGTGTTGAAGGAGCCGGTGGAACTTGCTGGCTACCGGCTGCCCGCCGGTGTCATGGTGGTACCGGGAATCGGTCTGGTGCACCGCAATTCGGACGTGTATCCGCATCCTGACCGGTTTGATCCGGATCGAATGGTGGATGCGACGCTGACTCCGACGACGTGGTTTCCGTTTGGTGGCGGCAATCGTCGTTGTCTCGGTGCGACATTCGCGATGGTCGAGATGCGGGTGGTGCTGCGCGAGATTCTGCGTCGAGTCTCATTGGAAACCACGACGGCTTCCGGCGAACGGCAGAAGGTCAAGCAGGTGATCCTCATACCAGATCGCGGCGCGCGCATTCGTGTGCAAGCGATGCGGCAAACTCTTACACCTGCACCGCCTTGGCAAGCGCCACGTATTTCGTCGAGTCGGCACTAGTCAGCTCGCGGACGGCCGCATCGACAACCCGAACGACGACCCACGCACGGGCTCGTTCCTCGTCGAAGCCCGTCGCGGCGCGGCGCAGCTCCCACCGTTCGAGCTGGCCTTCTGCGATGGCGGCCAGGTCGTCGGTCACCTTGGGATCGTTTCATCCTCGGGGTTTGGTCGAAGACGCGTACGGACGTCTGTCGCTCAGGGTATGAATTTCACCCATGGGCGCGGGGGCATACGTAGGCCGAATCGGCGGACTGGCTGTTGCGTTGGGCATTGGGGCGGCGGTGGTCGCCGGCCACGGCGTGGCGTGGGCCGACACCTCGGATTCGTCTGGTTCTGAGTCGGCCTCGACCAGTTCGTCGACCACAGATCCGTCGACGGGTTCAACAACAACGGCGGACTCGTCGACAAAGCCGAACGCTGAACCGTCCGCCGAGCCCAAACCCACATCCACGGCGACCGCTCCGAAAAAGCCCGAGCCCACAACGGATCCGACACCGCCCACCACGAAGAAGCGGTCAAGCGATCCCAAACCGCCGACCAGCACAGCGGATCCGGTCACCAAACCGACGAAGACGGCAAGCCCGCCCGGCGCGACGACAGTGCACTCGGACCCGACCGAATCCGCGAAGACCACCGACGAACAACCCCACGTCGTTGCGGACACCGAACCGACGGCCAGTGTGACGGTAGCGCCAACGGTTCAGACGAAGACCGTCGAGGTTCAGCAGCCTGTCGTGCCGACGGCCACCGTGCCGCAGGATCCCGTCGAGGTGGCGACCACCGCGATATCGACCGTCGTCAACGCCTTCTTGAACCCGTTCGCCGGTAATGCGCCGACGGCACCGGTGGAGTCGCCGTTGACGTGGACGATGCTCGCGGCCGCGCGGCGCGAGTCGTTCGCCACTGCGCCGAGCCTCAACAAGGCCGCAAGCGTCGTGACGAACAGTCTGACCACTGATGCGGTCGTAACGCCGGGCACGCCGACCGTTGTCGCGATCGAGCAGACGGCGCCGCTGGCGTTCCTGCAGCAGCTGCCCGTGATCGGGCCGATGTTCGTGACGCCGATCGTGGCGTTCATTCATCAAATACCGCTGATCGGCGACGTCCTGCATCCGTTCATCGGCTACCCGGTCCAGATCGGTCTGCCGGCAGGCACTCCGACACCGCGCGATGTGAAGGTCATCTCGTTCGACGGCACGCCGATCTACGTCCACTTCATGCCGGCGACGGGCCTCACCGCAGGACGGCAGGCGCCGACGATCCTCGATGGTCCGGGGTTGGGTCTGCCCGGATCGACGAACCCGGACGCCGAAGAGGACGAATTCCTGCCGAACGACATGATCGGCATCGCTTCGTTGCGGCGGGCCGGCTACAACGTCGTCACGTGGGATCCACGCGGCGAATGGAATTCGGGCGGCCAATTGGAGGTCGATTCACCGGATTTCGAGGCACGCGACGTCTCAGCAATCATCAGCTGGCTGGCGACCCAGCCCGAGGTTCTCTCCGTTGCCGGGGACCCGCGAATCGGCATGGTCGGAGCGTCGTACGGCGGCGGCATCCAATTGGTCGCTGCGGCAATCGATCCGCGGATCGACGCGATCGTGCCGACCATCGCATGGCACAGCCTGAACACCTCGCTGTACAAGAGCGAGGCGTTCAAGAGCAGCTGGGGCACCCTACTCGCGACAGCGCTGATCGCCACCGGTGCACGGGCGAATCCGCGGCTCTACCCGGCGGCGATCTGGGGCGATCTGACGGGCTTGGTATCGCCCGCCGACCAAGAGCTGTTGGACCAACGCGGCCCAGACGAATTGGTCGAAAAGATCACCGCGCCAACGCTTTTGATTCAGGGAACGGTCGACACGCTGTTCACGCTGGCGGAAGCCGACGAGAACGCGAAAATCCTCATCGCCAACGGAGTTCCGACCAAGGTGCTGTGGTTCTGCGGCGGTCACGGCGCGTGCGTGACGAGCACCAACGACGGCGTGCTGATCGAGCAGAACACGCTCGCGTGGCTGGACCGGTACGTGAAGGGCGACGAGTTGGTGCCGACCGGCCCGCAGTTCGAGTGGGTCGACCAGCACGGGCAGTACTACTCGTCGGACACATATGCCGTGCCCGAGGGTGATCCGATCGTCGCCTCGAGCAGTGGCGGCGGTGTGTTGCCGCTGTTTCCGTTGATCGGCGGCTCCGGGCCGCAGCTCCGGGTGCTCGGCCTTGGCCCGATCGGGGCATTGCTCGGGCTTCCGTCCGGCGCGCCGGCGGTCAACGCGCTGAACCTGAAGATTCCGGCCGCGACGACGACCACTTACATCGTCGGTGCGCCGCAGCTGACCCTGACCTATTCCGGCACGGGGACCAGCCGCCACGTGTACGCGCAACTCGTCGACGACACCACCGGTGTGGTGCTCGGCAACCTCGTCACGCCGGTGCCGGTGACGTTGGACGGGCAGACGCACACGGTGACGATTCCGATGGAGGAGGTCGCGCAGACATTGGCGCCGGGGGAGACGCTGACGCTGCAGCTGGTCGCCTCGGCGTTCCCGTACGAGACGATCACGTCGCTCGGAGTGCTCAATGTGTCGAGCATGCAGCTGTCGTTGCCGACCGCGGACGCCACGGCAATATCGTCAGTGGCCGAGTCCACGACCGCGGCTTAATACAGGAAGCGGTCGGCACTTTCGATCAGCGCCAGTTGTGCCTTCGCTTGCCGGTAGCCAAGGCAGATCCCGGCGGCAGTCATGATCACGATGCCGGCTACACCCGGCATCGCTGTTGCCGCCATCCCGGCCAGCGATCGCGACCGGAGGCCGTAGGTGTACCCATCGGGTGTCTGCCCACGGGCGGCTAGGCCGGCGCTTGTGGGCGGCGCTTCAGGAAGCGGCTCATTGGTTGATGCCCGGAGCAGCCCTGGCGACGGCTCACCGCTCAACGGCGGCGTCGACTTGACGAGCTCACCGTTGAGTGTTCCGCGCGGTGCGATCGACTCGCCGAGGACGACGAATGGCAACTTCAAGGCTGGCAGTTCGTGGCGGTGGGAATGGTTCGCACCGGCCTCGCCGGACGTGGCGTCCACGGTGTCAGGGCCGACGGGCGAGCTGGGGACGTCAGGGGGCAGGTCCACGGGAGGGGGCGCCTCAAGGGCCGGCGCCACGGTCTCGGGGAGCGGGGCGATCTCGATGGGAGCCGGCGCTTCGGGAGTCGGCGTATTGATGGTCTTGCCATGGTGGTTGTCCGCGCACGACTCCTTGTCGACCGGCTTTTTCTGCGTGGCTTCCTCGGTGTCCACTTTCGGGGCCGACTCCGTTGCGGCGACGCTGTTGGTCTGGGCACCTTCGGTCGGGTGGCCGGTCTTGGCGTTCTCGTCGCTGGTCTTGATTTCGTTCGTGCGGGGGGAAGGGGCGGAGTTGGCGTCCGACGCGGTGGCGTTGGTGTTGGTGTTCTGGCTTCCTGCCGAATCGGGGGTGTCGGCGGCGGCGACGGCGGCGTTCGCGGCCGCCAGGAGCAACGCCGCCGCGATCGCGCACGCTGCCATATGCGTGTCTGCCCGACCCATCGCGCCTCACCAACGCCAGCGTGGCGCTGCTCGCCAGCAGCCACGGTGTCGTGACATTGTGGCATGTCATAGGTCGTGAGTACTGCTCATCTCGAGAATCTCGGCCGCGAGGTGCCTTGTGTCGCAGCGTATTTGGCGGGCAGTCGAGAAGCGTCAAAGGTGCCCCGGCAACGTTATCGATTAGCAATCACAAGCGCTGCGGGCAAAGACGCCGATGCGCATCCCATCGGAACCGCGGCCGTCGTGTCGAGCGTCGCCGCGTTGTAGGCAATGGCGTCGATTCGGCGGGACATGCAGCACGCATGGGCATGCCGCACCCGCCTTCGAGGGTCGCATCGCGGAATCCGACGGCATGTAGTACTTGCGTGCGACTGGTTGACACCGCAAAATGTAATGACGCGACGGAAAATTTCTCTGGCTACTTGACTAGGGCGAGAAAACGCCGCAGATATTGTGCTAAAAATGTGATCTTCTGCGGATATCGCAAATCCCTCTGGCGACGTGCTCACGCCCCTGCGGTCCGTGTGCCGAGCCCCGACCGTCGACGGAACCGCGTCGGTTGTTGTGCTCATTTATGCGCGACAACTCAGCGACTGCGTCAGACCTGGGTCGGGTTGTCGCTCGGCTGTCGCGCCGAGGCGGGCAAATTCATAAGTCGCCCAGATCGTCGGGCACGTCGACGGCGTTTTCCCGTAACGCATCCATGGGCACGACGTCGAGCGTCGATGCATGAGTCGAGGCAAGCACTACCGGAGCGGCGCAGCCGTCCTGATAGGCCAAGAGCCAGTTCGCGGCCGTGACGCACCAACGATCTCCTGGCATCAGGCCGGGGAAGCGGTATTCAGGTCGCGGCGTGGACAGGTCGTTTCCGATCGAGCGCTGGTGTTGCAGAAACTCGGCGGTCACGACGGCGCAGATGGTGTGCCGCCCGAGATCTTCGGCCCCGGTTGTACAGCAGCCGTCGCGATAGAAGCCGGTCAGCGGTTCGGTACCGCATGGTTCCAGCTGTCCTCCGAGCACGTTGCGATCGGGCATGGACTCAGTATGCCCAGCGTTCTAGCGGGCCACGACATTTCGCAGCGGTTCGCCCCGCTGCAGCCGCCCGATGTTGGCCGCGATGTCGTCGACGCGGCCCGGATCGCGCCGGCCGATAGCGCCTCGTATAAAGCCCGCTGCTGCACCAGCCGACCACGGCCGACGTTGATCACCACCCGGTCCGCGCCCAGCGCGCGCAACTGGGCGGTTCCGATCATGCCCTCGGTGTGCTCGTTCAGCGGCGCCGACACCACGGCGACGTCGCACTCGTCCATCAGCCGGTCGAGCTCGCCGGTGTCACCGGCCCACGACAGGCCACAGTCCGCGACGCGACCAGAACCCGTCACCGTCGCGCCAGTACAACCGAAGGCGCGGAACATGTTCCACGCACGGCGGCCGATATGCCCGAAGTCGATGCGCGCTTCAGTCAACGTGCTGGGTTGCGGAATCGAAGCGTCGTATAACGACGTCGCCCACACGCAGTGCCGTAGCTGCCGATCCTGTGCCAGGAAGTCGCGGCGAAGCATCACGGCCGCCGCGACCGCATTCTCGGCGATGGACCTTTCGTGATGAAATGTATTGGCGACCAACATGTCCGGCGGGACCGCCCTGAAGTCCACCTTGTCGGTGCCGGCCGCGGCTACCTGGATCAGCCGCAGTCTCTCGGCGGCCTGCGCCATCTCTGCGGTGAACCAGCTGCCCACATACAGTCGGTATCGCGCAGTTCGTCCAGCGGCGTGCCGGCCACATACCAGTGCACTTGACCGCCCACCGCCGCTTCGAGCCACTCGCGGCGCGGCACCAGGTTCGGATCGGCGACGACGATCTTCATCGCTGCAGCGCAGGACGTTTACTGTCGAACGTCCAGCCAGGAATCAGGTACTGCACGTTGAGGACGTCGTCGAAAAAGCGTCAACCCGGGCGAAAGGCGCAAATCGGGGTCGGAGCCGCCGTTGTGGCGGTGTTCCGTGCACTCGAAAAACCCAGTGTGATCTGCACTTTCACGGTGGACGGATCGGCCGCGATACCGTGCCGCGGCTCTCGATTGAGCTAATTCGGGGTTGGACGGGTATTCGCAGGTCGCCGTACGGTGGAAATCATCATGAGCACCCATAGTCGACGCGTGCTGCAGGTTGGACCGTTGAAGCCGTCGTTGGCGCAGAGGCTTCACGACGACTACGCGGCGTATGTACTGCCGGATGAACCGGCCGAGTTCCTGGCGGCGCACGGTGACGAGATCACGGCGGCGGTGACCTCTGGGCGCACGGGTGTAGATGCCGAGCTGATGTCAGCACTGCCGAATCTGGGCGCGGTGGTGAACTTCGGGGTGGGTTACGACACCACGGACGTCGACGCCGCGGCCGCAAGAGGTGTTCTTGTGAGCAACACGCCCGACGTGTTGACGGACTGTGTGGCGGACACCGCGGTCGGGTTGACGATCGATGTGATGCGGCAGTTCTCGGCGGCCGACCGGTATGTGCGGGCGGGCCGGTGGCCGGTGGAAGGCAACTATCCGCTGACGCGCCAGGTGAGCAACACGCGGGTGGGGATCATCGGGCTGGGGCGGATCGGAAGCGCAATTGCTTTGCGGCTCAGTGCGTTCGGATGTGTGATCTCGTATCACAACCGGCATGTGGTCGAAGGTTCGCCGTACTCGTATGTGGGGTCACCGGTGGAGTTGGCGCGGGGCGTCGATGTCTTGATCGTGGCAGCGGCGGGCGGCTCCGGAACTCAGGGACTGGTCAGCCGTTCGGTGATCGAGGCGCTGGGTGCGGGGGGTTACTTGGTGAACATCGCGCGGGGGAGCGTCGTGGATGAGGAGGCGCTGGTTTGGGCGCTGACTTCGGGCAGGCTGGCAGGGGCGGGCCTCGACGTGTTCGCGGACGAGCCGAATGTGCCCGAGGCGTTGTTGGCGATGGACAACGTCGTGGTGCTGCCGCACGTGGCAAGCGGCACCGAGCAGACGCGCGCGGCGATGGAGGAACTGACGCTGCGCAACCTGGACAGCTTCCTTGAGTCTGGTCGGCTGGTGACGCCGGTGCCGATGCCGGCGGCCGCGTCGGGCTAAGTGCGTTCGTGGGTCGTCAACAAATGCTGACGGCACAAAGTCGCTGAGGCAGCGCGCCCTAGAAGTTATTGCAGGTGTTGGCTACTGCCAGGATCACCGGCGTGTATTGCTGAACCGCCGGGATGGCCTGCGCCTGCGCCACCATCGTCTTGCGCTGCTCCGGCGGCGCGGCGATCAGCGCCTGCAGCCAACCAGTGGCAGCCGGGGTCTGCGAAAGCTGCTGAGCAAGACCGGAATCTTGTGCGTTCAGCGCGGCCACCACCTGCGGATAACTGCAGGTCGAGTTGATGATCGGGCTCACGTCGGGTCCTGCGGAAGCGATCCCGGCTCCAGCAGTCAGCGACAACGCCAGACCGCCGGACGCGACAATCAGTTTCGTCGTCGACAGCATTATTTGTTCACCTTCCAACATGTAGCCGGTCAAAATAACGGTAGCACTTCTGCCGACAATGCATTTTGCCTTTCCCCAGTCGGCGTAATTGCTCTAGCCTACAAAATCTTCAACCAAATCGTCGGTTGTCCATTCCCGCTGCGGCAGAACGTCTCTGAGCAGCCGCAGCAGCGCTGGATTCGAACTGTCCCCTCGCCACACCGCATCGAGCTCCACCGGCCGTTCCCGGAACGCCCCGATGGACCGGAAAACCGCACCGTCGGGATGCAGCGTCGCAGCCGACGCCGGCACCAATGCGATACCGAGGCCCGAGCGCACCAGCACCAACATCGTGTGGACCTGCGTCACGTATTGCACAATCGCGGTGCCGCACCCGCGATTGTGAACGTACTGATCAACAGCTCGTTGAAATACCGCGCATGCAGCGGCGAATACATGATGACGTCCTGGCGATCGAGATCGTTGAGCGTCAACTGCCGACCGAGGCTCACTGAGGCGGTGTCGCCGCCGGCGACGGAGAAGGCCAGCGGGAAATTGCTAGCGCCGAAGACGGCGACGGGACCCAGCGGAATGGAGCGTTGGCGAATATCTGGGCGAGGCAATGGAGTTCGGTCGGGAAGCATGGGGTCGATGCGTGCACCATTCCAGCTGCCCTCGCGGAGAACGCCGGCGAACATGCGCAGCTGGCCGGTGGACGGATCGAAGGCGTGGATCGGTTTGCCGGCCCCTGGGACGGGCGAGCCCGCGATGAACATTTGTCCCGTCAGAAGAAGGTCGGACATGGTGGTGGTCATGATTTCCTAGGCCGTCGATGGTCGGTGGTCTGCGATCAACGCCAGGGACGGTATAGATGCTTGTCCAAGACCTATCTGGGCATCAGTGATGCACAGATTGGATCAATGAGCTCCTAGTCCTGACCGGGCGATGTCGCCCTCAGGTCAGGACAGGTCGCGGAACGCGAGCGCGAATCCACCGACGGCGATTACCGCGGCGACCGCGTACCCCAGGATCGACCACCAGCCGATGTGCAGGTAGGCGGTAACGGCCACGATCGCCATCGCGAGAAAGACCATGACCATTCCGTATAGCGGCGGTCTGGCGGCGTATCGGTTGCGTGTCATTTGATCACCTCTCTGCGAAAGCTTGTGGGCTGGCGACTGGCTGGGGTTCGGTCGAGAGGTTGGCGAGGCGTTCCGGAGCCAGGATATGCCGAAGCTGCTCCGCGGAAACGTAACCACGCTCGAGAACGATGTCGGCGACGCTGCGGTCGCTGGCCAACGCCTCGCGGGCGATATCGGAGGCGGTGGCATAGCCGAGGTATGGGTTGAGCGCCGTGGCAAGACCGATCGAGTCGTGCACGTGCGCGGCCATGGTGTCGACATTCGGGGTGATCCCCTGTACGCAGCGAGTGGCCAGCGTGCGGCAGGCTGCGGTGAGCTGTCCGACGCTGTCGAACAGCGAACGCGCGATGATCGGTTCGAATGCGTTGAGCTGCAACTGGCCCGCCTCGGCGGCCATGGTGATCGTCAGATCGTTGCCGATCACCGCGTAGCAGACCTGCGTGACAACTTCGGGTATGACGGGATTGACCTTGCCCGGCATAATGCTCGAACCCGCCTGTACCGCAGGCAGATTGATCTCGTGCAGGCCGGCCCGTGGACCCGAGGACAGCAGCCGAAGATCGTTGCAGATCTTCGACAGCTTGATCGCGATCCGTTTGAGCACACCCGAGACGTGTACGAACGCGCCGGGGTCCTGCGTCGCCTCGATGAGATTGGCCGCGGTAACCAACGGGCGCCCCGTGATGGCGCGTAGATGCTCGCACACTGCGTCGACATATCCCGGCGGGGCATTGAGCCGGGTGCCGATCGCGGTGGCACCCATGTTGATTTCGTGCAGCAGAGCGGTCGATTCGGCCAGCCGTTGGCGGTCCTCGTCGATCGTGACTGCGTAGCCGCGCATCTCCTGGCCCAGTGTCATGGGCACAGCGTCCTGCAGTTGCGTCCGTCCAATCTTGATGATCCGGTCGAACGCGGTCGCCTTCTCGTCAAAGGCCGAAATCAATTGGGCCATCGCCGCGTCGAGGCCGTCGCAGGAGGTGATCGTCGCGAGGCACAACGCTGTCGGATAGACGTCGTTGGTGGACTGGCCCATGTTCACGTGATCGGCGGGATGAAGGTGCTGGTACTCGCCGATCTCGTGGCCCATGATCTGCAACGCTCGGTTGCAGATCACCTCGTTGGCGTTCATGTTGGTCGACGTTCCCGCCCCACCCTGGATGACATCGACGACGAACTGGTCCGCGAGCTGACCCTGTCGAATCTCCTTGCATGCCGCCTCGATTGCCTCCGCTTGCGCGGTGGTGAGCAGTCCGAGATCGGCGTTGGCCCGCGCGGCGGCTTGTTTCACCGCCGCCAGCGCCGCGACCAGATGGTCGTACCGTCCGATGGTGGTACCCGTGATCGGGAAATTCTCCACCGCGCGGGCGGTGTGTACTCCCCAATATACCTGCGCAGGAATCTCTTTCGCGCCGAGCAGGTCGTGTTCTATCCGGGTGCTCACGGTTCGGGATTCATCGGCGGGTTGGCGATGACGGGGAATTCGCCGGTGTAGCCGATGCGCTCCTGGGCCACGGCCAGCACGCGGCCCCGCACCAGGTACCAGCCGCCGATCAAGGCCGGGATCACGACGACAAGCGTGCCGATGGTCCAGGTGCCGATCGGTGCGTCGAACGCCATCAGCACCAGCACCGCCGCCAGGAACGCCAGGGTGAGATATCCACTGTAGGGAGTGAGCGGCATCCGGAAACGCGGGCGCTTCATGACCCCGGCATTGCTCATCTTGAAGAGCCTCAGTTGGCAGAGCACGATCGTGCCCCACGAGGCGATGATTCCCAGCGCCGCCATGTTCAGCACGATCTCGAACGCCTCGCCCGGCACGAAGGCGTTGAGCGCGACGCCAAACAGGCAGATCAAGCAGGTCAGCAGGATCCCGCCGTACGGCACACCTTGCTTCGACATCCGTGCGGTGAATTTCGGGCCGCTGCCGTTCATCGCCATCGAGCGCAGGATGCGACCGGTCGAATACAGTCCGGCGTTCAGGCTGGAGAAGGCGGCGGTAAGGACCACGATGTTCATCAGGTCGCCGGCGCCGCTAAAACCGATCTTGGAGAAGAACGTGACGAACGGGCTCTCGCCGGCCTTGTAGGCGGTGTAGGGCAGCAGCAGCGCCAGCAGCGCGACCGACCCGACGTAGAAGATCGCGATGCGGGCGACGACGGAGTTGATCGCGCGGGGCATGATCTTCTCCGGATCCGCCGTCTCGCCTGCGGCGGTGCCCACCAATTCGACTGCGGCATAAGCGAACACCACACCAGAGGTGACGATCAGCAGTGGAAGCGCGCCGGTGGGGAACAGCCCGCCGTGCTGCACCCAGATGCTCAGCCCGGTGCTCTGGCCCTCGATCTTGTAGCGCCCGGCGAGGAAGATCGTTCCGGCGACCAGGAACGTCATCAGTGCGAGCACCTTGATCAACGCGGCCCAGAACTCCATCTCGCCGAACCATTTGACCGAGATCATGTTCACCGAAAGCACCAACACCAATGCGATCAGCGCAAGGGTCCACTGGGGGACCACGTTGAATGCCTTCCAGTAGTGGAAGTACGTGGCGATCGCGGTGGTGTCGACGATCGAGGTCATCGCCCAGTTGAGGAAGTACATCCATCCGACGACGAAAGCGGCCTTCTCTCCGAAGAATTCGCGCGCGTATGAGACGAACGACCCCGACGACGGCCGGTGCAGCACCAGCTCGCCCAGGGCTCGCAGGATCAGGAACACAAAGATTCCGCAGACGCCGTAGACGAGGAACAGGCCGGGCCCAGCCGAATGGAGCCGGCCGCCGGCGCCGAGGAACAGGCCGGTCCCGATCGCTCCGCCGATGGCGATCATCTGCAGCTGCCGGGGTTTGAGGCCCTTGTGATAGCCCTCGTCTTCGCGGGTGAGATTGGCGGCTTTTTGGCGTGGGGTGGGTTCGGAGGTGCCGGGCAGCGTTGCCATCGAGTTCCTCTCGTCGTTACGGAGCGGACTGGCTGCCAGGCTGTCAGACAGCTAGTCAGCTGAGTGTGGCACGCGTCACTTTTCGCGTCAAGGCTGAGTATCGAACTTCGAGCCGGGATCCGCGAGTCGAAGCGTCAGGCGGAGGTCGTGCCTGCGAGTTTGGCGACGGCCTCTTCGACCTTGTCGAGGTGTTGACGCATGCTGTCGCTGGCATCGGCGAAGTCACCCGACGCGATGGCCCCGAGAATCTTGCGGTGTTCGACGTTGGACGACGCTCGTCGCTGGGCGATGGTCGCGTTGAGGATGCGGGATTGCTGCCCGAGGGCGTCGCGGATGGCGGCCACGACCGTCGCGAAGACTTCGTTGCCTGACGCCTGGGCGATGCCGAGGTGGAATTGGGTGTCGAGCTCGACCCACCGTGCCGGATCGGTTTCGGCCTGCATCTCGTCGTTGATGCGGGTCAGGTTGGCCAGTTGCGTGTCGGTGCGGCGGCGGGCAGCCCAGCCGGCGGCGGGCACCTCGATGTACGGCCGGGCCTCGACGAGGTCGCGGGCAGAGAACTTGCCGTAATGCGGCGCCGCGGGGCGAGAGGAGACGACGACGGTGCCCGAGCCGGTCTTCGTCGACGTCATCCCCAGGGTCTGGCAGGACCGTAGCGCTTCGCGGATGACCGACCGACTGACGCCGTAGCGTTCGGCGAGGGTGGCCTCGGGTGGCAGCTTGGCGCCGATCGGCAGATCGCCGCTCTCGATGGCTGAGCACAGATCTTCGAAGACCGATTCCGCGGCGTTGCGCCGCACGATCCTGACTGAGCGATCTGTCCAGCTACCAGGCAGGTTCACGTCTCCACAGTGCGCGTGGCTTCTGTAGCTGTCAACCAGGCGCGCACTGGGCCTTGGCGGCGAGGCCGACGACGTCGGCGAAGGCTGCGGCGATGCTCGAGTGGTCGGCGCCTGTGCCGAGGAGTGCGGCCAGCAGAATGCGTGCCTGGGCGGCGCGCAGCCACGGCGAGGCGATTGCGCCGGCGGCGATCAGGTCGTGGCCGCCGCCGGTGCCGCCGTAAATCGGCTCTATGACGCCGTCGGGGACACGGCTGGTCACTGCCACTGCAATGTCGCTGGCGATGCAATCGCGAACGGCGGCAAGGGTATTCGGGTTGGCGTTGCCGGACCCCATCGCGTCCAGCACGATGCCGCGTGCGCCAGCGGTCACGCTCGCGTCGATGTGGGTGCGGTCGGCGCCGGGGTATAGCGCGACGATGTCGACGCGAAGCTCGGCGATGCCTGGATGCCACGGCAACGTTGCGCGTTTGCGATCGCTGGCGGGGAGGTAGTGCTCGTAGGCGGCGAGCCGGGTGGTGTGGCCCTTGCGGGTGCCGCGGGCGGGAAGCACCTCATCGCCAAAGGCGATGAGGACGCCGCGGTGGTGGGCGTCGGCGCGGCGGGCGGTCGCGATCGCGGTCCTGATGTTGTGGGGTCCGTCGGGGTCGGGATGGTCGGCGGGCCGCTGGGCGCCGGTGAGCACGACGGGACGGGGATCGTCGTGGAACAGGTCGAGGAGCATGGCGGTCTCCTCGAGGGTGTCGGTGCCGTGGAGAACGACGACGCCGTCGACGTCGGGATCGTCGAGCGCTTCGGTGACGGCGTCGCGAATCGTGACCATCCGTTGCAGCGACATGGTGGAGGAGTCGATGGCCATGACTTCGCGGACAAGTACCGACGGCTCGGCGAGAGGTTCGATGGCTTTGAGCCCATCGGGGGTCGGGGCGATGCGATTGCGGTCGGAGCGGCCGCTGGCGATCGTGCCACCGGTGGTCAGCACAACGACCGTCATCGTGCCTCCCCTCAGTGACTCGTACGGCCGTTATACCACAATTAGTCAGGCTGTCTGACAGATTTTCTCGAGGGGCGACTACCGCTGCGTCAAAGTCGCGAGCCAGTGTGGCTACTACGGCAAGAGGCCGGACACTCCACCTGGTCGATGTGGCGTGGGTGTGCGCGACGC
The DNA here is from genome assembly GCF_035274705.1 of Mycobacterium sp. Taxonomy (GTDB): domain Bacteria; phylum Actinomycetota; class Actinomycetes; order Mycobacteriales; family Mycobacteriaceae; genus Mycobacterium. Next base: position 40,078 of record NZ_DATENY010000026.1, on the reverse strand, counting down.
CTTTTTGTCTGCCGGCAGTCGGATGGTCATGACGCCGCGCGTTCCGTGCACGGTAGTGGGGAGGACCGCGGCGGTAGGCGGAGCGGCATGTGGCGTCCCGCTGATGGTTGTGGTCGTCGGCGTGACCGTAGCCGTCACCGTGGTCGGGGTTCCGGTTACCGTCGGCGTGATGACGGTCGTCGTGGCAATCGCTGTTGTTGGGATTCCCGTAATAGTGGCACCGGTCGGCGTGCTCGTCACAGTGGTGAAGCATGACGGCGGTTGTGGTGTGAAGTAACACGGGTCGGTCGGTGAAACCGGGTCTGTCGGTTGAGCGAGCGCGACGGTGCCGCTCGTCAGTGCAACCACGGCGGCGGTAGCACCCACCAGTGCCAAATTTTTGTGAATATTCCGTTTTCTCACGATGTGCTCCCTCCCCGTCCGGAGCGGCAATTCAGGCGTCGGCTACAGGTCGCGGATTCTTGCAGAGATCACTGATTATCTTGCTGCAGATGACATCTGCTAACTTGGCCGGCGTCAGCCACAGATGAAGATTTCCGTCTCCGCTACCCGAGAGGATGCGTCCGTCATTCGGGCTGAAGGCGACGCTGAATACCCAGTTTTTGTGACCTTCGAGAGGTGTGCCGATGGGCTGGGGGGTACCTGTCGAGATATCCCACAGCCGCACTTTGCCGTCGTCGCCCCCTGTCGCGATCCACGGCTGATGATGCGCGAAAGCCACGCTCAATAGGGGATTCTGGGCGATACTCATTGGGGCACTCTGCTGCTGGCGCGAATTGATATCCCACAAGCTTAGGGTCCCGTCACGACCACCGGAGGCGACCTGGTGGCCATCGGGGCTGAACGCCACGCTATAGATGGACTCAGCGTGGGCATCCATCGCACGACCGTTTTCTGACAATGGCCGCACATTCCACAGCTGTACGAGGCTGGTTTTGGTTCCCTTGCTGTCATCCCCTGAGCCAGTTACCAATTGGCTGCCGTCATCGCTGAAAGCCACGCTCCACACCTGGTACGGCAGCTCACCGTCGGTGCCGGTCTTATGGGCGACCCTCGCACCAACGGGCTCAAGGGTCTTGGCGTCCCACAACCGCACGACCCCGTCCATGCCGCCGGCAGCAATCAACGATGCCCTCGGACTGAACGCGACGCTCAGGATCCGCGGAGTCGGCAGCGCGTCTAGGCCGGCGGGGGCGTCACGGCGCAGCTTTTGCGGTTGCCGCTGCGGGTTGCCTACATCCCAGAGAAGGACTGAACCGTCCATCGCGCCGGTGACGATTCTGTCGTCGCCGCTGAATGCCAGGGCGTTGATCCCGACTTGCCGGGGTGCACCTGGGACTGGGCCGAGCTGTCCACGATATGCGGCGGTATCGCTATCCCACAGCTTGACGGTGCCGTCCGCGCCGCCTGATGCCATCATTCGACCGTCTGGGCTGAATGCGACTGCCTTGATGGCACTTTGGTTCGTTGGCGTGGGCAATCCCGTAACGACGTCCCACACGCGTATGGAGCCGTCCCAGCCGCCAGACACGATGCGAGTACCGTCGAGCACAGCCACCGCCGAGACGCGGCCGTGGTGGCCGATTAACGGATCACCAATTGCCGCATTGCCGTTCGCATCCCAGACGCGCACCGTGTTGTCCCAGCCACCGGTGATGAAGCGACTACCGTCTGGGCTGAAGGCGACTGTTTGCACAGCGTTGACGTGAGCCGGTATCGGCGGTGCGGTGGGCTGCAATGTGCGCCCGTCTAGTGTCTGGATATGGCCGTCGCCGAGGCCAATTTGTAACCGATCGCCCAAGGGGTCGTACGCGACACTCGTCACAGGCCACAAGTTGGGCACCGGCCAGATGATTTCTTTGCCGTTTGGGATATCCCACAGATGCACGGTGCCGTCGTTACGGCCAGATGCCAGCAGGTCGGCGGAAGGGTTGAAGGCCAGGGCCATTACTGCGTCGCGACCCTGGTTCGCAGAAGGCCTGTTAGTCACCTCTAGGCCCGTTTCGCGATCCCATACATGCACTACGCCGTCAGCACCGCCCGTACCGACCAATCGACCGCTACCGTTGAATGCCACGCTGGAGACGCTGGTTTGATGCTGTAACGGGTCGCCAGCGCGGTCGAAGCTTGTGGCATCCCAAACTTGAACTACTTTGTCGCCGTTGCTTGTAGCGATCCATCGCCCGTCCCGGCTAAATGCAGTCGACACCGGGCCGGCGGTCGAGCCGACGTTCAACTGCGCGACGGTTGAACCACTCTTGGTGTCCCACACTCGAACCGCGTTGTCGTCACTACCGGATACGACACGGCTGCCGTCAGGGCTTGCCGCAAGACTGCGCACCGGCATCACCCGGCCGTCGGCTGCCAGGGGGTTCTCCATGATCTTGAGTTCGTCGCGTCGAGTGTTGGCCACGGCCTCGGCCGTCGTCGGGCCCATCGCATCCGCGGCAATTAGTTCTTGCAGCGCTTTGACGTCACCTCCTGCTCGGCTTCCTTTCAATATCTGTTCGGCATCAGATACCAGTTGCCAGGCTGTGTTCTGTTGTTCGCGCAACCGGGTTTCCCTCTTGGAGGAGAACACGTTGATCGTCTGGATTCCGAGTACCAGCGCAACGACCAGTGCTGCTGCCACCAGACCCCAGAACGCAGCTTTCCGGCGTCTCGCCATCGCCTTAGAGGCTTTTACAAATGGTCGTATCGGCGCGAGGTGTTCACGGAAGTCGGGTCGGTTCAGCAGACGCTCGGCGACAGCGAGACGTTGGCGCCGTAACAGATATTCCTTGTCCTTGTTCTTCTCTTGCCACTCGGCGGCGTTCTGCCGTAGCGAGTCGGCCATCTTGAGGTCGGCGCGCTCCTCCTCGAGCCAGTCCCCGAGCTCTTTCCATTGCCGTACCAGGCTTTCGAGCGCAATCTCCACTACGTCGCCGCCTTCGCGACTGTCCCGCATCAGTAGTCGCCTGTCCACGAACTCCTGCAGTAGATCACTCGCGTCTTCGGGCAGGTCGGCGACCTTGGCAACACGTCGTACCGGGACGTCGCTGTCGCGGTTGAACGTCGCGAGCCACGGAACGAAAGCTGGTCGGAGCCGAGCGAGCCTGTCCTCCCGTTTCTTCGGGTCGTGGGACAGGATGGTGTCGACTTCCGTTTGTACAACGTTGAGCATTCCACCCATGCGCTCGTATTCCTCGAGCAGCAGGTCGCCGTCGCTGCCGTACTCCTTGTGGAGCCGCGCCAGGGTCAGAGCCAAGAGCGGAAGAGTGTCGGCGCCCTCAGTGCAATCTTCGAGCAGTTGGTTGACAAGCGCCGGATCGATCTCAAGCTTGTTTCCGCCTTCTGTGCCGCGGCGGGCTGGCCCGACGATGACCTCTCGGAACTGTCCTTGCGGCATCGGCTTAAGGTCATCGAACACAACGCTTTTCGCTTCGGCGAGCTGTTTTGCGGTCTGCAGCGCCTGGTGCCGGTCGGTACGGATCGTGATGGCGAAGATCAACGATAGTTTTTGCGCGAAGCCGGCTCGTGAGTGCTGGTCGATCATGTCGAGGAAACGCGGAGCTTCCTGAACGGCGTCATCGGAGAAGAGCTCTTCTGCTTGGTCGACCGGTATCACGAGAGTCGGAAGTTCTGGCTCGTCAGGGTCGTCTTTAGGGCCGGGGCGCGCCGCAGCAACTTGAATCTCACGCAACAGATCGCATACGCGGTCAGCGTCATTCAGACATGCGTCGTTGATGTCTGCCAGCAGCGGCTCCCGCAGGCCGAATCGCTTCCGGGTTGCGTGGATCGCCTCGGCCAGCCCGTTCTTCCCAGTCAGCACATGGGTTTCCGGCCGGACCACTCCGTCGAGTACCACAAAGTCGCGATCCGTGCGGCGTAGCCGGGGCAGTAAGCCCGCGCGCAAGAACGACGACTTTCCGGCGCCTGACGGCCCGAGGATGACAAATAGCGAGTCCTCGGGTGACTTCCGCATTCCCCGGAGTTTGTCCATCGCCCGAAGTAACTCCGCGTCCCGACCGAAGTACACCGCGGCATCGACTTCTTCCAACGGCTCCCAGCCGCGGTACGGTGCGCGGTCGGGTTCGTCAGGAGGCGGCCACACGAATGAGTCCGCGCCGATCCCCTTCTTGATGATCTCCTCTTTCAGCCTCTGCAGGCCTTCTGTGGGAAAGGCGATCGGCGGTCCGCCGTCATCGAGGGGGACTTTGGTTTGTTCGCCTTTTCCGAACAGGTCGACGCGTTGCCAGGCCCTTGTCTTCTCATCGGCGACCGAGGGTTCTAGTCGAACACAGAAGATTCGCTTGTTGAGATATTCCGCAGTGCTGAATTCGGCTATGCATTCAGGACGTTCCGCCCAGGCCTTTGACGTCATGCATACGACGGCTTCACAGTTCTTCATCGCCTGGCCCAGCTGACTTCTCCACGTCAGACCGGGACGCAACTTTTCGGCGTCGAGGAAGATCTCGTTGGCCAGCGGTGGGTCCTGCTGTACCAGCCAATCCTTCAGGGCTTTGGCCTCGCGGAGCTCGATACTGGCGTGACTAATGAAGATTCGGTACATGGCAGTTCCAATTCAGGCGGCGGGCCGCCACGTCACCGCTGGTAATCCGATAGCTCACGACGACCCCCTTGTGTCGGATGACGGGAGTGTAGGTAGGGCTGTCGAACCGCAGACAGAGTAGTGAACTACCTGTATCCGGCTATTGCTGCGACGTAATCTCGCTTCGGTGCTCCGCGCGGGCTCTTTGCTGTCGCGTGAGGCCGCCGTCCTCGCCTGTCGCGAGAGGTGCGTTGACCAGCCACTCGGGACTCAGGTGACGGGGGAGACGGTCCGCCCTGCTAGCGGGTGCTGCCGGTATCGAGTAGCTGACTACTCTATTGCGCCGCGTCTTGGAGCGAGAACATGAGTTTCATGTCCTGCCGTGGCGGCTCCGAGGGAAGGCCTGGACTCAGAGAAAGGGAGCAGAATGACCACAGCAATCCTGGAACGCGCTGAAGCCGAGCATATTCATCGGTACGTGATCTCCGACGCGGAGCTCGAGGCAGCGGCGGAGGAGTCGGCGCTGTCGTACACGTACCAAACAAACGCATACTACGTTTGCTGCTACTAGTCCGATGTGCAGCGACGTCGTAGCGCCGGAAGATTTGGCCGCCAGGGCTGCGACTGTCGACGAAATGCTCTCGGATGAGTTCGAGTCGCTTCCTGAGCTGACGCGCGACACTGACCCGGCGGCCAAACATCTTGCTGCTTGGTGCAACTCGAGTGCCGGCGGTGACTGGGAGTTGTTCGAGCGACGGCTGAAACGAGACGGCTACACGATTCCCGACGTACAAGCCCGCTTCGCGACCGCTCGCCGACGTCCCTCAGTTCCTCTACCCCAATGGGCTTGTGACGCCGACTGGATCCAGGCCGCGATCCAGAACTGCCCTGCCGAAACCTCCACCAGCCGAGCGCCCTTCGCGCACATCTTCTCCGGACCGGTCGCCGATGCCGACGCTCGACTGTGGGACTCGGTCGGTGCTCACCTCGCGAATCGCTTCGCCCTCTCGGCGCGCGATGACCTGCGCCGGCTGCTGATCACCAGCCTGTGCGAGCTATGCGCTCCCGTCCTCTACGAACGCTTCATCCAATCATCCGATCACTACGACGCTTTCGTCGCACAGATGAAGAGTGGCGGGCTCCTTCGCCTGTTCAACGAAAAGCCGGTGCTGCTGCGGTTGGTCGCCTCGCTGACGCGCCAATGGCTCACCACGTCACGTGAATTCGTCATCCGACTCAACGACGATCACAAACACATTCGACACGACATCCTGCATCGGGATGCCGATGCCCATGTCGCCCACATCCACGGCAGTCTCTCCGACCGGCACTCCGGCGGTCGCAGCGTGCTGTGCGTCGAATTCGACGACGGCACACACGTCATGTACAAACCCAGGGACCTGCACTTGGACGTCGCGTGGCGCTCACTCGTCGAGCGGCTCAACGAACAAGCACCGATCCAACTCCGTGCAGCCGAAGCCATCGCTCGGGACGGCTACGGCTGGGCCGAGTTCATCGAGCACACCGGATCCAACACGCAGGCGGATTGCCAACGGTTCTTCCGGCGCGCCGGCGCATGGCTGGCCCTGTTCCACTGCTTCGCGGCCAGCGACATGCATCACGAGAACCTCATCGCCGCCGGCGACCACCCCGTCCCCGTCGACGTCGAAACCCTCCTTCAACCGACCGCGACACGAGCCAGCACCGCGCGGCCAGAATCGCAAGCCTACGAGGCCGCGAGGGAATTGATCGCCAACTCCGTAGCGGCGGTCGGTCTGCTGCCTTCGTATGGAAAGTCCGCCAACGGTATTCGCGCCGCCGGAGGAGTCGCCTCGGAATGGCCCGTCGGAAAGAGGCTGGTCTGGGAGCACGTCAACTCCGACGCCATGCGGCCGTCGACGGTCGAGGACATCCCTAAACCGTCGAATCTGCCTCGCTTCGGAATCGACGGCTACGTCGGGCTGACCGAGCACATCGAGGACTTCATCGCGGGGTTTCGCGAGTACGCGGCGTTTGTGAGCGCGCCACGGGAACAACTCTTCGACGGTTTCGCCGGTCTCCCTGTCCGTAAGGTCATCCGGCCCACCCAGTTCTATTCCATGCTTCAGCAGCGTCTAAGAGACGACCGCACCATGGAGGACGGCGTCGTGTGGTCCAGTCAGGCTGATTTCCTTGCCAGGCTGGCTGATTGGGACAGCGACACCGACGATGGATGGGCCCTTCAGCGTGAAGAGCGCAGAGCGCTTCTCGATCTGAACGTGCCGCTGTTCACCACGCTCTCCGACGACGGTCCGCAGCGTGCTCGAGACCGCGTCGCGCACCTCGACCACGAGCAGATCGCGTGGCAAGTCGATGTCATCCGACAGACTTCCCCCGACCTGTCGGGCCTCCGCATCTCCGACAATGCGTCCGCAACGCCATCCGATGACGTTGTGGCGCTGCCCAGTTCGGCATTCCTCGGAGAAGCCGACACAATCGCTGGCCAGATCGCGGGCTACGCGATCCGCGCAGGCTCAGGCGCGGCCTGGATCGGCCTCGGCTGGTTCGCCGACTCCAACGCAACCCAGCTCTCCGTGCTCGGACACGACTTCTACAACGGCGTATGCGGTGTCGCCACATTCTTCGCGGCACACGCGCGTATCACTCAGAGCCAGGACTCCGCCGATCTCGCCTTGGCGGCGATCGCACACATGCGAGCCGAGCTACGAAGCCGTCGCGCGTCACGCATCGCCAGGGTGATGGGCATCGGCGGCGCGACCGGCCTCGGCTCCCTCGTCTATGGGCTGACATGTATTTCGCGGCTTCTCGATGACGGCGACCTCACCGCCGAGGCTCTCGACGCCGCGGGGCTGTTCAGTGATGAACTAATCGCCGCCGACACACAACTGGACGTGATCGGTGGGAGCGCGGGCGCCATCCTGAGCCTGCTCAGTCTGTACCGCCACACACGGGCCGAGGAGATACTCGATCGCGCCGTCGCATGCGGCACGCATCTCTTGGCGCAACCACGCCTTGGACCGCACGGTCGCAGAAGCTGGCCGTGCCGCTCATCGAATGACCAGGTGCTCAATGGAATGTCGCACGGCGCGGCCGGATTTGCCTACGCGCTCACGGCACTGGCGACGGCCACCGGCCGCGACGAGTTCGCCGACGCCGCGGCAGAGTGCCTCGAATTCGAGCGGTCGAACTTCGACGCGCAGCGTAGCGACTGGTGCGACTTTCGGGTGGGCGAGCCACACTGGCGGTCGCAGTGGTGCCACGGGGCCGTAGGCATCGGCCTTGCGCGTCTTGGCATGTCGACGTTCGGCTCCGACTACCCCGACGCAGTGCATGCCGACATCGAGCATGCACTGACTGGTGCGGCACGTGGTTGGCCCGGGCATGCAGACACGTTGTGCTGCGGCGCGCTCGGCAGCGTCGAACTGACCCGCGAGGCTGGCAAGGTACAGGCCCGCGACGACCTGCACGAGCTCGCGACCAAGCGATTGTCGGCGATCTTGCAGGCCAAATCGGCCGCCGGGAGTTACCGCTGGAGCGTGCCGGTATCGTCGCGATTCAACGTCGGGCTCTTCCGTGGGCTGGCCGGCGTCGGATACACGTGCCTGCGAGAAGTCGACGACTCGCTGCCAAACCCGCTCATTTGGGAATAGCTTGACCGCATATAGGAAGCGTTGTCGACAGGTGGGGATGGATTGATGGGCTCAGCGGACGACACCAGTTTGGTGAGATGGGCGTGGGACCAGCAGAGCATTTGGTCGAAGGCCGCCGACAGGCTTCGGCAGAACCTTCACTGGGCCAGGGTGACCGCACTTGTGCTCACGGCGGCCGCCGCCGTCCTGGTCACCGCGGCCGCGCAGGCGACGAGCTTGTCGGACACCCCCAAATCGGTACTCACCTGGGCGACGTTCACCTGCGCTTCGTTGGCGGCCCTATCGCAGGCCCTCATCCGGCCAGGCAAGGTGCACGAGCGGATGCGAACACGATCGGTTTCCGAGTCGCTGAAATCGATCCTGTACGGCTACCTGGCGGGCGTCTCGCCGTATCGCGGGGCGGATCGGGACGACGTATTCCGGCAGAAGATCGACGCTGTGCTGCGGGACGCCGCCGACCTGTCCGATCGGATCATCGGCGTCAAGGCAGCCTCACGAGATCTTCCGCGTGTGCATGACGTCGACAGCTACATCAGCGCCCGGGTGGAAGGCCAGATTCGGCAGTACTACCAGCCGAAGAGTGTCGCAATGCTGCGCAACGCGCGGTTCTTCCGAGTGACGGAGACGGCGCTCGCTGTGGCTGCCGCCGGCTTGTCGGCCGCCGCCGGCGTATCTGGCAAGGGTTGGGTGGCGTGGTTGCCGGTGATCACCACGATCAGCGCCGCGCTGGCGGCCGAGGCTGCCTTCCAGCGGTACAGCGTGCTGGCCGTGGAGTACGCACGGACCAGTGCCGAACTCGAACGACTTTTGCGGGATCGCCGCTCCGCAACGCATGACGCCGCCGCGGACGACGCGTTCGTGACTGCCGCCGAGCGGGTGATCTCGCAGCAGAACGAGGCCTGGATGGCCCGCGGATTCGTGGTCGCCGAGGGCGCGGCACCACCGCAATTGCCGAGCGCCCCGCAGGCCAGCCCTGGATAACCGACATCGCCACAGCCACGACATTGCTGGCAAACGTGGTGTAGTTTCGATCGGCACATCGATACGGGGTCGGCGTGTCGAGGAGTAAACGGTGGATGCGACGCCATTCGGGCACTATCAGCTGCAGAAGCTGATCGGCCGGGGCGGTATGGGTGAGGTCTATCGGGCCTACGACACCAAGACCGACCGCATTGTGGCGCTCAAGGTGCTGCCCCCGCATATGGCCGCCGACGAGACGTTTCAGCAGCGGTTCCGGCGCGAGTCGCAGGCGGCGGCCGGGCTCAACGACCCACATGTGGTCCCGATCCACCGTTTCGGCGAGATCGACGGGCGGCTCTATCTGGACATGCGGCTGATCGACGGCCGCAACCTGGGGACCATGCTCGAGCAGAGCGACGCGCCGCTCGCGCCTTCGTTTGCGGTGAAGGTGATCGAGCAGGTCGCGACGGCGTTGGATGCCGCGCACGAAGCGGGCCTGATCCACCGGGACGTCAAGCCGTCGAACATCTTGATCACCGACCGTGAGTTCGTGTACCTCATCGACTTCGGTCTGGCCCGCACGGCCGGCGACAAGGGGTTGACCACGGCGGGCAGCACGCTCGGCACGATGTCGTACATGGCTCCGGAGCGCTTCGAGGCGGGGCAGGTCGATCCGCGGTCCGACGTGTACGCGTTGACGTGTGTGCTTTACGAATGTCTCACGGGCGCAAGGCCTTATCCCGCGGACAGCCTGGAGCAGCAGATCGCCGGGCACATGACGGCGCCGGTGCCGCGCCCATCGATGACCGACCCGAAGCTGGCGGCGTTCGATGATGTCATCGCGAAGGGGATGGCGAAGAAGCCTGCGAAGCGGTATCAGACCGCGGGCGAATTGGCCGAGGCGGCGCGGCGGGCGCTGAATGCGCCGGTGCGCACGACCGGTCGGAGTGGGCGGCATTCGGCGCGGTCGGCCCGTACTGGTCTGCGTGTATCGCGGCGGGCCATGGCGGTGGCGGGTTCGGTGGTGTTGGTGGCCGCGCTGGCCACGTTCGGGGTGGTGCAGTGGCGGGGAGGCTCCGGGGGCGGCGATGCGCAGCCGGCGAGTATGGCGCAGAGTTCGTCGACGGCGACGCCGTCCGCCGCTCCAGGTGCGGTTCCGGAGATCGCGGCGACGGTGCCGGCCGACATCAGGGCGACGGGCAAGCTGGTTGTCGGCGTCAATGTGCCTTATCCGCCAAACGAATTCAAGGACACCTCAGGTCAGATCGTGGGCTTTGACGTCGACCTGATGAATGCGGTTGCGCGCACGCTCGGACTTGTGCCGGAGTACCGGGAGACAGCGTTCGAGGCGATCATCCCGTCGGTGCGGGCGGGCGACTTCAACGTGGGGATGTCGTCGTTCACCGACACCAAGGAGCGGCAGGGGCAGGCCGACTTCGTGACGTACTTTCAGGCGGGCATCTGGTGGGCGCAGAAGGCCGGGTCGTCGGTGGATCCCAATAATGCGTGTGGCCTTCGGGTCGGCGTGCAGTACGCCTCGATCCAGGAGACCGAGGAGATCCCGGGCAAGAGCCACGCGTGTACGGAGGCGGGCAACGCGGCGATCGAAAAGGTCGTGTTCGTCAACCAAGACGATCTGACCAAGGCGCTGATGGCCGGGGAACTTGATGCGATGTCGGCGGATTCACCGGCGACGGGATTCGCGGTCAAGACGTCGGGCGGTGCGCTGGAGCCGGCAGGGGAGATCTTCGAGACCGCGCCGTACGGCTGGCCGGTGGCCAAAGGTTCGGCATTGGGAGAGTCACTGCGCCACGCGCTTGAGCATGTGATGCAGACCGGTGAGTACCGGACGATCGCCACGATCTGGGGAGTCGACAAGGGAATGATCACGGGCCCGGTGATCAACGGCGCGATCAGATGAGCTGAGGTTCGGAGTCATACTTTCGGGCTCTCCTTCGTCATCGTCGTAGTAACGACTGGAGGAGACAGCCGATGACACCTGTCACATTCATCAACATCTTCGAGATCGATCCGGCACAGCTTGACGCATTTCTGGCCGGGTGGAGTGAGCGCGCCGAGTTCATGAGCAGACAGCCCGGCTTCCGATCGTTTCGCCTTCACCGTGCACTGACGCCCGACGCTCCGTTTCAACTCGTCAACGTCGCGGAGTGGGACAGTGTCGACGCGTTGAGGGCGGCCACGTCGCAGGAGTTCTTCCAGAGCAGTGTGCAGCGCTCGATGGACGAGTTCGCAGTCACCGCGCACCCAGCGATCTACACGGTCGCCGTCGCCGTCGACGGAGCGCAATGATGGCGAAACAGTATCGCGCCGGCGCCTTTGTGCGGTTCAACAACGCCTTCATGCGAACGGTGCTGCGAACCGGTGTGCGCTTCGGAACGTTTGCGATTCTCATCGTGCCCGGCCGCAGGACCGGACGGCCGATTCGCACCCCGCTCGTTGTGTTTCCGTACGGCGAAAACCGTTATCTGGTGGCGCCATACGGCATCGTCAACTGGGTTCGCAATCTGCGCGCCGCCGACGGGCGGGCCGAGCTGGTCAGCAGGCGACGGTCCGAGACGATCACCGCGGTCGAGCTGCCGCCGGAGCAAGCCGCACCGGTCCTGCGGTACAGCCTGTTGAACGGGCCTCCGCGCATTCCGCGACTCATCGTGCGGTTGTATCGCCGGTTCTCGGTGCTGCCGTACCTCGACGTTCAAATGGATTCCCCGCTAGAGGATTTCGAGCGTGCGGTGTCCAAGCATCCGGTGTTCTTGATCCAGGCGGCGTGAGGTAGGCCCCGACACACTCCCCCGTTTACCCCCGGGCGGGCACAGAAGCAGCCACGCGGGCGGTGCCCGAATTCGAGTACACGACTACTCGTGTGGTGCCGTCGCGCCGATGCCACGGTGAACACGTCCATTGGCAGGCATCGTCTCTCGGGACGATAAATCGTAGGAGGAAGTCATGGCGGAGCTCTTCTGGACGTTCCAGAAATACCAGCTGTCGGCGGCGGCGGAGGGCATCGGCGACGTGTACGCGGCGCTGGTGTCGCAAATGAAGAAGAAGGGTTGGAAAGGCGTCGAGCACCAACAAGACGTTCATGGCTACAAGCCGGGCATCGACCTTTTCGCTGCGGTGGTGTTTCTGCGCATCAGCGGCAGTCAGTTCTGGCAGGGCATCGCCGTCGGCGGCGGCAACGCCACCCAGCAGCAGGCGCAGCAGGAGCTGACCGAGCTGCAAAACATCATTGCCGGCTTGACTTTCCTATAGGCCTCAGTCCGCAAGAAGATTGACCAGACCGGTGAACACGCCTGGGAAGTGAGTCGCAGTCGGCACCATCCGGGAGCGCAGCGGTGCGTACGAACTGCCTTGCAGCACTGCGGCCGTCAGCATCCGGTAGCGGCGCGACATGCGGCGCCACTGGCGGTCGTAATCACCGGGCCGGTCGGACGCCACGCACTTCACGAGCAACTCGGCCGCGCTGAACGATATCCCGAGTCCTTCGCCCGTCAGCGCGTCGACGTAACCCGCTGCGTCACCGACCAATAACACCCGCCCGGCCGTTCGCGTGCGTACCTTCTGTCGCAACGGTCCTGCGGCACGATCGGTACCGTCGGCGTGACCACGCACCCGATCCTGCAGAGCGGGAAACGCGGCGAGATGGTCGCCGAATCCGCCGCGATGCGAGGTGAGGATTGCGATGCCGACGCAGTCATCGGCGACGGGCGTGACATACGCTTCCGCGTTGCGTGACCAGTACACCTCTACGTTGTCGCTCCACGGTGCGGTCTGGAAGTGGCGGCGGATGCCCCATCGCCGCGGGCCGGGTGCTGGTATGGCCAGTCCCAGAGCAGACCGGATCGGCGAGTGCAGCCCGTCGGCGGCGGCCAAATAGCGAGCGCGATAGTCGCCGCCGCGTACCGATGACATGTCCTGGCTGACGGCGCCGATCTCGTCATGCACGATGAGCACGCCGGCCGCCTTCGCGGCATCAACTAGCGTGGAGTGCAACGTCGTTCGTCGCACTCCGAGGCCGGTGCCGGATCGGAACCGCCCGGTGACGCGACAGTCGCCGTCGATGTAGGTGATGCCGCGAAAAGCTTTGCCCGCGGGGTCCGCACCGAGCCGGTGCAGCTGCTGGACGGCATGCGGCATCAACCCTTCGCCGCAGGCCTTGTCGACGGGCAACGGACGGCGTTCCACGACAACGACTTCCAGACCGGCCCGGGCGCCGTAGATGGCGGTGGCCAGGCCGGCCGGCCCACCTCCTGCCACCAGCAGGTCGATCACCGCAGCTCCGCCAATGCCGTGTTCTCGACGGTTATCCGTCTCCGCAACAGCGCGGCATTGAGCACGGTGAACACGAGTGCCGTGATCCACGCGGTGTGCACCAACGGCAGCGCCACCCCCTCCAGCACCACCGCCACGTAATTCGGATGCGGCACAAGTCGATACGGACCAGCGGCCACCCGTGCAGCGCCGGGTATGACGACGACGCGGGTGTTCCACTGGTGGCCGAGCGTGGCGATGCACCACCAGCGCAGCGCCTGCGCGGCGAGCACGACCGCCAGCATCGGCCAGCCGAGTGCGGGCACGAACGGGCGGTGCAGCCCGATGGCCTCGACGAGACATCCGGCCAACAGACCGCTGTGAAGGATGACCATCGCAGGGTAGTGGCCGGCGCCGAACTCGAGGCCGCCGCGGGCGCGGCTCCATGTCAGATTCCGTTGGGAGACCACGAGTTCCGCTACTCGCTCGACCGCGACCGCGGCGATCAGCAGCGCATACCAGACCATCGGCTCAGTGCCAGCGCAGCAGGACCAGCTCCGAGCAGAATCCCGGGCCCATGGCCATCAGCAGCCCCGGCTCGCCGCTGGGCGGCGGCTTGGCCAGCGTGTCGCGCAGAATATGCAGCACCGACGCCGACGACAGGTTGCCGATCTCGCTGAGCGAGCGCCACGTCAACTCCAGCGCATCGTCCTCCAGACCCAGCGCAGCGTTGATCGCCTCGAGCACCTTCGGTCCGCCGGGGTGGCTCACCCATGCGCCGATGTCGTCGATCGTCAGATCGTGCGCACCCAGGAACGTGGTGACGTCGTCGCCGAGATACCGCTCGATGAGGTCGGGCAGATCCGGGGACAGCACGAGCTGAAAGCCGGAAGCGCTGATGTCCCAACCCATCGTGCCGAGCGAGTCGGGGTAGAGGCGGCTGCACGACGCGATCACATCGGGACCGCTCGCGCGGATCTGTTTGCCGCGACGCTCACCCGCCGCGACCACCGCGGCGGCGCCGTCGCCGAACAGCGCGCTGCCTACGAGGCTGGCGATCGTCGGCTGGGCGGACGGAAACATCAGCGAACACAGCTCGATCGACACCAGCGCCGCGACGTCGTCGGGTGCGCCGCGCAGATAGTCGTGAAGGCGCGCGATACCCGCCGCGCCGGCCACGCAACCCAGGCCGAAGATCGGCACCCGGCGCACGTCGGGTCGTAGCCCCAACCGGGCGGCGATGCGGGCATCCAGCGACGGCACCGCCACGCCGGTGACTGTCGTCGTCACGATCAGGTCGACATCCTGCGGCCGCAGTCCCGCCTCGTCGAGCGCACCTGACAGTGCCTGGCAGCCCAGTTCGACTGCGTGCTCGATGAATATGTCGTTGGCAGCTCCGAAGTCGGTAAGGGACAGGTAGTCGTCCATCGGAAGCACGAGATGGCGAGCGTTGACTTTCGCGCTGCGGTGCAGGCTGCGCACGACCTCCTCGAAACCCGCAAAGCCGGGAACTTCGACGAACCTGTCGGTGATCTCGTCTTGTGTGTAGCGGTGGGGCGGCAGTACTCCGTGGACGCCCGCAATAACACTCATAAGGCTCACTTCCTAGATACGTGGAACAAGGTCAGGCGGTTCAGCTGTCAAGCACTTTCGGCGGTTCGGCAGGCGCAGCGGACGCCGCAGGCGGAGCGCTCTCGCTGAAGCCGAGGCGTTCGTGCAGCCGGGCAAGCCGCCGCGGAGCCCACCAGTTCAGTGCGCCCATCACGTGCATGAATGCCGGCACCAACACCATCCGCACCAGGGTCGCGTCGACCAGTACGGCCAGGGTCAGGCCCAAGCCGAACATCCGCATGAACGACACGTGCGCCGCGATCAATGCGGCGAAGGAGATCGACATGATCAGCGCGGCCGCCGTGATGATTCGGCCGGTGTGGGCGATGCCGAGTGCCACGCTCTCGTCGTTGTCGGCGCGAGTCTGGCTCGAGGAAAGCCAGAACTCCCGGATTCTGGACACCAGGAATACTTCGTAGTCCATCGACAGCCCGAATGAGATGCAGAACAGCAGCACGGGCACGTTGGCGACGAGCGTTCCGGTCGGTGTGGTGCCGAGCGCGGACAGGTGACCGTCCTGGAATATCCACACCATCGCACCGAACGCGGCAGTGAGCGAAAGTACGTTGAGCGCCAAGGCTTTCAGCGGCACGACGATGCTGCCTGTCAGCAGGAACAGCAGCACGACCATGATGACGGCGATGAGCCCCAGCACCAGCGGAAGCCGGGTGGTGATGGCCTCGACGCTGTCGTGATTGGTCTGGGCGGTGCCGGTCATGTCGACTTGTCTGCCGCCTGGGCCGGCCACCGCGTGCAGGCGGTCGAGTTGGGTCTCCGAACGGTCGGTGAACAGCGGAGCCTGGCTGTTGACGGTCAGGAATGCGCTGCCGGCGACTTGATCGGTCGGTGCCGACGGCGGCCCGACGCGGTTGCCGGTGACGAATGTGCCCGTCGGTGCGGACACGGCCGAGACGTCGGCAACGCGGGACAGTTCGGCGGCGTAGCGGTCGATGTCGGCAGGGGCCAGGCCGTCGGCGTCGGGAATGACGACGGTGACGGCGGTGTCGGAGTTGCTGGTGAAGTCGCGGCGCAACTCGTCGCCCACTTGGTGCGCTGAGGCGGAGCTGGGCAGTACGCGGTCGTTGGGGAAGCCCCACCGCACGCCGAGGAACGGCGCGCCGAGCACCAGCAGCAGCGCGACGCCGGCCAGGCCGAGTGGAATCGCTTTGTGCATAACGCATTTCGCGGAGCGGTACCAGAATCGTCGCTCCATGGGGGTGGGCTGTGGTTCCGGTCGGCCGAGTATGCGCCGGGCGAGCCGACGGACGTCGAGGGAATCCAGGCGATCCCCGAGGAGAACGAGAAGTGCGGGCGTCACCACGATCGCTGCGGCCGCGGCGAACGCGACGGTGGCGATGCCTGCGTAGGCGAACGACTTCAGGAAGTGCATGGGGAAGATGACGAGGACGGCCATCGACAGGGCAACGGTCGTGGCGGAAAACAGCACGGTGCGTCCGGCCGTCACCATCGTGCGGGTCAGCGCGTCGTCCCGGGTGGCGCCTTCGGCGAGTTCGTCGCGGAACCGGCTGATCATCAGCAGCGTGTAGTCGATCGCGAGTGCCAGGCCCATCGCGGTGGTGAGGTTGAGCGCGAAGATCGACACGTCGGTGGTGAACGAGATGATGCGCAGAACCGCGAGCGCGCCGAGGATCGCCATCACGCCGACGGCAACGGGTAGCGCCGCGGCAAGCAGCCCACCGAACACCCACACCAGCACGAGGAAGCTCAGAGGGATCGCGAGCGACTCCATCAACAGCAGGTCGCGCTGTGATTGGTCGGTGACCTGGACGTTGACCATCGCGGTGCCGCCGGTCCGGACGGTGACGCCGTCGTGGCCGCGGGCCACCTGCTCGGACAGCTCCTTGGCGTAGGTCTGCTGCTGGGCTTCGTTGCCGTTGATGCCGGCGACGATCAGGCCGGAGGTGTGGTCCTTGCTGACGAGGTCCGCGGCGGCTGCAGGCGGGGTCGTCCAGTACGACTTGACGTCGGCGACCTGAGGAGAGCGGCGGAGTCGGTCGACGATGTCGGTGCCGGCCTCGCGGGCGGCTGGGCTGTCGACGCCGCCGGGCGCGGAGACGACGATCAGCATTTGCACGTCGCCCTGGTGGAACTTTTCGGTCAGCAACTCGGTGGCGCGCGAGGATTCGGCCGTGGGGTCTTGAAATCCGCTGGGGGACAGGCTTCTGGCGACGGGTACACCGAAGATGCCGAGGGCGATCGTCAGCAACGCCGCGATGGTGATGACTCGGCGTGGCGCGGCGATGGCCAGTCGGGCGATTCTGTGCAGCAGGTTCTGTCCTCCACTCTGCGTCGGCCACGACGACGGTGGGTGACCTGCCTAAGACACGAACCGCATCGCTTAGTAGTTCAAATTACCGCTTCCGTCGAATATCGGCAGGTGGCTATGGCTGACGGCTTACCCTCGAACTGGCCTCTGGAGAGGACGGGTGACATGGCGACCACACGACCCGATCAGCCGGAACAGTTCATCTCGGAGCGCATCGCGGGAGGAATGCTGCCCCGCGTTCTCAATACGTTCGACATGGTCGCGATTTTCGTGTCGGTGGTGCTGTTCATCACCAACGCCGCGGTCATCCAGAGCGCGGGGCCCGCGGCGTTCGGGTGGTGGATCATCGGGTTCCTGGCGTTCCTGATTCCGGGTGCGATTGTCACCGGTCAGCTGGGCCGCATGTTCCCGGGTGAGGGCTCGATCTATCTGTGGACGCAGAAGGCGTTCGGGTCGTTCTGGGGTTTCTTCGCGGGCTTCTGCGCGTGGTGGCCGGGTGTGCTCGTCATGGTCGCGACGGGCACAGTGGTGTTGAGCTACCTGGGCTATGTGTTTCCGTCGACGATCGGCGCGGCCAGCGTGCAGGTGCAGGGCGTGGTGATCATCGGGTTCATCGTCGCGTCGGCGGTACTGGCGAATCTGCGATTCCGGTTGACGCAGAACATCGTCAACGTTGTGTGCGTGCTGTACGGGGTGGCGATCGGCCTGGTGGTGCTGGCGGGCATCGTCCAACTGGCCGGCGGGCTGGCGCCGGAGACGAACCCGACAGATTGGTCGGCGTGGGCGCCGTCGTCGGATACCGGGATCAACTTGAGCAACTGGAGTTTCTTCGGCGTGGTGGTGCTCGCTCTATTGGGAGTCGAGGTGCCGCTGAACATGGGCGTCGAGATCAAGGACGAGCGTTCGATCACGCGCTATCTGGTGTGGGGGTCGCTGGCGGTGATGGCGGCGTATGTGCTGGCGACGTGGGCGGTGATGGTGACGGTGCCGGCGGCTGAGGGGCAGTCGGCGCAGGTGACGGCGCTCGCTTCCGCTGTTGGTTCGGCGTTGGCTCCATGGCTGGGCAAGGTGGTTGCGATCTTGTTCGCGGCGTTCTTCTTCTTCATCACGGTGGTCTACAACTTCTCGTTCGCGCGGCTGGTTTTCGTATCGGGACTGGATCAGAAGCTTCCGGTGGCGATGGCGAAGGTGAACAAGCACAAGGTGCCGAGCAATGCGGTCTGGCTACAGACGGTGGTTGCGGCGCTGTTTGCGTTGGTTGCGTTCATCGTGTTCCCGTCGCTGGGCGTCGGGGGCGGGAAGCCGATCGATATTCAGACGAAGGTGTATGACGTGCTTCAGGCCGCGGTCACGGTGATCTGGTGCATCTCGATGGTCGTGTTGTTCGTCGATGTGGTGATCATCATCAGGCGGTTCCTGCCGCGGTATGAGGAGACGCGGCTGGCGCGGCCTGCGGTGTTCTACACGTGCGCGGCGATCGGTGGTCTGTCGGCGTTGGTGGCGGTGATCGCCACGCTGAGCGGGTCGTGGACGCCGTTGATCTCCAACGACTCGGGCGCTGTATCTATTGGCGGCGCCGAAATTGCTTATGGGACTTGGTTTTACCTCGTCGCGGGCATTGCGGCTCTGTCGTTGCTGGTGGCAGTAGGTATCTATATTCTTGGGAATGCGACGTCGGCGCGGGCGGTGCGCGAGCCGGAAAGGGCGTAGCGCGGCTCTCTGCGGTACCACGTGTCTTGGCGAAAATCCAAGACTTCCGACGGACGCTCCCGTCGGCGTGCAGGGGTCGAGACGGGTAGCTTCGACATGCGCTGTCATCAACCGCGTGAGCAGGCGACCCCGCGTTTCTGACGCTCGGGTGTAGATTGAGTAGTAAGCCGTTCGTGTTAGCAGTGCGACCGTGGACCTTTGCGTGTAGACGAGAAGCTCACGAATCGATCGCCCTTCGCCCAATAAGCCAACCAACGGGCCGAACCTGAACCCAGTTAAGGACGTCCATGAAGTCGTCTGACCTGTTCTCACATCCCTACAAGCCCGAGGACGTCTCGAGGACCGACGGCGATTCGGAACCTGTGCAATCGCCCGCCTTCTCCGACGCACCCGAACGCGATTCCAGCGCGACTTCGCGGCCACATTCGTGAATGGCTTGACGGGGACGCGGCGCCTGGCTCGACCCGTCAGGCTCGCCCTCGCACAGCACGTAGGGGCCGATATCGATGGCGCGTGGTGGCCGCACACCGGCTCGGTGGCGAAGGAATTGCCGGACCTGATCGCGGCTTTGCACCGGCCACTGGGCGAGATCGTCGATATCTGCGTCAACTGGTCTGTCACCGAGGGGGCTGTGGACCTCAGCTCGATCGTTACCGGGGCTCGCTGGCAAGCCGGCGTACAGCGCAGATGTCATCGTCTGATGGTGGTTACCGGCCGTCAAGCGTGCGCGAAACTTCTTGTCGTACCGCACATGACGCCGCAAGCGCTCGGCGTCATGGTGATGCGTTGCGCCGCGGCCAGGCCCTTCTCGGATGCAGAACGAGACACCGAGGTGTTCAAGACCGCCGACAGTGTCTTACGCGCGGCTCAAGACGAGAGTGCATTGTGGAACAGTCGCACTCATGACTTGGACGCCGTCGACGGCGCAAAGTCGCTACCGAAGCCCAACTGAGCCGGCTCAGGCCGCCAGAGCTCAGGTTGAGCTATCCGCGGTTGTTGCGTGCGGCGCAACTTGCTCGCGCGCGGCACGCAGGATCGCGCAGGCGGCCTCGAATGCCGGCATCTGCTGGTGTGCGTGCAGGATGGGAAGATCCGCTGCTTGACGCAGCACCATGACAGCCAGGGCAGGACTTGTACGGCATGGCACGACCAGTAGATCCGCCCGTGCGTGACTGCCCGTGACTGTCATGACGCGAAGTTGACGGGTTTCGCGACCGGGCGTGGCCGCAACACCCCGACGGTTGAGCAAGTCGAGGTCTGGCACACCCTCCAACGGTGACCAGTTGAGGCCGATATCGACGACTCGACCCAAGCGCGGTCGGACGGCATCGATCAGTTCGGGAAGCTCGCGCGCTATCGAGGCCGTGTGCGGCCACCATGCGCCGTCGATGCCGACGCCCAGTTCGGACGCCAAGGTGAAGCGGACCGGGCTGGACAACCGCCGCTCGTCAAGATCGCTTCTCATGATCGCGCCGTCATGACAGCCACGATGGCCGAAACTGCTTCAATCGCAAGGAGTTTGGTTTTTGAGCCTGTGTGATCCATGGCCGGTTCCTTCAACTTCGAGGCTGACCCGGCGCGCGAATGCGGGGGATCGGCATGTAAATCGGATCGCACGTTGATCTTGTTGACTGCGAAACGGTCCACCCTCGAGAGTACACCCGGCAGGTTGACAAAGGTCACGGCAAGCGAAACGTTCTCTGTCGCAACCGAAGTCGAGGACCCGCCCTAGCGAAAGAGGGGTTATGCGCTGCCCGTGATACCCTTATCTGGGCTGCCTTTCGGCATCCATTCAAGAATGAGAGAAGTTGAAGAGTATGGCACAGGGAACTGTGAAATGGTTTAACGAAGACAAAGGCTTCGGTTTTATCGCTCCTGACGGTGGCGCGGAGGACGTGTTCGTCCACTACAGCGCAATCCAGGGGAACGGTTACCGGTCGCTCGCTGAGAATCAGCGGGTTGAGTTCAATGTCGAGCAGGGGGCCAAGGGCCCCCAGGCAGTCGGAGTGACTGCCGTCTAGCGAGGTCTACCTCATGTGGGCTGGTGGGTTGTTTCCCACCAGCCCACAATGCGTTTCAAGGCGTACCGTCAAGGCATCGGGACCGTCCAGGCCCCCAACTACCGAGGGGCCCACGATGGCTGACAAATCTCCCCGACAAGCGATGACCAAGAAATCGGGCAAGTCGCTGAAGGAGAAACGCGCGGTCAAGCGCGCCAAAGCAGACGGCGCATCATCGACTGTGGACGGCGTGCTGCACATCAAGAGGCATTGACGCGCAACGTCGTTTATTGAAATACCGACGCGCGTGTCCACGCTGGCTGAGCTGCGCGTATGATCAACCTCATCGGCGGTTCGTCGAGCACAACCATCTGAGATCGTGCCGTCGCCGATTCGAATGTATTTGGCCGACTCCCGGCCAAGGCGGGATCTCGCCATGACACGACAAGAAAGCAGCGCCGCCTCTGCCCGGCCGCACACGGGACCCGACAAGACGCCGCGACTGCGTTTGAAGCCCAAGGCTCGGGCAACCGGTCAGGTAGACGGTGCGTGGTGGCCGCGCAGTGAGGATCTCTCCGCCGAGCTGCCCGATCTGCTGGCTGTGCTGTCAGTACGCCTTGGTGCCATTGACCGCGTGATGTACAACCTCGCCGAGTGGGCAAAGATGCCGCGGCGACTTCAGACGGGTGGACGCTCGGTTCGACTCGATGGATATCAGCGACAGCCGGCCAACACCCTCGGGGTGCTCGGTGTCGGCCGCGAGAGAATTCTTCTGCTGGTCGTACCTCCGCACACCGATCCGGGCCAGGCACACGAGACGATGATGGCCGCGGCAACGCCAGACAATGCGTCGACGGTCGACGATCTGCTTGCGGTCGGCTCGTCCAACGGCTAGGGCCGCAAACGGTTTCGTTACCCCAGGTCGAACAATCTAGACCTCCGGTCAGGCCAGGCCAGGGGTGTATCGTCAGAACAAGTTGAAAACCCAGCTAGTCCGGGATGAGTCAGCCGTGCTGCCGCTGACCGCACCGAGCAACCGCTCACGCCGGACACGCAGGTGACAACCTCCAGTTGGGATCACCTTGACCACCCTTTCTACAATTCTATCTTCGTCGTTTCCTGTTGTGGCTCAAGGATTCTCTAACACTCCTAGCTTCGGCATTCTGAGTACGTATCCACCGACACCGTGCGGGCTGGCGACGTTCAGCGCCGCGCTGGCCCGTGGGTTGGCCACCAATGATGCCGATGTCAGCGTCGTGCGAGTGTCCGACGGCTCGCCGTCGTCGAGCAGCCATGTCATCGGCGAGCTGATCAATGGCTCACCGGCATCGGTAGCGGCGTGCGCCGAGTTGCTGAACCGGAGTGACATTGCGGTCATCCAGCATGAGTACGGCATCTACGGCGGCGCCGACGGAGACGAAGTCGTCGACATTATGGACAGCCTGCGTGTCCCGTCGATCGTCATTGCCCACACCATCCTCAAAAACCCTACGCCACACCAACGTTCGGTCCTCGAGGCGATCGCCGCCCGTGCCGACCGGGTGATCGTGATGTCCGAGGCGGCCAGCCAACGGCTATGCCGTGGCTTCGACATCGACCGCAGCAAAGTCGCCACCATCCCGCACGGCGCGACCATCCCGACGAGCGCCTCCAGCGTGCGGCGCGGTAGACCCACCGTGTTGACCTGGGGCCTGCTGGGCCCGGGCAAGGGCATCGAGCGGGTGATCGAGGCGATGGGGTCACTAAGCGAACTCCCCGGGCGGCCGCGCTACTTGGTTGCGGGCCAAACGCACCCGAAAGTTCTGGCCGCCGACGGCGAGGCGTACCGCGACGCCCGGATCGAACAGGCACGGCGCAACGGCGTAGCGGATTCCGTTTACTTCGATGCCGGCTACCGCAACGTTGCGATGCTGACCGACCTCGTCCAGTCCGCGGCAGTCGTCGTTCTCCCTTACGACTCGACCGATCAGGTCACCTCCGGTGTGCTGGTCGACGCCATCGCGAGCGGGCGGCCCGTCGTGGCCACCGCCTTCCCGCACGCCGTCGAGCTGCTCGGCAGTGGGGCAGGAATCGTTGTCCCGCATGATGATCCGGATGCGCTGGCATCTGCATTGCGCCGGGTACTGAGGCAGCCGTGCGTGGCCGGTGCGATGGCGGCCGAGGCCCGCCGGCTAGCACCCGAAATGGCCTGGCCGGTCGTCGCGAATGCCTATCTGAAGCTCGCGCATCGGGTCCTGACCCAGCGGCGGGCACTGGTATGACCACGACGATGCCGGCCCCGGTATTCGACCATCTGCTGCGGCTGACGGACCGCCGCGGGACATTGGAGCACGCTCGGCTCGCCGAACCGCTGCCCGAGCACGGCTATTGCACCGACGACGTGGCGCGCGTGCTTGTTGTCGCCACCCGTAATCATGGCCCCGACCGAACATTGAACGGTCTCGCCGGAGGTGCGTTGCGGTTCTTGGACGATGCGCAGGCCCTCACCGGCGCCTGCCGCAATCGGATGGACAGCACGGGCCGCTGGGTCGACGAGCCGGCCCTGGAGGACGCCTGGGGGCGGTGCATCTGGGGTCTGGGGACCGCGGCCGCGCATAGTGATGTCGCGTGGGCCCGCCAGTCGGCCCTCATGCAGTTCGACCGCGCCGCCCAGGAGCGCTCAACATGGCCGCGGGCGATGGCTTTTGCGGCACTGGGCGCTGCCGAACTCCTCGCCGTCGACGCGGAACACCACGCGGCTCGCGCACTGCTCACCGACTATGCCGCGTCGGTGCCAACGCCGAACGACGACCCGACGTGGCCGTGGCCCGAGCCGCGACTCACTTACGCGAACGCCGTTCTGCCGGAAGCGATGATCGCTGCCGGTGACGCTCTGGCCGACGCGGCGCTGTGTCAGCGTGGCCTGGATCTGTTGGCGTGGCTGGTCGAATTCGAAACGGCAGACGGCCACCTGTCGCCCACTCCTGTTGCGGGCCGAGGCCCCACGGACGCCCGGCCCGGATTCGATCAGCAGCCCATCGAGGTGTCCTCGCTCGCCGATGCGTGCGCGCGTGCCGCCGCCGTCGACGTCAACCCGATCTGGCGTGCGGGTATGGAGGCCGCAGCCGCCTGGTTCATGGGCGACAACGATGCGGGAGTTCCGATGTGGGATCCAGACACGGGTGGCGGATACGACGGGCTGCATGCCGACGGGGTGAACAGTAACCAGGGCGCGGAGTCGACCCTTGCGGCGATCTCGACGCTGCAGCACGCGCACCGTTTATCGACTGTGCCTCAATGACTTCGGTGCGGGCGCAACTCGTTACTCGTAGCCCGCAGCGGCTTGCGGCCAACCCGTCGAGGGTCATCACCCGGTTGTTCGTCCCCGGCCAGGAGGGTTTCGAGCATCAGGACTCACGCGCGGGTGCGGTACTGGCTCGGATCCTGGCCCTTGACGAGAGCGAGGTGCGCGCATCGCTGGATGATGTCGTCACCCGCTTCGACGGTCGTCACCGCGATCTGGCCGACACATTCCGCCGGCACGCCCGTGAAGTCGCCGACCGCCTCGACCCCGCGACTGATCTTTCCGAGACGCGAATGTTGTTGCTGGGTGCGGTATTCACCAGCGAGTACGCGATTGAGGGTGCGGCGTTGTGCAACCCCAGCATGGTGGCGCACCCGGACCAGACAGGAACTGCAGCGGGCAGCCTGCGATTCGTGATGAGCGTGCGCGGCATCGGGGAGGGGCACCGTTCGTCCATCGGGTTCCGGACCGGTGTCATCGACAAGACAGGTGGCGTCACGATCGATGATCCGGCTCCGTACGCCATCGTCGGAGCTGTCGTGCCGACCCTGCTGGACGGCGCGGTGTTGCGTAGTGAGCTCGGCAGGCTGCATGGCGCCGGCGAGGCCGCCGACTATGTCCTGAATGCACTCGGCGACCAGTTCACCCGAGCCGACCTCGATGAACAACTCGACAAGCTTCAGACCCACCGAAGGACGCGTGGCCACGCGGCCGAGACGATTTCGCTGATTCGGACCATTGCGGAAAGGACGTATGGCGTCGAATTCGCCGATGACATCCCGCTTTCCGCACGCGTTTTGTGGCCGGCGATGAGCGCCGAGGATGCCGGCATGGAGGACGCGCGGTTCGTCCGGTTCGTCGACGACGACGGAGCCATCACGTTCTATGCGAGCTACACCGCCTACAGCGGATCTCACATCAGCCAGCAGCTGTTGCAGACGCACGATTTCCGTGCGTTCACGTCCACACCGATGGTGGGCGGTGCGGCGGCCAACAAGGGCCTGGCGCTATTCCCGCGGCGGATTCGCGGACGCTTCGCGGCTATGTCCAGATCGGATCGCGAGTCGAATTCGATTGTGTATTCGGATCATCCGTTCGAGTGGACCGACTCGGTTCCCTGCCAGAGCCCGGCTCGAGCGTGGGAGGCGTTGCAACTCGGCAACTGCGGGCCGCCCATCGAGACTGAGGCCGGGTGGCTGGTGCTCACCCACGGCGTCGGTCCGATGCGCACGTACCGCATCGGGGCGATACTGCTCGATCTCGACGATCCGACACGGATTCTCGGTCAGCTTCGCGAGCCCCTGCTGAGCCCGGCTGCCGACGAGCAGGACGGCTACGTCCCCAATGTCGTCTACTCGTGCGGTGGGCTGGCGCATGGGGGGATACTGGTTCTGCCGTACGGCATCGGCGACGCCGCAATCGGTGTCGCGACGGTGCCGCTGGGGGAGTTGTTGGCACAGCTCGAGGCGTGACCGTCGGTCAACAGGAGACGCAGATGAGACGAGAGGTTGGCGCTTCACTCGAGGTTGAGATCACTGCGCCGACGACCTTGGAATTCCAGATCGCGGTCGCACCGCATCCCAATACCGAAGTGTACGAGTCACTGTCCTTCGACTTGGACGGCGCGGGCGTGCAACCCATGGAGATCAGCGGTACGCATGGCAACCGCATTCACAAACTGGACGTTCCGGTCGGCAATCTAAGGGTCGAGTACAGCGCCACGATCGTCGGACGGACGGACCCGGCGCCGGTGACCGAATATGACCTGTCGATGTATCTGCGCCCGAGCCGCTACGCAGAGGCTGACAAGTTTTTCGGTTTCGCTGCAACGGAGTTCGGCCAGTACGTCGATTCGGCGACGTTGTTGGAGAAGGTGTCCTCGTGGGTGGGCACGCGGCTGAACTACGTGCCAGGCTCCAGCGACCCGATCGATGGCGCGGTCGACACCCTCCTTGCCGGCGCGGGTGTGTGCCGCGACTTTGCGCACCTGGTGGTGGCGCTGTTGCGGGCCGTGAACGTGCCGGCCCGCGTCGTCTCGGTGTACGCGCCGGGGCTGTCTCCGATGGACTTCCATGCGGTGGCAGAGGCGTTCGTCGACGGGCAATGGCGGGTGGTTGACGGCACGTTGCTGGCGCCTCGGCAAACGCTGGTGCGCATCGCCACTGGGCGCGATGCCGCAGACGTCGCCTTTCTCGACAACCACAGGGGCGCGATCACGCTCACCAAGCTGGAGGTGACGGCGATCGTCGACGGCGAGCTTCCCAAGGACTCGATCGACCACCTCGTGTCGATCGGCTGAGCGCCGGGTTATGGATACGACGGTCAGTAACTAACCCAACCGACGGGAAAGGGCGTAACGTCATAGGCATCGGGCAGCTCGATTACGAGCGAACATGCCCGGCTGAAAAGGAAATTCGATGACTTCGCCAGCAATTTTGCGTACTCCCTATATCCAACGTCTGGAACTGGTGGCCGACACCATCAAGGCCCACTCAAAGCTTGGAGACAAGGCGGCAAGCGACTTGGCCGTGCACGTCCTGCATGCGCTGAACTCAATCCCCGAGAAGATGCGCTGAACCACCGGTTCGCACGTCTGTTTTATTCATTTTTGCCCGGCATTTCGCCGGTGCACCTGGAGGTTTCACTATGACAGTTACCGTGACGTTGTCCGACGGTGGCACCGACGAATACATGCGGTTCGGAGACGCGTACGTAAAGAACGGCGACGGGACGCTCGACGTCATTCGCGGTGGCGCCGAAAAGCACCACAGCTATGCGTCCGGTGAGTGGACCGACGTAGAGGGTGACCAAAGGCGGTCCAAGAAGAGCCGTTTCTGGGGCTGATCAACGGCGCTACGCTCAGAACATCAATGCGGCGCATCGCGGCGCCCGAATCGAGACCACGATGAACAAGTCTGACGACGCACAACGAATCATCTTTCGTGACAACGTGATCCGCGTAGGCGCGGGTTTCGTGGCGAAGGAGCGTCCCCACGTATTGGAAGCGTTGTCGACGCTTGGACCGCATCTGGGGAGGTGGGATCCGCAAGATGTGGATATCGATGTCTCTCTGCAGGACCGCGGCGGCAATGAACAGCGCATCACGTTGCGCACGAGGCTGCCCGGCCTCCCGCCGCTGGTAGCGGTCGCTGTGAACTCGGATATCACCCGCGCGCTAGGCGACGCGAAACGCGAACTCATCCGGCAGCTTGAGCACCAGAAGTCGGCGCGCGAACCCATGAACAACCGCAGGCTCAGGGGTAACACGATTCGACACCCGGGCGGGTCCGCGCTGCCCGAGAGGCAGACATGACGCATATCACCGAGGCGCGTGTTATCGGCAACCATGCCGAGATGGGCGAATCGTCACAGGAAAAATCCACGCTGACGGTTTCCGACGTACCGCGTGCACGTCGCCGGGGCAGGATCGGACGCCGGGAAACAGACGCGGCCGAGTCGAGATGGGACTCGGAAGGCGGTCGCTGACCCGCAGTTATTGCGCGTACTTGTGGCGGTCAGTACGGACACGATGCGGGTAGGCGTCCTCGCGGTGCTGAAACGCCAGGATGCTCGGATTGAGAACGACACCGTCGCGGATCTCGATGGCTCGAGAGATCGTTGGGGTCGAATTCCACGCCGCCGGCCCGGCAAGAAGCGTTTCGATGTGAGGCAACAATGCCTCGCTGATCTCCCAGGTTGCCGAGTTCCACAGGTACGACGGGCTGTGGTCGACGGCGTAGTAGTGCACGCCGTTCGCCAACTCGATGACCGGCTGGGTGAACGAAGTCGGCTGCGCCCAGCTGAATCCCATGCCCACGTCGCAGGAGACGTCGACGATCAGGCTTCCTGGCGTGAAGGACGGAAGGTCGTTCTCGGTCAAGAAGATCAGGGGCGCGGCGGGATCCTGCAGTACGCAGTTGACGACGATGTCGTCGCCGGCAAGAAATCGTGCCACCGGTATCACACCGTCGTCCGGAGTATCCGCCCACGTCCGGTCGGGCGCCTCCTTGTCGTGACCCATCTGGACAATCTGGGTGGAGTGAATCGGCGAACCGACGGCGGCCACCTCGCGGTTGGTCAGCACGCGCACATCGTCAACCCCATGGGCGTTCAACGCGGTGACTGCGCCGCGGGCGGTGGCGCCGAATCCGATGACCGAAGCGCGCAGACGCCGACCGTAGCTGCCGGTGATCCCCGCCAGTTGCATGGCATGTAGTACGGAGCAGTACCCGGCCAGCTCGTTGTTCTTGTGGAAGACGTGCAGCCCGAAGCCGCCGTCGGCCTGCCAGTGGTTCATCGCCTCGAAGGCGATCAACGTCAGCCGCCGGTCAATGGCGATCTGCGTCAGCGCGGCGTCCTGGACACAATGCGGCCAACCCCAGACGATCTGTCCCACATTGAGTTCGGACAAATCCTCCGCCTGAACTTTGGGCAACAAGATGATGTCGCAGTCGGCGATGAGCTGCTGCCGACTCCTGATGCCACCGACGAGTCCGGCCAGCGCGTCATCCGTGGCCCCGAACTCCGCGCCGTAACCGTGCTCGAGGACGATCCGCTGCCGGAGCTGCTGGTCGATCCTGACGAAATGCGCCGGGTGAATCGGCAATCTGCGCTCGTTCGGCTTGCGCGAACGAGCCAGAACCCCTAGCGAAAGCTGCTGTGCCTCAGCGCTTCTTGTCATGAAGCAACGCCTCGGTGGACGTAACCTTGGCCGCTTGCTTGGCGTGCTTGGCGGCGCGCTTCTCCTTCAGGGATTTTCCGGACTTCTTGGTCATTGTTTGGCGAGGAGACTTGTCAGACATCGTTGGCCCTTTGATCGTGGGGCCTGGTTGGTCCCGATTCCCCGACGCTACCCGGTTGACAGCGGCATTGGCGCCCGTTGGTTTGCGGCTTCGCCGGCACGTACACTGGTGGGACGCCGACGCGCTGCCGTCGTCTCTCTCGATCTCGGCTGGTGGTCCGCAATCCGCGGGTTCTCATACGAGCCCACCCTCAGTATCCGGACGGACCAACAGGACGATCATTGGCAATTGCTGACATCGCTGCGTACGCGCATCTGAGCGATGCGGACATCGCGGCCCTCGGGGAAGAACTGGACGCCATCCGCTGCGACGTCGAGGAGTCGCTCGGTGAGAACGACGCGGCTTACATCCGGCGGACCATCACGTTCCAGAGAACGCTCGACGTCGTCGCGCGCCTGCTCATCTGCGCCAGCCGGTCACGGACCGGCTGGCTCTTGGGGACCGCGTCGCTGGCATTCGCGAAAAGTGTCGAGAACATGGAAATCGGCCACAACGTCAGCCACGGTCAATGGGATTGGATGAACGACCCGGAGATTCACTCGAGCACGTGGGAGTGGGACATGGTCGCGGTCTCGTCGCAGTGGAGGTATTCGCACAACTACCGCCACCACGTGTTCAGCAATGTGGTCGGCGTTGACGACGACCTCGGCTTCGGCATCATGCGGGTGACCCGCGACGAACCGTGGCGACCTGCTCACCTACTACAGCCGCTTCGAAACCTGTTGTTGGCGAGCATCTTCGAGTGGGGAATTGCCCTTCACGGTGTCCATTCGGAGCGCGACCGGCTGGAAGCAGAGCCGGTCAAGGTGGCACAGGCCAGGGTGGCGCTGGTCGGGAAGGTTGTCCGCCAAGCGGTCAAGGACTATGTGCTCTTCCCGGCGCTGAGCCGATCTCGCTGGCGCAGAACCCTGGCTGCGAATGCGTCGGCCAACCTACTGCGAAACCTCTGGGCGTACGTGGTGATCTTCTGCGGCCACTTCCCCGACGGCGCAGAGAAATTCACCGCCGATGTACTCGAACAGGAAACCCGTGCAGAGTGGTACCTGCGACAGATGCTGGGCGCCGCAAACTTCAAAGCTGGCCGGCTGCTGGCGTTCTCGAGCGGAAACTTGTGTTACCAGATCGAGCACCACTTGTTCCCCGACTTGCCGAGTAACCGCTACGCGCAGATCGCGGTGCGGGTGCGGGAACTCTGCGACAAGTACGATCTCCCTTACACCAGCGGTTCGCTTGCGCACCAATATCTTTTGACGCTGCGAACCATCCATAAACTGGCGCTTCCCGACGGATTCCTCAGGGCCACAAGCGACGACGCGCCTGAAACCGCCTCGGAGCGAAAGTTCGGTCCCGGTGCTACGCCGGCCATCCGATCGGGTGGCCCGATAATTGGGCTGCGAAGCGCTTTGCGGGCCAGTGGTCAGTTACGGAGAGCGGTCAGACGCCCGCGAGCTGGCGCTGCAGATTAGCCAGTGCCGGACGGACAGTGTTGGCGGTGGGCTGCCATGTAGGCCCTTTAGATTGGTCGAGCTTGAGTGAGGGTCTTGCGACCGGCTAACCGGCAACCCGGTACTGGACTTCTGTTTCGGCATGTGTCTTCATCGTGCGGCGCGTGTGGCCCGCGCTGTCGGCGCGTTCTTGGTGTTCGAGTCGGGTGTCGCGGTCCCGGTTGATGAACGCCATTTCGCGGCGACGGCGGGCGACCGCGCGACGGGCGTCGGCCGCGCGACTCGCGGTGTGTCGCGCGCCCGTCAGCAATAGACCGACGCCGAGCGACACCACCGCGCCGACCGCGATCCCTAAGAGGAACAACGTGCCGGTCGACCCCGTGAGGTGATATCCGAACACGGAAAAATCGGTCAGCGGGTGGGCCGCCCCAGCGTTGCTCACTACGCCCACGATCGAGACGATCGCAGCGGTGAGCAAGACAATCAATCCCACGATGACGAGCATTCGATGCCTCTCATCTGCTGGTAGACCTCCAGTACACGCCTGATTCACGATTGTGTCAACAATGTTGGCACACGGCGTTAACATCCGTTGGGCCGAATCTGGTATGAGCCGAAGGAGAGTGCCGCCGTATGGCGAAACATCGGACCGCGCCCGGTGCACGCGCCGCCCGGACTGATCTGTCCGCCGCGGTCGCCGCCCCACGCGACGGCCAAGTCACCAGGTCGGTGATCCTGCAATCCGCACTGAAGATCGTCGACCGCGACGGCATCGACGGCTTGTCCATGCGCCGCCTCAGCGACGAGGTGGGTCGGGATCCCACAGTGATCTATCGGCACGTGCCGAACAAGGCGGCACTGCTCGACGGTGTGGCCGAGATCGTGCTCGCACAATTACGGGTGGACACTGCAGATCCGGACTGGACGAATCAGCTGCGCGCCGTCGCCCATGACTTCCGTCGTCTCGCGACCTCGCATCCAAATGTGGTGCCACTGTTGGTGACTCGACCACTTGCCACGCCATTGGGGCAGCGGCCCCCGGGGATGCTGCGGCCGCTGGAGGACGTACTCACGCTGCTCACCTCGGCCGGCTTCAGCGGGACGGACGCGTTGCACATCTACCGGGTGCTCTTCGGCTACCTGCATGGCCACATCCTCACCGAGTTGCAGGAACTCATCGAGCGACCCGAGGAGACCGACGATGTCTTGCGCCTTGGCCTTCATCGGCTGACGGTGACCGAGTTCCCTCAGGTGCGCGCATTGGCGTCGGCGCTGGCCAATTACGACGGCGCCGCCGAGCTCGACCGCGGCCTCGATCTGCTGCTCACCGGCCTGACGGCCACGCTGACACCATCGGACGGGGCGCCTCGCTCTTGAGGCGACATGATGTTGAGGCGACATAGGGGTGCGGCCTGCTCCACCGTCGTCGATTCGCAGGATCTGGCCGGTTCATGGTCAAGACAGGATCGATGGAACCCAATGTCCAAACTGTCCGCGTATCAGCGACTGCGCAGCGACAAGCGAGCGACCATATCGCCGATCAGTCGAACAGTTGACGAACTAAACGCGCGGCAGCAGAACGTATCTGGCCGTGTGACGCCGTCGGAGGTCGACGAACCGCATACGGCCACGGCTGATTGCGCTCCGGCACGGACGTGGCGCGCGCCTGCTTGAGCTGCATCCGCAGGTGCGCGCGCAGGTCGTGCAAGTCGGGGTCGGTCCACCGGTTGTCGGATTCGATGGGGTCGTCCGTCAGGTCGTAGAGCTCCCACTGGTCGTCGAGCGGGCTCGTGCGATACGCCTCGCCGCCAAGGCCGTTCGCCGCGAGGTGACGGACACCGGGCTCAGTCCAGGTCGCCGGATCGTCGAACGTGCGCACCAACTTCCACAGATGACCCGCGCCGCCCTCTGCCTCTGAGACCCGGACGACCAGCCCCTCGAAATTCGACCCGACATGCGCGGGAATCCGGATACGCAGCGGCGCAGGCGGATTCACCGTCCGCTTCAACCGGCGCGCCAGACCCGAGGCGCCGCTGTCGCCCTCGAGCATGTTGTCGCGGGTCATGAGGTAGACAGCACGGGTGTCGTCCGCCTGCTCGCCGTCGACGACTGGCATGAGGTTGCGGCCCGGCAGGTCGTGCACTTCGGTGAACGACTCGGCTAGGGTGGCAGCGGCCGAGGCGACGTCGACGCCGGCGGCCCCGAGAAGCGTCGGGACCAGATCGACGTGTGACGTCGGCGCGGTGACGATGCGTCGTGACGTGGCGCCCTCGCCGATCCGCGCGATCACGAACGGCACCCGGGTGGCTTCGTCGTAGAGGTTGAACCACTTCTGATGAAGTCCGCCGTGGGCGCCGAGCAGATCGCCGTGGTCGGCCGTACGCACCAGCACCGCGTTGTCGGACCCGCCCTCGGTGACAGCGCGCCGGACGCGATCGATCGGCGTATCCACCTCGGCGTGCAGGCGGTAGTAGAGGTCGCGGTAGCGCTGCGCGTTGCGCTCGTAGGTCCGGTTGATCGCCGGCGCCGGGCCGTAGCCGGAGTAGTAGGCCTCGCGGAACGCGATCTGTGCGGCGGGTTTGGTCGACAGGTCCTCGTCGGCGGTGGGCGCGGGCGGCACCGGCGGCGGATCCAGCGGCGGCGACGGCTTCACCGGGCTGCGGCGCACCCACGTCGGGAACAGCACGATGTCGTGCGGGTTGACGAAGCTGGCGACCAACAGGAACGGACGCAGCGCGGCGGCGTCGCCGGCGCGGCGGCGGGTGTATCGATCGGTGAGCCATGCGACGACGCGGTCGGCGATCAGCGGGTCTCGGCGAAACCCGGCATTGGCCAGCAGGGCGCCGTGCGGTTCGGGGCCGACCCAACCCGAAAAGCCAAACGGGCCCAAGGGATCCTCGTCGACGTAGCGTTGCACCGCCGCGGGGTCGACCACGCCATCGTCGTCGTTGGTGGCCAGGATCTGTCCGGTCGCGGGTTCGGTGAGGTCGGCGTGGGAGATGTGCCACTTGCCGTCGTAGTGGGTGTCGTATCCGGCGGCGCGGAACCAGTTGCCGAGTGTCGGGACCTCGCCCTGGCGGAGCCAGCGCATGCGTGAATCGCCGTAGGTCTTGCCGATGCCGTCGGTCTGGGTGACGCCGTGCAGGTCGGGGTAGTGCCCGGTGAAAATCGTTGGGCGACTTGGCACGCAGGCCAGCGAGCCGGTGTAGTGGCGGCCGAAGCTGACGCCGTGGTCGTCGAACCACTTGCGGCCCTTGAGGGTTCGGTCGCGCCAGGCGAGAACGTCGGCGGACTCGTAGGGCGGGATCGCGCGTTCCTCGTCGGTCATGAGGATGACGATGTCGGGGCGGTCAGGCATGGGTGCTCTCCAATCGGCGGGTGAGTCCGGCGAGCAGCGCATCGAGCTGTTTGGCGGTGCCGCGGGCGACGATCCGTTCGGCGAGCCGCTGCAGTGGGTTCGAGCCGATGTCGACGGTGCTGGTGAGGGTGACGGTGGTGCCGCCGGTGGACGGGGTGACGGTCCAGCGGCTGGTGATGCGGCCCAGCAGGCCGGGGAGGCCGTCGACGTCGTAGGCGAGTGCGCGGGGCGGGTCGAATTCGGTGATGCGCTCGACGAGTGTGTTCCGTCCGAGCTGGACGCGGCGGGCGGTGCCGACCGCGACGCCGTCGACGGCGGGGATCAGCAGGCAGGAGTGGTCGACGATGTCGGCCCATGAACTGATCGCGCCGAAGTCGGCGAGCACATCCCAGATCGCCCGCGGTTCAGCCGCGATGGTTCGGAAGCGGCGGATGTCGGTCACCACGGCATTCAATCCGATTCAGCGGCGAATTGCGGGAGATCGCAAGTCGCCGATGCGCGTCGGGCTGACTGAGGCGAGATTGCTTTCGCCCGCGTAAGGACGCCCAGTTTCGGGAACACCGGAAGAGCGTGATGTAGATCACAGGTAGGGGTCGCGCCCTATCGCTTCGCATGGCGAGAGGCACCGAGCATGACGACCACCGAACACGCCGATCAACCTGCCGAAGCACCAGCGTCGTCGTCGAAACAAGGCCTTGTATATCCGAAGATGTGGGTGCTGTTCGGCGTGCTCATCTGCTGTTTCACCGCATGGGGCGTCGCCGCCGACCTCACCACCCCGATGGTGGCCGGCTTCAAGCGCATCTTCGACATGAACACCTTCCAGGCGTCGCTGGTTCAGTTGGCCTACTTCGGTGCGTACTTCCTGCTGGCGATTCCCGCCGCGTTGATCAACGAGCGGTTCGGCTACAAGGCGGGGCTGCTCTCAGGCCTCTTCCTCGCCGCGGCGGGCGCCATCGCCTTCTATCCGGCCAGCAAGATCATGACCTACGAGGCATTCCTGGTCGCGTTGTTCGCGATCGCGGCCGGCTGCTCGATACTCGAGACGTCCGCCAACCCCTACGTCCTGTCGCTGGGTCCCGAGGAGACCGCGACCCGGCGACTGAACTTCGCGCAGGCCTTCAACCCGGTCGGCACCAACATCGGGGTGCTTCTGGCCGCGACGTTGATCTTGCCCAAGCTGGACGAGCCGGTGAACATGGCGAATCTGACCCCAGCCGAGATGCATACGATCCGCGCCGGTGAACTCGGGGCGGTGATGGGTCCGTATCTGGGCCTCGGGTTCGTCTTGATCGCCATCGCGCTGGTGATCGCCATGAAGAAATCGCCGCCGATCGTGGAGGAGTATCCGGATGCAGACCTCGAGGGGAAGTCTCCCGTGCGGATTCTGCTGTCGAACAAGCGATACGTCTTCGGCGTCGTCGCGCAGTTCTTCAACGTGGCAGCCCAAGTCTGCACGTGGACGTTTCTGATCCAGTACTCGCAGCAGGCGCTGAACGGATCCCTCCGGCTAGGAGGCTATCTGCTGCAGGTCAGCCTGATCGTGTTCCTGATCTCGCGGTTCATCATGACGTGGGTGATCGGGCGGATCCGCGCGACGAAAGTGTTGACCGCTCTCGGCGCACTCGCGGTGGTGCTGTGCATCTTCGCCATGTTGTCGCCGAACGTGGCGGGCGTGGCCGCGGTCGTCGCATTGTCCTTCTGCCTGTCGCTGATGTTCCCGACGATCTACGGTGTGGCCCTCAAAGGGCTCGGTCCCGCAACGAAATTCGGTGCCGCCGGACTGGTGATGGCCATTGTCGGCGGGGCGATCATGCCTTTGATTCAAGGCAAGCTGCTCGACGCGACCAGTCCGGCGACCTCGTTCATCGTCCCCGCGGTGTGTTTCGTCGTGGTCACCTGTTACGCCGTGTACGACCTGCGAGCCGAACCCCCGCCCGCCGGAGCCGCCCCCCACGTGGTTGGAGAACGAGCATGAAGCGCTACTGGGTCATCGCGCTGGCATTGGTGCTCGCCGCATGCGGCGGAGGGCAGAAGGCGAACTTCTCCGAACCCACCGACCGGCTCGAGGTGGTGTCGTGGTGGGTGTCGCCGTCTGAGCACCCGGCTTTCGACGTCTTGCTGGACGCGTTCAAATCAAAGAATCCGAAAGTGGATGTGATCGACGGGTCCATCGCGGGCGGCGGCGGAAGCAATGTTCAGGTCGCGCTGGCCGCCCGTCTGCGGGCGGGAGATCCTCCCGACGTGTGGCAGACGTTCCTGGGCAGTTCGCTTCGCGCGTGGGTCGACGCGAGCCGCATCGCGGAGGCTTCGGCGGTGTACGAGCGCGCGAATTTGGCTTCCACGCTGCCGCCGAAGTTGCTCGATGCGGCGACATACAAGGACAAGCAGTGGGGGGTGCCGACCGGGTCGCATCGCGGAAATGTGTTGTGGTTCAACCAACGTGTGCTTCGTGACGTGGGCGTCGCGGCTCCCGGGCCGGGCTACTCCTCAGAGACGTTCGGCAACGACTTGGACAAGGTCGCGGCGAGCGGGCGGACGGCGTTATGCCTGGGCAGCAAGGACAGGTTCACCGCAACCGAGCTGTTCGAGAACACACTGCTGGGGGTGATCGGTCCGGAGGGATGGACGAGGATCGGCGACGATTCGTTCGACTGGCGGGGACCTCAGCTCAGGCAGGCACTGGCGAGGTTCGGCCAGATCGTGTCCCGGGCCGATCCGAATGCCGCCGGACTCACGTGGGATCAGGCGGCGAAGAAGTTGGCGACGGGAGAATGCGCGTTTCTGTCGATGAACGACTCGGTCTACGGCGAACTTGTGGCCAACCATGTCGCCGAGGGCAAAGACTTCGGGTATGTGGCCTATCCAGGAACCACCGGCGCGTACCTGGCGATCGTGGACACATTCGTCGTGTCGGCGGACGCCAAGGACGGGGTGAATGGCCTCAAATTCCTTGAGACGGTGGCTGATCCGAAGATCTCGCTGGAGTTCAACAAGGTGAAGGGATCGGTGCCGGTGCGCAACGACGTGGATGTGTCGTCGCTACCGGCGTATCAGCGTCAGGCGTCGGAGTCGTTGTGGCACGACAAGATTCTGCTGTCGATCACCCACGGTGAACTCATGCCGTCGCAGTTCCAGCAAGCGATCTACGACGCGGTGGCCACGTTCGACCAGAGCAAGAGCCCAGACGCATTCATCGACACCTTGCAGAATGCTATCGAGGTGCCCGTTGCCGGACGCTGAGGACGTCTACCCGCGGTCAGACCAACTCGGGCACACGCAGGTGTGCGACTGCCAACTCGAAGTCTGACTGGTCGACTACCTCTGCGTTGGCTTCCTGGCTGCCAGTCGCTCTGAGCCTGTCCAACTGATCCTTGTTCCGCTCAATCGCTTCGGCGTTTTCGAAGTTGGCCGAGGCCGCGCCACGACCGGACGCTCGGTCGACGAGCAGGCTGGCACTGCAGAACCCCTCCAGCTCTTCCAGGGCGGGCAGGATGGTCGTCTTGTAGAAATCGATGCCTTCGTCCATTCGATCCGGATCGACCTTGACCCAGGTGGCTCGGACACAGGAACCCTCACCCGCGCGATGCTCGCGGTGCATGGCAGCGATCTCCCATTCCTCGACCTGCGCGCTACCACCGAAAAGCTCGGCGGCACGGTCGCGAATTGGCCGGATGGACTCCTCACTCGCGCGCATTGCCTCCTCGGACTCCCAGGAGCTGGTGGCAATGCAGCGGCCGGACGTTCGGTCGACCAACAAGGACAAGCCGACGCACCCGCCGATGCCCTCGAGTGCGGGCATCACGGTATCCCGCATATGTGCGATACCGGCGTCAATGGACGAGGGCTGCGCCTGGATGGTGGTGCTTCGTGCGTACATGATCTGCCTCCGTTGTATGTGGGGCAGCGTCTCGACGGCGCCGCCGGACCACTTCATCGTCCTCCCCGCAGGCAAGGCATGGCAATGGGTGGCGGGTGTCAGAATGCGGCAATTCGGAATCGTCGAAACTCCCTGCGCACCTGAGCAATACGTATCGAGCGCAACTAATGAGTTCTGCGGGTGAGCCGCGTGCGTACCCCACTCGAGGCGATGGTTCCGTTCGGCCGGCGCGCCGTCGTGATCGTGTACTCCAATCGACTCGCGCGGCGAGCTCGATCAGCGCACTCTCACGATCACGGATCTTGTTGCAAATCGACCGATTTGGGGGTGTTGGCCCGAGGTCAACGCGCCTAGCATGGTTGCACATGGAACGGCTCAGCGGCCTCGACGCGAGCTTTCTGTACAGCGAGAGTCCCACCCAGCCCCTCAATGTGTGTTCGATCCTCGAGGTGGACACCTCGACGATGCCTGGTGGCTACACCTTTGATCGGCTCCGCGACGAATTGGCCACAAGGATCGCGGGAATACCCGAGTTCCGGGCAAAGCTGGCCGACAGCCAGCTGAATCTGGACTATCCCGTATGGGTCGACGACGATGCCTTCGACATCGACCGTCATCTGTATCGCATCAGCCTGCCGTTGCCGGGAGGGCGCCGGGAATTGGCCGAGATCTGCGGACACATCGCGTCGGTACCGTTGGATCGCAGCCGGCCGCTGTGGGAGATGTGGGTGATCGAGGGCATCGCCGAGATGAATCCCCACAAGGGCGGGATCTTGGCGGTGATGACAAAGGTCCATCACGCCGCGGTGGATGGGGTGACCGGCGCCAGCCTGCTGTCGCAGCTGTGCAGCGTTGAACCCGATGCGCCACCACCCGACGCGGTGGCAGGTCCTGGAAAGGCCGGCCCGCTCGAGATCGCGGCGGGCGGCCTGATGCGCTTCGCCTCGCGCCCCTGGCAGTTCGTCAATGTGGTGCCGACGACCGTCGCGACGATCGTCAAGACTCTGCGGCGTGCGCGGGGTGGCTTGACGATGGCCGCACCGTTCGCGGCCCCGGCCACACGGTTCAATGCGTCAATCACCATCGCACGTAACGTCGCGCTGGCCCAGATGGACCTTGAGGACATCAAGAAGGTCAAGAACCGCTTCAACGTCACGGTCAACGATGTCGTGATGGCCCTGTGCGCGGCGGTGCTGCGGTGGTTCTTGCTCGATCATGCCGAGCTGCCTGACAGATCACTGGTGGCGATGGTGCCGGTGTCGGTGCACGACAAGTGCGACCGTCCGGGCCACAACCAGCTATCGGGGATGTTCTGCCGACTCGAGACGAACATCGGAGACCCGGGGGTGCGACTACGCGAGATCGCTCGAGACGATGCCGCTGCGAAGAATCACAGCGCGGCGATCAGTCCGACGCTCTTGCAGGACTGGACACAACTCGCGGGCAGAGTGCTGCTCGGCTCGGTGTTGCGGCTTGTCGCCAGCACGCCGCACATCGGAAACCCGGTCCACAACTTGATCATTTCGAATGTGCCTGGTCCGCAAGCGAAGCTGTACTTCTTGGGCTGCGAAGTCGAGGCCATGTATCCACTCGGCCCGCTGTTTCATGGCTGCGGTCTGAACATCACGGTGATGTCGCTGAGCGGAAAGTTGAACGTAGGGGTCCTCTCCTGCCCGGACCTGGTACCCGATCTGTGGCGGCTCGCCGACGACTTCGACGTTGCGCTGGAGCAGTTGCTTGAATGCGCGGTTCCGGCGCCGTTGTGAGGATTGGGATCGTCGCAAATCGCGGGATCGCCCTGCAAATCAGCCTGACGCCCGCGCCGAGATCACTAAGCTAGCGAACCGTATCGACCCAAACCGGCGGGGGCCCGAATGGAACGCGATGAACTCGCAAGGGTTTTCTACGGGGAGGGCGCGGTGCCCGCCGCGTGGGCTACCGATTGCCCCGTTCGGTTTGACGTTTGGCTGGCGTATGCGAGGCCGGCCGAGCTCGGCTTG
Source organism: Mycobacterium sp. (assembly GCF_035274705.1). Taxonomy (GTDB): domain Bacteria; phylum Actinomycetota; class Actinomycetes; order Mycobacteriales; family Mycobacteriaceae; genus Mycobacterium. Next base: position 292 of record NZ_DATENY010000026.1, on the reverse strand, counting down.
GACGGCCGCGTCGACTTGATCCTCGACACCAACGAGGAGTACGGCACGCCGCGGGTTCTTGACGATCTTCTGAGCACTCAGCTCGCTATTGCGGAATGTCAGCCGATCGCTACGGGGAGCTTCATATCGATACGAATGACCTTGCAGGAATTCGTCCACGCCATCCTGCCGATGACGAACCTTGCGAGCCTGGTTCGGCTAGCCCAGGACGAGGGGCCGCCGGGAATTGAGCAAGCGTTCGACGGGACATTCGAGGCGCCGCCTCGTTCCTTCGAGACAGCCGAAAGTGAAG
>NZ_DATENY010000025.1:0-18131 GCF_035274705.1 Mycobacterium sp. | reverse complement strand
GCCAACAGCCCAGCCGCCCCGCACCGGCGCGGCCCAAAGCTGTCGGAACACCGGATAACCCGTGGAACGCCCTGTGGGCGATGATGGTCGGTTTCTTCATGATCCTGCTCGACGCCACCATCGTGGCCGTCGCGAACCCGTCCATCATGGAGAAGCTCGGGGCCAGCTACGACGCTGTCATCTGGGTCACCAGCGCCTACCTGTTGGCCTACGCCGTGCCGCTGCTGGTGGCCGGCCGGCTCGGGGATCGGTACGGCCCGAAGAACCTCTATCTGCTCGGGCTGACGGTGTTCACCGCGGCGTCTCTGTGGTGCGGGCTGGCCGACACCATCGGCATGCTGGTGGCCGCCCGCGTCGTGCAGGGGATCGGGGCGGCGCTGCTGACGCCGCAGACACTGTCGACCATCACGCGGATCTTCCCGGCTGAGCGCCGCGGCGTCGCGATGAGCGTCTGGGGCGCCACGGCGGGTGTGGCGACCCTGATCGGCCCACTGGCCGGCGGCGTGCTGGTCGACCGGCTCGGCTGGCAGTGGATCTTCTTCGTCAACGTGCCGATAGGCGTCATCGGCCTGGGGCTGGCGGTGTGGTTGATCCCGTTGCTGCCGACGCAGAAGCACGGCTTTGATCTGCTCGGCGTGCTGCTCTCCGGCATCGGCATGTTCTTGATCGTGTTCGCGCTCCAGGAGGGTCAGTCGCACGACTGGGCGCCGTGGATCTGGGGCACCCTGGCAGGCGGCGTCGGCTTCGTGGCGGCTTTTCTGTATTGGCAGTCGGTCAACCGCAACGAGCCGCTGGTCCCGTTGGCCATCTTCCGCGACCGCGACTTTTCGCTGTCGAATCTGGGCGTGGCGACCATCGGCTTCGTTGTGACCGCGTTGCTGCTGCCGCTGATGTTCTACACCCAGGCGGTGTGCGGGCTCTCGCCGACGCGCTCGGCGCTGTTGATCGCGCCGATGGCGATCACGACGGGCGTGCTCGCGCCGTTCGTCGGCAAGATCGTCGACCGCTCGCACCCGCGACCCGTCGTCGGCTTCGGCTTCTCGGTGCTGGCGATTGCGCTGACGTGGATGTCGGTCGAAACGACGCCGGTGACGCCGATCTGGCGGCTGATATTGCCGATCACCGCGATGGGCATCGGCATGGCGTTCATCTGGTCGCCGCTGGCCGCGACCGCCACCCGCAACCTACCGCCGGACCTGGCCGGCGCCGGTTCCGGTGTGTACAACACGACCCGTCAAGTCGGGTCGGTGCTGGGCAGCGCGGGCATGGCGGCGTTTATGACGTCGCGGATCAGCGCCGAGATGCCGCCGATGCCATCGGCAGCGCCGCAGGGTGAAGGGTCGGTGGCGCAGCTGCCCGCCTGGCTGCACGAACCGTTCGCCGCGGCCATGTCCCAATCCATGCTGCTGCCGGCGTTTTTCGCGTTGTTCGGTGTCGTCGCTGCGATGTTCCTTCTTGGCTTCGGGAACGCCGAGCTGCGAGTGCCCACTGAGGATGATGCGGAGGACGGCCATACCGGCCTAGCGGTCGACTACGGCGGCGACGAGCCGTTCGTCGACGACGACGAGTACGTCGAATACACGGTCTCGTGGGATGACCCACCCAAGCCTGCAGCTGCGGTTGTCGAGGACGACGACATCACTGAGCCGATGGAATCGCGTGCCGGACCTCTTCTGCACGCACCCGCCGAGACCTGGCACACCGCTCCCGTCGAGTCGTGGCATTGGGCGCACGACGAGGACATCGCGGAGTCCGAGCCGACGCCTGAGCCGCCACCGTCTCGGGGGTTGCCGACACCGGAGCGGCCGCAGGAGCGGTGGCGCTGGGGGTACCACCCGCCCGAAGGGCAGGGGGACATCCTCGACGAGCCAATTGGCTTCGCGCACAACGGGTTCCACATCGACGAGCGGGAGCGTTTCCAGGCGTTGCCTGAACCCGAGCCAGAGCCGCCGGCCAAGCCGAGGCCGCCACGCCACGGACCACGGGCCCGCCATTATCTGTCCGAGGACGAGCCCGAGCAACGGCCGTTCTGGTTCGAGTCCAACGGCAGGCATTCCCGCCACGACGACCCGGACGACGCACCGCGCTATGGCAGGCACTCCACGCGGGGCCGCGACTAGTTCTGCGCGAGCTCCCCACGCGCGAGCAGACGCGAAAGCACCCAAAATCTCGGCGTGTCGGGGCCTTTCGCGTCTGCTCGCGCTAAGAACGAAACAGCACCGCGGGATTGAGATAACCCGAAGGGTCGAACGCTGCCTTGACCGCGCGCATCGCCGCAATGTCGGCGTCGGTCCGCGCCATCGAAACGTAGTCACGCTTGCGGGTTCCGACGCCGTGCTCGGAACTGACATTGCCGCCGCAGCGGGCGATCAGCTCCATCATCGGCGCGTACAGTTCCCGCTCCGCATCGGGCCCGCAGCGCACCACATTGAGGTGCAGGTTGCCTTCGCCGATGTGGCCGAACAGCACAGGGATCGCATTCGGGGCGTGCTGGGTGACGAGCTCGGCCGATTCGGCGGCAAACGACGGAATGGTCGAAAGCGGAAGCGATACATCGAATTTCAACGGTGGACCGTACACGCCGAGCACCTCGGCAACGGATTCGCGCACCTGCCACAGCCGCTGCTGCGCACCGACGTCAACGCCGACCGCAGGTTCGTCCGACGTGCGCGCACTCTCCAGCGCGTCGGCCAGTCGCTCGGTTTGATCGGTGTCGCCGGCCAGCTCTATCAGCAGCTGCCATGCACCGTCGACGGGTGCGGCAACGCCGACGTGCTCGGCGGTCAGCGCGCTGGCGCGCGCGTCGATCAACTCCAGCGCGGCGATGCCGTCGAAATCCCGGAATATCCGGCCAGTTTCGACGAGCGCGTCGAGATCGGCGAACCCGCATATCGCAGTCACTCGCTGCTTCGGTGTGGGATGCAGCCGCAGATCCAGCCCGGTGATCACACCCAGCGTTCCCTCGGCGCCAATGAACAGCGATGTGAGGTCGTATCCGGTGTTGTCGCGCCGGACCTTGCTGTGCCGGTGCACCACCGACCCGTCGGGCAACGCGATATCGAGCCCGATGACCTGTTCACCCATGTTGCCGTACCGCACGGTTCGTAGGCCGCCGGCGTTCGTCGACGCCATTCCGCCGACGGTCGCCGAATCTCGCGCAGCCAGGTCGACACCGAACACCAGACCGGCGGCGGTCGCCGAGCGTTGCACCTCGGCCAGCGTCACGCCCGCGCCGACGTGCACACGTCGTTCGACGTCGTCGACCTCGCCGACATCACGCAGCCGCTCGGTGGACAGCAGCACGTCGTCGTGCTCGGGTACGGTCCCGGCCACCAGTGACGTCCGGCCGCCTTGCACTGTGACGTAGGCGCCCGCGTCGCGGCATGCCCGCAGCACCGCCGCGACCTCGTCGGCTGACCCTGGCCGCACCAGCGCGCTGGCCTGCCCGCGGTAGCGCCCGGTGTGGTCGACGCTGCGGCCCTCCAGCACATCGCGGTCGGTGATGACGTGCGCAGCACCCACGATCCCGGCCAGTGTGGCAGTCAGGCTCATCACGTGGGTGTATCACACGACGACAGCGACAAGAACGCACCCAGGTCCACCATGCCCGCCGGAGTTGACGGCAGATAGTCGGTGAGCAGCGGCGAGCGCACGATTACCGTGCGATACATGGCGCGGCTGATCGCCACATTGAGCCGGTTTCGGTTGAGCAGGAATGGCATACCGCGCGGAATGTCGTCGATCGCCGAGGCCGTCATCGACACGAATACGACGGGCGCTTCGCGGCCCTGGAGTTTGTCGACCGTGCCGACGAGCACATCGCACAGCGCCGCGTCCTCCAAGGCGCTCCGCAGCTGCAGCACCTGGGCGTTGTACGGCGCGACGACAAGAACATCGCTCTGCGCTAGATCACGCGTGCCGTGCTCGTCGGTCCACCGCGCACCGATCAGCCGGGTGATCTCGGCGGCGATCACTGTCGCCTCTTGCGGGCTGCACGTCGAGCATCCATCGTGGTCGACGCTCATGGTGTGCACACCGGGCTTGTATCCGTCCAACGTGCGCGCGGCGGTCTTCGGGTGCGGTTTCAATCGCTTGTCATAGGACAGCGCCGAATCCACTCGGCACAGGTCCGGATGCATGCGATGGGTCTCCTCGAGGAAGTACCCGTATTGCGTCGGCAGCACGTCGTGGCCCTCCATAAGCCAGCCGAGCGCCGAGCGGTCTACGGGTTCGGGGTGGCTGCCGGTGGATACCTGCCCCAGCTGCTGCGGGTCGCCGAGCAGCATGATGTTGCGTGCGGCGCGCGCGACCGCGATGGTGTAGCCCAGCGAGAATTGGCCTGCTTCGTCGATCGCGAGCAGGTCGAGATGGGCGGACGCCACCCGGGCGTCGTTGGCGAAATCCCATGCCGTTCCACCGATCACACATGCCTCGTGCTCAGATAGAAACGTGGCATGGTCGTCGTCACCGATCACCGTGAACCGGTCGGTGGACGCCGCGTCGTAGCTGGACTTCTTGGCGACCAGCGCGGGGTCCACCCCGGCGTCGACGATCTTGTTGAGCAGATGCGCGACGACGGAGTGTGACTGTGCGACAACACCGACCGACCAACCGTGGTCGTTCACCAACGACTTGATGACGCGCGCCGCGGTGTATGTCTTTCCGGTTCCCGGTGGACCATGCACGGCGACATACGACTTGTCGAGGTCCAAGACGGCCGCGGTGATGGACGTGATGTTGTCGTCGAGGCGAGGAAGACTGTCACCCGACTGCGTGGTAGGTGTTGCGCGACAAAGGATGTCGACGACGGCACAACGTGGCAGCCTGCCTTCGGCGACAGTAGCCACCGTCTCGGCGGCCAATTCCTCGATCGCCTCTTCGAGTTTGGCGGTGCGGAACGGCTTCGCCGGTGTCAAAGCCATCGGCAGCTGGGTGAATTGCCCCGACTCGGGCTCCAACTCCTCGACCAGGACCTCGACCGGCACCCCCTCGACTTCGGAGATCTCGAGCACAGTCACGTCGTGGGCGGCACGGCGATCGGGATGCTCGTCGTCGAGGCCCGCGGGTGCCGGGCGGTCGTACAGCGCCTGCGGGCGGCCGTCGAGCGTCCCTCCTTCCAACGCTCCAGTGAGGCGAAGATGCCTGCGATGCTTTTGCTTTCGCGGCGGCTTGTGCCAACCCTCCTCGACGACCGCGTTCTCGATCAGGAACACTCCCGAGGTGTCGCCCCATTCGTCGACAGGATGGTTCAGTCGTTGAAAATGTGTCCACCAGTAGGGCTTTCGCTCACGAGGTAGATATCCGCGCGCGGCCTGAATCAGCGCGACGGCGGTCTGCGCAGGTGTACGGTCGATGCTCACGCCGTCGCCGGCGAAATCCATTAGAACCTGCGCCGTCTCGTCGAGCGGCGGCACCTGTTCGCCCTTTTCGGCTGGGAGGGTCAGGTGTGTGACGCCGCATTCAAAGGCCCTCAGCAGCAACCAGTCCCGTAGCCGACGCGTCGAGCGGCAGTCGTATTCGTTGTAGTCCCGGATCTCCTTCAGGACTCCGGCGGCTTCGTCCGCGCGGCCCGCGTCGAGAAGCGCTCGATATCGCTCGTACTGCGTGATCGACGCGGCCGCGTTGGTCACCTCGCCCGAGCGCAAGTCCGAGCCCATGTACAGCGGCTCCAACGCCTTGAGCGAGTACGACGGGGCGCCGACACGCAGACTGTTGCGGACGATGGGGAAGAGGTCAACGAGCACGTCGGCCCGCAGCAGGTCATCGACCTCGTCTTCACACACCCCGTATCGGGCGGCAAGCTCCAACAGCTTGGTCCGTTCGTAGGCGGCGTAGTGGTAGATGTGCATGTCGGGATAACGCTTGCGGCGCTTCTGTACGAGCTTGAGGAAGTCGGTGAACGTCTTGCGTTCGGAGCGGCGGTCCTCCGCCCACAGTGGGGTGAAGTTGTCAGCGGCATCGAGAACGCCCCACATGTACTCCAGACCCCAGGTGACACCGTCGGCGGTCCACAGTGGGTCGCCCTCGAAGTCGAAGAACAGATCGCCGGGGTTCTTCGCGGGCAGTGCGCCGAGCGCGTCGGCGTCCGCGATCTCAAAATGCGGAACCCCGCTCTCGCGTTCCTGGACCTGTAATCGTGCCTGAGTGCGCAAGCCCGCGAGGGTGCTCGCCGCCATCCCGTCGACCGGGCCGGTCGAGGCGGCCAGGTCCGCGACGGTGCCGATCCCCTCGGCCATCAGCGTGTCGCGCTGAGTCATCCGCATGCCGGCGACCAGCAGCACGTCGTCATCCTCCACGACATTGGGCACACAGCACTCGCAGCGCATACACGCGCCCACCGTCGGGTCGCCCCAGACGACCGGCGCGCCGGACGCGAGATGGGCGTCGAGTAGATCCCGTAAATGGTCACGCCGCTGCCGGTACACCGGGATCAGATCGTCGACCGGATAGTCGACCGTCGTCCGGTCACCCAGGATCAGTCCTGCGGTGTTCGCAATGGGAACCCCCATGTCGCGAAGCGCGTCTGCGTAGCCCGCGATCTGGAGCAGCGCCTGGATCTTTGCGCGTCGAGCCAGCTTGGTGTCCAGCACCCGGTAGCGGTCGCCGTCGGACACGACGAAGTCGGCGAAGCCGACGAACCGCTCGTCGAACAGTACGGCTTGGTACACCACGGGGGGCCGGCGGTGGAATGCCTCGGCGGTGGCGCGGGCCGCGGATTGGAAGGCAGCCAGCGTGTACGCGGGCCGACCGATCCGGACCACGCCGTCGCCGTACTGTGCGATGAACTCGTCGAGGACGCGCTGTTCGTGTGCGTCGCCCAACTCGCTCGTGCGGCGGAGCAGATCGTCGTCTTCGACCTCGAGCTTGGGACCGCGGCCAAGCTTGGCGTCGAACGCCCGCAGCAGCGCATACTCGCACCGGGAGGCCGCTGCGAGGTCGGAGGCGCTGTAGATGACCTGAGCGTCGGCGACGAACACGATGCCACTGTATGTGAGCTGGCCGACACCTCAGCCTGTGTTGCCGATGAGCTCCACGCCGTTGCCGTTCCATCGGAACTTCACCACGCTGTCGAAGCCCTCGATGCCACCCGAGTACACCAGCGCGACGGTGTCGCCGGCCGCCGTTGACTCTTCAATGCCGTTGAACCCGTAAGTATCCGGAACGCCGGTCGGGATGAACTTGCCGAGGTGGAACATCACGGCGCGGGTGTTGGGATTCTCGGAATTGGTGTTGGCCTTGACGATCACCGCCGACAACTGTGCGCACTCGTTGTAGTTACCCGCCAGCGGTTCGGGGTTCCAGCCCTGATTACTGCGCGGATCGCGGGGCAGATCCGAGACGGCCTTGGCGATCTCGGGTGCGGCCAGGTTGACGGCACACGGGTCGGCGGCGGCCTGTGTTGTCGTCGGGATCGTCACCGTCGGCGCTGGAGGTCGGGTACTCGCGGGGGCGGGGGAAGCCACGGTCGGTTCGGGTGTCTTGGAGACGGTCGAGTCGCTCGACCCGCATCCCGCGAGCGCCAGCGCCAGCGCCCCAATCATCATCGTCCACTTCACTTGATCCACCGTTGCATGGTCGAGCATGTGGGAATCCGCCGACACACCGGCGAACGTCACGCTCGATTCAGGATCGTCGACAGACTGTGCACGAGTTCATGATCGGGCCGTTCGGGAAGGTTCGACGTGCGCCATCCCACGAACGCATCGGGGCGGACTAACAACGCGCCGTCCGGCTCCAGCCCAGTAGCGCCGGCCCACGCCCCATCCTCGTCGACGCGATGAACGGTGATCGGGACACCGAGGGTCTTCGCCGCCGAAGCGGCGGCCGAATCCCATGCGCCGTCGTCGCCGGTGAGCAGAGTGAAGCCCGGGCCGAGTAGGTCGAGGGTGGACACGCGTGTGCCGTCATGCTCAACCCACAGATGTGGCACACGGGTTCCGGCCTGTCCGCGCAATTCGCCGACGAGTGCAACGCCGTCCGCCGGGCCGGCGTCATCCGGGACGACAGCGGCCGAGTGATACCGGTAGCCGGCGAGTAGGGCGAACATCGGCGCCTCTTCGTCCGCGGGCAGCATCGGCTCGTTGCCTTCAAGTCGTAGGAAGGAGACAGGCGGCCCGGTCAGTGACTGCCGCGCGCTGAAGCGACCGACGGGGTATCGCTCGGCGTGGTAGGTGTCCAGCAGTCCTTGCCCGGCTGTCCCGGCCAGGTGTGCGGCGAGTTTCCAGGCCAGATTGTCGGCGCTCTGGATCGCGGTGTTGGCCCCACCGGCCTTGAATGGCGGCATCGCATGCGCGGCGTCGCCGACGAGAAACACTCTGCCGCAGCGGAACCGATCGGCGACCCGCTCATACGGCCGCCACGGCGCGACATCGATGATGTCGACGTCGATATGCTCACCGACCGCCTTGCCGATCAACTCGCGGCACCGTTGCGCGGTGAACTGTTCGGCCGTCTCACCTCTGCTGGGCAAGTAGGTCATGATGAACATCCCGAGGTCGTGTTCGGCGGCGACGAAGATCCCGTCCACGTCGGCGTTTCTGACTTGGACGCCGGCCCCGACCCCCAGATGCGCAACGAATTTCTGCCAGGGCGCGCGGAAATATATGAAGACGACGTAGATCGGCAGCGCGCCGAACCCGTGGGTGGTGATCCCGAGCATGTCGCGGATGCGGCTGTGCACACCGTCGGCCGCGACGAGGTAATCCGCCCGTACTGTGGCCTCTTGTCCCGAATCCAGATCACCCACCACCGCGGTGACACCGGCCTCGTCCTGTTCGAATGACACCAACTCCGTTCCGTAGCGCGCCTCGTTGCCGCGTCCGCGCGTGTAGGCCAACAAGATCGGCTCGAGCCTGCTCTGCGGGCAGTACTGAACGGAGGGTTCGGGGCTCAGCGCGTCGAATTCGGCGAACACGGAGTCGAAGTCGATCACCTCTTCGTCGGGGCTGTTCAGCGCCGACTTGACCGCCATGGCCGACACCCCGCTGGCGATCGCGTGGATCTCGTCAGCCAGGCCCAGGCCGCGCAGAACCTCCAAAGTGCGAAAGCTCAGATTGCGCGCTTTCGGATAGAGGAACACCTCGCGACGCTTCTCCACCAGCAGGGAGCCGAGGCCGTGTTTGGCCAGCAGCGCGGACATGGCGAGACCACCGGCGCCGGCGCCGACGATTAGGACCGGTGTCCGTGTGGTGTTCATAACCCCTCTTCGGTCGATGACCACAGACGGAACTAATCAGTTCCGTCTAGATTGAGAGTGGCACGACCGGTAGGCCGACGCAAGGCCAGATTGCTACGAAGCCAGTGGAGCGGTGGCCAACGGCAGAATCACGTCTTCGAGGATGCGCCGGACCCACACGCGGTCGATCGGTCTGCCGGAGATCACACGCAACACGTTCAGGCCGAGGGCGGTGTCGGCTACCAAGCTGAGGTCTCGACCGGCGGGGATTTCCCCGCGTGCGACAGCGCGATCTAGCACCGACCTCATCAGCTGGCGCGGCGTGGACAGAACGAGGTCGTCGAGGGCAGCCGCTAAGGCAGGATCTCGCGAGGCTGCTGTCGCCACTCCGGCGATCACTTTTATTGTGTGCACGTCGGATTCGTCGTAGTCGGGCACCGCCGAGACGAGGGTTTGGATGTCGCCGCGCAGGCTTCCGGTGTCCGGCGGCTCGCCTGGCCCCCTTTGTCGTCGCCAATGCGCGATCGCCTCAGCGACCACCTCGGCCTTCGAAGACCAGCGTCGGTAGATTGCTGCTTTGCCCACCCTCGCGCGGGAAGCGACGTCATCCATGCTCATCCGGTCATAGCCTTGATCGGCGAGCGCCGCGAGGGCCGCATCGAGGATGGCGGCATCGAGAGCCCGGTCGAAGCGCGCCGGATTTCGCCCAGCCTTGGCGGTCATGACCTCGTGCCCCCTGTTTACTCGAAACGTATTCGTTCCGAGTAATTGTAGGTGTGCTCGAGCTGAACCCGGGATCGCGCGCCGTACCGAGTGGCGGGGAAACCCGCCGCCAGCCACTAGACTCGACGGGACATGACGTCCCCCGAACCGGACGCGCCCAGCGCCGACCTGACATTCGATGACCTGCAGATTCACCCGTCGGTGCTGCAGGCCGTCGGCGACGTCGGTTATGAGTCGCCGTCAGCCATCCAGGCCGCGACCATCCCCGCGTTGATGGCGGGCTCCGATGTCGTCGGACTGGCCCAGACCGGCACTGGCAAGACAGCCGCGTTCGCCATCCCGATCCTGTCCAAGATCGACCCCGCCAACAAGACCACGCAGGCGCTGGTGCTGGCGCCGACGCGCGAGCTGGCGCTGCAGGTCGCCGAGGCGTTCAGCCGCTACGGCGCACACCTGCCTCAGATCAACGTGTTGCCGATCTACGGCGGTTCGTCCTACGGCCCGCAGCTGGCCGGTCTGCGGCGCGGCGCCCAGGTCGTCGTCGGTACACCGGGTCGGGTGATCGACCATCTCGAGAAGGGCACGCTGGACCTCACTCACCTTGACTATCTGGTGCTCGACGAGGCCGACGAGATGCTGCAGATGGGCTTCGCCGAAGACGTCGAGCGCATCCTCGCCGACACCCCCGAGTACAAACAGGTCGCGCTGTTCTCCGCCACGATGCCTCCGGGCATCCGCAAGATCACCAAGAAGTACCTGCACGACGCCGTCGAGGTGTCGGTCAAATCGAAAACGGCCACCGCGGAAAACATTACGCAGCGCTACATTCAGGTGGCTGGTCCACGCAAGATGGACGCGCTCACCCGTCTCCTCGAAGTCGAGCCGTTCGAGGCGATGATCGTGTTCGTCCGCACCAAGCAGGCCACCGAGGAGGTCGCCGAGAAACTGCGGGCCCGTGGGTTCTCCGCGGCGGCGATCAACGGCGACATCCCGCAGGCGCAGCGCGAGCGCACGATCGCGGCGTTGAAGGACGGGACCGTCGACATTCTGGTCGCAACGGATGTCGCGGCCCGCGGGCTGGACGTCGAACGCATCTCGCACGTGCTGAACTACGACATCCCGCACGACACCGAGTCCTATGTGCACCGCATCGGGCGCACGGGTCGTGCGGGCCGCTCTGGGCAGGCGCTGCTGTTTGTGTCGCCACGCGAGCGGCACATGCTCAAATCCATCGAGAAGGCGACCCGCCAACAACTCACCGAGGCCGAACTGCCCACCGTCGACCACGTCAATGCGCAGCGCGTGGCGAAGTTCTCCGACTCCATCACCGACGCCCTCGGCGCTCCGGGCTTCGAACTGTTCCGGCGGATGATCGAGGACTACGAGCGTGAGAACGACGTCCCGATGGTCGACATCGCCGCCGCCCTGGCGGCGCAGTCCCGCGACGGCGAGCAGTTCCTCATGTCGGAACCGCCGCCGGAGAAGCGTCGACGCGACGAGCGGCCCGAGCGGTCCGACCGTGGCCCCAAGCGCAAGCCGGGGCAGGGCTTCGCGACCTATCGCATCGCGGTTGGCAAGCGGCACAAGGTGAGTCCGGGTGCGATCGTTGGCGCAATCGCCAATGAGGGCGGCCTGCATCGCAGCGATTTCGGGCACATCTCCATCCGGCCGGATCACTCGCTGGTCGAGTTGCCCGCGGAGCTGCCTCGCGAGACCGTGAAAGCGTTGGAGCGGACTCGCATTCAGGGAATCCTGATCAATCTGCGACCCGACCGGCCGCCACGCAAGGCCGGGAAGAACAACCACAAATCGACATGACACTGTCGAAGGACGTGACAGTGCAGGGCGGGCTGGAGTCGGTCAGCAAGGCTGAGCGCGTCGCGTCCCTCACGGGCATCCGGGCGGTCGCCGCACTGCTGGTCATGCTGACGCACGCCGCTTACACCACCGGCAAGTACACGCACGGCTACGTCGGGCTGATGTATTCGCGGACGGAGATCGGTGTGCCGATCTTCTTTGTGCTGTCGGGGTTTTTGCTGTTCGGGCCGTGGGTCAAGGCGGCCGCGTCGGACGGTTCGCCGCCGTCCGTGCGGCGCTATGCCTGGCACCGGGTGCGACGCATCATGCCGGCGTACGCCGTCACCGTGGTGGTGGCCTATCTGCTGTATCACTGGCGCACCGCGGGTCCGAATCCAGGCCACAGCCTCGTGGGGTTGCTCCGCAACCTGACATTGACGCAGATCTATACCGACAACTATCTATATTCGTATCTGCACCAAGGGCTTACGCAGATGTGGAGCCTTGCGGTGGAGGTCGCCTTCTACGTGGCGCTGCCGCTGATGGCCTATCTGCTGATCGTCGTGCTGTGCCGTCGGCGATGGCGACCGGGCCTGCTGCTGGCAGGGCTGACCGGTTTTGCATTGATCACGCCTGCGTGGCTAATCCTGGTGCACACCACCAACTTTCTGCCCGACGGCGCGCGGCTGTGGCTACCGACATACCTCGCGTGGTTCATCGGCGGCATGATGCTGGCGGTTCTGCAATCTCAGGGTGTGCGGGCCTACGCGATGGTGTGTGTTCCGCTGGCGCTTGTGTCGTTCTTCATTGCCTCGACGCCCATCGCGGGCGAACCCACTACCTCTCCGAACGAGTTGCGCGAGGCACTGGCGAAGGCGGCGTTCTACGCCGTGATCGCCACGCTGATGGTCGCGCCGCTGGCTCTCGGCGACCGCGGTTGGTACGCCAAATTCCTGGCGAGCCGGCCGATGGTGTTCCTCGGCGAGATCTCCTACGAGATCTTCCTCATCCACCTGATCGTCATGGAGTTGGTGATGGTCGAGATCTTGCGCTTCCCGATCTACACCGGCTCGATCCTCGCGTTGTTCGTTGCGACGTTCGTGGTCACGGTTCCGCTGGCTTGGCTGCTGCACCGCTTCACGCACGTCCGCTCGGACTGACGTGGGCCGCCGAAACTGCTCACAGATCGCGATGCGGCGCGAAATCGCGATCTCTCCGCAGTTTCGAGGCTGGGGCCAGTCCCGGATGCATCGTAGTTAGGTTAAGCCGCACGCTCGTCGACCCCAACCCCGAAGCCGACGCCGTCGACATCGAGTTCGCCCTGCACGACGGCGTCGCATCTCGGTGGGCCCAAAATGCGCAGCCCGGCGACACTGCGTCGTGTGGGTGGACCGCAAGAACGGCGGCGAGGCGCTGGTGCAGGCCGTCGGCGAGTCGGCGTTCGACGCCGCCGACCACTTCGGCTGGGTGGCGTGCGACAACAGCACCACCCGCGCAGTCGCCAAGGTTTTGCGCGAGGACTACAAGATCGCGCGCAAATCCATTAAGGCTCAGGCTTATTGGGTCGCTTGACGGCTCGGTAGCACGATCGGCACGACGAATTCCTCGAGCATCCCTCGCTCGTCGTCCTCGTCATGTCCGGGGAACATGAACAGCGAGGTCATCACTCGCACCAGCCAGCGGGCCCGGTGCGCGACCAACTCCGGGTCGTCAGGCCCCAGCGAGATGATGAATGCCTCGGTCAGCGCCTTGATCACCTCGGACTGTTCGGCCATCTCCGCGCCGATGGGCCGTTGCGTGGTGGCGAACCACGATGCCAGCGCGGGGCTTTGCCGGACATTGTGCAGCGAGGCCATCATGCCTTCGATCAACCGCTCGTGCGGGTCGACGACAGAATTGATCTGCTCGGTCATCTCGCGATACAGCCGGTAGCTTTCGCGATGCACGTATGCGGTATACAACGCTTCGCGGTTTTCGAAGTATCGGTACAGCGTGGCGCGGGAACATCCTGCCGTCGAGGCGATTTCGTGCATGCCGACAGTCGCGGCCTCCTGTCGCGCGAACAGCTCACCGGCCGCGTCCAAGATCCGGTCCGCGGCCACCTCCGTACGTCGCGCGGCCAGCCAGTCGCCGGGCATCAGGGCGTCACCTTGAACGGAACGGACAACGGCCGTCGCACGTAACTTCCACCGGCCCAGACGATTCCGGACTCGTCGACCTCGAAGTCCGGGCAACGCGCCAGCAGTTCGGTCAGCGCGATGCGCGACTGCATGCGTGCCGCGGCGGCGCCTAGGCAGAAGTGCGCGCCGTGGCTGAACGTCATGATGTTTCGCGGCCGCCGCTGGACATCCAGTTCGGCTGCATCGGGGCCGTATTCGCGCTCGTCCCGGTTGGCCGATCCGTACAGCAGCAGCACCCTGCGGCCCGCCGGAATCGTGGTGTCGCGGATGGTCACGTCGCGAGTTGTGCTGCGGGCCAGGCCCTGTACCGGCGACGTCAGACGCAGAAATTCGTCGACCGCATCGGGAATCAGGCCGGTGTTCGAGGCCAGCAGCCGCCGCTGATCGGGCCGCTGGTGCAGCAGCTGCACAGCACCACCGAGCATGCCGGTCGTGGTGTCATTGCCGCCGGTGACCATCGTGAACGTGAACGCCAGCACGGACAGCGTGCCTTGGATGTCACCGTCGGCGCCGACACCCGCCGCGACCAGATGCGAAATCGTGTCGTCCTCGGGTTCGCGGCGCCGGCGTTCAATCAACCCGGTGAAGTAGGCCATCATCGAGCCCAGTGCCTCGCCAAGCCCGCCCAGTGCACCGGCGACGCCGCCGGAGGTGGTGTTGGCCGCGACGATCGCGTCGGTCCACCCGTCGAACTGATTGCGGTCCTCTTCGGGCACCCCTAGGTAGTGTGCGACGACCATGGACGGCAGCGGCTTGAACAACTCGGCCACGATGTCGCCGCCGCCGTTCGCCCGGATGCGCTCGAGGCGCTGGACGACGAACTCGCGCACCTTCGGCTCGACAGCCTCTACCTGCCTGGGCGTGAAGCCGCGTGACACCAGCTTGCGGAACTCGGTGTGCACCGGTGGATCCTGCATGACGAACGGCGGATTGTCTTGCAGCCCAATGAGTTCGAGCTCGCCATAGTTGACCGTCAGCCCCTGCGCCGACGAGAACGTCTGGTTGTCGCGCGCGGCTTCCCACACATCGGCGTGCCGGGAAAGCACGTAGTAGTCGTGGTCGGGATTCGCTGCCGGGACGACGTGGTGAACCGGGTCGTTGTCGCGCAGCGCTCTATACATCGGCCACGGGTTCGGCCAAGTGTCGGCGTCAGCGAGCTGGAACCGCACCGGCAAACCGTGAGACAGAGTAGCTGTCATGTCTCATTGGTACGACACGACCTGGGCCCCTGTCAACAGCTCACTGCGCGAGCAGACGCAAAACTGCGCTAAATCGCCCGAAAAGAGGGCATCTTTGCGTTCCCCTACCTGCGGTGTGGGCCCAGCTCGCGAGTCCTAGATTGCCGCGCCGGGGTTGAGGATGCCGTCGGGGTCCATCGCCTGCTTGATGCGCCGGTTGAGCTCCATCGCCTCAGGTCCGAGTTGGCCCGCCAACCATGGCCGTTTGAGCCGGCCGACGCCATGTTCGCCGGTGATCGTGCCGCCGAGGCCGACGGCCAGATCCATGATCTCGCCGAACGCCTTCTGCGCCCGTCCTGCCATCGCGGCATCGGCGGGGTCGTACACGATCAGCGGATGGGTGTTGCCGTCGCCGGCATGGGCGATCACCGAGATCATCAGGTCGTGGTTCGCGGCGATCTTGGCCACACCGGCGACGAGGTCGGCCAGCGCGGGCAGCGGCACCCCGACGTCCTCGAGCAGCAGCGAGCCCTTGGCCTCCACGGCGGGTATGCAGAACCGGCGTGCGGCCACGAACGCCTCACCCTCGTCGGGGTCAGCGGTCGAAAACACTTCCTTGGCACCGTGTTCGGTGAACACACCAGCCATGAACTCGGCGTCCTCGACGCCGGAGGGCCCACGGTCGTCGGTGGCCGCCACCATCATCGCCGCCGCAGACCGGTCCAGGCCCATGCGCAGCTTGTCCTCCACGGCGTTGATGGCCGCCGAGTCCATGAACTCCAGCATCGATGGCCGTATCTTGCCGGTGATCGTGACGACCGCTCCGGCCGCCGATTCCACCGAGTCGAACGTCGCGACCACCGTGCTCGCGACGTGCTGCGGAGGCAGCAGCCGCAGCGTCACCTCGGTGATAACCCCGAGAGTGCCCTCGCTGCCGACGAACAACTTGGTCAGCGACAGCCCAGCCACGTCCTTGAGCCGCGGGCCGCCCAGCCGCACCGCGGTGCCGTCCGCCAACACCACCTGCAGGCCCAGCACGTAGTCGGTGGTGACGCCGTACTTCACGCAGCACAATCCACCGGCATTGGTCGCGATGTTGCCGCCGATGCTGCAGATCTCGAACGACGACGGGTCCGGCGGGTACCACAGCCCGTATTCGGCGACGGCCTTCTTCACCTCGGCATTCAACAGTCCAGGCTGGGCGACGGCGGTACGCGTCACGGGGTCGACGGTGACGTCACGCATCTTCTCCGTGGACAGCACGATGCCGCCGTTGAGTGCCGTCGCGCCGCCAGAGAGCCCGGTGCCCATGCCGCGTGGCACGACGGCGATCTTGTGCTTTGTGGCCCAGCGCATGACCGTCTGCACCTCGTCGGTGCGCCGCGGGCGCACGACGGCCAGCGCTGTGCCTGCATTCGGGTCGAAGGCGCGGTCCTGCCGGTAGGACGCCAAGATGTCGGGGTCGGTGACTACGACGCCGTCGGGTAGCTCGGCGATGAGCTCGGGCAGAGCTGACTCCACCAGGCAATCGTAGGTCTAGATGCGTGGCGCCCCGTCCGCCTCACGGTCAAGCTCCCGCAGCGCAGGCAGAAACACTGCGACCAGACCCAGTAGCAGCATCGGCAGTGACAAAGCGAGGAACGTCGCATGCAGGCCGGCGGCGTCGGCCAATGGCCCGGCGAGCACCAATCCCAGCGGCCCTGCGGCGTAGGCCAGCGACCCCATGACTCCGACCACCCGGCCGCGTAGGTGCTGCGGCGCGCGGGTCTGCATCACGTAGTTGTAGATCGGCGCGATCGGACCGTAGACGAACCCGACAACCGCGCACAGCACGAGGATCACCGGCAGCGGCGGCAGGAACGCGATCACCGTCATCGCGACCCCCAGCGTGATCACGGCCGTCAGCATCGTCGCCCGTCTGCTCGTGTACTTCGACATCACCGCATACCCAAGCGCTCCGATCAGGCCGCCGATGCTGAGTGCCATCAGCACCCAGCCCAACTGCGCCGGCTCGTTGCGGTCGGTGAAGTACTTGGGGAACAACACGCTTTCCATCGGCATGTACAGACCCGTCGCCGCCAGGTCGACGAACGCCAGCGTGCGCAGCACCCGGTTGTGCCACACGAAGCGAAGACCTTCGAGGATTCCCGCCCACACACCGTCGGGCAGCGCGGTCCGGTCCGGCTTGCCCGTACCCTCGAGTCGCAGCACGCCGATGGCCACGATCGACAGCCCGAATGCGGATGCGGTCACCCACATGGTGTTGACGCCGCCAAGCGTCGCGATCAGCAGGCCGCCGATGCCCGGACCGACGATGTAGGCGAGGTTGAAGACCGCCTCGTACACGCTGTTGGCGTGGTCGAGCGTCCAGCCAGCACGGCCGGCCGCCTCCGGCAGCATCGTCTCGCGCGCTGTCATCCCGGCAGGGTCGAAGAAGGCGCCCAGTGCGGCGAGTCCCGCGAGCACCGCGACATTCACGGCCTGCACGCCGAACGTGAGCGCCAGAACCGGCACGGCCGCGACCGACAACGCCGACAACGCGTCGGAGATCATCGCGACCCGCCTGCGGCCGAGGTAATCGACCGCCGCGCCTGCGATCAACGTGGCGGCAAGCAAGGGCAGTGTGCCCGCCATCGCCACCACCGAGGCGTCCAAAGCAGAGCCGTTGCGCTGCAACACAAGCCACGGAAACGCGACTATCGAAATGCCGTTGCCCGCACCGGCCATCAGCGCGGCGAACAGGATCAAGTACAGGGGGCCGCGCTTGCTATCTGTCATGAGGTATCGCGGCCGAATCTAACAGCGGCCAGGCCCACTGGGCATCCGATTTGTGCCGGGCCCGCCCGGCGCCGATCTTCCGCCGCAGGCACAGTGGTCTGGTGAAGTTCGCTCATCCGCATACCGGCGCGTTGTTCGACTCGCCGGTACCGCCTGGCTCCGGCTGGCCAGGAGATCCGGCCACGTCGCGGACCGCGGTGGCCGAAACGCCGGCGCACGTCGCGTCGATGGCGGCGGCGGTCCGCACTCTCGATGAACTCGACGCTGAGGTCTCGGTGTGCCGAGCCTGCCCGCGGCTGG
>NZ_DATENY010000024.1:0-8162 GCF_035274705.1 Mycobacterium sp. | reverse complement strand
CACCATTGCCGCCGGTCGCGGGACTCACCGTGCCGACCTCGGAGACCGCGTTCCCGCCGTTGCCGCCGTTGCCGCCCGCGACACCGGTGCCACCGTTGCCGCCGGTCCCGCCGTTGCCGCCGACCGCAGCTCCGCCGTCTGGCGGCTGAGTAGTGACATCCGCACCGTTGTCGCCGGCGCCCGCCTGGTTGCCATTCGGCGTCGGGTTGACGCCGTCGGCGCCGTTCGCGCCCGCGCCGCCGGCACCGCCCGCGCCACCGGTACCGATCAGCAAGCCACCGTTGCCGCCGTTACCACCGGCCGCGCCTTGGCCGCCGGCACCGCCGGCACCGCCGTTGCCCGCGACCAGACCGGGACCGTCACCGCCATTGCCGCCGACACCGCCCACGCCACCTGCTCCACCAGCGCCACCGCTGCCCAACAGCAGCCCGCCGCTGCCGCCGGCACCGCCGGCTGCACCCAGACCGCCGACACCGCCAGCACCACCCTCACCGAACAACCCGCCGGCGCCGCCCTTGCCGCCGGCCTGCCCGGCGGCGCCGTCAGCGCCTTTACCGCCGCTACCCCACAACAGCCCGCCGGCGCCGCCGTCCTCGCCCGGCTCATCGCCGTCGAGGCCATTGCCGATCAGCAGACCACCCGGACCGATCAGACCCAAGAAGGCCCCGCCCGAGAAGGAGAAGGGAACAGCTTCGGCGGCAAAGGTGCTGCTCGATGCGGCCGCACCGCCAGCGCCTCCACCGACCAACGAGGTCGCAAAGGTCGTGGGCGCAAAGAAGTTCGGGCTGGGTTGCGCTGACGGACCGATGGAGGTCCGCGACAAACCGGGCCCCGCACCGCCAGGGCTGCTCGCAGGAATGAGCCCCAGCACCGTCAACGCCGAGAACGCCCCACCATCACCGGGCGGCAGCGATGTCCCTGACCCGCCAGACACCGATGCCGACAACGGCGCCGCGCCAGCGCTGAGAGCGACACCCGCTGCGGTCACGGTCGGCGCCTGAGTGCTGGTTGTATGCCCGACGCCGGCGACCTGATCTGAAGCCTGCGGGCCGAAGGCCGCGATGCCGCCGGCCACGCTGCCGCTAACCGCGAGGACACCTGCCGCCACTACGGCCGCCTGACTCCTCACGCCCTGCCCTTTCCTGCGGTGCCGGCCTTTGCTCCGACCCGTGGAAACACTGCCTGCCATAAACACCGATCTCCCTTCGTGAATCCAATTGCTGGTACCGCTGAGCGAACCTCCGCGATCGGCAGCGTAGCGGCTGGCAACGTCTGCGCGATGGATTTCGAGTTTGCTAACACGAGAATTTTGCAACCTCGACACCAGACTTGACGTAAGTCAAGCAAAAGTTGTGTCTCATCCCACCGATGTGGTATATCCACGACGCTGAGCAACTCCCAACTAATTCATTCGAGGTCCAGTGAATGACGCCGTTTGGCCCATTCTGTCGCGTGTCATTAATTGATTTGCGCTTCGCTTTCTTGGGAATCGCTGAATGAATGTGGCCGGGGCGCTGGCGTTGCGCGACGGTGATCGGGAACGGCTGCAGGCGTTAGCGCGATCGTCGAACCTGGCGCAGCGCGCATTGATCGTGTTGTTGGCAGCCGACGGAATGGCGAACACCGAGATCGCCCGGTTGGCAAAAACGTCACGTCCGACGGTGATCAAGTGGCGACAGCGCTATGAGACTCACGGGCTGCCCGGGCTCGACGACGGGCCACGCTCGGGCCGGCCCGCGACGATCGATGAGGTCGATGTGCTGGGCGAGACCTTGGCCGACGGAGGCAAGCCGCCCGCTCGGCTGGGGGTCACGCACTGGTCGGCGCGTTTGATGGCCGACCGCTTGGGCATCTCTTTTGCCTCGGTGGCGCGGATCTGGCGCAAGTACGACATCCGCCCCCAGAGCATCCACGCTTTCAGGTTCGGCACCGATCCGGAGGTGGAAGTCGAGTTCCACGAGGTCGTTGGCCTGTATCTGTCACCCCTGGTCAGGGCGGTCGCGGTCAGCGTGGACATGGAGACCCCGGCCCCGCCGGTGGATTGCGATCGCAGTCCCGAGCAGCCCGTGCACGACTGCATCCGCAGCAGTGGCGACGCCCTGTTTACCGCGCTGGAGATCGCGGTCGGCAAGAACACCGTCCGCGACTGCCGCCCCCACGAGAACTACGCCGAGTTCATTGATTTCCTCGAGACGGTGGCCACAGCCCATCCGAAAGTCAGGCTGCGCGTCATCTGCGATGACAACGCGCCCCAGAGCCACGCCGAGGTGCGCGCGTGGCGGGACGATCACCCCAGGGTCAGCGTGCATCGCACTCGGAGAGACAGCTCATGGCTGACCGTGGTGGGCATCTGTTTGGGCATCGCGACCCGCCAAGCGATCCGCCGCGGCGTCTACGTCCTGGTCGATGACATCGAGGTTGCGTTGCGCGCCTACATCGACGCGGGCGATGGCCGCGCCGACGCGAATTCATTCACGTGGAGTAAAAATGCAGAACAAGGACTTGGAATACTCAACCGTAAAACAATTAATAACACGCCTAGCGATAATCGATAATATTGACGGATACGTTAATGAGCAAACCGTTGCGATAGAGGCGCAGCGAACGCGAACAAACACGGGGAAAGCCGGATAGCTTACTAAAATTAGGCTGGCTGTCAAGTCGCACCTAGGTGTTGCTGAGTTATAGCTGTCGCAACTACCCGGCCGCACTTCGGCCATGACTCAGCAACTGCAGAAGAACCGGCGTGGTGTCAACTGCTCTATCAGCTCGCCCACGCCATCGGCGATCGCGCTGAGCTTGTGCTGTCCCGCGTCGCCGGACGCTTCTCAGCGTTTTCTCAACGGTGGCTTGGCACTATCGGCCGGTCGGGATCAGCACGCCTAGATACCTGCAGGAGACGTCCACATGCACTCATTTCGACGGCGCCATGCCCGCGTCATCTCGGCAATCTGCGGGCTGGTCGCCCTACTGGTCCTCGGTGTGTCATCGGCGGCCGTCGATGCGCCGGCCATATCGCCAAGAATCGCGCCTTTGTCTGGCTCGATGACCCTGGGCGGCACCTCGACAATCACGACTCCCCCGCCTTCGGCGGAGATCGCATCCGCGTCGCCAACAGTGAAAGCGCCACATAAGTAGACCGCACAGGCACGCGGCACTAATAGAAGTGGTGCCTATTCTGTTGGCGCTGTGTGGCTTTGAAGCGCTTCGGCACTAACCCGGCTCGCAGTGGCTGGCTGCCGCTGTGAGCTCGAACATCAACGGTGATGTGATCGCGTGAAACGCTGAGCGTCGACGTGTTTCGTCTACCCTGACTTCGCTTGGCTTGTGCGCCAATGACGTTCACCGAGCCTAGGCCGTCGATGCATATCGGGAATCGCCTACGAGAGGACAGGACTGTGGTCCATCACCTGAGCTATGCCGAGGCGCTGATCGTTGGCGCCTTCCAGGGAATTGCCGAGTTGTTTCCGGTATCCAGCCTTGGACACTCGGTGCTCATACCGGCGCTGATCGGTGGACAATGGGCCCGTGACTTGAATGTCTCGACGCCGGAATCGCCGTATCTGGCGTTCATCGTTGGTCTACATGTTGCGACAGCGGCGGCTTTGTTGGTGTTTTTCTGGCGGGACTGGATCGCAGTGATCGCGGGTTTTATCAGCTCAGTTCGTCACCGGAGGGTGCAAACTCCGGCGGAGCGGTTGGCGTGGCTGCTCGTGCTCGCGACGATTCCGGTCGGTATCGCTGGTCTGGCGCTGGAGCATCTGTTTCGCACAACGTTGGGTAAACCAGTGCCCGCTGCTGTGTTCCTCGTCGCCAACGGGGTGATCCTGCTTGTGGGCGAGCGGCTGCGCCGTCGCCGCGAGATGTCCTTGGCGGTTGCCTCTCCGCCCGAAGGGATTTCAGGTGCAGCGGCAACCCAGCCATCGCTCCAGTCAGGTGTTGGCAGGCTCTCGGCCGATGACGAGCAGATCGCACGGCAAACCATGCCGCAGGGTGTGATCATCGGATCTGCCCAGATTCTGGCCTTGCTGCCGGGCATTAGTCGCTCCGGCGTGTCGATGGCTGCGGGCCTGCTGCGCGGATTGTCACACGCTCAGGCGGCACGGTTCGCCTTCCTCCTAGCGACGCCCGTCATCTTGGCTGCCGGTGTCCTGAAGATTCCAGACCTATTCGGGCCGCTGGGCGAGGGAATTCACGGTCAGGTTCTGGCAGGCAGCGCGGTTTCCTTTTTGACTTCCCTGTTCGCAGTGGGTTTTCTCACCCGCTACTTCGAGACACGAACCCTGACCCCGTTCGCCGTGTACTGCGTGCTTGCCGGTGCAGGCAGCTTGATCTGGCTGGCAACACACTGAGATCCTGGACGGAAACCGTTACTCGCCAGACGAATTCAAGCCGTTTCACCGATGACAAGACGTGGAGCGTTGCAGAGTGACTCGTGGCTGCTCTTAGGGTCGCGTTATCGAAGGGTGCCTATTCGCGCAGGGCTTGCTCTCAGTCGAAGGATCCGACGCGCTGGCGATCGAGGCCCGAAGGATGCTGTCCATTTTGAGCGTCGAGATCGTGCCACGCCGGTTCGTCCTTTGGCCGCAGGGTTCGCTTCGCCGTTGTCCGTGCGCCTCGCACGCCGTGAACCACTCCGCGGTAAACCCCCATATCCGGATTGGACAGGGGTTGTGGGAAACGAGCCGCCGTGCCGGGCGACACTGGTTCAGTGACCGCCGCTGTGTTCGGGCCGACGCTGATCATGGTGTGCGTCGTGATGGCGGCCCTCGCCGCCATGATCTACCGGCTGGCCGGGCTAGGCAAAGCGTGGACGGTGCCTGTCGCTGCCGCGCGGGCGGCCGCCCAGTTGGCGGGGATATCGGCGGTATTGGCGGCAGCGATGATGCGGCTGTGGTCATCGACGCTGGTGTTGGTGGTCATGTTCGTTGTCGCGGCAGTCACGGCGGCTCGACGCAGCCAAGCCGACCACGGAGCTGTCTGGGTGGCGGTGCCACTGGCTGCCGGCTTGGCGGCGGTGATCCCGTTGCTTCTGCTGACCGGCTTAGTTCCGCTCAACGGCGCGGCGCTGATACCGACCGCCGGCATCATCCTCGGCGGCACCATGACCGCTGTCGCCGTCGCTGCGCGGCGAGGCCTCGACACGTTGACGATGCGGCTCGGAGAGGTCGAAGCAGCCCTCAGTCTGGGCTTCACCGAGCGCGATTCCCGCAGACTAGTGATCGACCGGGCGATCGCCGACGCCTTACTGCCTAACGTCGACCAAGCCCGCACCGCCGGGCTGGTCACACTGCCCGGCGCTTTTGTGGGTGTGTTGCTGGCCACCGGGTCGGCTACCCAGGCCGGCGCTGTGCAGGTTCTAGTCCTCATCGGGCTTCTACTGGCGCAGGCCTGCGGAGTCGCGCTAACCGGGGAACTGGTCGCGCGGGGTCGCATCAGTCGACGCCACGACGTCATCAGGCACTAGCGGCCGTAGATCCTTCACAGAGCCGTACGCGCAAGCCCAGGTTTCACCCTTAGGGGATGCCGGTGCGAGAACCGCCCGTTTCGGTCGCGAAATCCTGACTCGAACAGGGTTGGTGGTGCGATGACGGCGAAACTCCTTCAAAACCACGATGTTTCGCTCACGACAGCAGTCAACCGCAATTGGACCGGAGACGTACTGACCGGTCGTGTTAGCGAAGTGTGTTCAGTAGCGCGGTGAGTGTTTGTGTCTGCGTTGACGGATCGGGTCGGCTGGCGCGCATGGCATGAAGAACGCTGTCGATTTGAGCGTCGAGTGCGTGCCACGCGGTTTCGTCCATCGGCCGCAGGGTGGCTTCGTCGTCGTCCCATGCGGTTTCGAGGTCCTTGATCCGGGTTATCGCTGCGGCCTGGTCGCCAGATTGCACGTTCGACAGGGTGTCTTGAGCGATAGTGCGGAACTTCGTGAGTTCGGTCGGCGGGAAATGCGACTGCGCTTGCCCCGCTGCCGCTGTGGCGATCACCGGCGAGGCCGCTGTCTCTTCGTCGTTATCCGCGACAGTGTGGGGGCGACCTGCGGCCACAACGAGCACGGCCCCAGCGGCGACCGCGACCACAACGTAGTAGCCGTGCATGATCCGTTCACGCGTTGGATTGCTGATCACCATCGGCGTGTGGTCCGCCTCGCGTTCTTCCATGACGTCGATGCGGCTGATCGTGAGGTAGATGACTGTGGTCAGGATCGCGGTGAGGAAGATCGCGCTCGTGACCGCGGTCCCCAAACCAAGGCCATGATCAATTCGTGGGGATGCGAGCCAATCGCCGAGGTTGGCACCCAGTGGGCGGGTCAGGATGTACGCGAGCCAGAATGCCAGCACCGGGTTGGCGCCCAGCCGCCAGCCGATCACGATAGCGGCAATCAATCCCGCCGGCAGCAGCACCGAGGTACCCGGCCCCCAGCCAGTGAGCTGCAGTGTCCAATCACCGGCTGCGGTGCCGAGGGCGAAGGTGACCAGCACAGCGAGCCAATAGAACGACTCTCGGGGCAGCGTCACGATGCTGTGGATGGACAGGGTGCGCTCCCGCGCGTACCAGACACCGAAGACCACGGCCAAGGAGATGGCGAAAACACCTGTGCTCAGCGCAAGGGGAACGCCCAGATCGTCGGTGAGGATGTCGGTGTAGAGCGTGCCGGTCACGCTGAGCACCACGACCGCAAGCCAATAGACCAGCGGCACATAGCGACTCAGCCGCAGCTGCCATACGAGAACCGCGACGAGCACTGCGGTGAAGATGAGGGCGGTCGCGGTCAAACCGACACCCAACGTCATGTTGATCCAGTCGGCGAAACTCTCACCAACGGTGGTGCACAGGATCTTGATGACCCAGAACCACACAGTGACCTCGGGCACCTTACTGAGCATGGCGCGCGAGGTCGCAACAGCATCTGTCGGTGTCGCCTCAGTCACGGGGCCCGACCGTATAGCTGTACCGCTGATAGAACGCTGAGAAATGGTTAATGCATATTGCGGGACTAGTGTTTGCCGCGCACGGCGGGCAGGAGCGTCTAGCCGTTCGGGGAAGCGCCCGCCGAGGCGGCGGCGGCCGCCGCGGCGCGCCCTTCCGGGCTGGCAAGTGAGTTGCCCGGGGAGGTCGCCGAGGCCACCGGTGCGTCACAGTTGAGCGATACCAGCGTCTGGTTGGTCGGCGAGCCGCCGCTGTTCGGCGGTGGCGCCGCTTTCCTGTCCCGCTGGTTGGAGACAATGCAATTCGACCAGGCCAACTGGTCACCGACGGTGCTCGACACAACGGGCTTGTATCCCGCGGAGCTCAACGCCGAACTGGCGTCACCGTATTTTTGGCCCACCACGTTCGGCGAGGAGTTCGCCTCGGCGATCCCGGCACCGGCGAGGCCGGCCACCGCGACAGCGGCCGCCACGGCCGCAGCCAATGAAGCGTGTCTGGTCATGCATTGCTCCTAGCGTCGATCAACCTCAGTGACCGGCTTTGATAGGCGGTACCGCCACCGAGATTTCAGGGGCCGACGGCGGCGTCGTCGTCGTAGCGGTGGCGCCGAGGTTCATGCCGCCGACCACGGGCTGAACGAACGAGGTGTTCACCGGGGCGCTGCCCGACCCGGCCAGCGGGATGTCGGCTGTTGTGGTATTCGGCGAGGTCGCGGAAAAACTCAGGACGCCAAGCGTTATCAATGCCGCGGCCCCGAGAGCCGCGCCCAGCGCCTTGCCGCGCACGGCGCAATTCACCTGATGAGCGGTCATGTAACCAGTGTTGCGCGGAGACGTTGATAGGACGCTGAGCCGAATCTGGGACTTGCACTCTACGTCGCTGATGAAATGCTGCGGAGGCCTGCGGGATTCAGCGAATACGTGTATACAAGACGGCCCCCGCGTCCATGCCTGGTGGACGCCGGGGCCGTCTTCTCACCTTCCCCCGGGAGTTAGTTCATGTTCCAGGGTTCGCCGTAGGTGGTGACGCTGTCACCGGCCTTGGAGATCAGGCGGGCGAACGGACGCAGCAGCACGCCACCGGCCGCACCGGTCACGGTGCCGTGCGCGTTGGACACCGCCACCTTGCCGTGCGGACCCGACACGTCCACCGAGAACGTCGCCACTTCCTGAATACCGGGGCCGTTACCCAGGTCAGCACTGATCGACACACCCGGGAACAGGTTCGGGGTG
>NZ_DATENY010000023.1:0-111632 GCF_035274705.1 Mycobacterium sp. | reverse complement strand
CACCCCGAACCTGTTCCCGGGTGTGTCGATCAGTGCTGACCTGGGTAACGGCCCCGGTATTCAGGAAGTGGCGACGTTCTCGGTGGACGTGTCGGGTCCGCACGGCAAGGTGGCGGTGTCCAACGCGCACGGCACCGTGACTGGTGCGGCCGGTGGCGTGCTGCTGCGTCCGTTCGCCCGCCTGATCTCCAAGGCCGGTGACAGCGTCACCACCTACGGCGAACCCTGGAACATGAACTAGGACTTGTCGGCGCTCGTCGTCTTGGCGGTGTCGGGGCTCGGGCCGGTGCCCGGCCCACTGACATGCCCTCCGGATTGACCGTTCGTCTCGGCGAGGATGTTGCGGATCTCGGTCAGCAGGCTCAGCTCGGTGTCCTGGGCCTGCTCGACCTCGCCCTTCTTCCGCAGCCGGTTGTACGGAAGGACGACGAGGAAGTAGACCACCGCGGCGACAAGGATGAAGTTGATGGCCGCCGACAGCAGGATGTTCAGGTCGATGGTCTGGCCGCCGCCGATGCCGATCCGCAGGATTCCGTACTCGGAATCGCGGCCTGCGCCGATGCGGCTGATCAACGGCTCGATGATGCTCTCGGTGAACTTCGTGACCAAGCCCGTGAAGGCGGTGCCGATGACCACCGCGACGGACAGGTCGACGATGTTGCCTCTTGAGAGAAACTCCTTGAATCCCTTCAACATGCGCTCAGATCCCTCCTGAAGTCGTGTGCTATCCACAGAAACACGACGTTAGTCGGATTGGGCATGCGTCGGTTGATGCTCGGTGCTAGCTTCGCGGGGAATCAACCTGTGCAGCAGGCGAAAACGAACGGAGCGACGATGCGGTGGCTGTTGGCGACGGTGGCAGGTCTGCTCATTGGCCTCTCGGCGGTCGCAACGGCCAATGCCGATCCGGCGCCCCCTACCCCGACCACATCCTCGTCGGATGAATTGGGCGACATGGTCATGGACGTGATCCAGCACGGTGGGCCTGCGGCGCCGACGACGACACCGGTGCCCGCTCCGCCACACTGACGGCCATCAGTGGAAGGTGAGCGTCACGGTCTGCGCGAGCGCCGCGGCGGCGACGTCGTTGGCGGAGTGAGCCGGAAGCGCCACCAACACCACTCGGTCGCGTCCGGCGCCGGCGCCCTTGGGCTTCTCTGACACCAGGACCACGACAGCATCGGTGGCGACGACTTGGGGTTTGGCGTCGGCGCCGGTGTCCGACGTGGCGGCCGCCAGCACGTCCACCACATCGCCCGGACGGACCAGGTCGAGCAGGGCGGTGTCGGACAGGGGTAGCGGCACGATGCGTGCGTCGGGTCCCGCTGTGGATTCGGCCAGCCGCGGACCAAGCAGTCGCACATCGGTCAGCACCTCGCCGCGACGAGCGGGACCCGCCAGTCGTGCGCCGACCACGGCACCGACATCCGATTGCGATCCGTCAGGAACCGTTGCGGCCGAGCGTGTTTCGAGGCGGAGGTCGGAGGCGCTCAGTTCGATCCCTGGTGCGAGGTCATGCGCGGCGACGACGATCGGGGTGCGGTCAGCGTCGGGGCCGGAGCGCAACGCAGCGACGGCCGCCAAGACGACCAGTGCACCGGCCACCACACGTCGGGCGGCCACGGTGCGCGTCCAGTCGGGCCGGATCGCGGCCAGCAGCCGACTCGGAGCCGACGGATTAAGAGAGTCCCCCATGCCGCCACGCTAGGCAGCAGAAGGATGTGACGGCGCGGGTCAGCACGCGCCTGTGGATAACTTCGCCGGCGTCAGCTCGAGGCGGCGGCCGCAGGTGCCGAGCTGGTCGAGGGCGAACTCGAACCGTTCGACGAGGTGGAGCTGGACTTCTCTGACGATGATGACGATGACGACGACGAGCTCGTGGACTCCGAGCTGGACGACGATCCGTTGGACGAGCTCTTGGCAGGCTCACGGCTGTCGGTGCGGTAGAACCCGCTGCCCTTGAACACCACTCCCACGTTGCCGAACAGCTTGCGCAGTCGGCCGCTGCACTGGGGGCAGTTGGTCAGCGCGGCGTCGCTGAACGCCTGCACCGCATCGAACCGATTGCCGCATTCGGTGCACGCATAGGAATAGGTAGGCACGAAAACCTCCGAGGTGGTCAAAACTTCTTAGCACTCTACCGGCTCAAGTGCTAGAACCGCTACGTGAGCTCGATCATTCCGAGCTCGACCAGTCCGCGGTTCGGTGCCAGTGCGTGCGTCATCCGCACATCGTGTGGTTCGCCAGGGAGCCGGTCGACGAGCTCCTCGTCGCGAACAACCGCCACCAACCGGGCCGCCGCGTCGGCCAGGGGCAAGGAACGGTCGTAGAAACCCGCGCCGCGCCCGAGCCGGACCCCCTCGCGATCCACCGCAAGCGCAGGCACCAGAACCACGACTGCGGATGCGATCGCGTCGGCTCCAAGCCGCGGACCGCCTGGCTCGCGCAGCCCGAACCGCGCTTCGACGAGGCCGTCGGGCCGGTACTCGCCCCACTGCAGGGGCTCGGGGATGCCCGCGGCGTCATGGCGGGCGACCGGCAATAGGACCCGTACGCCTCGCCGCAGCAGCGAATCGATCAACTGGATCGAGCCGGGCTCGGATCCGACCGGAACATAGGCGCAAACGGTTTGCCCGCTGGCGATGAATGCCGGCAGATGCCCACACAGCGCATATGCCTCGGCGTCGTGCAGGTGGGCGGCCAGCCCCCGGCGAGCCGCCAGGATGTCTGCTCGCAGCTCGGTTTTGGTCGGGGACGCCACGGCGTCAACGATGACAGGCAAGTCGCAGCCATCGCAAAGCCGTCAAAAGCTGGGCTTGCCGGGTTTAACCAAGCCAATGCGGTTAATGTGTCAACGATGACACGGCCCGAGGTTCCTATCCCGCGCACAGCGGTCGTCCCGGCCGCGGGGTTGGGGACACGATTTCTGCCTGCCACCAAGACGGTGCCCAAGGAGTTGCTGCCCGTCGTGGACACTCCGGGCATTGAGCTGGTGGCCGCCGAGGCGGCCGAAGCGGGCGCGGAGCGGCTGATCATCGTCACCTCCGAGGGCAAGGACGGCGTCGTCGCGCACTTCGTCGACGACCTGGTTCTCGAGGGCACGCTGGAAGCGCGCGGCAAGCACGTCATGCTGGAGAAGGTCCGCCGCGCGCCTGCACTGATCAAGGTCGAGTCCGTGGTTCAGGCCGAACCGCTGGGCCTCGGCCACGCCGTGGGCTGCGTCGAAGGCAGCCTCTTGCCTGATGAAGATGCGGTTGCGGTGTTACTGCCCGACGACCTTGTCCTGCCGACCGGCGTGCTCGAGACCATGTCGAAGGTGCGAGCCAAACGGGGCGGGTCGGTGCTGTGCGCGATCGAAGTGCCGCCCGATGAGATAAGCGCCTACGGCGTTTTCGATGTCGAGGCCATTCCGGACACCAACAACCCGAACGTGATGCGGGTCAAGGGCATGTTCGAAAAGCCCAAGGCCGAAGACGCGCCGTCGCCGTACGCCGCGGCCGGACGCTACGTGCTCGACCGCGCGATCTTCGACGCGCTCAAGCGAGTTCCACGCGGGGCCGGCGGCGAGATCCAGCTCACCGACGCCATCGCCCTGCTCATCAATGAGGGCCATCCGGTGCATGTGGTCGTGCACCGCGGGTCTCGACACGACCTCGGAAATCCCGGCGGCTATCTCAAGGCTGCGGTTGACTTTGCGTTGGAGCGTGACGACTACGGGCCCGAATTGCGGCGGTGGTTGGTGGAGCGATTGGGGCTGATCGACTGCTAACACGCCATGACGGCCCCTTGACGCAGAGATAGGGGTGCAGTGCGTTCGGTCGAGGAGCAGCAGGCCCGGGTAGCGGCGGCCGCAGTGGCGCCCCGACCGGTCCGCGTAGCGATCGCCGAAGCTCAGGGATTGATGTGCGCCGAGGAGGTCGTCACCGAACGCCCGCTTCCGGGTTTCGATCAGGCCGCCATTGACGGGTACGCAGTTCGCAGCGTGGACGTACTTGGCGTCGGCGCCGCGGATGGCGACGACGAGGGCGACCGCGAGGTCAGCCTGCCCGTGATGGGGTCGATCGACGCCGGTGCCCGCACACCGAGCCGCTTGCAGCCACGCCAGGCGGCCCGCGTTCAGACGGGTGCGCCGATGCCCACGCTGGCCGACGCCGTGCTGCCTTTGCGCTGGACCGACGGCGGCGAGTCGCGGGTGACCGTATTGCGCGGAGTGCGGTCCGGAGCGTACGTCCGCCGCACAGGTGATGACGTCCAGCCGGGCGACGTTGCGGTGCGCGCGGGCACCATCATCGGCCCCGCTCAGGTTGGCCTGCTCGCCGCGGTCGGACGAGAGCGCGTGCTGGTGCATCCGCGGCCTCGCCTGTCGGTGATGTGCGTCGGCGGTGAGCTCGTCGACATCTCGAGGACGCCCGGCAACGGGCAGGTCTACGACGTCAATTCCTACGCCCTCGCCGCAGCGGGCCGCGATGCCGGCGCCGAGGTGAACCGCGTCGGCATCGTCGACACCGATCCCAAGGAATTGCGGGAAATCGTTGAGGGCCAAGTCAATCGCGCCGAGGTGGTGGTGATCGCGGGCGCGGTCGGCGGCGCCGCTGCCGAAAGTGTGCGGTCGGTGCTCGCGCAACTCGGCGAGATGGAGGTCACCCGCATTGCGATGCATCCCGGCTCAGTGCAGGGCTTCGGCCAGCTCGGCCCGGAAGGTGTTCCGGTGTTCTTGTTGCCCGCGAACCCGGTGAGCGCGCTGGTGGTCTTCGAGGTCATGGTGCGCCCACTGATCCGGCTCTCGCTGGGCAAGCGTCAGCCGATGCGCCGCGTCGTGCAGGCCCGCACGTTGTCGCCGATCAGCTCGGTGGCCGGCCGCAAGGGCTACCTGCGGGGTCAGCTGATGCGCGACCAGGACACCGGTGAATATCTGGTGCAGGCCCTCGGTGGGGCGCCGGGCGCGTCGTCGCATCTGTTGGCGACACTCGCTGAAGCGAATTGTCTGGTGGTCGTTCCGAGCGAGGCCGAGCAGATCCGCACCGGCGAGATCGTCGACGTCGCGTTCCTGGCTCAACGCGGCTGAGGCCCGAACCGGCTGTTGTCATGAACCTGTGGCGTTCCACTTCCATGCATCCGGGCTGGCCGACGCCCGTCGGTCCGCTGCGCGTACCTGCCGGGGTGGTGCGATTGCGGCCGGTGCGGTTGCGTGACGGCGCGCAATGGAGCCGGATCAGGCTGGCAGACCGCGCTCACCTGGAGCCGTGGGAACCGGTGACCGAACTCAATTGGGATGTGCGCCATGCTATTTCGTCGTGGCCATCGGTCTGTTCGGGGCTGCGCTCGGAAGCGCGCAAGGGCCGGATGTTGCCGTACGTGATCGAGGTCGACGGGCAGTTTTCCGGACAGCTGACCATCGGCAACGTCACTCACGGCGCGCTGCGCTCGGCCTGGATCGGATATTGGGTCGCGAGCACCGCCACGGGCGGCGGCGTGGCGACCGCAGCCCTTGCGCTGGGACTTGACCACTGTTTCGGCCCGGTCGCGCTGCATCGCGTCGAGGCCACCGTGCGGCCTGAGAACGCCGCGAGCCGGGCCGTGCTGGCGAAGGTGGGATTCCGCGAAGAAGGCCTGCTAAAGCGCTACCTGGAGGTGGACGGCGCATGGCGTGATCACCTCCTGGTGGCCGTCACCGTCGACGAACTCAAGGGCTCGGCGTCGTCGGCACTGGTGCGCGGAGGCCACGCGAGCTGGTCCTAGCGAGGCAGCGAAGTCGCTGCCCAGATGTTACTCATGTGACATTTGTGACTGATGGTGCTTGTTAGTTATGAATTACAGGTGTGTAATTGACTTCGGCGCGCCGTCTCCGGATGCGCTGGTCACGAACCTAGCCTGAAGGGGAAAGGAGCAGGCGACATGCCAAGCATCCCCCAATCTCTCCTGTGGATCTCTCTCGTCGTGCTCTGGCTCTTCGTGCTAGTCCCGATGCTGATCAGCAAGCGTGATGCCGTCCGCCGCACCAGCGACGTGGCCCTGGCGACGCGAGTTCTCAACAGCGGGCGCCGTTCGCGGCTGCTGCGTCGCCCGGCGCCTGCGGCCGGGCACCGCAGCGATCCAGATTGGCGACCGTCCGACGACGACATCGATGACGAGCTCGACGATGAACCCGCGGAGCGGTCGGTGATCAGGGCAGCAGTCGTCGACACCGAGGACGACACCGGCCCCGACTACCTCGACGTCGACGTGGTGGAGGAGGACTCCGGCGCACTGCCCGTCGGATCCTCGGTCAGCGAATCCGACGACGAGCCCGTCGAGGAAATCGGCGAGCCAGAGCCGGAGCCCGTGGGCCAAACGGACGAGCTGCCATTGGATTTCGACGAGCCGGTCGAAGCCGTGGAGCCGCAGGACGAGTACGACGGCGAGGACGACCCCGCCGACGACGAGTACGAGTACGTCGCCGACTCGTCGGGCCTTGAGGCACCGTCTGACTCCGACCTGCAGCTCGCTGACTCGCTGAGCGCCGCCCGCCGCCGCCGATACGAATCGAAGACCGCCGCGACGGTGAGTGTGCGCAAGTACAAATTCCGCAAGCGCATGCTGACGGTCCTGGCGGCACTGGTCCTCGTATTGGCCACCGTCGCGTTCACCGTCGCTCCGATGGCATGGTGGGCGTGCGGTTCGATCGGTGTGGTGACCATGCTCTACCTGGCCTACCTGCGCCGTCAGACCCGCATCGAGGAGCGGCTGCGCCGGCGCCGAGCCCAACGGATGGCGCGGGCACGCCTTGGGGTGGAGAACACCGAGGACCACCAGTTCGACGTCGTACCCTCCCGGCTGCGCAGGCCTGGGTCTGTCGTCCTGGAGATCGACGACGAAGACCCCGCTTTCGAGCACCTCGACTACGCCCCGTTTGCGCGGGAATTCGACCTGCCGCGGGCGGCAGGGCAGTAGCTCAGCAGCTCATTGCCGATTTCGGCAGCGACGGCGCGGGCTGGTAGCCTGCTACCGGTACCAGGGGCTATGGCGCAGTTGGTAGCGCGACTCGTTCGCATCGAGTAGGTCAGGGGTTCGATTCCCCTTAGCTCCACAACATTTGGGCATGTCAAGGCCGCTTCGCCCGCATCAGGACTCGCTCGCGAGGAAGTGCTTGGCGATTGCCGGTGAACTTTCACCCATCAGGCTGCGTGGCCGGTGATGCGCCACGGGGCGCTGGGCCTTCCCGTCGGCGTTGCTGTAACCACGACGACAACGGTGAGGTGCACGACGCGGACCTCGGCGGCGTACCGCTTGAGCAAACTAGTACGGGTGCTTGTCGGGCCTGCTGTCCCACGCCTCGTAGGCGGCCTTGGCCAGTTCGGGTCGGAACTGCTCCATGTGGATGCGACGCTCGCGAAGCGGCTTGACGAAGTCTTCGTACTGGAACGCGTCGTCGAAACCGATCTCGCGGGTCGCCTCGAGGTCGTTCGCGAAATACACCGCGGCGATACGCGCCCAGTAAATGGCGCTCATGCACATCGGGCATGGCGCCCCGCTGACGTAGAGCTCGTGTCCCATCAGCATTTTTGCGCGCTCGGGAACCGGATCGGTCGAGCCTGCCGGACGCGGAACCAGTTCCAGCAGTGTCTGATTCACCCGATCGGGGGCGATGGACGGCGCCTCCGGGTTCAAGATGAGCGATGCCGCGCGGATCGTTTCGATCTCCGCGTGGCAGGTGGGGTCGCCGGTGAGCAAGACGCGGTTCTGGCCTCGAGCCACGATCTTGTCATCCTTCACCAGGACAGCGCCGAATGGACCGCCCCAGCCGTTGTCGACCGACTCCTTGGCCAGCCGACATGCCTCGGCCATGAAGGCTTCATTAGCGCTCAATCGTCTTCCTCCCCGCCCGCCGTGATGTGAGCTATGCACGAACGATAGGTCGCTAACGGTTCGCGTGTCTGAACCACTTGATCTTGGTTCGCCACGAGTGCGCCGATGCGAGCGCAAATCCCGCGCCACAGGTGCATGCGAAGAACCACACCAGCCTGCCGTGTTCGATCGACTGCAGCGCCGGGACGTAAGCCGTGCTGATTCGGACGACGCACGCGACGATGCCGCTCGCCGAAGCCGCGAGGTACCAGTCGGCGATGAACCGGGATCGTCGGTCCTTTCGGAGAATCAGCAGCGCCCGCGACCCGTACGCCAACAGGTAGATCAGTGTCCCGCAAAGCAACAGCCAGTACAGGCTCAGCCAGGAATCGGTTGGCACCTCGAAGAAGTCGGGCTGGTAGATGCTCGCCCCGTTGCCGATCGTGAACGTCGCAAGCAGCAGCGGGATGCAAATTGTGGCCGGGAACTCGATGTGCCGCTTGAACAGCGCTGCCGTAGTGTGGTCGTCAGCGAGCCGGCCGATCGCGTTGTAGACGATCGCCGATGCCGCGACGACGTAGCAATCGTGGCCGATGTAGTCCTCGAGGTTCCACACCCCGCTAAGCGCGTGCAGCGCCCGCCCGAGCGTTTCCGAAGCGAAGGGAGACATGAAGAACAGGGCGGTTCCCTGCAGCGCGATGTTGAGGGTTGCCGCGATTTCCCAGCGGCATGTCCACGTGACTCGGCGGATCCACAGGCTCCACGCGATGCACGCCAGAGTGATCGCGATGAGTGTTGCTAACGCCATGTCGAAAGCCCTCGACGTAGGAATCGATTAGACACTCTAAGACAATCACAGTGATTCGTCTATTGGTTGCCGCGTTAACACAAACATTTCATTTCCGCATGACTACCAACGTTTTCAACGCTCGCGTCAACAGCGAACTGTCCACAGTTCGACGCGAAGGCTAATTCTAAGCGGTTCGCCGAACCATACGAACCATAAGGTCGAGGCGGTTTGGGTCGAATCGGTGCGCTTGTTTCCGCAACTTTTAGCGCCTGTGGATAGTTGTCACCTGCGATTGGTTAATAGTTAGTGTCGGGTCGAGATACTCACCGATAAGCGCTGGTGAGCGGCTGTCGGCCGATCGGAGTACAGCCGCTACGAGCACGCATTCTTTGCCATTGTGGCCGATAATCGCCTTTACGCCACCGTAGATAAGACGATCTGCCGTTTTGGTCATTTGCTATAAACGAACCCCCATGCGCGGTGGGGCACCTCGACGGCGAATCTGGGAATAATGTCCCAGACCTGGGAACCGGCTGCTAGATTCGCCTGCATGACGGTGCTGACACAGCCGTGGCAAACGACAGAGATAACTGACTGGCCAGCGGACCTGATAGCCGGGGACCCCGCTCGCGATTTTGCCGACCCGACCGGACAACTGCTGCTGGGCGACGCTAGCGGCGGCGTGGTCATGGTCGAGAAGGGGACCCTGCGGTCACGCGGACTGTGCAGCTGTGGGTGGATCGGCCGACAACATTTGTTGTCGGCGTTTGCTATTAATGATGCTCACGTGCATGCTGTTCGGCAACGTTGCCGGCCGGCCGTTCCATTGGTGTTCTGCACATGAGTTGGCGTACATTCTTGCCGATCTCCTAATACAATCCCACTTTCCCAATTGCGCTTTGAGAAGGGGCGAACATACGTGGATCAAGTACGCGCTATTCCCGTTGCTGTAATTGGAATGTCTTGTCGACTTCCGGGGGGCATTAACTCGCCTGATCAGCTCTGGGAGGCGTTGCTGCGGGGCGACGACTTTGTTAGCGAGGTGCCCGCTGACCGGTGGGATGCCGAGGAATACTACGACCCCGAGCCCGGTGTGCCCGGCCGGTCCGTGTCCAAGTGGGGTGCCTTCTTGGACGATGTCTCGGCGTTCGACGCCGATTTCTTCGGCATCACCGAGCGCGAGGCGATCGCCATCGATCCCCAACATCGGTTGCTGCTGGAAACCGCGTGGGAGGCCGTGGAGCACGCCGGGCTGAGCCCGGCGACGGTCGCTGGTTCGCAAACCGGCGTGTTCATGGGAGTCACGCATAACGACTACGGGCATCTGGCCGCGGACACCCAGACTTTGGAGGGGCCGTGGGGGTTCACCGGGACAAGCTTCAGCCTGGCGTCCGGACGCATCTCCTACGCGCTTGGGGTTCATGGTCCCGCCGTCACCGTCGACACTGCATGCTCTTCCGGCCTGAGCGCCATCCACGCGGCCTGCCGCAGTCTGCAGGCCGGCGAGAGCGACCTCGCGCTGGCGGGCGGCGTGTCGGTCCTCCTGGAACCCCGTAAGGCGGCCGGCGGCTCGGCGGCGGGCATGCTCTCGCCGACCGGCCACTGCCATGCGTTCGACGTTGCCGCGGACGGATTCGTCTCCGCCGAAGGCTCCGTGGTGTTGACGCTCAAGAGGCTGGACGATGCCGTAGCGGATGGCGACCGCATCCTGGCCGTGATCCGCGGCACCGCCGCCAATAATGATGGTCGGACGGTCAACATCGCGACACCCTCGGCTGAGGCCCAGACGTCGGTGTACCTAGCGGCGCTGGCGGTCGCCGACGTGGATGCCACCACTGTCGGCATGGTGGAGGCCCATGGGACCGGCACCCCCGTCGGGGATCCTCTCGAGTACGCGAGCGTCGCCAAGGTGTACGGCACCGACGGCCCATGCGCGCTGGCGTCGGTAAAGACCAATTTCGGCCACACCCAATCGGCGGCAGGCGCTCTCGGTGTGATGAAGGCCGTTCTGGCGGTGCAGCACGGTGTGATTCCACAGAATCTGCACTTCACCCAGCTGCCCGATGAACTTGCCAAGATCGACACGAACCTTTTTGTGCCCCAAGTCAATACAGCGTGGCCGACCAATGGAGAGCACCCCCGGCGGGCTGGCGTGTCAGCATACGGGCTGTCAGGCACGAACGTGCACGCCATCGTTGAACAGGCCCCAGACGCGCAAGTGGCGGAGGCGGCGCATCCCAATGTCGCGGGTCCCCTGGTATTCCCGTTGTCGTCCACGTCTGCCGAGGAACTGCGACGGACGGCCGGCCGGCTGGCCGACTGGGTCGCGCAAAGCGGCGACGGCAATGGTCGTGGACCCGCAATCGACCTGTCCGACCTCGCCTACACCCTGACGCGCCGGCGCGGGCACCGGTCCGTGCGGACATCAGTGATCGCCAGCAGCCGTGACGAGCTGATCAAGGCGTTGCGAGAGGTTGCCGACGGTGACACCCCGTACCAGCCTGCCGTGGCGCAGGACGACCGCGGGCCGGTGTGGGTGTTCTCCGGACAGGGCTCACAGTGGGCCGGGATGGGCGCGCAGCTGCTGGCATCAGAGCCGGTGTTCGCGGCGACGGTCGCCGAGCTGGAGCCCTTGATCGCGCGCGAGTCCGATTTCTCTGTCACACAAGCGATGTCCGCGCCGGAGACGGTCAGCGGAATCGAGCGGATCCAGCCCACCGTATTCGCCGTGCAGGTGGCGCTGGCCGCGACGATGAAGTCCTACGGTGTCACCCCCGGTGCGGTCATCGGGCACTCCATGGGGGAGGTGGCGGCCGCAGTCGTGGCCGGCGCGCTGACGCCCGAGGATGGTGTGAAGGTCATCTGCAGGCGGTCGGCGCTGATGTCGCGCATCTCCGGTTCCGGAGCCATGGCATCCGTGGAACTGCCCGCCCAGCAAGTGCTTTCGGAACTGGCTGCGCGTGGCGCGACCGACGTCGTCCTGTCGGTTGTCGCCTCACCGCAGTCGACGGTGGTCGGTGGCGCCACGCAAGCGATTCGCGATCTGGTCGCCGCGTGGGAGGAGCGCGGGGTGATGGCACGCGAGGTTGCCGTCGACGTCGCATCTCACTCACCGCAAGTCGATCCGATCCTCGACGAGCTCGCCGAGGTGCTGGCCGACCTCAGCCCGATCGAGCCGGAGATCCCGCACTATTCGGCGACCCTTTACGACCCCCGCGACTTGGCGGAGTGGGACGCCTACTACTGGGTCGACAACCTGCGTCACACGGTGCGGTTCGCGGCCGCGGTGCAGGCCGCCTTGGAGGATGGACACCGGGTGTTCGCGGAACTGTCGCCGCACCCGTTGCTGACTCACGCCGTCGAGCAGACGGCGCGCAGTCTGGACGTGCCCCTGGCGGTGATGGCGGGGATGCGTCGCCAGCAAGAGCTACCGCACGGGTTGCGCGGTTTCGTGGCCGATCTGCACAGTGTCGGTGCCGCAGTTGACTTTTCGGTGCTCTATCCCGGCGGGCGGCTGATGGATGCCCCGCTGCCGACCTGGACGCACACGTCGCTGCTGTTGGATCGCGACGGCCACGACTCCACTGCGCGCGGCGGATGCACCGTTTCGGTGCACCCGCTGTTGGGCTCGCACGTCGTGCTGCCGGAGGAGCCGGAGCGGCACATGTGGCAGGGCGAGGTCGGCACTGAAGCGCAGCCCTGGCTGGGTGACCACCAGGTGCACGAGGTCGCTGTGCTGCCGGGCGCGGCCTACTGCGAGATGGCGTTGGCGGCGGCGCGTGCCGTCCTCGGCGACGCCAGCGAGGTCCGTGATGTGTCCTTCGAGCAGATGCTGCTGCTCGACGAGCAGACGCCGGTTTCCGCATCGGCATCGGTGATCTCGCCGGGTGTGGTCGAATTCGCCGTCGAGACCTATCAAGCGGGCGAACGCACGAGGCGGGCCAACGCGGTATTGCAGGCCGACGTGTCAGCCGACGACCCCGCCACGCGCGACATCGACCGTCTGCTCGCGGCTCATCCTCACGACGCCGACGGAGCCGACTTGCGGGCCGGGTTCAACACGGTCGGAATCCACCACGGAGCCGCCTTCGCCGGCTTGGCGACCGCCTACACCGCGGATCCACCTGCGGACACGGTGCTGGCCGCAGTTGCGCTGCCTGGCCCGCTGCGGTCACAGCAAGGTGGTTATGGGGTGCACCCGGCGCTGCTGGACGCCTGCTTCCAGTCGGTGGTGGCCCATCCCGACGTCCAGAGTGCGGCCGTCGGTGGCATGTTGTTGCCGTTGGGCGTGCGCCGGCTTCGCGCTTACGGTTCAGCCCGAAACGCCCATTACTGCTCCAGCCGAGTCATCAAGGCCGATGCCGACGGGATCGAAGCGGACCTCGAGGTGCTCGACGAGCACGGCACCGTCCTGCTGAGCGTGACGGGCCTGCAACTGGGTACCGGAGCTTCGGAAACGGCGCAGGCCGAACGTGTGCTCAACGATCGACTGCTGACGGTCGAATGGCAGCAGCGTGAGCTGCCCGAAGCCGACCAGGTCGACGCGGGCACGTGGCTGCTGATCAACACCAGCAATAACGGCAATGCTCTTGCCGCCACACTGAGCGACGCCCTGAAAACCACTGGCGCTGAGTGCACGACGATGGCATGGCCGCAGCGCAGTGACCACGAAGCCAACGCGGAACTGCTGGCGTCCTATCTGGCTGAGCAGGCGTTGACCGGCGTGGTCGTCGTGACCGGGCCATCGCACGGCGGCACGGATGCCGAGACCGGCGTGCGCGGCGGTGACTGCGTGCGTCATGTGGTGCGGATCGCGCGTGAGCTACCGGAGGTGCCGGGTGAGCCGCCGCGCCTGTATGTGCTGGCCCGCAACGCGCAAACCGTTGTCGCCGACGACGTTCCGAACCTCGAGCAGGCGGGGCTTCGCGGGTTCATGCGGGCGATGGGCATGGAGCATCCGCGGTTGCGTCCCACCCAGATCGATGTCGACGAGGCAACGGACGGTGAGCAATTGGCTCGTCAGCTGCTCTCCGGGTCGGACGAAGACGAAACCGCCTGGCGCAACGGCCAGTGGTACACGGCTCGGTTGTGCCCCGCTCCGCTGCGAGCAGAAGAGCGGCGGACCACGACGGCCGACAACGATCGCGGCGGAATGCGGCTGCAGGTCCGCACGCCCGGCGACCTCGAATCGCTGGAACTCGTTGCGTTCGACCGGGTTCCGCCGGGGCCGGGTCAGATCGAGGTCGCGGTGAGCGCGTCCAGCATCAACTTCGCCGATGTCCTCGTCGCGTTCGGCCGGTGCCCGAGTTTCGACGGGCGGCTGCCGGAGCTTGGCTCCGAGTTCGGCGGCGTGGTCACCGCGGTCGGGCCTGGCGTGACGACCCACAAGGTCGGTGACCGTGTCGGCGGGGTTTCGGCCAACGGCTGCTGGGGCACCTTCGTGACGTGTGAAGCCAACCTCGCCACGAAATTGCCGGACGGGCTCAAGGAGCACGAGGCGGCCGCAGTCGGTCTGGCGTACGCGACGGTGTGGCTCGGCTTGGAGGAGCTGGCCCGTATCTCCACGGGTGACAAGGTGTTGATCCACTCCGCGACCGGTGGGGTGGGGCAGGCGGCGATCGCGGTCGCGAAGGCCGCCGGTGCGGAGATCTTCGCCACCGCAGGCAGCGACGAGCGTCGACAGTTGTTGCGCGACTGGGGAATCCAGCACGTCTACGATTCGCGCAGTACCGCGTTCGCCGACGAGATCCGCCACGACACCGACGGATATGGCGTCGACATCGTGCTGAACTCCGTGACCGGCGCGGCGCAGCGCGCAGGCTTGGAGCTGCTCGCCTTCGGCGGGCGGTTCGTCGAGATCGGCAAGCGCGACATCTACGGCGACACCCGGTTGGGTCTGTTCCCGTTCCGTCGCAACCTGTCGTTCTACGCCGTCGACCTCGCGCTGATGACGGTCACCCATCCGGACAAGATTCGTGGGCTGCTGGACAAGGTGTACCAACTGACCGCGGACGGCTCGCTGCCCTTGCCGGACATCACGCACTATCCGCTCGCCGAGGCGGCGACGGCGATCCGGCAGATCGGCGGGGCTCAGCACACGGGCAAGTTGGTGCTCGATGTGCCGCACACCGGTCACAGCCGCGTGGTGGTGCCGCCGGAACAGGTTCCTGTCTTCCGCGGAGACGGTGCGTACATCATCACCGGCGGTCTGGGTGGTCTGGGTTTGTTCCTCGCCGAGAAGATGGCCGAGGCGGGCTGCGGGCGCATCGTGCTCACGTCACGCAGCCAGCCGACCGTCAAGGCGCAGGAGATCGTCGAGTTGATCAGCGCCACCGGCGCGGACATCGTGGTCGAGTGCGGCGATATCGCCGCTGGCGGCACGGCCGAGCGGCTGGTGGCGGCGGCGACGGCCACCGGGCTGCCACTTCGCGGCGTTCTGCACGCCGCTGCAGTGGTCGAGGACGCCACGTTGCCCAACATCACCGACGAGCTCGTCGAACGGGACTGGGCACCAAAGGTTTACGGCGCATGGAACCTGCACCAGGCAACGGCATCGCAGCCGCTGGACTGGTTCTGCTCCTTCTCGTCGGCAGCGGCGATGGTGGGGTCGCCGGGTCAGGGCGCCTATGCCGCGGCCAACAGCTGGCTGGACGCCTTCATGCACTGGCGCAGAGCGCAGGGCCTTCCGGCCAGCGCCGTCGCATGGGGTGCGTGGGCAGAGATCGGGCGGGGCACGGCGCTGGCCGAGGACGACGCCGCGATCCTGCCTGACGAGGGCGCGTACGCGTTCGAGTCACTGCTGCGTTACGACCGCGTCTACACCGGCTACGCCCCAATCCTTGGCACCCCGTGGTTGACCGCGTTCGCGCAGCGCAGCCCGTTCGCATCTGCATTCAAATCGGCGGGCCAAGGTTCGACGGAGGGAAGGAGATTGCGCGCCGAGTTGGCAGCGCTGCCACGGGAAGAGTGGCCGACGCATCTGCGCCGGCTGATCGCCGAGCAGGTCGGCTTGATCCTGCGTCGCGCAATCGATCCGGATCGCCCACTGTCCGAGTACGGGCTGGACTCGCTGGGCAACCTCGAGCTTCGCACCCGCATCGAGGCCGAGACCGGCATCCGAATCACTGCCATGGGAGTCAACACGGTCCGGGCATTGGCCGAAAGCCTGTGCGACACGCTCGCCGCCGACGAAACCGTAACCGCATCAGCGTGATCACCGCCTTCAGGAAGAGGAGTCGAAGTGTTCGCACTAGAACCAATCCATGACTGGATTGATGCCCCGGGTGAACTCATCTCCTGGAACCCGTCACCGGCGAGTTCGGCCAAGGCGAACCAAGCACCGGTCTCCGATGTGCCGGCCAGTTATCAGCAGGCGCAGCATCTTCGGGCCTATCGCGAGCATGCGGCCCGCAATACCGAGATGGCGCGTCTGACGATTCCCGCCTGGAACATCGCCGGGCGCTGCGATCTTCGCGCGATGACGTACGTAATCAACGCCTACCTGCGTCGGCATGACACGTACCGCAGCCGGTTCGAATTCGTCGACGACGATCGCGTCGTGCGGCGGACGATCGCCAACCCCAAGGACATCAAGTTCGTCGCGACGGAGCACGGCGAGAAGACCGTGGACGAGTGGCGGGAGCACATACTGGCCACTCCCGGTCCGCTGCAATGGGATTGCTTCCGCTTCGGGGTGATCCAGCGCGCGGACCACTTCACGGTCTACATGTGCGTCGACCATCTCCACGTGGACGCGATGTTCATGGGTCTGGCGTTCGTCGAGATCCACATGATGTATGCGGCACTGGTGGGCGGGGGAGCGCCGATCCCTTTGCCGCCCGCGGGCAGCTATGACGATTACTGTGTCCGGCAGCGGGAGTTCACCTCCGCGCTGACCTTGGATTCGCCACAGGTGCGCAAGTGGATCAACTTCGCCGAAGGCAACAACGGAACCCTTCCGCAATTCCCGCTGCCGCTTGGTGATCCGTCGGTGCCGTGTGAAGGTGACCTGGTCACCGTGCAGTTGATGGACGAAGAAGAGTCCAATCGATTCGAGTCGGCGTGCACCGACGCGGGTATCCGGTTCATCGGCGGTGTGTTCGCCGCCGCCGCGCTCGCCGAACATCAGCTCACCGGCGCCGATACCTATCACGTGATCACTCCGACGAGCACTCGAACCACGCATGCCGAGATGATGACGACAGGCTGGTTCACCGGCATCGTTCCGATCGCCGTCCCTGTCACCGCAACGTCTTTCACCGAGACAGCCCGCGCTGCACAGACTTCCTTCGATTCGGGTCTGGAGTTGGCGCACGTGCCCTTTGACCGAGTCTTGGAGCTGGCATCCGAGTGCGGTATCCGGAAACCCGACCCGGGTGTTCCGATGATCTCTTACCTTGACGCGACACTTGCGCCGCTGTCTCCCGCCGTCGTCGCCGAATGGAACGGGCTGAACGGAAAGATTTACAGCGAACTCGGGGCGGCGCATCAGATCGGTATGTGGGTAAATCGGTTTGGCA
Source organism: Mycobacterium sp. (assembly GCF_035274705.1). Lineage (GTDB taxonomy): Bacteria > Actinomycetota > Actinomycetes > Mycobacteriales > Mycobacteriaceae > Mycobacterium. The sequence goes on along the minus strand of NZ_DATENY010000023.1, from coordinate 94,499 downwards.
ACGGCACCTCGGTGACGGTGGCGTTCCCGAACAATCCGATCGCCCGCGAATCAGTCGCGCGTTACCTCGAAGCGATGAAGTCCGTGTTCGTCCGCGTTGTCGTCGGTCGCGGGGAGATGGCGCCGGTCGCCGATCTCGTCGACCTCGACCTGTGATGGGTTTGACGACGTCGAAAGAGCAAGGGGTCGCGTCGATGACCGAATATGCTGCAGCGCTGGACAATCGCCTCGCGTTCACTGATCAACTGTTGTTTCTGGGACAGCGCGCCACCGGACAAGAGCTCGCTATGCAGGCCGTGTGGGTGTATGAACACGCTGTCGACTTCGACGGGCTGAGGCGTTTTCACCAGAACTTCGGTCACGGGCTGTTCGGCCGGCGGATCGAGCGGTCGCCGCTGCCGTTCGGCCGGCATCGCTGGGTGTCGTCGTTGGGGCCGCCGTCGGACATGGACATCGAGAGCGCTCGTCCGCGCGCCGCCCTCAGCGACTGGGTCGACGAACGCGCGCAATTGCCCATCGACCCGGAGTGGGGGCCCGGCTGGCATCTGGGAGTCCTTCCGATGAGCGACGGTGCCACCGCGGTCAGCCTGGTGTTGTCGCACTGCCTGTCCGACGGCCTCGGCGCGCTGAATACGATTGTCGATGCGGTCAAAGGCAATAGGCGTGATTTCGGCTTCCCGTCGCCACGCTCACGGGGTCGGCTGCGCGCTGTGGCCACCGATCTGGGCGAGACCGCGCAAGGTGTACCCGAGGTCGCCCGGACGCTTGTCGCGGGAGCGAAGCTGGCATTTCGTCGCAGGCATGAGTTCACCCGGTCGGGGTCATCGCGGCCGAAGGCCATTTCGTCAGCGGATGGCGATTGTAAAGTCGTGGCACCGGCTATCACTATCTACGTTGATCTGAACGATTGGGATACGCGCGCGAATTCTCTTGGTGGAACAAGCTATTCGCTGGTCGCCGGGTTTGCCGCAAAACTGGGCGAACACATGGGACGTCGCCGCGCCAGCGATGGCGCCGTCACGCTGCACGTCCCCATCAGCGACCGCACCCCGGACGACACGCGTGCCAACGCCGCGTCACTGGCAACAATCGCCCTCGACCCAACCCAGGTCACAACGGAACTTTCCGACGCCCGGGTCGTGATCAAACGGGCGCTCACCGACCTCCGCGAGTCGCCGGATGAGACGTTGCAGCTTCTTCCCTTGACCCCGTTCATCCCGAAGCGCGCTGTCAAACGTGGCTCCGATGTGGTCTTCGGCTTCGACGATCTGCCCGTGTCGTGTTCCAACCTTGGCGAGGTCGACCCCGTCGTCGCCCGTGCCGACGGCACGGATGCCGAATACGTGATGCTGCGCGGGGTGGACCGACACGTCACGCGTCAGTTCCTCGAGCGGCGGGGTGGCCTGCTGACCGTGCTGGCCGGACGCATCGGCGGCAAGATCTCCATCACTGTCGTTGCCTACCAGCCAGGTACAGAGAACTCGAAGGACAGTTTGCGTCAGCTGGCGGCGGGCACGCTGGCCGAGTTCGGTCTGACCGGCGTGATCGAATAGCGGGTCCAAATGGCCATCCAAATTCGTCCAGCCCGCAAACGGTTGTCCCAGCGCACACCCAAAGCGGATGTGCCGAGGGACAATCGGCTCACCTTCATGGATCACGCGGGTATCCAGTTCTTGCGCGCAACGGGGCGCGGGCAGCTCATCCAAGTGGTGTGGATATACGAACACCCCGTCGACTACGACACGCTGAGGCGCTTTAACGAGAATTTCGGCTACGGGCTGGCGGGACGCCGAATCGAGCGTTCTCCGCTACCGTTCGCCAGGCACCGCTGGGTGTCATCGCTTGGGGCGGCGGCGTCCATCGACTTCGTCGAGTCGCCGCGTCCGCGCGAGGAACTCAGCGATTGGGCCGACGAATTCTCGCAAGTGCCAGTGGATCCAGAAACTGGGCCTGGCTGGCACATGGCGGTGCAGCCACTGACCGACGGGTCGACCGCGATCAGTATCACCGGCTCGCACCATCTCGGCGACGGCGTCGGAGCCCTGCTTACCGTGGTCGAGGCGGTCAACGCGAGCCAGCGCGACATCGGCTACCCACTTCCTCAGTCTCGCACGTATTTTCGCGCCACCATGGCCGATCTTCGTGACACGACCAAGGATGCGCGTGCGGTCGCCCATGCGGTGGTGGCGGGCGTGAAGATGCTCAATCGCAGCCGCTACGAGGAGGCCGCTTCAGTCCCCAAACCCCGCGCCGTCAGCGTTGCCGACAACGATGAGATCGTGGTTGTGCCTGCCATCTCGGTGCTCGTCGATCTGGAGCAGTGGGACGCCCGCGCGAAAGCCCTCAATGGCACCAACTATTCGTTGTTCGCCGCGTTTGCCGCGAAACTCGGCGAGCACCTTGGCCGCCAGCGCGCCGACGGCACCGTGTCTCTGATCGTCGCGCTCAACGACCGCACCAGCCTGGACGATACGCGCGCGAACGCCATGTTGTTCGCTCCGGTCAACCTTGACCCGGCCCCAGTGATAGCGGACCTCACCGATGCCCGCGTCGCCATCCGGCAAGCACTCAAGACGGCACGCGAGGTCCCCGATCCGATGTTGGAGCTCCTTCCGATCGTGCCCCTGGTACCACGACGCCTATTGCGGCGGGTGGTGGAACAGTTCTTGGGTACCGGCGCCGAGCTTCCCGTATCGTGTTCCAACCTCGGCGATTTCCCTGCCGAGATTGCACGCCCCGACGGCACGGACGCTGAGTATGTGTTGGTGCGCGGTGTCGATCAGAACGTCCGGCGAGCCGACATCGAGCGCGCAGGTGGGCAGCTTGTCGCCGTAGCTGGACGCATCGGCGGCAAGGTCACGGTGGGAATCATCGGCTATCAGGTCGGCGCAGAGAACTCGAAGCCCCGGTTGCGTGAACTCGCGGCGCGCACGCTGGCCGAATTCGACCTGACGGGCGAGATCTTCTGATGGTCACACCCGTAGACCGACGGACTCCTGCCGCAGTCGAAAACACGCTCGCGTTCATGGACCACGCGTCATTTGTATGGGTGCGGGCCAGCGGCCACGTGCACGGTGTTCAGTTCAACTGGGTGTATCGGCGTGACATCGACCACGAAGCGCTGCGCCGACTGCACGACAACCTCGCCCACGGGCTGGTAGGGCGCCGCATCGAGCGTTCTCCGGTTCCGTTCGGGCGTCATCGCTGGGTCTCGTGTCACGAGTTGCCCGGGATCGACGTCGATCCGCCCGCACATACGCACGCGGCCTTATCCGGGTGGGTCGAGGAACGGGCGCAAATACCGGTTCATCCAGAGTTCGGTCCGAGCTGGCATCTCGGTGTCCTTCCGATCAAGGACTACGGAACCGCGGTCAGCCTGGTCACCTCGCATACCATCATCGACGGCGCCGGGCTGTGTCTTGCCGTGCGTGACGCGGTCAACGGCATCAGAAACGACTTCGGTTATCCACCCCCACGCTCACGCCCCCGCCGCCGAGCATTGGCCGAAGATGCCCGGCAAGCCGCCCGCGGGCTGCCCGAGGTCGGCCACGCGCTCGTCGCCATGACCAAGCTGGCCGCTGCGAACAGGCCCACGCTGGGCCGGCCGAGCGCATCGGCGGCTCCATCGGTATCAAAGCGTGGACCGGATCGGCCTGTGGCGGTGCCGACCGCGACCGCCTACATCGACCTGGCCGACTGGGACGATTGCGCGGAACGCCTCGGTGGGACAAGTAACGCACTGTTTGCCGGATTTGCCGCAAAACTCGCCGAGAAGTACGGCCGAGTTCGTGCCAAAGACGATTTGGTTACGTTGAATTATCCCGTCAACGACCGCACCGAGAATGATTTGCGCGCAAATGCGCTCAAAGGTATTGATTTCGCGGTTGACCCCGAACCGGTAACAGTAGATCTACGGAAAATCCGAGCCGATATCAAGCAGGCCCTTGTTCTCGGACTGGGAAAGTTCAAGGAGCAGGAGAGTGTCCTGCCGCTGACCCCACTGATCCCCACCGCCGTCGTCAGGAAGCTACCGTTAGCGGCATTGAACGCCGCCGATCTTCCCGTGGGGTGTTCCTATTTCGGCGATGTCGACCCGACTGTGGCGTGTGCGGATGGCACCCCTGCCGACTACTTCTCCATCAGAATGCTGGAGCAAAACCTCACCGAAAAGAGCCCGGAACTCAGTGCCGGAGAACTGTATCTGTGCGCGGGGCGGATCTGCGGAAAGCTGTACATTACTTTTCGCGCCTATCAACGCGGCGAGGAAAACTCGAGGGATATTCTCCGTGAACGCATCTCTCGCACACTCGGAGACTTCGATCTGACCGGCGCAATCGAATAAGACGCCGAGAAACTCGTCAGTTTTCCCAGCAAAGACGCCCGCAGCCCCATCAAGATCGCCGGACAGCGCGGTGGCAAATCGCGTGGTCCGCCGACCTGCCGAAATGAACGCAATGTGCGCGGCGCGCCGGGCCGAGTTCGACGACAACCGCACAATCGAGTAAAAATGTAACGCCTATGACCGATTCCTCCGTGACCGGCGTGCTGCGTGAACGCGCCAGTCTGCAGCCCGACGACATCGCGTTCACGTTCGTCGACTACGAACGCGAGTGGGAAGGCGTTACCCAGACGCTGACCTGGGCACAGTTGAACCGGCGGGTTTCCAGCCTGGCGCATGAACTCCGACAGCGCGGGTCGATCGGAGATCGCGCGCTGATATTGGCCCCTCAGGGCCTGGACTACGTCGTCGCTTTTCTCGCCTCGCTGCAAGCCGGACTGATCGGAGTCCCCCTCTCCGTTCCGATGGTCGGTGTTCACGACGAACGTGTCAGTGCGGTGCTGCGCGACGCGACGCCCACGGTCATCCTCACCACCTCATCTGTCGCAGGAAACGTCGCCGATTACGCCGCGGAGCGTCCAGACGAGTCTGCTCCCGTCGTCGTCGAGATCGACTCGCTGGACTTGGACGCGCGCAGACGCTCCGTCTCCGGTCGCGAGACGCGGCCCGCCACGGCCTACCTGCAATACACCTCCGGATCGACCCGCACACCGGCTGGGGTGATGGTCTCCAACAGAAACCTCACCGCCAATTTCGAGCAGATCATCGCCGACTTCTTTCCGGACTTCGGCAAGGTCACGCCCCCGAACACCACAGCCGTGTCGTGGCTGCCGTTCTACCACGACATGGGTTTGATGCTCGGCGTGTGCGCGCCCATTCTCGGCGGCTGGCACTCCGTGTTCACCACGCCGGCGTCATTCTTGGCCCGGCCTGCACGGTGGATGCAATTGCTGGCCCGCCATCCGCACGCATTGACGGCAGCCCCCAACTTCGCATTCGAGTTGGCGGCCGGGCGGACATCAGACGCGGACATGGCGGGCCTCGACCTCCGGGACGTGCTCCGTGTGCTCAGCGGCAGCGAACGGGTGCATGTGGCGACCCTGACGAGGTTCTTCCAGCGGTTCGCCCGGTTCAATCTGCGTGAGGAGGCGTTGCGGCCCTCGTATGGCCTCGCCGAGGCGACGCTCTACGTGGCGACCCGCCCGGTCAACCAGCCCCCGAACGTCCTCTACTTCGAACCCGAGAAACTCTCCGCAGGCCATGCCGAACGATGCGTGGGCGAAACGGGTACACCGCTCGTCAGCTACGGCAACCCGGAATCGCCGATGGTGCGCATCGTCGACCCGGAGACCAGATCGGAACGCCCGGCGGGGATGGTCGGTGAGATCTGGGTACGGGGTGACAACGTCTGCCTGGGGTACTGGGAGAAACCTGAGCAGACCGAGACGACGTTCGGCGCCGAAATCGTGGCGCCGTCGGCGGGCACGCCCGAGGGGCCATGGCTTCGAACCGGGGATCTGGGCTTCGTGTCCGACGATGAGCTGTTCATCGTCGGCAGAATCAAGGACCTGCTGATCGTGCGGGGGCTGAACCACTACCCCGACGACATCGAGGCGACGATCCAGGAGATATCCGGGGGCAGGGTCGCTGCGATCTCGGTCGACGATGATCAGGGCGAACAGCTGGTCGTGATCGTCGAGGTCAAGAAGCGCGGCGAGTCGGACGAGGCGATGGATGCGCTACTCGACGTGAAACGCGAAGTCACATCCGCGATTTCGAATTCACATGGGCTCAGCGTCGCGGATATCGTTCTGGTACCGCGTGGTTCGATTCCGATCACCACAAGCGGCAAGATCCGGCGGGCCAGCTGCGTCGAGCAATACCGCAGCGATCATTTCACCCGGTTGGACGGTCAAGCATCGGCACCGGTCGGTTCGGCTTAACGCCGTACTCGGTCATGCCAATCGGCGAGCGCGACCTCTGTGGACCGCATCCTCGAGTAGATCGGCTGCTCTCGAAACGCTCGCGGCAGGTTTGGTCATCAAGGCGGCGACTTCCCTGGCGCGGGTGGCGTACTGCAGGGCGAGGACGGTACGCAACGCGCCGAGCAGCGAATCTCGCGTCGTACGCGAAAAGCGAAGAGCCGTACCGACTTTGAGCCTGCTGATCTGAGTGGCCCAGAACGGTTGATCGGCGCCCACCCATAGGATCAATGTCGGCACCCCGGCGCGTACGCTCGCGGCCGTGGTTCCTGAGCCGCCGTGGTGCACGACGGCACGGCAAATGGGGAACACCGCCGCGTGGTTGACGGTCCTCACGAGCTTCACGTGCTCGACATCGGGGCTGTCATCGAGATCCCAGACACCTGAACAGATCAGCGCTCGCTCGCCCAATTCCGCGCAAACCTCGGTGATCATTGCGACGGCATCGGCGGGAGATTGCACCGGCATGCTGCCGAATCCGAAGTAGATCGGCGGCTTGCCGGCCGCGATCCACGACGCCACCTCGTCGTCGGTGTCCGTGCCCAGCTCCAGCGTCATCGACCCGACCAGCGGGCGGTCAGAACCCCATTCGGCCGCCAGCCCCGGAAAGAACACCTCGTCGTAGGCCTGTATCTCCAGGGCGCCGCCCTCGACGATGCGCCGCACTGCGCGGACGGTTGCTTTTGGCAGGCCCAGCTCCCGTCGTTGTGCATCCTCGGCCTGCTTGAGCGCACGCCAGTGCACCCACTCGGCGACCGTCCACGCTGATCGGATCAGGCGAGACGGCAAGGGGATCGGCAGCACCTGACTGTTGGGCCGCGCCGGGAAGTAGTGCAACGCGGCCAGCGGAATGTCGTAGCACTCGGCCACGTTGGCGGCGACCTCTTGATAGGTCGTGCCGGTCAGGATCAGGTCGGCGTCGTCGGCCAGGGACGTCAGGGTTGTATTCATCTCCGCCCAGCCCTGGGTGATGTACTCGCGCAGTTCGCGCAGGGCCGTGACGGGATTTTGGATCTTCCAGTACTTACGAAAGATGTCCGCGTCGAGTTGCTGCTGTGAGTCCACTCCGTAGGACACCGCGGAGGACAAGCCCGCTGCTTCGACAAACGCAACGAGGTTGGGAGGAACCGCGACCCGCACGTCGTGGCCCCGGCTAACAAGCTCCATGCCGACGGCGGCGCAGGGTTCGACATCGCCACGGGTTCCGTGAACCGCCACGACGAACTTCATCGGCCGCCGCACCGCGTCGCGCGAAGATCAACAGGGGGGCGATTCGGCAAATACCGCCTACCGCGGAGACATTTCTCCAACGTCGTCGCTGGCACGCCCCGATTAGAGCACAGTTTGTGCCGGTGACGTCCAGGCAAAGGCTCCGAGACGCTGGTCGGACAAAACAATTTAGTTTGCCGTTGTCGACTATCCCGATCTATATAGCTGGTATGCGCAAGGAAATGGTTGTTGTCGAAGATAGCGATGAAGGCCGGGGTTGTGACCACCAACTGGGCCACCCGAATCGTTTGGGCAGCGCGCTGATGACTTTCTCGGTATCGTCGCGACGGGTCGGGAACCAACACCACGCCAGGCGATTTGGTCAACTCTATGCTTCGTCGCGAGCAAACTCCTTTACCCGCTCGTAAGGCACTGCAGCCGTGTAGCCTGATTGGGATGTTGAGGCGCGCCAGATCCAGCGGTGCGTTTGAAGAGGGGCGCTCCCCGGTAGTAAGCCGGTTTATCGTTCGCCACCCTCTGGTGGTTATCGCTGCATGGTTGGCTCTCGCGGCCGTCTTGTTCTTGACGATCCCGCCGTTGATGGAGGTTGCCCAAAAGAATCCGCCGGGTTTGCTGCCCGCCGGGTCTTCAGTGATGAGTGCCGCCCAGGAAATGCAGAAAGCATTTGACGAGGGAGGTGCCGGGAACGCCGCTGTTGTCATCTTGTCGAACGAAAACGGGCTCACCCCTGACGACGAGGGCACCTATCGCAAGGTGGTGGACCGGCTGAAGGCCGACACCAAGAACGTGCTGTCCACCCAGGACTTCATCGCCATCCCCGAATTGAAGCAAGTGATGATGAGCCAGGATAAGAAGGCCTGGCAATTGCCCGTCAGCCTGCAGGGCACGATGGGTGTCGCGGACGGCCAGGAGGCCTACCGGAACTTCATCAAGGTGGTCAAGGACGCGACGGCGAACACCTCCTTGACGGCCAATGTGATCGGCCCCGCGGCAACGTTCGACGACCTCAACGAGATCGGCGTGCGCGACCAGCACGTCATCGAGATCGCCACGGTGGTGATCGTGCTGGCGATTCTGATCATCGTGTACCGCAACCTGGTCGCGATGATCCTGCCGATGCTGATGATCGGCGTCGCGCTGGTGGTGGCGCAGCAGGTCGTGGCCGGGCTCGGTGAACTGGGTGTGCTGGGTCTGGGCCCGCAGACGTTCATGTTGATCACCGCGATGATGATGGGCGCGGGGACCGATTACGCCATATTTCTGTTCAGTCGCTACCACGAGTGTGTCCGCAGCGGCCTGGAGTCCGACGACGCGGTTGTCACCGCCCTCGGATCGATCGGCAAAGTGATCGCGGGGTCGGCGGGAACGGTTGCCATCGCCTTCTTCGGCATGGCGTTCACCAATCTTGGTGTCTTCTCAACCGTCGGCCCGGCCCTGTCGGTCACCGTCGGTGTCGGCTTCCTCGCGTCGGTCACGTTGCTGCCCGCCTTCCTCGCGCTCGCCGGACGACGCGGCTGGGTGAAGCCCCGTAAGGACCTGACCGGCCGCTGGTGGCGGCGTTCCGGGGTGCACATCGTTCGCCGACCGGTCACGCACTTGGCGGTGAGCCTCGTCATCCTGTTCGGGCTCGCCGCTTGCGCCGGTCTGATCAAGTACAACTACGACGACCGCAAGAACCTGCCGGCCGATTCCGGGAGCAACATGGGCTACTCGGCACTGGACAAGCACTTCTCGGTCGCCAGCACGGTGCAGCAGTTCATCCTCATCCAGTCACCGCAAGACCTGCGCACGCCAAAGGCGCTCGCCGATATGGAGCAGATGGCCCAGCGGGTGAGCCAGGTGCCCGACATCGCGATGGTGCGTGGCATCACACGCCCCACCGGTGAAGTGCTCGAGCAAGCGAAAGCCACCTGGCAGGCCGGCGAGGTCGGGCAGAAGCTCAACGACGGAGCCAAACTCATCGCCGACAACGACGGCAACCTCAACTTGCTGTCGGGCGGGGCTCACAAGCTCGCCGACACGCTCAACCAGCTCCGCGACGGCGTCACTCAGGGAATCGTGACCGTGCGTCCGCTGGTGAGTTCGCTGGCCGACATGGAGCAGAAGTTCGGCGGAGCCAAGACTCTCGACGAGATCGACAAGTCGGCCACATTGGTCGCCAACATGCGGTCGCTCGGGGAAGCGTTGGGCGTCAACCTGACCCGGATCACCGACGTCTACACGTGGGCGACGCCAATGGTCAACGCGCTCAACGTCAGCCCGCAGTGCAACTTCGACCCGGCATGCGTGGCATCGCGAGCCGATCTGCAGCGCGTCGTCGACGCCCAGAACAACGGCACGTTGGCAAAGATCGCCGACGTCGGACGCCAACTGCAGGGGATCAAGGGAACCGAGACGCTCGACGAGACCGTGCGCGGGCTCGGCAAGAGCATGGACACCGCGATCGACGCGGCACGCCAGATGGGCTTGGACGATCCGGACGCCATCCAACAGCAGATCGCTAAGGCGCAGGAAGGCGTCAACCTACTCGCCGATTCGAGCCGGCAACTCGCCGAGGGCGTTCAGCTGCTTGTCGACCAGACCAAGACCATGGGCGGCGGCCTGGATCAAGCGTCGGCGTTCCTGCTCGCGATGAAGCGGGATGCGGCCAATCCGCCGATGTCCGGGCTTTACATCCCGCCACAGATCCTCACGCAGGCGGAATTCAAAAAGGCTGCAACGCTTTTCGTCTCGAAAGACGGTCACTCGGCACGGTACTTGGTGCAGACGGCCCTCAACCCGTTCGGCACCGAGTCGATGGACCAGGTGAAGGACATCATCAAGACCGCCGAAAGCGCGCGACCTAACACGACATTGGCCGACGCGAAGATCTCGATGGTCGGGTTCTCGGCGGTGCAGAACGACATCCGCAACTACTACAACGCCGATATCCGGTTCATCATCGTCGTCACGCTGGCTGTTGTGTTCATGATCCTCGTCGCGCTGCTGCGTTCGTTCGTCGCGCCCATCTACCTGGTGGGATCGGTGATCCTGTCGTACATGTCGGCGCTGGGCATCGGGGTGATCTTCTTCCAGTTCATCCTGAACCAGGAAATCGCTTGGAGCGTCCCAGGAATGACATTCCTGGTGCTGGTGGCCGTAGGCGCGGATTACAACCTGCTGTTGATCTCCCGTATCCGCGACGAGGCCCGCCGCGGCGTACGAACCGCGGTGATCCGGACCATCGGCGCGACGGGTGGCGTCATCACCTCGGCCGGCCTGATCTTCGCGGCGTCGATGTTCGGCATGACGTTCAGCAACATCGTCGCGGCCGTCCAGATCGGATTCGTGATTGGCGTTGGGCTGCTTCTGGATACCTTCCTGGTGCGCACCGTCACCGTGCCGGCGATCGCGGTACTGCTCGGCAATGCCAACTGGTGGCCCGCGAAACTGCACTTCGACAAGGAGAAGCCCGCCGAACAGCAGGCGCAGGTTCCCGACGAACTGCCCACCGAGGTGCTGGCTACCGTCGGCGCATCCGCGAAACCGCGAAAGTGCATTGACCTTACGCGGCCGAAAGCGATCGAACGACCGAGCGGATCGAACCGGTGTCCGGCGCGGCCGGCGCCAACGGGTGTGACGTACTGAACCGCGTTGCGGAAGCGGACTTTCGGCGCTGCTAACCGGATTCGGCTGCGCGACGGTACTTGCGGACGGCCAGCGGTCCGAACACTGCGGCGATTACCATCGCCCACGCGACGGTTAGGGTCAGCGGCCAGATCGCGGACTCGCCCGAGGCAAGTGCCCGCATCGATTCAATCGCCGGCGACATCGGCTGGAACTGGATGATCGGCTGCAACCACGATGGGAGCAACTCGACAGGCGCAACGCCGGAGCTGGCGAACACCAGGCCGATCGATCCCGTCGCCAACCAGGTGAACATGGAGTTGATCTCGGGTCCCGAAGCGAGTGCGACTGTCAGGACGATCATCGCAAAGACGACGACCACGAGCACCGGCACAAGCAGGAACGGAATGACCGCGAGCCAGCTGCCGTGGAACCGAAGTCCGAGCGCAACGCCGACTGCGGTGATCAATGTGGCCGACACCAGTGTTCGTGCCGCCTCGGCGAGCAGCCTGCCGATCAGGGCGCTGGCCCGATGCACGGGGAATGCCCACAGGCGGCTGAGCAGACCGCTGGCCCGTTCGAAGGGAACCGCGAAGCCTGCGCCGAGTGCGCCGAACATCCCACCCGCCAAGGCGCACAGTGGCACCAGTCCGTCGAGGTTGTCGGTCCCGGCGATCGTCACCATGGACTTGCCGACCAGCAGGTAGTAGATGATGAGCAGCAGCGTTGGAAACACCAGGCTCTGGATCGGTAGCAAAGGTTCTGTGCGCCAACGGTTTATATGTCGGCTGGCGAGCAACAGGCTTTCGGTAACCAGCGACGTCCGCGGTCGCGAGTCGGTGATCATTGCGCACGCCGTTGCATGCGCAAAGCGATCACGCCGAATACCGCGAGCAGCCCGAGACACCAGGCCAGGCTGGCGGCCAGATTGCTGGGAATGACGTGACCGCTGGCAAATCCACGCAGGGTCTCGGTCACCTGTGAGACGGGCTGGTAGCGCACGAATGGCTGAAGCCAGCCGGGAAACGCCTCGGCCGGCGCGAGTCCGGTGGACAGCAGGACCAGCAGCAGTTGGGGAATGAGGAGCAGCTGACTGGCCGCATCCAACTTCCAGCCGATCGACCCTGTTGCATCGGCGCCTAGCGACAAAGCCACGGTCAGCAGCAGGGCGACGACCACGAACGCCACCGCATACACGAACCCTCCGGCCATCCGGAAGCCGAACGGGTAGGCGATCGCGATCGCGGCGAACACGGAGAGGGCGCCGCGAATGAGGCAGTACATCATCCGAGCCGACAGTGGGACCAGCGCGGAGATGGGAAGTGTGCGGAGCCGAACGCCGAAGCCGGGGCGTTGGTCTTTGGCGGCTGCCTCCGATGTGGTCAACGCGCCCAACAACATCGCCTGGACGACCACGGCGGGCAGGACGTATTGGGGATAGGTCATGCCCCCGGTGTTGATCACGTTCTGTAAGGCAAAGGTGAAACCGACGAAGGTGACGACCGGCGCGAGAATTGCGAACAGCAAGTCACGGTCGCGCAGCGAGGCGAGTACCGCGCGTTCGGTCAGTGCGGCCAGCGCGGTCATACGGTGACAGTCGACGGGGTGAGGTGCAAGAACACCTCGTCCAGCGACGGCTTGCGAAGCGATATGTCGAGCAATTCGACGCCAAGGCTTTCGATCCGTCGCAGCACCTCGACCAGCGTTGCGACGCCATCAGGGGCCGGCACCGACACGGTGTTCGACGTGTAACCGATCTCGGCGCCCTCGATGTCGGCGACCACGGTGAATATCCGGCCCAGATCCGCCGGATTGAGCGGTGTCACTTCGCAATACGAGAAGCCCATGCGTCGCTTCAGATCGTCGGCCGTCCCGGTGGCGATGACCTGACCGTGGTCGATGATGACGACCGAATCGCTGAGAACATCGGCCTCTTCGAGATACTGCGTCGTCAGCAGGACGGTGATGTCCTGGGCGGCCAAGGAGGACACGAACGCCCAGACGTCGCGGCGGCTGCGCGGGTCCAGCCCGGTCGTCGGCTCATCGAGGAAGAGCACTTTCGGAGGATCCACGAGGGCAGCTGCGATGTCGATTCGACGCCGCATGCCTCCCGAATAGGTGTGCACTCGCCTGTCGGCGGCGTGGCCCATATCGAACCGTTCGATCAACTCGTCAGCCCGCTGCCGTGCGGCGTTGCGCCGCATTCCCCGCAGCCGGGCAAACAAGACCAGGTTCTGCCTGCCGGTGAGCATTGGATCCAGCGCCGCGTCCTGTGCGGTGAGCCCGATGCTCGCGCGTACCTTGTCGGGCTGCCTGACGACGTCATAGCCGGCCACAACTGCTTCACCAGAGGTCGGCCGAAGCAGCGTCGACAGAATCTTGACCACGGTCGTCTTGCCGGCGCCGTTGTGGCCCAGCAGTGCGCAGACCGACCCCGTCGGAACGCAGAAGCTGACGTCTCGCAACGCGGTCACGGAGTTGCCGAACGTCTTGGCAACGCCATTGAGCTCGATCACGAATTCACACCATATCGTCGGCAGTGGGCCCTCACCAGAGACCGGTTCAGGGCATCTTCTCATGGAATTGACGTCGGCGTTGCGGGGAACGGCGATGTCTGGGGTGCTGTGTTTGGCCCACGTTATCGGTGCCACCGGCGCTGTTTCGGACTGCCTTCTGGACAGACGAAGCGCATGGCATCGACGAACGCACGCGTGACGTGCGACCCGCATTCCTGTCGACGCTGAAATGCTGGTCAGCCCGTCAATATTTCGCGTTGTTTGCTGTGATCACCAAATCTCACCGGATTCACTAGATATGGAACATAAGAGTCTTCAGAAGGCATTGCTCGGTGTTGAGTAGCAAACGTTCCGGGTGGACACGACATACGTGCAAGCTGGTGCTTACAATAAATCCGCTAAACGGCCGCAACGCCCGACGCGGGCCGTCTAGCATCGGGGCAGGGATGACAGATATTAGGGGGAGCGAATTAATGCTGCTGATTGGTGTTCCCGTCTATGGTCAACACGAATACACGCACGCGCTAATTTCAGACCTACGTCGGGAACGGGCCGACTTCGTCATAATCGACAACAGGGGCGACTACCCCCGTATCGGTGACGAACACGTCATCACGCCCGGACGGAATCTCGGCTGGGCCGGCGGCTCGAATTTCATCCTTCGTTACGCATTCGCCAACGGCTACACCCACGCGATGACGTTGAATAACGACACCCGGCTGTCTGTCGGCTTTATCGACGGCATACTGGATCAGCGCATCCCCGATGACGCTGGAATTGTCGTGCCGGTCTATGACGACACGGGCGGTCACAAGAGGATTCTCTCGGACTACCGCGGCCCGGCTGGCGACTACCAGCCAAAACCGATGCTCCGCAAGCTACCGTTCACGGATGCCTGCGCCTTCATGATCACCAGATCGGCCTGGCTGGCGGTCGGTGGATTCGATGAACGGTCGTTTGGAAAGTTCGCCTGGGGCGCCGACGTCGACCTGTGCCTACGTGCTCGAGTGGCAGGTTTCGGAATTTACGGGACCGAACTGGCCTACATAAACCATTTCGGAAGAAAAACGGCCAACCAATTCAGTTTCTACGCGGCGCGGTCTCAATTCCGCTATCGCTACGGTACGTGGCGCTATTGGCTCAAAGACTGGCGACTGCTGACGACGCGTACGACCGTCATGCCTCTGCCACCGCCACCGCCTGGGCGTGTTGCAGCTGGCGGGCTGTCAGTGGTGAACGCGGCCAGACGCTAGACGGTGCCCAGGGGATCCGATGATTTCGTTCGTGATACCGACTCTGAATGAGATAAAGACAATAGAGTCGACCTTGCAATGTGTGAACGCCTATTCCGGCGAACACGAGATCATCATTTCGGACGGTAACAGCAAGGACGGCACCGTCGAGGTTGCGCGGAGCTATGCGGACAAGGTCATCGTCTACGACAAGCCGCAAAGGCAGACGATAGCCATGGCGCGAAATATGGGGGCCGCCGCTGCCCGGGGCGAATATCTGGTGTTTCTCGACGCCGACGTGGTCATCCCTGATATCAACGACTTCTTCGCCACCGCGGAAGAGAACTTTCGGCGAAATGAACGGCTGCTCGCTCTTACCGGGCGTTACAAAGTCCTTCCCGACGCGAGCACGGCCGCTGATCGCCTCATGTTCACGATGCTTGCGCTGCAGTTCCGCTTCCAGAACAACCTGTTGGGTGTGGGCGGAGCCGGCGGCGAGTTTCAAATGATGCTGGCCGACGCGTTCAGAAGAGTCGGCGGATTCAACGAACGTCTCGCCGCCGCCGAAGACATGGACCTGTTCCGACGACTGTCACGGGTTGGCAGAACGCGATTCGAACCCGACCTCACCGTCTATCACACGGGCAGACGGGCGCATACGGTCGGTTGGCCGAGCCTGGTTTGGGAATGGTTCACCAACTCGACCTCTGTCTTCTTTCTCAACAGGTCCGCAAGCCAGGAATGGAAAGTAATCCGCTGACGGCCGGCCGCCTAGCCGGTCAGAACGGTACTTCGGGCGGTCGTTCTAAATACAGGGAGTGAACCCGGGAACCCCTGGCCCGCACCACGTCGGCTGCCACGAGGGCAGCGACGGTGGCGGTGGCAGCTGCGGCGCCGGCAATTGAGTGAGATCCGGCGGCGGTGGCAGCTGCGGTGCGCCAAGGGTGATCGGGAACGCGATGGCAGGAACGGGACTCGGCAGGCCGACGCCGAAGCCGACTGGCACGGACACGTCCACGAGCGGCGGGATGTTCCAGCCTGAGAGGTCTGGGGGTGGCAACTGCTGCGCGGCCTTCACCAGATCGCACATCGGGCAATTCGGGTCCTGCGCCGGTTGGTCGTTGCGGGCCCGGTCGTTGTCTGCGGCTGCGTTGTCGACGACGCCTGGTTCCTGCGGAGCAGGATCAGCAGTCGCCAGTGCATCGCTGAAAAGGAGGGCCGCCAGGCTCGCCGCGGTGGTGACCGCCGCCTGGGCCGTGCGTTTGAGACTCACTGTTTCCCTCCTGAGGTCGACGCGTCGATCATATGTCGCAACGTCGAGAAATGTCGTGGCCTTGTAAGGAAATCGCAGGGCCTCGCTAGTCGTAGCCTACAGATGGGAGTAACCCCGGCAGCCAAAGCAATGAATTCGGGTCCCCTGCCCGGACATGCTCAGCACACAGAATCGACGCAACATAAGCGGCTAGCAACCTAATCTGGATCAATTTCCGGCGTTGACGAATTACACCCGGCTGCTCACAACGTCGATGCGTGTGAACTGACCGTCTCGGTAATGCTCGACACAGGTCGATCGCCGGATCTTGCCGCTCGTGGTGATCGGTATCGAGCCGGGCGCCACCAACACGAGATCCGACACGGTCAAACCATGCGTCTTGGATATGGCCGAGGTGACTTCACCCTTGATGGCGTCGAACCGTGTCACCACCTCTTCCTCGGAGTCGCCCCGCTTCTTGACTTCAATGACGGCCACCAACTTTTCGGTTCGAGCATCAGAGGTCGAAATCGCCGCGCACCGGCCTCCGGTTATCTCCTGGATGGTCGCCTCGATGTCCTCGGGGTAGTGGTTGCGCCCGTACACGATGAGAACATCCTTGATGCGCCCCATGATGAAGAGCTCGCCTTCGGAGACAAAGCCCAAATCTCCCGTTCGCAGCCAAGGCTCTTCGGGTGTACCGACAGAAGGCGCGACGAGCTTTCCGCCGAACGTCCGCTCCGTCTCTTGCGGCTTGTGCCAGTAGCCCATCGCCACGTTCTCGCCGTGCACCCAGAGCTCACCGGTCTTTCCGGCCGGGCACTCGGTCATCGTCTCGGGATCGACGATCCGAACTGTCGTTGACTCCGGGGTGCCGTAGCTGACCAGGGGAGTGCCCGACGCGGTTGTGCATCGCTTCGCATGCCCCGCGGACAACTTCTCGGATTCGAAGTGCACGACTTCCGGCGGATCGCCGGGGCGGCGAGCGGCGACGTACACCGTCGCTTCTGCGAGCCCATACGACGGCCGTATCGCCTTGGCGTGGAAGCCGAATCGGGAAAACCGATCGGTGAAGCGCCGCAGGGTCGCGGTGTGGACCCGCTCGCTCCCGCTGAGGAGGCCGAGGACGTTCCCAAGATCAAGGCCGGCCATGTCGGCATCTGTAGTTCGGCGCACTGCCAATTCGAAGGCGAAGTTCGGCGCCGCCGTCATCGCATGAGAATGCTTGGCCAACAACTGGATCCAGCGGGCGGGCCGCTCCAGGAACGCCGTCGGACTCATGAGCACGGTGCGAAGTCCGCCAAGGATCGGCACACACACTCCCAGGAGTAGGCCCATGTCATGGTAAAACGGCAGCCACGAAACCACGGTCGTGTCCGGTGGTGCGACCTTCCCGCAGTCCGCGAAGTAGTCGGCGTACATCTGCTCGAAGTTCGCGGAGAGATTCCTGTACGTGACCATCACGCCGGCGGGCTCACGGGTCGACCCGGAGGTGTATTGCAAATAGGCGATATCCGGACGTGTGATGCGTGGATCTCTCGTCGTGTTCCGCGCATCCAAATCCAGCAAATCCAACTCGATGATTTTCGGAGCCGGTTCCCCGTCCTGCGACATCGCATATTCGGCGACGTCGCCCGCGACCGAGGAGGTTGTGAGAATGACCGAAGGTGACGTATCTCGCAGGACGGAATTCACTCGCTCGTCATGAGCGCCGGCGTGTGGAACAGAAAGAGGGACCGCGATCAGTCCGGCTTGCAATGAACCCAGGAAAGCGGCGATGTAGTCGAGTCCCTGCGGGGCCAATATCACCGCACGGTCGCCGGGTTGCCCGCAAAGTCGAAGTTCTCGCGCCACGTTTGATGCACGTCGATACAGTTGCGACCACGTCAGGGTCTCGGGAACACCCTTCGAGTCGTGTTCGTAGTCGATGAACGTGAATGCTTCGTCATTGGGCTGCAGACTGGCACGCTCGCGCAGCACAGTGGTAATGGAAGAACCCATCATCGGCCTGCGACACCTTCCTGTCCGGCTCGGCGCCCATCCCGAGCTGCATGTTTGCCAATTGACGCTGAAGACAATTCCGTCGAGCTTAGGGCAAATGCCGGTCCCGCCACGCCCATACGCCGAAAGTGTATGACGGAGCATCGTGACCCCGCGCGCTACGCGCATGGGAAACGCGAACGAACCCGTCGGCGACCGGTTTGCTGGAAATTCCCGCTTAAGCGGAAAGCTGAGTACTGACCCGTATGGCAAACCGATTCTGGCTAGCTATCAATTCTCATAAGAAATTCGTTGAGATGGTCGCTCGCACCAGCGACGGAGCGCTCTCCGCGGGGCTCGGAAGCCTCACGTGGCAACGTGGAGCAACGGGATGGCGAAAGTCGCTGAGGTGGCAGCGCGCGGCGGCCTTCCTTGCTCGCCGCGAGGACGACGCCGTAGCCTCGTGACGTGGCCGGCCTGACTGCTGTCCGTGCCGACGAACTCGCTGCATTGGAGGTCTTCGCCGGCTGCGCAATCGAGGCTTTGGTGCCGCTCGCGGCGCAACTTCGTCCGCTCTCCGCCACGCCCGGTCAAGTGCTCATGCAACAGGGTGAACTCGCGGTCTCCTTCTTGCTCATCGGATCCGGTCGCGCGGAGGTCACCCACACGGGAGTCGACGGCCACGACACCGTCGTCGAGCTGATGCCGGGTTTGGTGGTCGGCGAGATCGCGCTTCTTCGCGACGCCCCGCGCACCGCGACCGTGGTCGCGATCGAACGGCTGACCGGCTGGGTCGGCGGCCGCGAGGCGTTCTCCACCATGCTCGAAATCCCGGGCATGATGGACAAGCTGCTGCGCACGGCCCGTCAGCGTCTGGCGGCGTTCATCACACCAATTCCGGTCACTTTGCGCGACAACACCGAGCTGTTTCTGCGGCCGGTGCTGCCCGGGGATAACGAACGCACCGCTAGTGGTCCGGTCGAGTTCTCCAGCGAGACGCTCTACCGCCGCTTCCAGTCGATGCGAGCTCCCACCAGGTCTCTGATGGCCTACCTGTTCGAGGTCGACTACGTCGACCACTTCGTATGGGTGATGACCGATGGGCCCGAGGGACCGGTGGTGGCGGATGCGCGTTTTGTCCGCGACGAGGATGACCCCACCGTTGCCGAGGTGGCGTTCATCGTCGCCGACGCCTATCAAGGTCGGGGCATCGGCACCTTCCTCATGGGTGCCCTCGCCGTCGCGGCGGGCTACGACGGCGTGCAACGGTTTACGGCGCGGGTGCTGGCCGAGAACTTCCCCATGCGCACCATCCTGGATCAGTACGGCGCGGTCTGGCATCGCGACGATCTCGGCGTCGTGACTACGGCCATTGACGTTCCCCGGCCCGGTGCGCTGCACTTCTCGCCCGAGCTCACCAAACAGATCCGTGACGTGACCCGTCAGGTGATTCGGGCCGTCGGCTGATGCAGGAGCCGATAGCCGCAGTCGGCCGGAGGCCGCCATTGAACAAGGACACCCGGCTGTGTATCTCGCTGGCAGGGCGGCCTAGCAATATCGGCACGAGGTTTCACAACCACCTGTACGACGTTCTCGGCTTGGACTTCATCTACAAGGCATTCACTACCACCGACATCGCGGCGGCGATCGGTGGCGTGCGCGCGCTGGGCATCCGGGGTTGTTCGGTGTCAATGCCGTTCAAGCAGGACGTCATCGCGCTCGTCGACCGGGTGGAGCCCTCCGCACGGGCGATCCATGCCGTGAACACGATAGTCAACGACGACGGACACTTGACTGCGTCGAATACGGATTACATTGCCGTACAGCGGCTTATCGAAGAGTATGAGCTGGACCCCGACGACGCGGTGATGATCCGCGGCAGCGGCGGGATGGCAAACGCGGTCGGTTCAGCCTTTCGGGACAAGGGTTTTCGCTCCGGAATTGTCGTCGCCCGCAACGCGGAAACGGGGCGTGCGCTCGCCGACCGGCTCGGCTACGACTATGCCGCCGACGTGAATGAACCAGCGGCGCAGGTGATCGTGAATGTCACGCCCATCGGGATGGCTGGCGGTCCCGAGGCGCAGGAAAGGCCGTTCGGCGAGAAGACGATCGCCAATGCCCACGTTGTTTTCGACGTGGTCGCGCTGCCGTCGGAAACACCGCTGATCGAGGCGGCCCGCGCTGCAGGGGTCAGGGTGATCACGGGTGCCGAGGTGATTGCGTTGCAGGCGGCAGAGCAGTTCGAGTGTTACACCGGTGTGCGGCCGACACCAGAACAGGTGGCCGAGGCCTCGGCCATATCCCGGGCCTGACTACGGCGCGTTGACGACCACGATCGGGCGGCGCACCCGCTCGGTCAAATGCGAAGTGAATCCCTTGTAGAACATCCGTGCTTCGATGGACCACCGCAGCGATGAATGCACCGCCGAAGCCGTCGGTGCGGCATCGTGGGGTAGAGGCAGGGAGAACGGCAGTACCACCGGCGTACCCGCACGCAGTGGGATGCCCTTGCCCAGATGCACGGGTCGGCCTGCGAGCAAGGCGGCTGCTGCTGGTGAGCGGGTCAGTGGGTGGGAGTCCCGGTGGCGCTGCCAATACACGCCGACCTCGCCGTCGGGCAGATCCGAGTGAGGGGTCAGCGTGATCTGGCCATTGACGGTGTCGCCTGCGCGATAGATCGGCGAGGGCAACGCGATGTCGAGATCGGTATCGTCCGAGCCGGAGACCTGCTGCAGCGCAGCGTTTTCCACCTGTAGGTCGTCTGGGCCGATCACGACGGTGAAATCGCCGCGCGTATCGACGTCGCGTCCGCCGCGCCGCATTGTCAATCGGCACGACCATCGGGCGAGCACCGGCGAGGAAGCCGGCGCCCACGATGGCACCGTGAAAGTCGAAGAGCCACCGGTGAATTCACCCGTCGCGATTGGCAGTTCGACCTTTGTCACGCCGACCCAGTCGTCGGTGTCGCGCTCGCTGCCATAGTTGGTGCCAACCTGGTCCATCGTCAACAATGAGTCATTGCCTGCGGCTCCAGCAGCATCGGCGCGGCCGGCCCAGTGGTAGCGGTAGAAGTTCGTGTAGCCCCACTCCACCGTCGCCGCCGACACCTTGGTGATCGGCTTCTCAACCGAGATGGTGGCCTGTACCGGCTTGCGTGGGGAAACCACCGCCGGCGTTACCGCTACCTGCACACCGGCGGAGCGGTCGAATAGTCCCATTGGTCCGGCTATTTCTTCTGCGAGGCTGCGTACTCGTCGGGCCGGTTCTTTTTCATCCACGCCCGCACTGGCCAGAACAGCACCCAGAACACGCCGTAGACGCAGTAGTAGAGAGCCCCACCGGCCAACACCGCGAATACCCAAGCCGGGTAGATGAGTATCAAGCAGAACTGGAGGAACTGCTTGATCACCACCGGATAGGCGTCGGCCTGGGAGAGCACGAACCGCAGGCTCATGGACTTCAGGAAGCGCTTGCCGGTCGAGGTTTCGGCCTCGGCCTCGGCCTGAGCCTGGCTGACGTCGCGACCACGTTCCTCGCGAGTGAGGCCCCGCTGGGGTGGTGGCGGTTCGTTGGGGTCGACCGGTGGAACAGCAGTCATCATCGCCTCTTCCGGAGGGTGTGGGTGATCCGGGACGGGCAGCGAACCACCCGTCCCGGACCGTCGCAACTATGGCGTGATCTTGGTCTGCTCGTCGATGACGCCGGTCGCATCCATCAGCGGACCCATCTGGTCCTCGGTGCCGTCGGCGTTGAGCTGCAACACATACAACCCGTCCTTGCCAGGGATCACCACCGTCTTCTGGGCGATCGCTCTCTTGACGCCTTCCTTCGTGTAGGTGCCGCCGATCTGCGTTGCATCGAATCCAGCGAGCGTGCTTGGCGAGCCCTCTGCGGCTCCGTCGTAGTTCGGCAGATTCTTGATCTCACCCGCCGCGTACTCGAGGATCTTGGCCGGATCGACGTTGCCCGTGAGCTTGGAGACTATGGCAATGATCGTGGGCGGGTCCTGGGCCATCGCGGGGTCACTGAAAAGGATTGCGCCGTAAGCCCAATCTGGTGTGCGGGTGCCGGCGTCCTCCCACCCCGCCGGGGTGGGCAAGTCGAAGGTGGGCGCACCGGGATCCCCACGATGAACCGGCGTTTCGACGATGCCGTTCTCCTTGATGTAGTCGACGATCGTCTTGTTCGGCCCCGATGCCTGGGCCGTCGTCGTTGGCGCGGCTTTGCTTGTCGTCGTCTTCGACTCGCTGGAGGTGGTCTTCGAGGTCGACGGCGCGGTCTTGGTGTCCGATCCGCAGCCGGATAGGCCGATGCCGAGCGCGATCGCCGTGATGGCGATAACACCGGCCCGCAGTGACGATTTCATGGGGGCTCCCGTCGGTTGGAAATGTCCGCCGTAGCCTACGGTCAGCAAACAATCGATGCAGGCGGAATCGCTTTCGGCGAGTCGTCCGGCGGATGGCGCAGCGCAGTCGGGAGTCCGTCATGGCGCGCCGGTCCGAAGGCGGCCCAACGCGGCTGACATTTGCTAGGCCGATCTTGACGCCACTCTGATTGAATGGGCAACGAGAAGTGCTTGATTCATCAAATACTTGCCAGCTCAGCGGGCCGAATCTGTCAATCATTCGCCGTCACTGGAGCAAAATGGGGCTGTGCTGCTGTTTCTATCTGGTCATGTCGTAACTCGCGGCTGTAGGGTACGGACGGCCGGCGCCGCGTCCCCGGTCTGCGTTCTTTGACGAAGGAGTCTTGACCATGCGTCTTCTCACTCGTTCGCTGTGCGCGGCTTTACTCGCGCTACTGGGGACCGTCATATTGACGGTTTCGTGGGCGATGACGACCTCGGTCCAACTGCAGGCCACCACGGCGCTGATCATGGGAGGACGGGACCATTCGCTCGGACCGCCGAAAGATCAGCCGCCCTTCGTCACGGCATACCTCGACAACGCCGTCAACAGCTACATCAACGCGGCGGCGGCCGCGGGTACAGGCACATCAGCCGCCGACAACGCAGTCGCGGTCGTCTACCCGGCGGAGTTCTTTCCGGTCGCCGGCTCGTTGACCTTCGATCAGTCGGTGGCCATTGGACGCGCGAACGTGCACAACTGTCTCAAGGCGAACGCCGCCTGCGATTTCAACAACGATCCAGCCGTCGACCCGCAGGTCGGATCGGATCCGCCGCAGCCCACCGATACCTTCATCGTCTTCGGGTATTCGGAGAGCGCCGTCATCGCGGCACTGGTCAAACGAGATCTGATCGACAACCACCAGGCGAGCGACCCGAGCACGTCGTTCGAAATGGTCGCCAACGCTATGCGGCCCAACGGCGGCATCTTGGAGCGCGGCGCAGGGCTGCCGACCATCCCGTTCTTCGGCATCACCTTCTATGGCGCCGCGCCGACGGACAGTCCAGTGGTGAACGACGGTGGCACGCCGAACGATCCGACCGACGACACCTACCTCTACCCGACCATCGACGTCGCACAGCAGTACGACGGGCTCGGCGGGGACTTTCCGGTCAGGCCGCTGAATCTGCTGGCCACCTTCAATGCGATCGCCGGCTTTGCCTACCTGCACGGAAACGTCATCAACAGGCCGCTCAGCGACGCCCAGTTCCAAGGCAAGATGGGGGACACCACCTACTATCTCTTCACCAGCGACACGCTTCCGATACTGATGCCGCTGGACCAAATCGGCGTGCCCAAGCCGATCGTCCGGCTCCTCGACGCGCCGCTGCGGGTATTGATCGAGGACGCCTATGCGCGAGACGTGAACCCTGGGACTCCCACGCCCGCAAGCATCCTGCCGATCGGAAATCCGATCGCCCTGGCCCTGCACCTGTTGGCGTCCATCCCCGTCGGGATCGACGACGCGCTGCAAGAGCTTGGAATCGGCCGCGCGCTGGGCACCACCCCGGCAGGTCCGTTCGGCGTGGGCGGGCCCGCATTGCCGCCAGCGCCGACCGCGACGACGACGACCACCACCACCACCACCACGATGTCGACGCTGTCGGCGCCTGCCGTCGAGCAGGGTGGCACCGAATCGGCTGCACCGCACGTTAATTCGCTGACCAGCCGGAGCACGTCTGAACCCACGGCGACTACGGCGCCGACGACATCGAACAACACCGATGTGAAACCCGCATCGGTCGAACCGACCGCGACGGCCACCCCATCGGCGTCCCCCACAGCGACACCGACGCAGACCGCGAAACCGCAGGTGAACGCGACGACGCCGGAGACGAAGTCCACGCCTTCCGCGACCGAGCCGGACCGACCCAAGGTGCGCGGTCCCATCGAATTCGACTCCCAGAAGCACCAAACGGAGTCACCGTCGTCTCCGTCTGGGCAGCAAGCCTCGGGAAGCGAGCCGAGCACGGGTAGCGCCTCCGGCACGGACAGTAGCGAGAACAACGCCGCCTAACCGGCGTGCGTCAGCACCTGGCCGTCAAATACACCGTCTGATAGACGATTCGGCTGACGAAGTCCCCGCCTGCCGCAGCGGCATGGGTGACCATCTCGCCGGGCCGCACGGAGTCGACCGTGCAATGGTCGAGTGGACCCGTGCCCACTTTGTTGAGGACGACCTGGTAGCCGTTGTTCTCCAATTCGTTGACGGTGTCCTGCGCCGATCCGACGCCCGACGGAGACGCGTGGGCGCCCACCGCAAGCCCCAGGCTCAGCGCGACGAATATTCCCGCAATGGCAGTTGGCAGCAACTTGTTCATTCGTGGTGCCTTCCACGTTGATCCCTCCGACGGACCGGCAACGCCCCCGGACGCTGGCAGTCCCCAAATAATGAAACTCGCTGTAGCGCAATTTGATTCCGACGCGCGCCGGTCAGTGCGCCTGCCGGCAGCCGTCAGACCTGGCTCGTCAGGATTGTCTGCTCGGCGTCGCTCCTGCGGCGACGGTCACTGCCACGCCAAGAACCGCATGCACGACAACTCCTCCCAAATTGATTCATCGCATGCGGCTCCCGGGTTGTTCCCAGCGATTTCTAAGTGTTCTCTGTGGTATCAACGCCGAGTGCGGCTGTTCGGCTTGTTCGCGGCGCTGGTGCTGTTCGCGGCGGCGTGCGGCCGGTCGCCGCTATCCGCTCCGTCGACGACGCCGTCGGCCTCGTCGACACAGGTGAACCCGGCACGTATCGAGCGTGTGCGCGGCGACCTGCCGGGCGGCTACGAGGTGACCGCCCTGTCGGGCCCAGCGGCGCCTGCGCTGTTCTGGGGCTTCGGCTCCGGCTGGGCGGCCGAACCGCCGCGCTGCGGCGCGCTGGCAGATCCGGCCGCCGACGGTTCGACGACTCGGGGATGGTCGGCTTCCGGCACAGGCGGCATCGTGTACGCGGTGGTGGCGGGGACTCGCGCCGACCTCGATACCTCGGTGGTCGCAGAGTGCGGCGAGTGGACTGTGTCGTCGGGGCGTACCAGCGGAAGCGTCACGTCGGTCTCCGCGCCTGCCATCGACGGTGCAGAGACCGTCGGCATGGCCGTCGCGACCACGACCGTCGTCGAGGGCGGCACCGAAACGCATTCACATGCCGACTCGTTCACCGCATATCTGGGCGATCACGTCGTGATGATCACCATCGTCACCGACCCGGGATCACCGAATCCTCCACTCGGACAGGAATTCGCCGCGGAATTACTGGTGAAAACGGTGTCGGCATTACGCGAATGAACGAGGACCTGCGGGTACATTGGCGGCGATGCTGACCCAGAGGGCGATGCCCGTCCTATGCGCCGCCGTGCTTGCCGGGTGCGCGACCGGCCAGTCGGCCGGGCCGGATCTCTCACACGCCAACATCGCCAACGTGGCGAACCTCAAGTCCAGCTTCGGCTCGCAGTTCCAGGTCACCAGCGTCGGGCCGACGGGCATCGATCCGCGGCTGCTCGGCCCTCAGGCGTTGCCGCCGGGGATGACGTTCGATCCGGCCGATTGCGCGAAGTCGGCCGGCCAGCCGATGGTGCCGTCGGGGGCGAAGGGCAACATGGCGGCGACCACGGCCGAGGGCGAGGGCAACCGGTTCATCGCGATCGCGGTCGAAACCTCAGAACCGGTGCCGGCCAGCGACCCGGCCCAGAGCTGTCAGAAGGTCGGGTTTGCCGGGCAGGGCGTGCGCGGCCTCGTCGAGGTGGTCGAGGCGCCGCATATCGATGGCGCGCATACGGTGGCCACTCATCGGATCCTGCAGACGACGGTCGACGGCAAGCCCCGCACCGGTGAGCTCTACAACTACGTCGCCAGCTTCGGCCCGTTTTTGGTGATCGTGACCGCGAACCCGTTGGTGCTGCCCGACAAGCCGGTTGCGCCGGTCAACACCCAGCGCGCCCGTGATGTGCTGACAGCCGCCGTGGCCGCCGTCAAGGGTTAGCGGACGTCGTGCGGGCGGAACTGGATGCTGATGCGCGGGCCAACCGGCCGCGTGGTTTTCGGAATTGCATGCTCCCAGGTGCGCTGGCAGGAGCCACCCATCACCAACAGGTCCCCGTGGCGGTGCTGTAGCCGCAGCGACTTACCGCCACCTTTCGGCCGTAATGCGAAAACCCTTGTCGCGCCAAGACTGACGATCGCGACCATGGTGTCCTCTGTGCTGCTGCGGCCGATGGTGTCGCCGTGCCAGGCAACGCTGTCGGCGCCGTCGCGGTACAGGCATAGGCCGGCGGTGACGAACGGTTCGCCGAGTTCGCCGGCGTATGCGTCGTTGAGCCGTCGGCGGATCTGCTTCAGCCGCGGATGTGGGGCGGGCTCGTCGACGAGGTGGTGGAAACTGACCAGCCGGGGTACATCGACCACCCGTTCGTACATCGGCCTGCGCTCGGTGCGCCACGGGATCTGGTCCATCAGGTCGTCGTACAGCGTGTCCGCGTCGGTCAGCCAGCTGGAGCGCAGCTCGATCCATGCGCCGCCGCCGAGATGGCGGCGTTCGGCGGCCTCGAACAGTGAGCTCTGGACTGCCAGCTCCATGACCGCGAGTTTATCGCACAGGCGTTCGAACAGTTAGAGGCGGACGGCGCCGGGCCCCTGCCCGGCGAGTACGTCGCCGGGGTTGGACAGCGCGCAGGTCTTCAGGCTCAGGCAGCCGCAGCCGATACAGCCGGCGAGATTGTCGCGCAACCGCTCCAGGTGCAGGATCCGGTCGTCGAGGTCTTGACGCCAGCCCGCCGATAATCTGGCCCAATCCTTGCTGGTGGGGACGCGATCGGTGGGCAGCGTCGTGAGTGCTTCCCGGATGCGGGCCAACGGGATGCCGAGCCGTTGCGACATCCGGATGAACGCGACGCGCCGCAGCGTCTCGCGGGCGTAGCGGCGTTGGTTTCCTGACGTACGCCGGCTGGCGATGAGCCCCTCGCGTTCGTAGAAGTGCAGCGCTGAAACCGCAACACCGCTGCGGACGGACATCTCGCCCGGCGTGAGTTCATGTATCAGCTCCATGACCTAAACCATAGTTGAGGTGACGGTTGGCGTTACGGTGCTAGATGTGACAGACGTTGCGTTGGGCTGCGACTCGGAGGTGGGGCGGCTGCGGGCCGTCATCCTGCACCGACCAGGCGCCGAACTGCAGCGGCTCACGCCACGCAATAACGACGCGCTGTTGTTCGACGGCCTGCCGTGGGTCAGCAAGGCGCAGCGGGAGCACGATGCATTCGCGGCGGTGTTGCGATCGCGTGGCGTCGAAGTGCTGCTGTTGGCGGAGCTGTTGACGGAGGCGCTGGCCAAGAGCGGTGCGGCCCGTATGCACGGTATCGCCGCCGCGGTCGATCCGCGACGGCTGGGATTGCCTCTGGCGCAGGAGCTTTCGACATATCTGCGAACGTTGGACGCGGCTCCGCTGGCCCATGTACTGATGGCCGGGATGACATTCAACGAACTGCCGTTCGCCGGAGGCGAGTTGTCGTTGGTGCGCCGCATGCACCACGGCGGGGATTTCGTGATCGACCCGCTGCCGAATCTGTTGTTCACCCGCGACTCGTCGTTTTGGATCGGGCCGCGGGTGGCGATCACATCGTTGGCGTTGCCGGCCCGCGTGCGTGAGACGTCGCTGACGGATTTGATCTATGCGCATCATCCGCGGTTTCTCGGCGTGCGGCGGGCCTACGAGTCGCGGTCGGCACCCGTCGAGGGTGGCGACGTGTTGCTGCTCGCGCCTGGTGTGGTGGCGGTCGGCGTGGGGGAGCGGACGACGCCGGCGGGCGCGGAAGCGTTGGCGCGCAGCCTGTTCGACGACGATCTGGCGCATACGGTGCTGGCGGTGCCGATCGCGCAGGAGCGCGCCCAGATGCATCTCGACACGGTGTGCACGATGGTCGATGTCGACGCGGTCGTGATGTATCCGAACATCGTGGACTCGTTGTCGGCGTTCACGATTCACCGCGACGGGTCGGGTGGTGTGAAGATCGACGACGCGGCGCCGTTCTTGGAGGCGGCCGCTGCTGCCATGGGGATCTCCAAGCTGCGGGTGATCGCGACGGGTCTGGACCCGGTGACGGCCGAGCGTGAGCAGTGGGACGACGGCAACAACACACTGGCCGTCGCACCCGGTGTCGTCGTCGCATATGAGCGAAACGCGGAAACCAATGCGCGCCTTGGCGATGCGGGCATCGAGGTGCTGCCGATCGAAGCGTCGGAGCTGGGTACGGGCCGCGGCGGCCCACGCTGCATGTCGTGTCCCGCCGCCCGCGACCCGCTCTAGCCTCGCGAGAGCCTCCGCAGTCTCGACAGTGGATACCCGCGCTCTATGACCGCTGCACGGACGAGGTACACGATGATCTTCGGGTTGAGCACCCTGTCTGCTGAAATCATGGTCCATCCCGCGCCGAGCAGGAATCCGGGTGTACTGATGCCGAATTCGACTCCGACCTTTGGCGCCACGTAACCCATGGCAATGAGCGCCAGGTTGGTGCCGTCGGTGACAGTGAATCGGGTTCTCGGGTTGGGAAAGCCCGCATCGATGAGGGCTAGGCGAATCAAGCTTTCCCTCGGTGTGTGCGATCCGCCGTCGATCAGGCCGAGCGTGTCGATTGATGTGCGCAATTCTCGCCCTCCGCGATAGCGATCGACTAACGGCAGCACATGTGGAGCGGTGAGGCCTGTGGCGTGAGCAAGTGCGTCGAGGTGAGGGATGGCAGTGTCGCGCGGGGAATGCCTCGCGAGGTCTAGCGCGGTCCGCTCCGTTGTCGTGACGGGCAGGCCGGCGATCTCGACGATCTCGTCGGTTGCGATACGTTCATTTCGAACGACGATTCCTGGCGGCGGACGGCCACAGCGCCAGATCAATTCGACATCCGTGGATTCGTCGATCCATCGTGAGCCGTGCAGGGCAGCCGCGGTGAGGCCGGCGATCACTCCTTGGCGTCGGGACCAAAGCCACGCACCGATGGTGCGAAGCGAAAGGGACGGCGTCGCGTTCTTGTGGACATAGACGTCCGGCAGGAGGGCCCGATAGTTCCAACGCAACTGGCCGCGGGAGAGCGTACCGGCCGCCAGCGCTTCGCTGCCGATGAAGACGTCATCCATGCTCTAGATGCTGGCCAACCCGACTGACATCTGCGCTTCCTACCGTCGAGATTGCACTCAGGGTTGTGGATATCGATCACAGCCCTGTATGCAATCTCGGCGCTAGCACGCCAACTAGCGCCAACTCGGGAGCCAGATCTGCATGTTCCACGTCGACTGCGAGATCGGTAATCCCGTCAGGATCGGATACATCCACGCAAAGTTCGTGATCACCAGCGCCACATAGCAACTCACAACGATGAGCCCCAGAGTTCGTCGCTCCGAGTTCTGGTTTGGCTTATGCAGGATGTCGCCGCATATCATCGCGATCATCAACACAAGGAACGGCGCCATCGTCGCCGCGTAGAAGAAGTACATCTGCCGGTCGATGTCGGCGAACCACGGCAAGAATCCCGCGCCGTAGCCGACGAGGATCGCGCCATAGCGCCAGTCCCGCTTCACGAACGCCCGCCACAGCGCCCACACCAGCACCGGCACCGCGATGAACCACATCGCCGGCGTGCCTACCAACATGACGGCCTTGACGCACGACTGCGCGCCGCAGCCCGGCACGTTCTGGTTGTCGATCGCGTACAGCACCGGCCGCAGGGACATCGGCCACGTCCACGGCTTGGACTCCCACGGGTGGTGATTGCCGTCCGCGTTCGTCAAGCCGGCGTGGAACCTGTACGCCGCGTGCGTGTAATGCCAAAGCGACCGCAGCGCATCGGGAATCGGCAGCACGCTGTCCGGGCCGATCGACTGGCCCACCTCATGCCGATTCACACCCGTCTCCGATGCGAACCACGGCGCGTACGACGCGAGGTATACGCCGAACGGAATCAGCACCAGCGCATACAACGACGGTCCGAGGTCGCGCCGTAAAGCCCCCACCCACGGCCGCGGCACCCGATATTGCCTGCGCGCGACGATGTCGAACGCCAGCGTCATCGCGCCGAAGAACACGATGAAGTAGAGCCCCGACCACTTTGTCGCACAAGCCAATCCGAGCAGCACGCCCGCGCCGAACCGCCACCACCGCACGCCGAGCCGCGGCCCCCACGGTGTCTCGCCGATGCGCCCCTCCAACAGCGCGACGTGCATCCGCTCCCGGACCTGGTCGCGGTCGACCATCAAAGCGCCGAACGCCGCGACGACCCACAGCGTCAGGAACCCGTCCAGCAGCGCCGTGCGCGACGCGACAAAGCTGACCCCGTCGGCGATCAACAGCAGCCCGGCGATACCGCCGACGAGCGTCGAGCGGCTGATCCGCCGCCCGATCCGCACGACCAACAGCACGAGGATCACGCCGCATACCGCGCCGGAGAACCGCCAGCCCAGCCCGTTGTAGCCGAACAGCGCCTCGCCGATCGCGATCAGCTGCTTGCCGACCGGCGGATGCACCACCAGGCCGTAGCCGGGGTTGTCCTCCACGCCGTGGTTGTGCAGCAGCTGCCAGGCCTGGGGCGCGTAGTGCTTCTCGTCGAAGATCGGCGTGCCCGCATCGGTCGGCGACCCCAGGTTCAAAAACCGCGTGAGCGCCGCCAGCGCCGTGATGACGGCCGTCATCGCCCAGCCCTGCAGCCGGTCGACCGGGCCGAAGTCGGCGACCGGCACCAGCGGCGCGGGGCTGATGACAGGAACCGCGCGTGGCGCTTCGGTGGCGGTAGCTGTCACGACTGCGATCGTAGGCTGTGCGCTGTGTCGAATCCCGGGTCGCTCCGCTCCTGCCCTCCGGCAAGCCGCGGCCTGCTGCTTATCGCCGCCACGCCGCTGGGCCAGCCTTCGGACGCCTCGGCCCGGCTGGTGAGCGCGCTGGGCAGGGCCGACGTCATCGCAGCGGAGGACACCCGTCGAATAAGGGCCCTGGCCCAGGCGCTCGAGGTCAAACTGACCGGCAAGGTAGTCAGCCTGTACGACGCGAACGAGGCGTCGCGGGTTCCGGCGCTGGTCGCCGACATCAAGGCGGGCGCGACGGTCCTGCTCGTGAGTGATGCCGGCATGCCGCTGATCAGCGACCCGGGCTACCGGCTGGTGGCCGCCTGCATCGAGGCGCAGGCGCCGGTGCATTGCCTGCCCGGTCCCTCGGCGGTGACGACGGCGCTGGCGGTGTCCGGCCTGCCGTCGGACAGGTTCTGCTTCGAGGGCTTCGCACCACGCAAGCAGTCGGCGCGAAAGTCCTGGCTCACCACACTGGCCGCCGAAGCGCGCACATGCGTGTTCTTCGAGTCGCCGCGACGGCTGGCAGGCACGCTCAAGGACGCGGTCGAGGTGCTGGGGTCGTCGCGCAAAGCTGTGGTGTGCCGCGAGCTGACCAAGACGCACGAGGAGATCGTTCGGGGCACGCTCGGCGAACTGGCCGAATGGGCGAACGACGGCGTGCTCGGCGAGATCACCGTTGTGCTGGCCGGTGCGACGCCGAAGGCCGACCTCGCGGCGCTGGTGGCCGAGGTGAACCGGCTCGTCGACGACGGCGCGAGGGTGAAGGACGCATGCGCCGAGGTGATCGCAGCAAATCCCGGCGCGCCGTCGCGACGTGAGCTCTACGATGCGGTTCTGCGGTCACGGCCCTGACACGGAGGTCCGATGGATACCTGCCACGACCTGATGGTCAGCGAGCCGAAACGATTGGCCGAGATTCTCGTAGAGCGCTGCCGGGCCTATCAATGATGGGTGCCGCCTTGTGCAGGCATTCGTCCCATTCGCGGTCAGGATCGGAGTCGGCTGTGATGCCGCCACCGACGCCGAGCACCGCATTGCCGTGGCCATCGAACTCCACCGTCCGGATCGCTACATTCAGTTCGCAACCCGCAATCGGTGACGCCAAACCGACTGTGCCGCAATAGACTCCGCGGCGACGCGGCTCCCAGTCGGCAAGCAGCTGACGGGCCCTGTCCTTCGGTGTACCCGTCACCGACGCCGGCGGGAATGTCGCATCGAGCACCGCCGCCATCGGGATGTCTGCCTTGACGCGCGCCGACACAGTCGACACCAGATGCCATACCCCTGGTGCCGGCCGCACCGCCAGCAGCTCCGGCACGGTGACAGTGCCGGTCAGCGCGACGCGGCCCAGGTCGTTGCGGACCAGGTCGACGATCATGATGTTCTCCGCGACGTCCTTGACCGATGCCCGTAACGCCGCCGGATCCGCGTGCAGCGGCAGCGTGCCCTTGATCGGGCTTGACGTCACGGTCTCACCGGACCGCCGCAGGAACA
Source organism: Mycobacterium sp. (assembly GCF_035274705.1). Classification (GTDB taxonomy): domain Bacteria; phylum Actinomycetota; class Actinomycetes; order Mycobacteriales; family Mycobacteriaceae; genus Mycobacterium. The sequence goes on along the minus strand of NZ_DATENY010000023.1, from coordinate 61,649 downwards.
ACTCGGGCGACAGCGATGCCACAGCGCCCCATTCGCCTGCCAGAAAGGCTGCACGGGCGGGCGATGTGCGCGTCACAGCGTCGACGAAGAAGTCGATGGGTTTGCCGCTGAGCCGGCCGGCGAACTGCGTGCACACACATGCCTGGTACACCTCGCCCGCCGCGATCGCCTCCAGGCACTCCAGCACCCCGCGGCGGTGCGCTTTGCGGTCCGCATCGCCCCAGACGACGTCGACCGGCCGGGGAGTCTCGTGGGTCTGCAGCGCTTTGACTACCCACGCGGAAAGTGTTGCACCGGAAAGGTTTTCATACCACCACTGCCCGTCGCTGTCCTGCCGCAGCACGCAGTCGGACCAGCCGCCTGCTGCTTCGGGAACACGCCCTCCGCCGTCGGGATAGGACAGGTATCCGAACCACCCGCCGCCGATTGCCTCACCGGATGCACCGACGGGGACGGCGAAGACTTCGTCAACGGCGACTGCATTCAGCGACGGTGCAATGACGGCCGACGAGCCGAACCAGTCGCCGATCAATGCCGCGGGCGGTGGCAGGCCGCAACGCTCGGCGGCATAGGCGAGCGCGCGCAGCACCGCAGGGGCGCTGCCCAGGTTGCCGAGGCGCTCGATCCGCACCGACCAAGCGTGACAGAAGGCTAGCGGCTGATCGTGCGCGGGACTGAGATCGCGGCCAGCTTGTCCGGGTTACGCATGGCGTAGAAGTTGGTGATCTTGCCGTCGATGATCTCGACAAGGAACACGCCTTCCAAGTGGTCTCCGGTGTAGATGATCACCGCCGGGGCGTTGTTGCAGTTCACCATCTCGAACCGCATATCGGGCATGCGCTGCCCGTAGCGGAAGAGACCCATGACCGCCCTGGCGACCTTCTCCGCACCCACGATCGGCCGGCGAGCTGCCGTGGCCTTGCCGCCGCTGTCGGCGGTCCACGTGGCATTGGGCGCCAGCATCGACAGCAGGCCCTCCATGTCGCCGGTGGCTGCCGCGGTCATGAACTGCTCGGTGACCTCCGCCGTCGTCGCGGCGTCGACGGGCTCGAACCGCTTTCGTCGCGCGTGGACGTGCTCTCGCGCGCGGTGGGCGACCTGGCGCACCGTCGTCACGGATTTGCCTACCGCGCCGGCGATTTCGTCGTAGTCGAAACCGAACACCTCGCGCAGGACGAACACCGCGCGCTCATCGGGCGTGAGCGTCTCGAGGAGTACGAGCATTGCCATCGAAACAGACTCCGCGAGAACGACATCGGCCGAGGCATCGCGCTCTTCGAGCAGCAGCGGCTCGGGCAGCCAAGGTCCGATGTAGTCCTCGCGGCGGCGGGCGCCTGCCCGTAGCGCGTTGAGCGCTTGCCGGGTCACCAGTTGCGCCAGATACGACTTGGTATCCCGGACCGTCGCGAGGTCCACTTCGGCCCACCGCAGATAGCTGTCCTGTAGCACGTCGTCGGATTCGGTTGCTGAACCGAGGATTTCGTAGACGATCGTGAACAGCAGTGGCCGCAGATGGGTGAACCGCTCGGCGTGCTCGCCGCCGGCCGAGCCGGCAATCGGGCCCTGGGAGGTGGTCACGATTCCGCGACCACCTCGAGCGCCGGCTGCGACGGACGCTTGCCGCCCTTGGCCCAGAACGTCGAGCCGGGCTTGCGTGCCTCGCGGCGGATGCCCCACACAGTGCCCTTGCAGACCGCCTCCTTGAGCGCCGCGCCAAGGCGTCCGCCGAAGTAGAGGTTCATCGGAGTGTCGTCCTGGTGGGCCCACTGGATGACGGCGGCCCGACGGCCCAGGCTGACGTTGGAGCCCAGGAATGCCTGATTGATCACTGCCGGCTGCGTTCCGGCGATGCGGGCCAGCACGGTGTCGGCGGCCTGGGCGCCCAGCGGTACCGCGGCCTGGCAGCTCATCCGCAGTGGCTGGCCCGACGGTGCCGCGGCATCCCCGGCCGCCACGATCCGTGGGTCGTCGACGCTGGTCAGCGTCTCGTCGGTGAGCAGCCGGCCCAGCCCGTCGGTGCTCAGCCCGCTGGCCGCGGCCAACTCCGGCACACCGAATCCGGCGGTCCAGATGGTCAGCGCGCTCGGGCGCACCGCACCGTCGGCGAACACCACCGCATTCGGCCGGACCTCGACCACCACGTCGTCCTCCAGCACCGCCACCCCGTGTCGTGCCAGCCACTTGGCGGCAGAGCGGCGGCCCGGCTCGCTCAGCGACGGCACGAGGGTTCCGCCGCACACCAGGGTTACGTTACGTCCCTGTTCGGCGAGTTCGGCGGCCGTCTCGGTACCGGTCAACCCGGCGCCGACGACGGTGACCGGCGCATCGGGATGCAGCTCGTCGAGGGTGTCGCGCAGCCACCGGGCATACTCCAATTCTGCGATGGGATGCGCGTATTCGGCTGCCCCTGGCACCGTCGATGGCGGCGCGCCCGTGCTGCCGACGGCATAGATGACGTAGTCGTAGTCCAGCCCACCGCCCGATGCCAGCTCCACCTTGCGCGCCGCGGTGTCGATTCGGGTGGCGTTGTCGACGACAAGGCGGACGCCCTCGCCGAGCAGCGTGCCGTAGTCGACCGTCGCGTCGTAGTTGCCGGCCACGAACTGATGCAGCCGGATGCGCTCGACGAACTTCGGCCGCGGGTTGACCAGTGTGACGTCGGTGTCTGCGCGCATCCGCAGGTGATTGGCCGCGATCGTTCCGGCGTATCCACCGCCGATGACGACGACCTTGACGGGTGAGTTGTGTTCAGTCATGCCCTCAAGACACCGCGGCCCGCCGAGACGTGACACGATGTGACGCGGATCACCCATCTCAGGCAGCACGCACGGCCGCTCCATGGAGACCGCGCTCAAGTACGGGCTGCTGGCACCGAGGTGTTCGGCACGCGCCTCGGCATCGCTCGGCGGGCGCTTGGGAGGTGAAAACGCTTGGTAGTCATCAGAACTCACGAAGGTGGTCGCGGAGCATGGTGCCGGTGTACTCGGAGCGCACGAGGCCGCGCTTCTGAAGCTCCGGGATCAGACCGTCGGTGATCTCGGTAACGTAGCGGCGGTTCAGCCGCATCACCGGGCTGGTGATCAAGAACCCGTCGCCGCCAACTTGTTTCATGATCTCGCCCATCTCGTCGGCCACTTCCTCGGGTGTGCCGCAGAGTTCGACATTGCTGGTGAGGCCGCTGCCGGTGACGATCTCGCGCAACGTCTTACCCCTGCCGCGGGCCAGGAAACTCTCCAGCGCGCCGCGCTCGCCGTTGGTCGATACCGGCGGCACCGGTGCGTCGAGGTCGAACTGGGAGAAGTCGATCTCGGTGATCGAGGAGATCTCGGCCAGCATGTATTCGATGTAGAGATCGCTGCTGAACCACCGCTCCCGCTTGGCCAGCGCCTCCTCGTGCGTATCCGCAACGATCGGGGACACCAGGTAGAGCAGTTTGCAGTGCGAGGGGTCGCGACCGTTGGCCTCCATGCGGGCATGGATGTCATCGCGATAGGACCGCATTGCGCCGATGCCGTTGGCCGGTGCGACGATCGTGTCGGCGTGTTGCGCGGCAAGCGCGCGTCCCGGCGGCGACGCGCCGGCCTGGGCGATGGTCGGGCGGTACTGCGGTGACGGTGCGGTGTTCAGTGGGCCGCGCACCTTGTAGTACCTGCCCTCGAAGTCGATCGTGTGGACCTTTTTATGGTTCGCGTATGTGCCTGTGGTGTAGTCGCGTTCGATCGCATCCGGCTCCCACGACTCCCACAGCTTGCTGACCACTTCGAGGTACTCGCTGGCCCGGGCGTAGCGCTCGTCGTGTTCGTAGAGCTTGTCGAGCCCGAAGTTCTGCGCGGCGCGGTCCTCGCCGGAGGTTACGACATTCCAACCGAACCGGCCGCGGGCGATGTGGTCGATGGTGCTGCACAGCCGGGCCAAGAGAAACGGCGGGTAGAAGGTGGTCGACATCGTCGGGATCACGCCGAGGCGGGTGGTGGCGTTGGCCATCAGCACAGCGAGCGGAACCGGATCGTGCTTGGGGTTAACCCCGTGCTTGAGGTCGTGCTCCATCGTGCCGCCGTATGCGGTCGACACCATGAGCTTGTCCTCGATCAGCACGTAGTCGAACTTGGCGCGCTCGAGATCCTTGGCCATTTCGACGTAGAAGTCGCCGGTGAAGTCGCGCCCGCCGTCACCCCAATTCCCGTTCCATTCGTCGGCGACGAAGTTCAGGAACCACCCCAGATGAAACATGTTGCCCATGCCTCTAATACAAGTAGTGAGGCGTTACTCCAGTGTGTCCTGGCGGTACCGCTGAGATTGCGCCACGGCGCAGGCGCTCACTCCGTTTGATAACGCGGAAACACGCCGACAGGCGCCGGCAATGCCGTGCCGGGAACCAATCGGGTGTCGATCGCCGCGAACGTCCGCGCCTCGTCCGGCTGTCCGAGCAGGTCGAGCAGCTTCGCCGTCGATGCGGGCATCGCAGGCTGGCTCAGCAGCGCCGCGATCCGCACCGTTTCCAACGTCGTGTAGAGCACGGTCTTGAAGCGTTCGGCGTCCGTCTTGCGGAGCACCCACGGTTCCTGTGCGGAGAAGTACTTGTTGGCCGCGCCGAGCACCGACCAGATCGCCTCGAGCGCGAGATGCATTGCAGTGGAGTCGTAATGGCCCCGCACTCGATCCATCAACCCGTCGGCCACCTCCACCAGCGCCTTGTCGTCGGCGGTGAATTCGCCTGGCTCGGGGACGATGCCATCGAGATTCTTGGCCACCATGGACAGTGAGCGCTGCGCGAGATTGCCCAACTCGTTGGCCAAATCGGCGTTGATGCGGCTGATGATCGCTTCTTCGCTGTAGCTGCCGTCCTGTCCGAACGGCACCTCGCGCAGGAAGAAGTAGCGCACCTGGTCCACGCCGAACGTGTCGATGAGGTTCAGCGGGTCGACGACGTTGCCCACCGACTTGCTCATCTTTTCGCCACGGTTGAGCAGAAAGCCGTGCACAAACACCTTGCGCGGCAACTCGATTCCCGCTGACATCAAAAACGCCGGCCAGTAGACCGTGTGGAACCGGATGATGTCCTTGCCGATCATGTGCAGATCGGCCGGCCAGAACCGCTTGAACAACTCCGAGGACGTGTCCGGGAAGCCGACGCCGGTCAGGTAGTTCGTCAGCGCGTCGACCCACACATACATCACATGGTCGGGGTGGTCGGGCACCGGCACACCCCAGTCGAACGTCGTCCGCGAGATCGACAAGTCGCGCAGCCCGCCGGAGACGAAGCTGACCACCTCGTTGCGGCGCACGTCGGGCTCGATGAACTCGGGGTGAGCCTTGTAGTGCGCCAGCAGCCTGTCCGCATAGGCCGACAGCTTGAAGAAGTACGTCTGCTCCTCGGTCCACGTCACCGGTGCGCCGGTCTCGGTGGCGATCCGCACATTGTCGGCGCCCACGGTCGTCTCGGCCTCGGTGAAGAACCGCTCGTCGCGCACCGAGTACCAGCCCTTGTATGCGTCGAGGTAGATGTCGCCGGTCTCGTTCATCCGGCGCCAAATCTCCTTGGAGGCCTCGTAGTGGTCGGCGTCCGAGGTGCGGATGAACCGGTCGAACGAGATGTTGAGCCGCTCCTGCATCCGCTGGAACACGTCGGAATTGCGCCGAGCCAGCTCCGCGGTCGGAATGCCCTCGGCCGCCGCCGTCTCGGCCATCTTGAGTCCGTGGACGTCGGTGCCAGTGAGGAAGCGCACGTCGTACCCGTCGAGTCGCTTGAACCGCGCGATCGCGTCGGTGGCGATGTATTCGTAGGCATGCCCGACGTGGGGGTCGCCGTTGGGATAGGCGATGGCTGTCGTGATGTAGTACGGCTCGCTCATTTGTCCTCACCTTATTGTGTTGCGGTGACCTCGAAGCGCCCGGCGCCGCCCGCCCCGGAACCGCTGAGCCCATTGGTCGATGCGCACACCCATCTCGATGCCTGCGGGGCCACCGACGCCCAAAGCGTCAAAGCGATCGTCGACCGTGCCGCCGCCGTCGGTGTACAGGCCGTCGTCACCATCGCCGACGATCTCGAGTCCGCGCGGTGGGTGACCGAGGCCGCAGATTGGGACCCTCGTGTGTACGCGGCCGTCGCGCTGCACCCGACACGCGCCGACGCGCTCACCGAGGAAGCCAGGACCGTCATCGAACGGCTGGCAGAACACCCGCGCGTCGTCGCGATCGGCGAGACCGGCCTCGACATGTACTGGCCGGGCAAGCTCGACGGCTGCGCCGAGCTCACGACCCAGCGAGACGCCTTCGCCTGGCACATCGACCTCGCCAAACGCACGGGCAAGCCGCTGATGATCCACAACCGCGACGCCGACGCCGAGGTTCTCGACGTGCTCAACGCCGAGGGTGCACCCGACACCGTGATCTTCCACTGCTTCTCGTCGGACGCGCAGATGGCCCGCACCTGTGTGGCCAACGGGTGGCTGCTGAGCCTGGCGGGCACCGTCAGCTTCAAAAACGCAAAGGCGCTGCGCGAGGCGGCGTCGTTCATACCGCCCGACCAGCTGCTCGTGGAGACCGATGCGCCGTTTTTGACTCCGCACCCGTATCGTGGCGCCCCGAACGAGCCGTACTGCTTGCCGTACACGGTTCGTGCGCTCGCCGATGTTGTCGAGCGGCCCGCAGAAGAACTTGCGCGGGAAAGTACTACGACGGCCGTTCGCGCCTACGGGCTGGCAAGTTGCCGCCCCTAGGCCTTTTCGTTACCGTGCTGTGATCGAACACGGAGCCGGAAGGCCGGCGACATCGCGCCCAGCGACACCGGTCCTTTTGGCGCACGTCCGATAGTCGGGGTAGACCACGTTTTGAATACTTTGCAAGAGCTCCACGAAGAGCGCTCGCCGATACTGCGCCTTCTGGTTGGTGCGATGTTGCTCGCGCTGACCTTCGCCGGCGGATTTGCCGTTGCTGCCCAAAAGTCGGTGACACTGACCGTGGACGGCGCCGCCATGACGGTGTCGACGATGAAGTCGCGCGTGATCGACGTCGTCAAGGAGAACGGATTCGACGTCGGCGATCGCGACGACCTCTACCCGGCAGCCAACGAGGACGTCCATCAATCCGACACGATCGTGCTGCGCCGCAGTCGCCCGCTGCAGATCTCCCTCGACGGCGAGAACAGCCGCCAGGTCTGGACGACGGCGTCGACGGTCGACGAGGCGCTCGCACAGCTGCAGATGACCGACAAGGCCCCTGCCGCGGCCTCGCGCGGCAGCCGCGTCCCGCTTGCCGGCATGTCGCTGCCAGTGGTCAGTGCCAAGACTGTGCAGCTCAACGACGGTGGCGCCGTGCGTACCGTCCGTCTTGCCGCGCCCAATGTCGCCAGTCTGCTGGAGGCCGCCGGTGTGCCGCTGCAGCAGCGCGACACCGTTGACCCGCCAGCTTCGTCGCCGGTGTTTGACGGCATGCAGATCCAGGTGACCCGCGTCCGGATCGAAAAGGTGACCGAGCGTGTCCCGCTGAATCCGAACAACACGCGGATCGACGACGCGACGATGAACATGAGTCGTCAGGCCGTCGAGGACCCAGGAACACCTGGAACGCAGGACGTAACATTCGCCATCGCGAAAGTGAATGGTGTAGAAACTGGCAGGCTGCCAGTAGCCAATGTCGTGGTTGTGCCCGCAAGGGACGGGGTGCTGCGGGTAGGTGCCAAGCCTGGCACTGAGGTCCCTCCGGTCACTAACGGAGGCCAATGGGATGCTCTTTCCCGGTGCGAAGCCGGAGGTAATTGGGCCATCAACACCGGTAACGGTTTTTACGGTGGTGTCCAATTTGATCAAAACACATGGGAGCGAAACGGCGGTCTGAGGTATGCTGCGAGGGCAGATTTGGCGACAAGAGAAGAACAGATTGCGATTGCTGAAGTCACTCGGGCGCGGCAAGGATGGGGCGCGTGGCCCGTGTGCAGTGGGAGAGTGGGGGCGTCCTGACAATCCGGCTACTCGGTCGAACCGAGATACGACATCTCGCTAAAGAGATTGATTTCCGGCCACGCAAGTCGTTCGGCCAGAACTTCGTCCATGACGCGAACACCGTTCGCCGCATCGTTTCGGCGTCCGGCGTCAATCGTCATGACCATGTTCTCGAGGTCGGTCCCGGTCTCGGCTCTTTGACGCTGGCCCTGCTCGACCGGGGTGCCAGGGTCACGGCCGTCGAGATCGACCCGATACTCGCGCGCCAGCTGCCCAAGACGATCGCTGATCATTCGCACAGCGAGATCAACCGGCTGACGGTGCTCAACCGGGACATCCTCACGCTGCACCGGCCTGACCTGGCCGATGAGCCGACGGCGCTGGTGGCGAACCTGCCCTACAACGTCGCGGTCCCCGCGCTGCTGCATCTGCTCGCCGAGTTCCCGTCCATCCGGACGGTGATGGTGATGGTGCAGGCCGAGGTCGCCGAGCGACTGGCCGCCGAACCTGGTGGCAAGGACTACGGCGTGCCCAGCGTCAAGGTGCGGTTCTTCGGCAACGTGCGGCGCTACGGCATGGTGTCACCGACGGTGTTCTGGCCGATTCCTAGGGTGTACTCCGGGCTGGTCCGCATCGACCGCTACGAATCGACACCATGGCCCACCGACGCCGAATTCCGTGACCAGGTGTTCGGGCTGATCGACGTGGCGTTCGCCCAGCGCAGGAAGACTTCGCGCAATGCGTTCGCGGAGTGGGCCGGTTCGGGCAACGAATCGGCACGCCGGCTGCTGGCCGCCAGCATCGACCCGTCCCGCCGCGGCGAGACGCTGTCGGTTGCGGACTTCGTGCGGCTGCTGCAGCGCTCCGGCGAATGGGAGGAGCCCAGGGGCCGGCAGGCGCTGTCGCAGCGGCGGGAGCGGTCAGAGTCACGGTCAGCTTCGGAAGAGTCAGGCGTCGGGACAACGCTGTAGCGCTCAGCCGTCGCGGTTGTCCTTGTCGAGCAGCTCGTCCATCAGCGGCGTCTCGGCGACCACCGGGTAGTTGCCGGTGTATCCGACGCGTTCGCGTGCCATTTCCATCACACGCCCGCGCACGGCGTACCAGCCGCCGATGAGCGCTGGCACGATGACGACCATCGCCGCCAGATTCCAGTAGTTCTCGTAGCACATCAGCCCGGTCACGGCCACGAGGAACACGAGCGTGGCATAGCTGGTGTAGGGCGTGCCGAACAGCTGAAACGCAGGGCGCTGCAGGATTCCGCGCTTGGACCAGCGGTACAGCTGGATCTGGCAGATGACGATGGTGCCCCACGAGGCGATGATGCCCAGCGCCGACAGGTCGAGCGCGATGTTGAACGCCTCGGCCGGCACCACCAGGTTGAGGAACACGCCAACCACGGTGAAGCAGGCGGTCAGCGCGATGCCCGCGAACGGCACGCCCTTTCTCGTCATCTTGGCGGTGAACTGCGGCGCGCTGCCGTTCATCGCCATAGAGCGCAAGATCCGGCCGGTCGAGTACAGCCCGGCGTTGAGGCTGGACAGTGCGGCGGTGAGCACGACGAAGTTCATGATGTCGCCGGCGGCCGGGACGCCGATGGACGAGAAGAACGTGACGAACGGACTGGTGCCAGATTTGTAGGCGGTGTACGGCAGTAGCAGCGCCAACAGGATCAGGGACCCGACGTAGAACACGGCGATGCGGAACACCACCGAGTTGATTGCCCGCGGCATCACCTCGGCTGGGTTCTCCGTCTCACCTGCTGCGGTTCCCACCAATTCGACTGCGGCATAAGCGAATATCACTCCAGACGTGATGATCACCAGTTGCAGGAGCCCGCTGGGCAGGATGCCTCCGTTGTCGGCGATGACCGAGACTCCGGTGGCCTGCCCACCGATGGTGAACCGGCCCGCGAGGAAGATGATCCCGACGACCAGGAACGTGACCAGCGCGATGACCTTGATCAAGGCGGCCCAAAACTCCATCTCGCCAAAGAGTTTCACCGAGATCATGTTGATCGTCAGCACGATGACCAACGCGATCAGCGCGATTGTCCATTGCGGAACGGCCTTGAACGCGCCCCAGTAGTGCATGTACAGCGCGATCGCGGTGACGTCGACGATCGATGTGCAGGCCCAGTTGAAGAAATACATCCAGCCCGCGACGTAGGCGGCCTTCTCGCCGAGGAATTCGCGCGCATACGAGACGAACGAACCCGACGAAGGGCGGTGCAGCACAAGCTCACCCAGTGCCCGCAGGATGAAGAAGACGAACACTCCGCACACCGCATACACGATGAACAGCCCTGGTCCTGCGCTGTGCAAGCGCCCACCTGCGCCCATGAAAAGGCCGGTGCCGATCGCGCCGCCGATGGCGATCATCTGCAGCTGTCGTGGCTTGAGGCCCTTGTGGTAACCCTCGTCCTCATGGGCCAGCGCTGATGTGTCGTAATCGGTGGCAGATGACATTTGAGCGACGTTAGCTCTGTGCAGTCCATGCGGAAACTCGGCAGCCGTAAAAGGTGCGTTACAAAAGGGTTTGGCCGACGTTACCGCAGCGCCCGTGCGATCAATGAAGTAAACTCGCGGCAGGATTGGTAGCGGTCGTGAGGATTCTTCGCCATGGCCTTGGCCAAAATCGAGTCGAAAACGCGTGGCAGCCAGTCGATCTCGCGGGAGCGGCGCGGCGGCGGACTGTGCAGGTGAGCGTTGATCAGTCCCATTTGTGTGTTGGCTGTGAATGGTGGTGTACCCGTGAGCAGTTCAACCATCGTGCATGCCAGCGCGTACTCGTCAGTGGCTTCGCTGGGTGCATGCCCGGTGAGCAATTCCGGCGCTGAATATGGCAGCGATGCCTCGACGTGGGTGGCGTGATAGCCGATGTCATCGGTGATCGAAAGCGCCACTCCGAAGTCGATGAGAACTGCGCCGTCGCGTGGGAAGTCCTGGTGCACAAGAATATTCGACGGCTTGACGTCGCAGTGCACGATTTGCCGGTTGTGTATGTAGTCCAGCGCGTCGGCGATCTGCGCCAGTGCGGCAAGACGATCCGGCGTCGCTGGCAGCGTGGCGACGGTGCCCCCGGAGATGAGCTCCATGGAGAGCCAACCCGGCCCGCGTTCATACACGGTGACGATGTGGGGGTGATCGAGCTGATGGGCGAACCCGAATTCCCGGCGCAGACGGGCGAGTTGCGCCAGATGCCGATGCTGCTCGTCGAGAACCTTCAGGGCAACCGCGCGGTCCGGGCCCGAGGCGTCGTGCGCCCGGTACACCGTCGCGTATCCGCCGTGGCCCAGAGCCGCGTCCACGACGTAACCCTCGAACCGGTCGCCGGGCGCAAGCATCCTCACAGCCTAGGGTTTGCTGTCGGTCTGCACTGGCCCGGAACGGCCTCCTATCTCGATGCTTCGGCTCCTGCCTTGCGCGTCGCGGCGCTAGGGTCGTGCCGTGTCTGCATCCGACGGAAACACCGCCTCCGAGTGGGTGCCCACCGGGTCGGTGACCGTGCGGGTCCCGGGCAAGGTCAATCTCTACCTGGCCGTCGGTGACCGTCGCGACGACGGCTATCACGAGCTGACGACCGTCTTCCACGCGGTGTCGCTGCTCGACGAGGTCACCGTGCGCAACGCCGATGTGTTGTCGCTGGACATGTCCGGCGAAGGTGTGGAGTCGCTGCCCACCGACGAGCGCAACCTTGCCTGGCAAGCGGCCGAATTGATGGCCGAGCACGTCGGGCGGGCACCCGACGTCGCGATCTCCATCGAGAAGTCCATCCCGGTCGCGGGGGGTATGGCGGGCGGCAGCGCCGACGCCGCGGCGGTGCTGGTGGCCATCAACACGCTGTGGGAGCTCGGCGTGCCACGGCGCGACCTGCACGCACTGGCCGCCCAGCTCGGCAGCGACGTGCCGTTCGCGCTGCACGGCGGCACGGCTTTGGGGACGGGTCGCGGCGAGGAGCTGGCCACCGTGCTGGCCCGCAACACGTTCCACTGGGTGCTGGCCTTCGCCGAGGGCGGGTTGTCGACGCCCGCGGTGTTCAGCGAAATCGACCGGTTACGCGAGGCGGGCCGGGAGCAGCCGCCGCGGCTTGAGGACCCTGAGCCGGTGCTGGCCGCGCTGGCGTCGGGCGACCCAACTGAGCTGGCGCCGCTGCTCGGCAACGACCTGCAGCCGGCGGCGCTGAGCCTTCACCCGGGGCTGCGTCGCACCCTTCGGGCAGGCGCGGACGCCGGCGCCCTCGCCGGAATCGTCTCGGGCTCCGGCCCGACCTGCGCGTTCCTGTGCTCGTCTGCGGCCGCGGCGATCGACGTCGGTGCGCAGCTCGCAGGCGCGGGCGTATGCCGCACCGTCAGGGTGGCCAGCGGCCCAGTGCACGGCGCCCGAGTGGTGCCAGCACCGTCGACATCAGTTTGATCACAACCAAGTGTGACCCAGGCCTCATTTCTCGCTACAGTTTGGCGGCTACTTAAGAGTTGCTTAAGATGATCGGCGGTGAAAGCTAGCGGTCAGGCATCGGACGCGTCTCTTTCTCCCGCCGGTAACTCCGGCGGGTGGTTTTCCAGATATATAGGACAAACCGGTGCATCACCGATTCGAGACATAACCGCTCCCCAAATGTGTGCGCGCCTACGCGGAAACGCCTTCTATCAGCGGGAGCATTACACCCGGACGTTTGCGCCGGAACCGAGGAGGTCGTCGTGAGCCGATTCACCGAGAAGATGTATCGCAACGCCCGCACGGTCGCGACGGGCATGGTCACCGGTGAACCGTACGAGCCCGTTCGGCACACCTGGGGTGAGGTTCACGAGCGCGCCCGCTGCATCGCGGGTGGTCTGGCCAACGCGGGCGTCGGCCACGGCGACGCGGTCGGCGTGCTCGCCGGCTTCCCGGTGGAGATCGCCCCGACGGCCCAGGGCCTGTGGATGCGCGGCGCCAGCCTGACCATGCTGCACCAGCCCACGCCACGCACCGACCTGGCGATGTGGGCCGAGGACACGCTGACCGTCATCGGCATGATCGAAGCCAAGGCCGTCATCGTCTCCGAACCTTTCACGGTTGCCATCCCTGTGCTCGAGGAGAAGGGCATCTCGGTTCTGACGGTCGCCGATCTGCTGGCATCGGATCCGATCGATCCGATCGAGGTCGGCGAGGACGACCTGGCGCTGATGCAGCTGACGTCCGGTTCGACGGGGTCGCCGAAGGCGGTCCAGATCACGCACCGCAACATCTACTCCAACGCCGAAGCGATGTTCATCGGCGCCGAGTACGACGTCGACAAGGACGTCATGGTCAGCTGGCTGCCCTGCTTCCACGACATGGGCATGGTCGGCTTCCTGACGATCCCGATGTACTTCGGCGCTGAGCTGGTCAAGGTCACCCCGATGGACTTCCTGCGCGACACGCTGCTGTGGGCCAAGCTCATCGACAAGTACAAGGGCACCATGACCGCGGCGCCCAACTTCGCCTACTCGCTGTTCGCCAAGCGGTTGCGCAAGCAGGCCCAGCCCGGCCAGTTCGACCTGTCCACGCTGCGGTTCGCCCTATCGGGCGCCGAGCCGGTTGAGGCGGCCGATGTGGAGGACCTGCTGGACGCGGGTAAGCCGTTCGGCCTGCAGCCCGACGCCATCCTTCCTGCCTACGGCATGGCCGAGACGACGCTGGCGGTGTCGTTCTCTCCGTGCGGGGCGGGCCTGGTGGTTGACGAGGTCGATGCCGACCTGCTGGCCGCGCTGCGCCGCGCCGTGCCCGCCACCAAGGGCAACACTCGCCGGCTGGCCTCGCTGGGCCCGCTGCTGAAGGACCTGGAAGCTCGCATCATCGACGAGCACGGCAACGTGATGCCGCCGCGTGGCGTCGGGGTGATCGAACTGCGTGGCGAGTCGCTGACCCCCGGCTACATCACCATGGGTGGCTTCATCCCAGCCCAGGACGAGCACGGCTGGTACGACACGGGTGACCTCGGCTATGTCACCGAGGCAGGAAACATCATCGTGTGCGGTCGCGTGAAGGACGTGATCATCATGGCCGGCCGCAACATCTACCCGACCGACATCGAGCGCGCCGCCGGCCGCGTCGAGGGGGTTCGCCCGGGCTGCGCCGTCGCGGTGAGGCTCGACGCCGGGCACTCCCGCGAGACGTTCGCCGTCGCGGTGGAATCCAACGCCTGGCAGGACCCGGTCGAGGTGCGCCGCATCGAACATCAGGTCGCCCACGAAGTGGTGGCCGAGGTCGACGTTCGTCCCCGCAACGTCGTTGTGCTGGGGCCGGGCACCATCCCGAAGACACCGTCGGGCAAGCTGCGCCGCTCCAACTCCGTCTCGCTCGTCACCTAGCAGCCCGACTGCCGCGTGGGCCCACAGCTTGACGATGGCCTGTGGCCGGGCTGAGCGTCACCAGGTCCCGAGCGACGATGCGCGGTCGTTCCATCCTTGCGAATTCAATTCAAGCCATTCATTGCGAGAAGTCCGATCGCCTCGTTCCAACGTTAGGGTCGAGCCGCCGTAGTTCTTGTGCTCATACAGAACGACAATCCGATTCATCGTCGACACCGAAGAAATGACATCGTTCCAATCACCAAGGCCGAGAAAGCCCCTGCCCACCTTGCTGAGCCGCACGTAGCCACGGTTGCTTGTCAAGGCCAGGCTTTCGCCCTGGCATCGGTCGTCGTCGTAGAAATAGGTGGTCCCGACGTCGTAGCGCCCGTAAGTTGGCGCCGGCGTAGCGAACCCCGGATTCGGGCTGTACGGGGCATCGGGGACACCGGTATCAAGCGGCGGGAATTCAAACTTCGCAGGGAAAACGCCATAGCCCCCATACCGAGAGTCGGCTAGCGCCGAAGAAATGAAGGACTGCCGCCAGTACTCCGCTATCACCCGACGGTCGTCGATGGCAACGATATGGTCGGCGGCCGGAACGAAATGCAACGCAGTTCCGTCGAACCGCTTGATGTCGCACGGGTCGTACAACGTGCCATTGAGCAGGACAGGAAGCCCGGGCGCTTTGTGTCGGCTGGGCGCGTCGTCGCCCGGTGCGTTGGCGAAGAGTTTCGGATCAAGGAAGGATCGCGCGGCGCGTTGGCGCTCCGGAGAACCAGCGGCCGCGGTACCAATCGCCGTAACCAGGACGTCGAGACAGTCAGCGTGGTGGTCTTTCAAGCACACGATCGTCTCGTGGGTAGTGCTGTCGCCGCGTGCGAGCGCGGCTAGTAGATCCCTTGTCGGGGGCGGTGGCGGTGGATCGTTACTCTCACCAGTCCTGCTGTCAGCCATGTGTCCTCTCCTTACGTTGCATCGGAAATCGCTGATTGACATCGTGGCGTGGGGTTTATGGCGAGGCGCGAGTAGCGGACTACTTGAATTCGTCGATGCAACCGATGACGCAAGTCACCCAATTCCGCGAGCCGCCCCCGTCCCGAGCGCGACGGGCGGCAAGTACTCACCGACCAGGGCGCGCTCCCACCATGCGTGCTCGTGCAGCAGTTCTCGCCATGTGGTGAACCGGTACTGATACAGCTGTGCCCGCACATAATGCGGCGGCGAGTCCGGAAATGGATTGTGCCGAAGCAGGCGCAGTGTCGGCGCATCGTTTCGCAGCAGCCGCGCGACGAACGGGCCGAGCCAGTCCAGCGCGTAGGCCGGTGAAAGCGCGGCGAACCACATCAGCCAGTCGAGGCGCAGATGGTAGGGCGCCCACTGTCGCGGCAGCCGGCGCGGATCGCCCGGCTTGCCTTTGAATCCGTATTCCCGCCACACCGTGTGGTCGGTGATGTCCTGCTCGTCGGTGCCCTCGATCACGACCTCGTAGCGGATACGGCCGACGGTGCCGAAGGCCCCAAACGTGTTGACCAAGTGATACGGGTTGAACGAGGCATTCATGCGCTGATGGCTCGAGATCATGTTGCGCACCGGCCAGTAGCTCAAGACGACCATGAACACCGTGCAGGCCATCACGACGGCGGCGAACCAGAGCGGAGGGTCGGGGAGGGCCGGTGGATCAGGCACCGGCAGGACAGACGCGAATGACGACTGGTCGAGCGCACTGAACGCCAGGACGATCGTGATCCAGTTCAGCCAGGCGAAGTTGCCGGACAGCACCAGCCACATCTGGGTGACGATGACGATCGCGGCGGCCACACTCGCCACCGGTTGGGGGGCGAACAACGCGAACGGCACGACGAGTTGCGCGAAGTGGTTGCCGGCCACCTCCACCCGGTGCAGCGGCTTGGGCAGGTGATGGAAGAACCAACTCAGCGGCCCGGGCATCGGTTGTGTCTCGTGGTGGTAGTACAGGCATGTCAAGTCGCGCCAGCACCGGTCGCCGCGCAATTTGATCAGCCCGGCGCCGAACTCGACACGGAACAGCAGCCAGCGTGCCAGGAACAGCACCAGCAGCGGCGGCGCCGTCTCGTCGTTGCCGAGGAAGATCGCCAGAAAGCCTGCTTCCAACAGCAAAGACTCCCAGCCGAATCCGTACCACCTCTGCCCGACGTTGACGATCGACAGGTACAGGACCCAGAGCGCCAGCCATGCGAGCATCGCCGCCCACAGCGGTACCAGATCGATTGCACCGGCAAGGATGGCCGCCGACAGCGCAGCTCCGAACCAACAGACCGCCGCGAAGAACCGGTCGGAGTAGTGGAAATGGAAGATGCTTGGCGTCGTCCCGAATTTCTGCCGCGCCACAAACCGCGGGATGGGCAGCATCCCGTGTTCACCCATCAGCGCCCGGAATTGGCGGGCTGCCGCGACAAACGCGACCAGATAAATCGCCGCGACGCCGCGCTGCAGGACTTCTCTAGCCAGCCAATAATCGGGTGCGGCAAACCATTCCATGCCCGTAACTCCTCGGACGATGGATCGACATACCACCGGTTGTACCCCGCACGCGGGCCGTTTAGTCTGCGTCGGCAGAATTCGGTGGCTTGATGTCGGTCGGCGCCGATACGGTCGGTGCCATGTCCACACCGGCGATCGAGGCGATCGACCTCGTGAAGCGCTTCGGCGACACCGCCGCCGTCGACCATGTCAGCTTCGCGGTCCCTCCAGGCACCGTGCTGGGCTTGCTTGGCCCCAACGGCGCAGGCAAGACCACCACGGTGCGGATGATGGCCACGCTCACCGAGCCCACCAGCGGCACCGCGCGGGTGGCCGGGTACGACGTCTGCCGCGAGCCTGACAAGGTGCGGCGCAGCATGGGCCTCACCGGCCAGGTGGCCACCGTCGACGAACTGCTCACCGGCCGCGAGAACATCCGGATGATCGGCGGTCTATACGGTATCCGCCGCAAGGAGCTCGCGCGGCTGGGAAATCAACTGCTGGAACAGTTTTCGATCGCCGACGCCGCCGATCGGGTGGTCAAGTCGTATTCGGGCGGTATGCGCCGTCGGCTCGACCTGGCCGTCAGCCTGCTCGCGTCGCCGCCGGTGCTGTTCCTCGACGAGCCGACCACGGGCCTGGATCCCCGCAGCCGCAGCGATCTGTGGGACGTGCTGCGCGGGCTGGTCGAGCAGGGCACGACGCTGTTGTTGACCACGCAGTATCTCGAGGAAGCCGACCAGCTTGCCGACAACATCGTGGTGATCGACAAGGGCCGGATCATCGCCGAGGGCTCGCCGCTGCAGCTCAAGCAGCAGGCGGGCAACGCCAGCCTGATCGTCACCGTCACCAACGCCGACGATCTGCCTGCCGCGCAGGCGCTGCTGGGCAAGACTGGTGCCGAAGTGTTCGTGGACACGGCCGCCCGCCAGCTGACAGCGGCCGCCGACGGGCTGGCCGACATGGTCCGGGTCGCGGGCTGGCTGCGCGACAGCGATATCGACGTCGACGACATCGGGCTGTCCCGGCCCAGCCTCGACGATGTGTTTCTATCGCTCACCGGCCACCGCACCGAAGAGGAAGAGGTGAAAGCGTGACGGCCGTCGAGACCACGCCGCACGTCAAGCTGCAACCTGCGCGGACCCACCGCACCAATATCGCGCAGCAGTCGTGGATCATGGTGAAACGCAACATGATCCACACCAAGCGCATGCCCGAGATGCTCAGCGACGTCACAGTGCAGCCGATCATGTTCGTGCTGCTGTTCGCGTTCGTGTTCGGTGCCTCGATCGCCACCGGGGGCGGCGCGTCGTACCGGGAGTTCCTGCTGCCGGGCATCCAGGCGCAGACCATTGTGTTCACCGCGTTCGTGGTGGCGTCGGGGATCACCGCCGACGTGGAGAAGGGCATCATCGATCGCTTCCGGTCGCTGCCGATCTCCCGCTCGTCGGTGTTGATCGGCCGCAGTGTGGCCAGCCTGCTGCACTCGACGATCGGTGTGGTGGTGATGGCGGTGACGGGGCTGGCCATCGGCTGGCGGATTCGCGGCAGCGTCGCCGAGGCCGTGCTCGCATTCGCTTTGATCCTTCTGTTCGGCTTCGCGATGATCTGGTTCGGCATCCTCATCGGTTCGGTGATGCGGTCTGTTGAAGCCGTCAATGGAGTAATGTTCACCGTCCTGTTCCCGATCACGTTCCTGGCCAACACCTTTGCGCCTACCGAGCCGATGCAGCATTGGCTGCGAGTGATGGCGGAGTGGAACCCGGTGTCGTCGCTGGCGCAGGCGATGCGTGAGCTGTGGGGCAACGGCGGACCCGCGCCGGAGAGCGCCCAGCTGCCGCTGCATCACCCGGTGCTGGCGACCATTTTGTGGTCGCTGGCGTTGACGGCCGTATTCGCACCGTTCGCCCTGCGCGCCTACGCCCGCCGAACCGCAGGCTAGGTCGTGGTGGTGGACTGGCCGGAGTCCAACCGGTCGTAGATCCGCCACCACACCATCTCGTGCTCGGCCGGCGAGATCTGCCCTGCCGCAAGGCGTTCATCGGCGGTTATCAGCGTGCCCGCGAGGTCTTCCAGCCGGTCACGCACTGCGCCCGAGGCCGGATCATGGTGACCGGCCATCACCATCGCGGCCATGGTGCGCACGCGGGTGCGTGGCGCGCCGGCCATCCAAACCGCCACCATTCCCAAGCCGATGTACACGGCCGTCGACATGGCGAATGCAGCCCATGGCGCGGTCGCGTGGCTGAGCACGATTTCGCAGACGACCCACGCCAGCGCCCCCCAAAGCGGCCAGCCACGTGCGATGCGCACACGTCGGCGCTCGGACTCGGTGATGCCCGGCGGATAGACCACCAGCCGGTACCGGGTGACGCCGAAGCGATCCAGCCGGATGTCGATCGATCCCCATCGACGGTCACCGTCGAGCAGCCGCTGCCAGCTGTGGCGCAGCAGGCCGGAGCCCGGTGTTCCGTCCATAACTCCGGTGTACCCGCATTTCTGTGCGAAGCGCGGGCTCCGAACGCATTCTTTACGCCGGTGTGGGTTCGTAGCTGAGTTGTGTGTACTATACCCAGCATGGACAAGATTCCCGCGCGGCTCGCCGACCACCCGACGGTCCGCGCGGTGATGTCACGGAAGAGGGTCCAATCGAGCGTTATCGACGCCGACTGGCTGCGGCAGGTGTGCCTCGATGCCGGTGCCGACGACGTCGCCTTCGCCAGCGTCGACAACCCGGACCTCGCCTCCGAGCGAGAACACGTCGACGCCGCGCTGCCCGGGACGCAGAGCTACATCTCGCTGGTGGTGAAGATGAACCGGGACAACGTCCGGTCGACCGCGCGCAGCGTGGCCAATCAGGAGTTCCACCGCAGCGGCGAGATCATGAACGAGGCCGCCCACCGAATCACCCGCGCTCTGCAGGACGCCGGCTACCGCGCGATCAACCCGTCAATGTCCTTCCCGATGGAAATGGACAGGTTTCCCGGCCGCATCTGGGTGGTCGCGCACAAACCCGTCGCGGTCGCTGCCGGCCTCGGCGTGATGGGCATCCATCGCAACGTGATCCATCCGAAATTCGGCAACTTCATCCTGCTCGGCACGATCCTGGTGGCCGCAGAGGTCACCAGTTACGGTGAGCCGCTGGACTATTCGCCGTGTCTGGAGTGCAAGCTGTGCGTCGCCGCCTGTCCGGTCGGCGCGATCAAGAAGGATGGTGACTTCGACTTCATCGCGTGTTCGGTGCACAACTATCGCGAGTTCATGGGCGGGTTCACCGACTGGGCGCAGACCATCGCGGACAGCGCATCTGCAGAGGACTTCCGTTCGCGGGTCAGCGATTCGGAAAACGCGTCGATGTGGCAGAGCTTGTCGTTCAAGGCCAACTACAAGGCGGCCTACTGCCTAGCTGTCTGCCCGGCCGGTGAGGACGTCATCGAGCCCTACCTCGACGACCGCAAGGGCTTCATGGATCTGGTACTCAAGCCGCTGCAGGACAAGCGCGAAACCCTTTACGTGCTACCGAATTCGGCGGCCAAGGCGCACGCCGAACGCCGCTACCCGCACAAGCAAGTCGAGGTCGTCGACAGCGGGATCCGGGGGCGCTGACCCTTCGCGAGCAGACGCAAAGTGCGCCAAAACCTCGGCGTGTCGGGGACCTTTGCGTCTGTTCGCGCTCGATTACCAGGCGTGCACGATGTTCTGGGCCGGCTCCAAACCGTCCTTGACGAGCAGCTCGGTGGCGTCAGCGGCCTGCTCGCAGATCGTGGGCACCTCCCGCTGCTCGGCGCTGGTGAAGTTTCCGAGCACGAACGCCGCGCCGTCCATGCGGCCCGGCGGGCGTCCGATACCGATGCGCACCCGCTGAAAGTCGTTGGTGCCCAAGCCCGACGCCACCGACCGCAGCCCGTTGTGGCCCGCGACGCCGCCACCGAACTTCAGCCGGATGCGGCCGAAGTCGATGTCGAGTTCGTCGTGGATCACCACAATATCGGCAGGCGGCACCGAATAGAACTTCGCCAGCGGCCCGACCTGGCGCCCCGACTCGTTCATGTAGCACCGGGGCTTGGCCAACACCACGGAGCGGCCGCCCAGTTTTCCGGTGGCCGTTTCCGCGCCCGACTTCTTGTGCGCCTTGAAGCCGGCCCCGATCCGCGCGGCCAGGATGTCGGCGACGACGAAACCGAGGTTGTGCCGGGTCGTGGCGTATCGCGGTCCAGGATTGCCGAGGCCGACCACCAAAACGGGTTCGGCCATGCGGAACTACTCGGATTCCGCGGCGGGTGCCTCTCCGGCAGCCTCGCCTTCGCCCTCGGCAACCGCTACGCCCTCGGCCTCTGCGGCCTCGCCTGCACCCTCGCCCTCCAGGTCCTCTGCTGTCGGCGCAGAGACGACGTTGACCACCAGCATCTCGGGATCCGACACCAGCGAGACGCCGCTCGGCAGCGGGATCGAGCTCGCGGTGAACTGGGTGCCGATCTCGGCGCCCTCGATGGAAACACTCAACTGCTCGGGGATCGACTGCACATCCGACTCGATCGTGATGGTGTTGGTGTCCTGGGTGACCAGCGAACCCGAAACGGCCTCACCCTCGATGACGACGTTGACCTCGACGGTGACCTTCTCGCCGCGGCGCACGACGAGCAGGTCGGCGTGCTGGATGTTGCGGCGGATCGGGTGGATTTCGAGCGCCTTGGTCAGCGCCAGCTGCTCCTTGCCCTCGATATCGAGGGTCAGCACCGCGTTGGTGCCGGAGTGGCGGAGCACGGCCGAGAAGTCGCGGGCGTCGAGTTCGAGGTGCTGCGGGTCGGTGCCGTGGCCGTAGAGGACAGCGGGGACCTTGCCCTCGCGGCGGGCGCGGCGCGACGCGCCCTTGCCGGTCTCGCTGCGGACTGCAGCGGTCAGCTTGTTCGCGGTGGAAGTCTTAGCCATGGGTGTTGCTCCTGTGCCGGTCGTTGTTTCGGGCACGGCCAGGGTCGCAAACCATCAGATGCGGGATCCCGTCGATAACGGTGGCTGTGACCACCCTCGCCGTGACGCGCCCGCAAGGGTAGCGCAGTCAGCACCTACAGCGGAAATTTGGTGTCCGTGAGCTGCTCAGATAGTTCCCACAGCGCGGTCGCTTTCTTCGCGCTGCGGGCCAGCGGGCTGCGAAATGCAGTGAGCCCCGTCGATCCCCGCATGGCGAACCGCGGGCCGACGAAGCTGTTGCCCGGCAGATCTTGCGACACCGCGTACAGCGTTTGGCGCGCGCCGAAGTCGGCCGTGGTGGCGAAGAACTGGTTGCCGGCATCCCAGATTTTGGTGCCCATCCGGTTGCCGGTCTGGCCCTGCAGGTTGGTCGCCGAGTAGCCGGGATGGGCGACGAGTGCCCTGATCTTCGAGCCGGCCGCGTTCAGCCGGCGCTGCAGCTCGCTGGTGAACAACAGGTTGGCCAGCTTCGACTGCCCGTAGGCCGGCCAGGCGAAATACGGCCGCGACTTCCAGTTCAGGTCGTTGAGGCTGATGTAGCCCAGCAGGTGCATCATCGACGACACCGTCACCACCCGGTCGGTGATCTTCGGCAGCAGCAGATTGGTCAGCGCGAAGTGGCCGAGGTGGTTGGTGCCGATCTGGCTTTCGAACCCGTCGACCGTTTGTGCGTACGGCACGGCCATGATGCCGGCGTTGTTGACAAGCACGTCGAGACCGTCGACGCCGGCCGCGAATTCACGCACCGAGGACAGGTCCTGTAGGTCGAGCTTGCGGACCTCGACGTCGCCGGTCATGGTGGCGGCGGCTTGGGTTCCCTTGTCCACGTTGCGCACCGCGAGGATTGTCTTGGCACCGACGCGGGCCAGTTCGCTCGCGGTCACCAAGCCCAGGCCGCTGTTGGCGCCGGTGACGACGACGGTGCGTCCGGCGAACGACGGCAGATCGGCAGCGGTCCACTCGCTCATGACGCTTACCCTAGATGACCGCGAGCAGACGCAAAACTGACCCAATCCGCCGGAAAATGGGCAGTTTTGCGTCTGCTCGGCATAACTACTTGGGCGGTGCGCCTGGCAGCGCGACGTTGAATCCGCCGATGACGGCTTCGATGTCGGACGCCTCCTCGGCGGCCTTCTCCGCATACCCCGTCACCGTGAACTGAACGAGATACCGCTGATTCGCCGGCGGCGCGCCCGTCGGGATGACGACGCGGTTGTAGCTGTGCATGCGACGGCCATTGAGGTCGTAGCTGCCCTCGATCATCGATGACGGGAAGCCGTGCCAGTTGTCAGTCGAGGCGTTGAGCCGCTTGAAGTTCTGCGATAGTTCGGCGTCGGCGTAGCCATGCTTGATGGCCTCGTTCACGTCGAAGTTGCCGTTCAGTTTGAACACCATCAGCATCGCGGTGGGGTAGGTGTCGCCCTTGGCGACCACGCGCGTGCCCGGCGACAGATTCGGGTTGCTGTAACCCTGCCAGCCCTTCGGCTGCGGCATCGTCACCGTCAGATCGGTGAGCTTGTCGGGTGCGATGGGGTCACCGGTGACGCCGACGCTCTCGAGGTACTGCGCGATGGGCACCGGCGCCTCGGCGCTCGTCGAGGGAGCCGTCGTGGTCGCCGACGTCGACCAAACTGATTGGTAGTCAGGGCTTTCCGCGCCGCAACCCGTCGCGGCGAGAAGCACCAGCGCGACCACCGCGCCTCGGCGCAATCTCACAAAATCTCTCGGACCGCGTCTATCGGCCGGGCCAGCCGGGTGCCTTTGGGGGTCACGACGAACGGTCGCTCGATCAGGATTGGATTCTCGGCCATCGCATCGAGCAGTTCGTCGTCGCCGGCGTCGGCGAGGTTCAGTTCTGCGTACAGCGGCTCACGCTTGCGCACCGCGGTGCGGACATCGATACCGGCGTCCTTGATCATCTTGACCAGCTCATCGCGCGATGGCGGCGTCTTCAAGTACTGGATGACGGTGGGTTCGATGCCGTTGTCCCGCAACAAGTCCAGCGTCTTACGCGACGTCGAACAGCGCGGATTGTGATAGATGACGCTGTCCGCCACTACGCCGACCCGTCGAAAAGGCCTGTCACCGAGCCGTTTTCGAACACGGCACGAATCGTGCTGGCCAGCAGCGGCGCAATCGACAGCACGGTCAGCTGCGGGAACTGCTTGTCCTCACCGATCGGCAGGGTGTTCGTGACGATGACCTCGCGCGCACCGCACTCGGCCAGCCGCTGCGGGGCCGGGTCCGACAGCACACCGTGTGTCGCGGCGATGATGACGTCGCCCGCACCGTCGTCCTTCAGCAACTTGACCGCGCCCGCAATCGTGCCGCCGGTGTCGATCATGTCGTCGGTGAGGATGCAGGTCTTGCCCTTGACGTCGCCGACGACACGGTTGGACTTCACCTGGTTGGGCACCAGCGGGTCACGCGTCTTGTGGATGAAGGCCAGCGGTACTCCGCCCAACGCGTCGGCCCACTTCTCGGCGACCCGGACACGGCCGGAGTCGGGGGAGACGACGACCATGTCGTGGTCGGCGTAGTTCTCGGCGATGTGGCCGCACAGCAGGTTCTGCGCCCGCATGTGATCCACCGGCCCGTCGAAGAAGCCCTGGATCTGGTCGGTGTGCAGGTCCACCGTCACGATGCGGTCGACGCCGGCGGTCTTGAGCAGGTCGGCGACCAGCCGCGCCGAGATCGGCTCGCGGCCGCGGTGCTTCTTGTCCTGCCGGGCATACGGATAGAACGGCAGGATCGCGGTGATCCGCTTGGCGCTGCCGCGTTTGAGCGCGTCGATCATGATCAGCTGTTCCATCAGCCACTGGTTCAGTGGCCAAGGATGCGACTGCAGCACGAAAGCGTCGCAGCCACGGACCGATTCATCGAAACGGACGAAGATCTCGCCGTTCGCAAAGTCGCGAGCGGTTTGCGCGGTGACCGGGACGTCGAGCTCCTTGGCCACCTGCTCGGCCAACTCAGGGTGCGCGCGACCCGAGAAGAGCATCAAATTCTTGCGGTTGTCGGTCCACTCGGTGCCCACGGTGCCCTCATTGCTCGGGGATCGATACGGCCTAATCGTACGGGTTGCCGGAATGCCAACAACGGGCAACCGGCTCACGACTTGCGATCGTCTTCGGACTCCGCTTGTTCGCCAGCGGCGCGGCGGGCAGCTTTATCGGCTTCGGATCCGGGCCGCTTGCGCGAAACCCAGCCCTCGACGTTGCGCTGCGGCCCCGCCGATACGGCCAACGCTCCCGGCGGCACGTCCTCACGCACCACTGTGCCCGCGCCGGTATACGCGCCGTCGCCGACATTGACCGGCGCGACGAACATGGTGTCGGACCCGGTTCGCACATGCGAGCCGATCGTGGTGCGGCTCTTGTTCTCTCCGTCGTAGTTGACGAACACGCTCGACGCGCCGATGTTGCTGTGCTCGCCGATATCCGCGTCGCCGACGTAGGTCAGGTGCGGCACCTTCGTGCCGGTGCCGATGGTGGAGTTCTTCGTCTCGACGAACGCGCCGAGCTTGCCGTCGGCGCCCAGCACGGTGCCCGGGCGCAGATAAGCGAACGGCCCGACGGCCGCGCCGTCACCGATCGTCGACTGGCCGCCGTGGGTGCGTACCACCGCCGCCTCGTCGCCGACGACGACGTCGGTCAGCGTGGTGTCCGGGCCGATCTGGCAGCGTCTCCCGACCGCAGTGGTGCCCAGCAGCTGCGTGCCGGGATGGACGACGGTGTCGCGCCCGATGGTCACGTCGACGTCGATCCAGGTAGTCGCCGGGTCGGTGATCGTCACACCGGCCCGCTGATGCGCGGCGACGATGCGGCGGTTGAGCTCGGCGCCCAACTCGGCCAGCTGGACCCGGTCGTTGACACCGGCGACCAGTGCGGAGTCGTCGACGTGCTGTGCCCGCACGATGTGGCCGTCGGAGCGCACGATCGCGATCACGTCGGTGAGGTAGAGCTCCTGCTGGGCGTTGTCCGACCGCAGCCGGCTCAGCGCCGAGCGCAGCGCCGCGATGTCGAACGCGTAGACACCAGCGTTGACCTCTGTGATGGCCTGCTGCGACGGGCTGGCGTCGGCCTGCTCGACGATGCCGATGACCTCACCGTCCTGGGTGCGTAGGACGCGGCCGTAGCCGGTCGGGTCGGCCAGCGTGGTGGTGAGCACGGTCGCTGCGGCCGGCGCGGCGGCATGGGTGGCGATCAGGTCGGCCAGCGTGTCGGCGTCCAGCAGCGGGACGTCGCCCGAGGTCACGACGACAAGGCCGGCAAAGTCGTCGGGCAGGGCCGACAGTCCGCAGCCGACGGCGTGCCCGGTGCCGAGCTGTTGGTCCTGCACCGCGATGTCGATGCTGCGGCCAAGGTCACCGGCCAGCTGCTCGACCGCCGGAGCGACGCGTTCCCGGTCCTTACCGACGATCACGACAAGGTGCTGCGGCGCCACTTCGGCGACCGCGTGCAGTGCGTGCGCCAGCATGCTGCGCCCCGCCAAGGTGTGCAGCACCTTGGGGGTATCCGATCGCATGCGGGTGCCGGCCCCGGCCGCCAGGACCAGGACCGCGGCCTCGCCACGCTGGTTGGTCACGCTCCGTCGCCAGGACTCGAACCTGAACTATCTGAACCAAAATCAGAGGTGCTGCCGATTACACCACGACGGACTGATCAACTCGTGATGCTAGTCGAATGCGCCGATGGGCCCGATCCGCCGTTCACTCTGCGCCCTGGGCGCAAAAGTGCGAGTACTTCGCGCCGCCACCGCAGCGGCAACGCCGAAAGATACGCTGAAGGGCGTGCCAGCGCCCGAGAAGGAAGTGCGTGCGCCCCGAGCCAGGATGACCGGCACGGAGCGGCGCCACCAGCTCATCGACGTCGCACGGACGCTGTTCGCGGAGCGCGGATACGAGGGCACGTCGATCGAGGAGATCGCCCAGCGCGCCAATGTGTCCAAACCCGTCGTCTACGAGCATTTCGGCGGCAAGGAAGGGCTCTACGCCGTCGTGGTCGACCGCGAGATGTCGGCGTTGCTCGACGGCATCACATCCTCGCTGACCAGGATGACCAACAATCGGTCGCGGCTGCGTATCGAGCGGGTCGCGCTGGCGCTGCTGACCTACGTCGATGAACGCACCGACGGTTTCCGCATCCTTATTCGTGACTCCCCGGCGGCCATCACGTCGGGCAGCACCTACTCCACGCTGCTCAACGAGGCCGTCAACCAGGTGTCGTCGATCCTGGCCGGTGACTTCTCCCGCCGCGGCCTCGACCCCGATATGGCGCCGCTGTACGCCCAGGCGCTCGTGGGTTCGGTGTCGATGACCGCACAGTGGTGGCTCGACGTGCGCGAGCCGAAGAAAGAAGTGGTGGCCGCGCATCTGGTGAATCTGTGTTGGAACGGGCTGATGCACCTCGAGGACGACCCGCAGCTGCTCGACGAGTGATTTGCCCGCTCCGACAACCACTTCGGTAGCCGGCGGCGAGCCGCCGATTCGTCTCCTGCCTAGGATGGACGCATCATGACCGCATCGGGGATCGCCCATGTCCAGACCCCGATCGCGGGGCTGGTTGACCTGGCGCTGCGAGATCCCTCTTTACAAGACGCCGCGCGCCGGGCCGCCGACAGACTCGTCGACCTTGCCCTCGTCGGCCCGGCTGCCGCCCGGGTCTTCGTCGCGGCCGCGCTGGCGCAGGCCGGTCCGCTGCTCGTGGTCACCGCGACCGGGCGCGAAGCCGACGACCTGACCGCCGAATTGCGCGGCGTGTTCGGGGACGCCGTCGCGATGTTCCCGTCGTGGGAGACGCTGCCGCACGAGCGGCTCTCGCCAGGCGTCGACACCGTTGGCGCACGGCTGATGCTGCTGCGCCGGCTCGCCCAACCCGACGACGAACGCCTCGGGCCGCCACTGCGGGTCGTGGTCACGACGACGCGGTCGCTGCTGCAGCCGATGGCCCCCGACGTGGCGGATATCGAGCCGGTGACACTGGCCCTCGGCGCGGAGGCGACATTCGATGCCGTCATCGCGCGGCTCGTCCATCTGGCCTACACCCGCGTCGATATGGTCGGCAAGCGCGGCGAATTCGCGGTCCGCGGCGGCATCCTCGATGTCTTCCCCCCGACCGCCGAGCATCCGGTGCGCGTCGAGTTCTGGGGCGACGAAGTCTCCGAAATGCGGATGTTCTCCGTGGCCGATCAGCGCTCCATCGCCGAGATCGCCGTCGACCATCTTATTGCGGTGCCGTGCCGCGAAGTGCTGCTCACCGACGACGTCCGCGACGTGGCCGCCAAGCTGGCCGCCGAGCACCCGGTGCAGGAGAACAGCGTGCCGGGCAGCGTGCCCGACATGCTGGCCAAGCTGGCCGAGGGCATCCCGGTCGACGGTATGGAGGCCCTGCTGCCGCTGCTTCGGCCCACCGACTTGACGACCCTGTCGGCCCACCTGCCTGACGGAACCCCGCTGCTGATCTGCGACCCGGAGAAGGTCCGCACCCGCGCCGCCGACCTGATCAAGACCGGCCGTGAATTCCTCGAAGCCTCGTGGTCGACGGCGGCAGTCGGTGGCGACGTGCCGATCGACATCGAGGCGCTTGGCGCGTCAGGATTCGTCGACCTCGACGACGCCCGCGCCTCGGCCCGCGAGGGCGGTCACCCGTGGTGGACGCTGTCGCAGTTGAGCGATGAGTCGGCGCTGGAGCTGAACATCCGGCCCGCGCCGTCGGCGCGCAGGGCGCAGCCCAACCCAGACTTTCAAGCCGAGATCTTCGCGATGCTGCGCGCCCACGTCGCTACCGGTGGCTATGCCGCCGTCGTCACCCCCGGCACCGGCACCGCGCACCGCGTCATCGAGCAACTGGGTGAATCCGACATTCCCGCAACCTTTTTGGAGGGCGGCGCAACGCCTAAGGAGGGCGTCGTCGGTGTGCTCAAGGGCCCGCTGCACGACGGCGTGGTGATCGGTGGAGCCAACCTCGTCGTGATCACCGAAACCGACCTGACCGGCAATCGTGCCACCGCCACTGAAGGCAAGCGGCTGGCCGCCAAGCGCCGCAACGTCGTCGACCCGCTGGCGCTGACCGCGGGCGATCTGGTGGTGCACGACCAGCACGGCATCGGCCGGTTCGTCGAAATGACCGAGCGGGTGGTCGGCGGTGCCCGCCGCGAATACCTGGTGCTGGAATACGCGTCGGCCAAACGCGGCGGCGGGTCGGACCGGCTCTACGTCCCGATGGACTCCCTGGACCAGCTGTCCCGATATGTCGGCGGTGAGTCACCGACCTTGAGCCGCCTCGGCGGCAGCGACTGGACCAACACGAAAAGCCGCGCGCGCAGTGCCGTCAGGGAGATCGCCGCGGAGCTGGTGTCGCTGTACGCCAAGCGGCAGGCGTCGGCGGGCCACGCGTTCGGCCCCGACACCCCGTGGCAGGCCGAGATGGAGGACGCGTTCGGCTTCACCGAGACCGTCGACCAGATGACCGCGATCACCGAGGTCAAGTCCGACATGGAAAAGCCGGTCCCGATGGACCGGGTGATCTGCGGCGACGTCGGCTACGGCAAGACCGAGATCGCGGTGCGGGCGGCGTTCAAGGCGGTGCAGGACGGCAAACAGGTGGCGGTGCTGGTGCCGACGACACTGCTGGCCGACCAGCATCTGCAAACCTTCTCCGAGCGGATGGCCGGCTTCCCGATCACGGTCAAGGGGCTCTCGCGGTTCACCGACCCGGCCGAGTCGCGTGCCGCGCTCGACGGCATGAAGGATGGCAGCGTCGACATCGTGATCGGCACGCACCGGCTGCTGCAGACCGGTGTGACCTGGAAAGACCTCGGCCTGGTCGTGGTCGACGAGGAGCAGCGGTTCGGCGTCGAGCACAAGGAGCACATCAAGTCGATGCGCACCCATGTCGACGTGCTGACGATGAGCGCCACCCCGATTCCGCGCACGCTGGAGATGAGCCTGGCCGGGATTCGCGAGATGTCGACGATCCTGACTCCGCCCGAGGAGCGCTACCCGGTGCTCACCTACGTCGGGCCGCACGACGACAAGCAGGTCGCAGCGGCCTTGCGACGGGAAATGCTGCGCGACGGGCAGGCCTTCTACATCCACAACCGGGTGCGGTCGATCGACCAGGCCGCCGCCAAGGTGCGCCAGCTGGTGCCGGAGGCGCGCGTCGTCGTCGCGCACGGGCAGATGCCCGAGGAGCAGCTGGAGCGCACGGTCGAGGGCTTCTGGAACCGTGAATACGACATTTTGGTGTGCACGACGATCGTCGAGACGGGTCTGGACATCTCCAACGCGAACACGTTGATCGTCGAGCGCGCCGACACCTTCGGCCTCTCGCAGCTACATCAGTTGCGTGGCCGCGTCGGCCGCAGCCGCGAGCGTGGCTACGCCTATTTCCTGTATCCACCCGAGGCGCCGTTGACAGAGACGGCTTACGACCGGCTCGCGACGATCGCCCAAAACAACGAGCTCGGCGCGGGCATGGCCGTCGCGATGAAAGATCTCGAGATCCGAGGCGCAGGCAACGTCCTCGGCGCTGAGCAATCCGGCCACGTCGCAGGCGTCGGATTCGACCTGTACGTCCGGCTGGTCGGCGAGGCCGTCGAGGCGTATCGCGCGGCGGCCGACGGGAAAACCGTTACGTCCGTTGAGGAACCGAAGGATGTACGAATCGACCTTCCGGTCGACGCGCATCTGCCACCGGACTACATTGCCAGCGACCGGCTGCGGCTGGAGGGGTATCGGCGGTTGGCCGCGGCTGCGGACGACGCCGCGGTGGACGCCGTCATCGAAGAGCTGATCGACCGATATGGGCCGCTGCCTTCGGCGGCGCAGCGATTGGTTGCTGTAGCGCGGCTGCGATTGCTGCTCCGCCACTACGGGATCACCGAAATCAGCGCGATATCCGAGTCGACACTGCGGCTGTCGCCGCTGCCGTTGGCCGATTCGCAGCAACTACGCCTCAAGCGGATGTACCCGGGTGCGAACTACCGGGCGACGACGACGACGGTACAGGTGCCGATCCCTCGCGCGGGTTCCGGCGTTGGGGCACCGCGGATTCGTGATCTTGAACTCCTGGCAATGGTGGCCGGGTTGGTGTTGGCCCTCGATGGGAAACCCCTGGAAGGTGTTGATATAACGAAATTCGGAGGTGGGGAAATGAGTGACAAGCGACGGGCGACATGACAGTCGTCCTGGTCGATCCTCGCCGCCCTTCGCTGGTTCCCGTCGAGGCGATTGACTTGCTGACCGGTGACGTTCAATACACCGAGGAGATGCCAGTCAAGGTGCCGTGGTCGCTACCCGCGGCCCGCCCGGCATATGACGGTGATGACGCCCCGGTGTTGCTGTCGTCCGATCCTGATCATCCTGCAGTGAAGTCACGTCTGGCCGCCGGCGACCGACTGATCGCGGCGCCCGAGGCTGCGCCGGGCGAGCGACTGGTCGACGCGGTGGCGATGATGGACAAGCTGCGTACCTCTGGGCCGTGGGAAAGCGAGCAAACGCATGACTCGCTGCGCCGCTATCTGCTGGAGGAGACCTACGAGGTGTTCGACGCCGTGCACAGCGGGAACGCCGACGAGCTGCGTGAGGAGCTCGGAGACGTGTTGCTGCAGGTGCTGTTTCACGCGCGCATCGCCGAGGACGCGCCGCAGCACCCGTTCACCATTGACGACGTCGCCGACTCGCTGGTGCGAAAGCTCGGTAACAGGGTGCCCGCCGTGCTTGCGGGGGAGCCGATCTCACTGGATGAGCAGCTGGCTCAGTGGGAGGAGCGCAAGGCCTTAGAGAAGTCGAGGAACTCGTCGATCGACGATGTACCGACCGCGCAGCCCGCATTGGCATTGGCGCAGAAGGTTATTGAGCGAGTGTCGGCTGCCGGGTTGCCGGCGGATCTGATCCCGGAATCGATGACGTCGGTCAGTGTGGCCGCGCACTTTGACGCGGAGAATGCCTTGCGGTCATCGGTTTTGGAGTTCATGGACACCGTGCGTCGCGTCGAGCATGTGATCGCGGCGGGACGTCGCGGCGAGGACGTCCCCGAGGAACTGGACGTCGCGCAGCTCGGTCAGGTCACCGAGGATGAGTGGCGAGCGTACTGGCCGTCTGCCGCCGCGCCCGAAGCCGACGATGCCCAGGCCGAAGACACCGCGCCTGCGCCCGATCGCATCCCGGAGCCGACGCCGGCTGATGTTCCGGAGCCAGGTCCGGTGGACGTGCCCGAACCCTCGCCGGTCGAAGTGCCCGAGCAGTCGCCCGAAGACGATTCGACCGGGGAGGCCTCGACCGAAGAGGATTCGGTCGAGGACGCCGAGGGCGAGTCGCGCGAGACGCCCGACGCGAAGTTCACCGCTTAGGCAGCGGAAACACCCTCAGTCGAACAGCGTCGAACCCCAGTAGGCCGACGAGTCACCCTCCCGCAGCCCCGGCGGGCACGCGAAAACAGCTGTGCCCGTATGGAAGATGTACTCGTTGAGCGCGTCGCCCGACATCTGCGCAAGCACCGGAATGAAGTTCGTGGTGGGGCTCCGCACGAACGCGATGAAGAACAGCCCGGCATCGAGGTGCCCGAAGCCGTCGGAACCGTCGGTGAAGTTGTAGCCGCGGCGCAGCATCTTCACCCCGCCGACATGTTCGGGTGCCACCAACCGGATATGCGCGTCGACATCGACCAGCGGTGTGCCCTTGGCGTCCTTGATATCGAAGTCCACTTGTGCGAACTCATCGTCGTAACCGTTGGGCGCGCCGCTGCCCTTGTGCCTGCCGATCACCCGCTCCTGCTCGAGCAG
The DNA here is from genome assembly GCF_035274705.1 of Mycobacterium sp. Lineage (GTDB taxonomy): Bacteria > Actinomycetota > Actinomycetes > Mycobacteriales > Mycobacteriaceae > Mycobacterium. Next base: position 29,144 of record NZ_DATENY010000023.1, on the reverse strand, counting down.
CGTGGTGCGGTCCCACGCCTCGATGCGATTTCGGATGCGCCGCGTCACCAGGTAGGTACCGCCGGCCAGCCAGTCAGGCCCGTCACCCTTCTGAACCCAGACATTCTTGTCCAGGACTTCGGTGTCCTCGGCCTTGATGTTGTTCGTTCCGTCCTTGAACCCGAGCATGTTTCGCGGGGTGGACTGTGCACGTGTGGTTGAGGATGTCCGACCGAACCCGAGTTGCGAATACCGCACCGCGACTGTGCCGAACCCGACGCGGGCCAGGTTGCGGATGGCGTGCACGGCGACCTGAGGGTCATGCGCGCACGCCTGCACGCAGATGTCGCCCCCGCACTTGGCGGGATCGAGGATCTCGTTGGTGAACTTCGGCAGATCGGCCAACCCGGCGGGGCGCTGAGAAGCGATCCCGAACCTGTCCTTGCCGTCCTTGACGAAGAACGACGGACCAAACCCGATCGTCAGCGTCAACGCCGACGCAGGCAACCCGAGTGCCTCGCCCGTATCGTCCGGCGGCGCATAGGGATTGCCCCCGATAGCACCGTCCGGCACCGCATCATGGCCCTGCGTCATCCGCTCGGCCATCTCGGTCCACTGCTTGAGTAAAGCGATGACGTCGTCGCGGTTGTCAGTGGTGACGTCGAAGGAGCAGAAGTGCATCCGGTCCTGCTGCGGCGTAGTGATGCCCGCCTGGCGCTCGCCGCGGAACGGAACCGGTTGGTCCAGTCCGCCGAACTCCGCGCTGGCCGCCGACGCCCGGCCGGCAAGTGCGCCCGCACCCGCAGCACCGACCACCGCGGCGGTCACTCCCGCCGCGCCGAACAGCTTGCGACGCGACAGGCCTGCGCGCGGCGGATCCGGTTCCGTCACAGGATCATTGGGGAGCGATGACACCTTGCACCTGACTTACTTCCTTCGACAGGCCGTCGATGGCACGCGACAGCTCCTGGCGCTGCGGCTCGGTCACCTTGTCATAGGACACGAAACCGTCACCCTGACGGTATTTTTCGAGCAGCGCCTCGACCTCGGCGAACCGCTGGTCCACCTTCTTGCCGAGTTCGGCGTTGCGCTCATCGAGGATCGGCCGCACCGAGGCGACCGCCGTCTGCGAACCCTCGACGTTGGCCTTGAAGTCCCACAGGTCGGTGTGGCTGAAGATGTCCTCTTCGCCGCTGATCTTGCTGGACGAGACCTCGTCGAGCAGGCCCTGCGCACCGCCGGCGATCTGGGTGGAGTCGATCTTGTAGTCGGGGGCCTTTACGCCGTCGTTCAGTTCTTTGACATCGGCCATCAGCTGGTCGGCCATCGCGTTGCTGTCGGGCTGCAGTCCCGTGACCCACAGGTCTTTCTCCAACCGGTGGAAGCCGGTCCACTTCTGCCCGGGCTCCAGGTCGGCCTCGCGCTGGTCGATACGGGGATCGAGGTCATTGGGGAACGACTCGGCCACCGGCTCAATGCGCTCGTAGTAGGTGCGGGCGATCGGGTACTGCGCCTTTGCGCCGGCGACGTCGCCCTTCTTGACCGCATCGACGAACACCTGGGTCGCCGCGATGAGCGTGTCGGTCTGGCTGTTCACGTAGCGCTTGTAGCTGTCGGACGCCTCTTTGAATTTGCCCTCGTCGTCGACCTTCACGGCTTCGCCGGTGACCTTGAAGTCCGAGCGGATGCCGTCGCCGACCATGCCCGGCTTGCACGCGGTCTGGTACGTGCCGGGCTCGGCCAGCTGCACGATCAGCTTGCGCTGCAGGCCGGGGGAGATGTTCTCCACCTCGCCCATCACCCGCTCGCCCTCGCCGTAGACGTAGAACTCCGTGACCTTGGTGCCATTGTTGGTAATCACGAAAGTGGCTGGTCCCGTGGAGTTTTCGGTGCCCGACAGCTCGCACGCGTTGTCCGACGCGTTGACGGTGATCTCCGCGGGGCCCTTGCTGTCGCCGGCGGACTTGTCTTCTTTGGCCTGACAGCTCGTCAGCGCGAACGCGGCCAGCGCGGCCGTCAGCGCGGCGAGCGAGGTATGGAACTTCACGTAGTGGACCTTTCGGGTGTGGTGGTGGGTTCGGGTGAAGTCTCGGGTTTGGCCGGCGCCTTGATCGGGCGCACGAAGATCGCCAGCACGATGACGAGGTACGCGAGCCATACCGTCAGCTGCAGCACTGTCGGAGTGGGCGTGACGTTGAAAGCGCCCTGGATGATCTGGCCGTACCAGGACGACCAGTTGAACCACGAGCTGAGGTCGAATGCCTTGCTGCCCAGCCCCGGCAACCAGCCGACGGTCTGCAGCGCGCCGACGCCGTAGGAGAGGATTCCCGCGGCGACGACGATGAGGAAGATCCCGGTGTACTTGAAGAACTTGCCCAGGTTGATCCGCACTGCGCCGACGTACATGCCGTAGGCGATCGCCGCGGCCACCAGCACACCGATCACCAAACCGACCAAGGGCCAAGCGGTTTCGGCCTCGGCGTAGCCGACCATGAACAGCGCGGTCTCCACGCCCTCGCGTCCGACCGCAAGAAACGCCAGGGCCAGTACGGCCAGCGAGCCGGTCTCCAGTGCGCGCGCCATGCCGGTGCGCAGTTCGCCGGACAACCCCGCGGCGGCCGTCCTCATCCAGAGCACCATCGTCGTCACGATCGCCACGGCAATCACAGACGCAATACCGGCGATGGCTTCGGCGCCCAGCCCGCTGATCGTGTAGGCGGAAAATTGAATTGTGAGGAACACCGCGACCGTCATGACGATTGCTGCGGCGACCCCGAGCCAGACCCACTTGAGTGCATCGCGGCGCTGCGCCTTGACCAGAAAGGCCACCAGGATCGTGACGACGATGGCCGCCTCGAGGCCCTCGCGCAGACCAATCAAACCGCTCCCGAACAGCTGCGACGTCACGTTGGGTGCAGCGGCCTGAACGCTGACACCGAAGTCCGTACCGGTAGTCATCAACTTGTCCTCGCTACGCCAGATCTGCACTGTTTGCTTTGGCTTGCCAAACCAAGGTGTGGCTCACCTTAGCAGTGCTCGGGTCGGCACGGTACACGCCCGGCGGAGGTTGTCGATCCAGTCGAAACGCGTGGGACGATGGCAATGACCAGAGTGGGTTTGAGGGAGTCCGGTGTCGCCAGTGCGTTGGCTGCGGGCTGTCGCGGTGATCGGGGCGACAGCGCTGCTGATGGCTTCGAGTTGTTCGTGGCAATTGGGCACCCCGATCCCTGACGGTGTGCCGCCGCCCGCGGGCGCTCCGGTGCCCAAGATCGACACCCACGCCAAGGGCAGGCCCGCCGATCAGCTGCACGAATGGGCCGCTGAACGCGCGCCGGCGCTCGGCATGCCAGTCGAGGCGCTGGAGGCCTACGCGTACGCTGCGCGCGTCGCCGAGGTGGAGAACCCGAACTGTCATCTCGCGTGGACAACGCTGGCCGGAATCGGTCAGGTGGAAAGCCACAGTGGCACCTATCGCGGCGCGGTCATCGCCCGGAATGGCGACGTGACCCCGCCCATCCGCGGAGTTCGCCTCGACGGTACGAACGGCAACCTGGAGATCGTCGACAACGACGGCGGCCACCTCGACGGCGACCCGGAGTACGCCCGCGCGATGGGGCCGATGCAGTTCATCCCCGAGACGTGGCGGCTCTACGGCGTCGACGCCAACAACGACGGCATCATCAGCCCGGACAATTTCGACGACGCGGCGCTGTCGGCTGCCGGCTATCTGTGCTGGCGCGGCAAGGACATGGCCACACCGCGCGGCTGGATGAACGCGCTGCGCGCCTACAACCTGTCCGACCAGTACGCCCGCACCGTGCGGGACTGGGCGACGGCCTACGCCGACGGACACCCCCTCTAAACACGCCGCGCCTACGCCCACGCTCTAGGCTCAACGTCGAGTCCCAGGCCCGTGCAGTTCAAGACCAAGGAGGCGCCAGTGCCCATCATCGAGCAGGTCGGAGCCCGAGAGATCCTCGACTCGCGTGGCAACCCGACGGTCGAGGTCGAGGTGGCCCTGCTGGACGGCACATTCGCGCGCGCCGCCGTGCCGTCGGGCGCGTCCACCGGCGAGCATGAGGCCGTCGAACTGCGCGACGGCGGGGCCCGCTACGGCGGCAAGGGCGTCGACAAGGCTGTGCAGGCCGTGCTCGACGAGATCGCGCCGGCCGTCATCGGGCTCAGCGCCGATGATCAGCGGCTGGTCGACCAGGCGCTCGTCGACCTCGACGGCACCCCGGACAAGTCTCGGCTGGGCGCCAACTCGATCCTCGGAGTTTCGCTCGCGGTGGCCAAGGCCGCCGCGGAGTCGGCCGCGCTGCCGTTGTTCCGCTACCTCGGCGGGCCCAACGCCCACATCCTGCCGGTGCCGATGCTGAACATCCTCAACGGCGGCGCGCACGCCGACACCGGCGTCGACGTACAGGAGTTCATGGTCGCGCCGATCGGTGCGCCCAACTTCAAGGAGTCGCTGCGGTGGGGCGCCGAGGTGTATCACTCGCTGAAGTCGGTGCTCAAGCAGCAGGGGCTGGCCACCGGACTTGGCGACGAGGGAGGGTTCGCGCCCGACGTTGCCGGCACCAAGGCCGCATTGGACCTGATCCTGAGCGCCATCGAGGCCACCGGTTTGAAGCCGGGCTCCGACGTCGCCCTGGCGCTCGACGTCGCCGCCACCGAATTCTTCACCGCGGGAACGGGTTACAGCTTCGAGCAGGAGACCCGCACCGCCGAGCAGATGTCGGAGTTCTACGCCGGCTTGATCGATTCGTATCCGCTGGTGTCGATCGAGGACCCACTCTCGGAGGACGACTGGGACGGCTGGGTGGCGCTGACGACCGCGATCGGTGACCGCGTCCAGCTGGTCGGCGACGACCTGTTCGTCACGAACCCTGAGCGTCTCGAAGAGGGCATCGACAAGGGCGCCGCCAACGCACTTTTGGTGAAGGTAAACCAGATCGGCACGCTCACCGAGACACTGGACGCGGTGGCCCTGGCGCACAACAGCGGCTACCGCACGATGATGAGCCACCGCAGCGGCGAGACCGAGGACACCACGATCGCCGACCTTGCCGTCGCGGTGGGCAGCGGCCAGATCAAGACCGGCGCACCGGCTCGTAGCGAGCGGGTAGCCAAGTACAACCAGCTGCTGCGCATCGAGGAGACCCTCGGTGACGCCGCCCGGTACGCGGGCGACCTGGCGTTCCCGCGCTTTTCGGTCGGCGATGAGCCGCTTGCGCGAAGAGCGGACAGCGAGGCCAAATAGCCTGTGCCCGAAGCGAAACGGCCCGATCCGAAGCGACGGTCCCCGGCGCCCCGGCCGCGAGGAGCGGCACCGGCGCGTCGGCAGCCGCGCGCGGCCGAGTCGAAGCCGACGCAGGAGACCCAGGAGACCAGGACGCCGGACGCCATCCGGGAATCGATCGTGGTGTCGGCCGAGCAGCAGTCCGAGCAGCGATTCGGCTCGGCGGCGCGGCGGGCCGCGATCCTTGCCGCACTCATCTGTGTGCTGACCCTGACCATCGCAGGTCCGGTGCGCACGTATTTCGCGCAGCGTACGGAGATGAAGCAGCTCGAGGCCACCGAGGCGCAGCTGCGCGGGCAGATCGCCGATCTCGAACAGCAGAAGGTCAAGCTCGGCGATCCGGTGTTCATCGCGGCGCAGGCACGGGAGCGGCTGGGCTTCGTGATGCCCGGCGACATTCCGTACCAGGTCCAGCTGCCGGCCAACGGCGCGATACCGGGTACGCCAGGCGCCGATGCACCGGCGAAGAACCCCGACGAGCCGTGGTACACGTCGCTGTGGCACACGATCGCCGATGCGCCGCATGGTGTTTCGCCCACCATCGCGCCCGACGCGCCACCCGCTGTGCCGCCAAGTGCGCCTGCCCCCGGTGGTTGACGCGGCCGATCTGGACGCCGTGGCGCGGCAATTGGGTCGCGAGCCCCGCGGCGTGCTCGAGATCGCTTACCGGTGCCCGAACGGCCAGCCCGGCGTCGTGAAGACGGCGCCGAGACTGCCCGACGGAACACCGTTTCCGACGCTGTACTACCTGACCCATCCGGGGCTCACCGCAGCGGCCAGCAGACTGGAATCGGAAGGTCTGATGCGCGACATGACCGAACGGCTGGGTCAGGACCAGGAACTGGCCGCGGCATATCGGCGGGCGCACGAGTCGTATCTGGCCGAGCGCGACGCGATAGAACCGCTTGGCACAACGTTTTCCGGCGGCGGCATGCCCGACCGGGTCAAGTGTCTGCATGTGCTGATCGCGCATTCGCTGGCCAAGGGGCCGGGTGTGAATCCTTTGGGGGACGAGGCGCTGGCGGTGTTGGCGGAAGAGCCGGCGATGGCGGGCATCTTGGACAGAAAGAGGTGGACGTGAGCAGGGTCGGCGCCGTCGATTGTGGAACGAACTCGATCCGGCTGTTGATCGCCGACAAGGTCGACGGCCGGCTGGGCGACGTACATCGCGAAATGCGCATCGTCCGGTTGGGCCAAGGTGTCGACGCCACAGGGCAATTCGCGCCCGATGCGATCGCGCGCACAAAGTCGGCGCTGTGCGATTACGCGGAGTTGATGCGCAGTTATGAGGTGTCCAAGGTGCGGATGGTGGCGACGTCGGCCGCCCGGGACGCCGGTAACCGCGACGAGTTCTTCGCGATGACGGCAGAGGTGCTCGGCACCGTCATCGCGGGCACGGTGGCCGAGGTGATCACCGGCACCGAGGAGGCGGCGCTGTCCTTCCACGGCGCGGTCGACGAACTAGACCCTGCGTCAGCGCCTTTCGTGGTCGTGGACCTCGGCGGCGGCTCGACCGAAGTGGTGCTCGGCGAGCGCGATGTGCAGGCCAGTTTCTCCGCCGACATCGGCTGCGTGCGGCTGACCGAGCGATGCCTGCATTCCGACCCGCCGACCGCGGTCGAGATCGCCGCCGCGCGTGAGGTCGTCCGGGAACGGCTGGGGGAGGCGCTGCGTACGGTGCCCGTCGAGCGGGCTCACACGTGGGTGGGGGTGGCCGGCACGATGACCACGATTTCTGCCCTGGCGCAGCAGATGACGACCTACGACTCGGAGGCGATCCACCTGTCGAAGGTCGGGTTCGACGACCTGTTGCGGGTATGCGACGAGCTGATCGGGATGACGCGGCAACAACGCGCGGCGCTCGGGCCGATGCATGAGGGGCGCGTCGACGTCATCGGTGGCGGCGCGATCATCGTCGAGGAGCTGGCGTATGCGCTGGGCCAGCGGGCCGGGATCGATCGGCTGGTGGTCAGCGAGCACGACATCCTCGACGGCATCGCGCTGTCGATCGCCTAGGTCCGCACCTTCGCGCGCCGCTTCGTCGGGTCGTGCTGTCCGGCAAGGGTCACGCCCAGCAGCACCATGCCCGCACCAAGGCCGAAATGCAGCCAGTTGTCGGCCGCGTTGACAGGCATGAAGTTGGCGCTGCTGCCGCCGTCGATGACGATGCCGTACACCCATAGACCCAGGTAGAGCAGCCCTCCGCCGAGGAAGTATGCACGTGCAGCCGCATACGTTCGGGCCATCGCGAGTCCCAGGACGCCGAGGGCCAAATGCATCACGTTGTGGAGGCCGGAGACGGCGAAGACCCCGAACAGCATGGCGCCGGAATGGTGTCCGGCCCAGTCCAGGTGGTCGAAGTCGGTCGTCACACCCGGGATGAAACCGAGGATGCCGACCAGGATGAAGCCGGCACCGACGATCATCGCGGCGCCCTGCACCGCCATGTACTTGGGAGCTGTCACCTTCGCCTCACCTCCCTGGCCTATTGACGCAAGAGAAATACCCCGGCCGTCGCGCGGTTAACCGGGCTGGCGGTCGTCGGGCCGTGTTCCGGGTCACCGACACCGGCGTCGTGGCGTGGCCGAATTGCAGCCAGTTGTCGGCGGTTGCCATCGTCGCCCCTTCTCGAGTACGGGACGATCAAGTACCCAAGAGAACGGTGCGTAAACACGACTGAACCCGCGGCGCCAAGGCCCGCGGTGCTATTTGCTGCTGACAGGCGGCCGTGCCGCCGCGCAGTTACTTCTTAACGTTGCAGTTGGGCGGGTTTCCGCAGTGGTGACCGTTATCGCAGGCATTGCAATGACAGGTACAACCCGAACCCGCCTTGGCTTCTGAAACTCGCATCTCAGATCAACTCCCTCTGTTGCTCTGACCGCCCGACTGGACGCATATCAACATATGCCCGCATGACGATGGTTCCATTCACTTTGGAAATAAAGACTGTTCGCCGGGCACGCCCTAAGTTACTGGCGATTCGGAATCGCTTGGGCCCCACCCGATCACCGCGACAGGCTTGATGTCTGCCGCTGCCATTTGGCGTCGTCTGCATAAGTTGACGGTTTGGTGAACGGGCGAGAAACTACTGGGGTGATCGAGTTGAGCGAACAGACGATCATTGACCAAGTTGTCGTGCGTCTGACGAATCGTTATCCGACGATTTCGGAGACCACGGTGGCGGCAGTGGTCCAAGACGTGCACTCCAAATTCGAGGGCAGGCCGCTGCGCGACTTCATTCCGTTGCTGGTCGAACGCCACGCCAAGCTCGAGCTTGACCGGCTCGGCGCTCTTACCGGCTAGCCCACGATGCCGAGAAGCGGCGATCGATGGCCGCGATCATGCTGTCGAGGCGCTGATGTTCGGCTTCGTTTTCCCGCATCTGACGCCGCATCCGGCTGATCGCCATTGGGTCGGCCTTGCCTGACATCGCGTTCAGCTTGGCGCCTTGCCGTGAAATCTTGGCGACGAGCACCGCGCGGTAGTCGGCGAGTGCGCTGCGGAAATACGCGGCCTGCAGCGCGTCGGACGCTCGCGCGGACGCATCGTCTGTGGAAACGCTGAGAGTTGCCATCGCGAACACGGTAACCGAGCTACCGGCGGCGGGCGACTCGGGGGCTATGTCTGGACCGGTGCAGGCTCCGGCGGTTCTGCGGGCAGCGGGTGATGCCCATTGATGACGAGAGCGCTGACGGGCATGCACGCTTCGATCGCCTTTTCGGTGTACACCCGGAAGCCGAAATCCGGTTGGTAGCCGTGGATTTCTGGCGTGTCCAGATCGCGGAGGAATGTCAGGATCTCGCGGCTGAACACCTGACCGGGCACCAGCACCGGGAAGCCGGGCGGATACGGAGTCACGAACGTCGCCGACACCACGTCGATCCCGGCGTCGAGTTTGTCGAAGATCTCGTCGCCGGTCAGGTACTCACAGTTGGCGTCGTTGTACGACAGGTAGAAGGCGCGCCGCACATCGCCCTCGGGCGTGGCCTCGGCACCGGTGTGGTCCCGGAACACATCGTGGAATCCGCTGAAGTCTGGTTGTGACGCCGACGAGGCGGTCAGTCGCCGCACCCGCTGCTCGAACCGGCCCCGTTCGCCCAGCCCCATCTCCGAGATGTGTTCGTCGAGCTCACGGGCGATCTTGACCAGCACCTCCACCAGGAACGCCACCGAGCTGCGGGTGGTCCCGATGTTCGTCATGAACAGCACGGTGTTGCGTGACGTCTTGTTGATCTGCACGCCGTGGCGGTCCATCAACTGCTCGCGCTTGAAGGTATCCCCGTCGTAACCAGTGCGGCCGATCGACAATGTGATCCGCGACGGATCGAGTACGAACTCGTCGCGGTCCCACGCCGCCATCATGTTGCGCAGACCGGACCGCAGCGGCTGTGCGATGCCCGACGGCCGGAACTCGTCGGGGATCAGGTCCGAGGTGCGCAGGCAGGTCATGTAGCGGCTCAGCAGCGGGTGGTTGTCGATCGCGTCCCGCAGTTGCATCGCGTTCTCGATCTGCCGCTGCACCAATTCGACGCCTTCCAGGGCGACCTGTCGGCGGCCAAGGTCGAGGGAGGCCAGGATCTGGTAGTTCGGCGAAGTCGACGTGTGTGCCATGTAGGCCTCGTGGAACGGCTCGGCGACCTTCTGGTCGAAGTCCTGGTCGAAGACGTGGATCATCGAGCCCTGCCGCAGCGACGTCAGCGTCTTGTGCGTCGACTGGGTGGCGTAGACGCGCACGCGCGCCTTGGCCGGGTCCGGCATCAGCCGGCGGTTCATCAGCTCGTCGTCGGTCGGCGGTCGGTTCGCGTCGGCCTCGAGCGTCGCCTCGAACTGTTGCTTGTAATCCTTGTCGGCCAACTTCTCTCGTAGCGCCCGCGCCGCTGCCATCGCGGTCCGGTTGCGGTACACCGGATGGAAGCGTGCGAACGCGAACCATGCCTCATCCCACAGGAAGACCAGATCGGGTTTGATGGCCAGGCACTCTTCCATCACCCGGCTGACGTCGTAGACGATGCCGTCGAACGTGCAGTTGGTCAGCGAGATCATCTTGACGCGGTCAAGCTTCCCTGCGCGCTTGAGCGCCAACAGCTTTGACTTGATCTCCTGCAGCGGAACCGCGCCGTACATGGAGTAGTTGGGCAGCGGATAGGCCTCGAGGTAGATGACCTGTGCGCCCGCCAGCATCATTCCGTAGTGGTGGGACTGATGGCAGTTGCGGTCGAGCAGCACGATGTCGCCGGGTGCCACCAGAGACTGGGTGACGATCTTGTTGGCCGTCGAGGTCCCATTGGTGACGAAGTACGTGTGCCTTGACCCGTACGCCTCGGCGGCCAGGTCTTGGGCCTCGCGTAACGGTCCGGTCGGTTCGAGCAGGGAGTCCAAACCACCGCAGGTGGCCGACGTCTCGGCCATGAACACGTCGAGGCCGTAGAAGCCGACCATGTCCTTGATCCAGTGCGAATTGACGATCGATTTGCCCTGCGAGATCGGCAGCGCGTGGAAGACACCGGTCGGGCGGTGGCTGTACTGCTTGAGCGCACTGAAGAACGGGGTGCGGTAGCGCGCCGCCACACCGTGCAGGATCGACAGGTGCAGCTCGAGCACGCCCTCGCGCGCATGGAATACCCGGCGGAACTGCTGACCCAGCCGGCCCGCGATGTCCTCGACCTCGATCTCGGTCATCAGATACAGGTCCAACTCGGGCCGCAGCTGCGCCAAAGATGTCGCGAGGATCTCCGCGCGCTCGTCGGGTGACTTGTGGTCGTCGAGTTCGTCGGAGATCTTGGTGTCGACGAACTCCGCCAGCGTCGAAAGGTCGCGGGTGGACTGATGGGAGAAGCGGCGGCGGATGACGACGGCCTGAAGGTTGACATTCAGGCGCGCGGCGATCAGCGCCTCGTCGCCGCTGGACACCACAACCAGCTCGTAGACGAACTCGTCGTCGGGGCGTCGCCAGCTGCGAACTTCCTTGCGCAGCGCGCGTTCCTGGGCTTCGGTCATCGACTCGACGACCAGCACCTCGAAGTACGGCTGATCGCGCTGGGTCACCGGCTGGTGTTCGAGTTGGCGCGGGTCGGTTCCGAACATGTCGTGGTCGTCGAGGCCCGCATTCTGGACATCACCCGTGCGGTAGGACTCGGCGGTCAGCGCGCGATTGATCCGCGTGACCGCGTTGGCGAACTTGTCGTAGCTGCCCGCAGAGAAAAGTCGTGACACGCGCGAGAACTGCGGCGTGCCCGGATACGCCCAATACGGTTCGAGCGGCGTCAGGCTGGCCAGCAGATCCCTGCAGATCGCGGCGTAGGTTTCCTTGAGCTCGGCGTTCGTCGTCGGCTTGGTGAGCCGGTCGGCGGCCTCCTCCAGCCTGCACCAGGCGTCGCTCCGCAATTGCCAGACACTGTTATATGCACGCGAATTATCGCTCACAGCAGACCCTTTCGACGGGTCAAGCGTGTCAGAGCAACTACCACCGGCAGGCGAGCAGCAAACGAACGCTACGCGTCCATCGCGTAACGACGACTCGCTGGGAAGTGGTGTCGCCGGTCGGAGGAAAGCCATTGCCGAGTAGCTAGGAGCGAGATTGCGTACAGGGCTGTTCGTCGCTGAACGACCGTGTGTGCAATCTCGATGCTAGGACGACCGGAGGTGCCCTCGGGCGGCTCAGACCGAGCGGGCGAGGCCTGGAGTGAGCGGCTCTGCATCGGCGCGACGGTCCGGGTGGTCGCGCTCGTTGAACTGGCGTAGGCCTTCGAAGGTTTCCGACGCGGCGATCGACCGGTTGAAGCATTGCGCTTCGATGCGCAGCCCGTCCTCCAGTGGCCGGCCCTGGCCGGTGCGGGCGGCTTCGATGTCGGTGCGCAGCGCCGGCTGGGGGAGTTGGGCGATGGTTTGCGCGAGCTCGACCGCCCGCGGTAGGCAGGTGCCTTCGGGTACGACGTCGTTGACGAGGCCGATGTTCCACCGTCGGCATGTCACCCCGAAGGTCGCACGCTCGTCAGCGATGGCCAGGTCGGTCCAGCACGCCCACTCCAACCCGCCTGCGTACGCGACGCCATTGATCGCCGCGATGGTGGGTTTGTAGATGTCGATCCATCGCGACGGGCCCAGCACGCCGTCGGCCGGGCTGGCGTCGACCTCGAGCTCGCCGGCGAATGCCGCCTTCAGGTCACCGCCTGCGCAGAAGGCATGATCGCCCGCTCCGGTCGGGACTCCGACGAGCGCGTCGTCGTCGGCGCGGAAACGGTCCCACGCGTCGACCAGCTCCCGATGCGTCTACGGCCCAATGGCATTCATGCGTTCGGGCCGGTTGATCGTGATGATCGTGACGAGGCCGCGCTGCTCGTAGATCAGATGTTCGTAGTCGCTCATCGGGCGCATGCCAACCGCTCGTCGAGCGTGGCGTGGAAGCGCCCGATCGCGCTTTCGTGCCTGCCGAACTCCACAAACGTGTTCGCCCCCGCATGCAGACCGCGCTGGACCCCTTCCGACATCTCGTTGTCTTCGACGCCGCCCTCGTTGAGAAGGTTGCGCGCCCCCGTGGCGTCTTCGGGGTTGGCCGACACGCGCTTGGCCACGTCGGGCGTGACCATGGCGTAGATCGTGACGGTGGTGTGGTCGACGTCGATCGGGTCGATCGTGATCACCAGCACTTGATTGGGGAACGTCGCAACCATGACGTTCGGGAACAGGTGATACACGTAGGTCACCCGGTGGCCGACGTTCCAGGTGGATTCGGGGCGGTCGCGCAGTCGTTCAATGTTTTGGTAGGGGAACGTGATTCGGGTGTTCGGACCAAACGCCTCGATGACGTTGAGGTCGTCGTATTGGATCGGATAGAAGGTGTTCTTGTGCGTCGTGCGGATGTGGTAGCCCTCCAGGAACTGCTCGACCAGAACCTTCCAGTTCATCTCGCGTGCAGCGGGTCTCACGGTGAACAGCCGATCAGCGGGCAGCAGCTTGTCACGCCAGGGGCTGCCGTCGGCCAGGGAGGCCATCGCCGCGTCGACGCGGCGCGGATCAGGTGCATCCAGGGGCCCGATGACGATCAGCCCGTCGACTTCGCGGCTGTCGACCTCGACCAGGCCGCGGGTGGACATGTCGAGGTCGGGAAATGCGTCGGCGTGCGGCACATGCGAGAGTGCGCCGTCGAGACGGTAGGTCCAGCCGTGATAGCGGCATACCAGCGCGTGCGTGCAGCCCGGCCCTTCGACGAGGGCCATCCCGCGGTGCCGGCACGAGTTGCGAAACACCCGAGCGCGGCCGTCGTGGTCGCGTACCGCGAACAAGGGAACGTCGAAGGTGACGCGTTCGGCGTGGTCGCCGGCCTTGGGGATCGCCGCAGACGGTAAGAACACGCTCGGATACGAGCGCAGAACCTCGAGTTCTTTGGTGAATCGTGCTGGTTCCAAATAGTTCTCGACTGGTTCGCGCCAGGCGTCGCCTTCATCGGTCGTGCCCGAGTCGATATGCGCAAAGATGCGGCGAACGATCTCCACGTCGTCGGCGACCGACGACGTTGTCGGAATGCTCATACTGTGCGAGTATCACACTATGGTCGTCACGCGTCAACAGTCTCGTGAGAACACGGATAGACGCGCCCGCGTCGCAGACTTGATCGGCGACCGCCCGCTGAGTGCGCGGTCGGTCCTCGCGACGGCATTACTGGGCGCCGACCAACCTCACTTGACGGTGGGTGAACTCGTGGCGATGGCCTCGCTGTTCGGCATCAGCGACGGCGCGGCCCGCACCTGCCTATGGCGGATGGTCTCCAACGGCGAACTCACCGCCGACGACGGAACCTATGCGCTTGCGGGAGGCTTGCTCGAACGCCGTGAACGGGTCGACGAGGCTTCGAGGACAGCCGCTGCTCGGCCGTGGGATGGCACATGGGAATTGGCGATCGTCTCCCTGGAACGCCGGTCGGCGGCCGACCGGCTCGCGCTACGGAAAGCCGCGACGGCGTTGCATCTGGCCGAACTTCGAGAAGGCGTGTGGATCCGGCCCGACAATCTGGACCCGGACCGCTTGCCTGGGTTACGGGCCATCCTGGATCGACAGTGTGTTCACTTCCACGACGCCGCGACCGACATCCCCACCGAGACCGTGAGATCGCTTTTCAATCTTGATGATTGGGCCGCCGATGCGCGCAGACTCAGCCTTGCCATGCGCGACGAGCTCGGCGCCGAAGCGTCCGGCGCCGACGACTTCGCCTATCGGTTCGCACTCTCCGTCGCGGTGGTCAGGCACCTTCAACTCGATCCAGTCTTACCCGCGGAATTCGTCCCGCGGGAGTGGCCGGGCGCCGAGCTGCGCAACGCCTACCGCCGTTTCGACGAAGTGTTCAAACAACTACTGAACACCGCCTTCCGCTGACGCGCGAGCTGGGCCCACGCGCGAGCAGACGCAAAAGGCCCCGACACGCCGAGATTTTGGAGCACTTTCCGTCTGCTCGCGCGGGTCTCAGCCGCGCAGAATCGGTTTCAGCGCGTCCAGCACCGCCGGATCTTCGATCGTCGACGGCAGCGGTTCGTCCTTGCCGTGTGCGATGCCACGCATCGTCTTACGCAGAATCTTGCCCGATCGCGTCTTGGGCAGCGCCTGGACGACGTCGACCAGTTTGAAGCAGGCCACCGCCCCAATCTCGTCGCGCACCAACGCAATAAGCTCGTCGGCCAAGCCTTCCGCCGAAGCGCCGGCCTTGAGAACGACGAAGCCGCGGGGCACCTGTCCCCTGATCTCATCGGCGACGCCGATGACCGCACACTCGGCGACGGCGGGATGTGCGGCCAGCACCTCCTCGATCGAGCCCGTCGAAAGCCGGTGTCCTGCAACGTTGATGACGTCGTCGATGCGGCCCATCACAAACAGGTAGCCGTCTTCGTCGATGTGTCCGCCGTCGCCGGTGAGGTAGTAACCGGGGTGCTCGCACAGATAGGACGCCTCGTAGCGGTCGTCGTCGTGCCAGAGCGTGGGCAATGTGCCGGGCGGCAGCGGCAAGCGGATGCAGATCGCACCCTCCTCGCCGGGTCCGCATCCCGTTCCGTCGATGTGCATGATGCGTACGTCGTAGCCGGGCATCGGCACCGTTGGTGAGCCGGGTTTGATCGGCATGGGTTGCACTCCCATGGGATTGGCGGCGATCGCCCAACCCGTCTCGGTCTGCCACCAGTGATCGACCACCGGGATGCCCAGCTTCTCCGACGCCCAGGCGTAGGTGTCCGGGTCGAGGCGCTCACCGGCCTGGAACAGATACTTCAGGCCGGACAGGTCGTACTTGGCCAGATATGTGGCATCCGGGTCCTCCTTGCGGATCGCTCGCAGAGCCGTCGGAGCGGTGAAGAGCGCCTTCACGTCATGGTCGGAGGCCACCCGCCAGAACGCGCCGGGATCCGGTGTGCCGATCGGCTTGCCCTCGTAGAGCACTGTCGTGGCGCCGAGCAGCAGCGGTCCGTAAACGATGTATGAGTGGCCGACCACCCAACCGACGTCGGACGCGGCCCAGAACACCTCACCGGGAGCGATGTCGTAGATGTTGCGCATGCTCCACAGCAGCGCGACGGCATGCCCGCCGTTGTCGCGGACGATGCCCTTGGGTTTCCCGGTCGTGCCCGAGGTGTAGAGGACGTACAGCGGGTCTGTGGCCGCAACGGGCACCGGACCGACAGGCCCCGCGTTGGCCATCAGCTCATCCCAGTCCAGGTCCCGGTCGGGCGCCAGCTCGCAGCGGCTTCGCTCCCGCTGCACGATGACGCAGGAGCGCGGCGGGTGCGACGCCGCCTCGATGGCGGCGTCGAGCATGGGCTTGTAGTCGACGGTCCGTGACGGCTCGATCCCGCATGAGGCCGAGACGATGACGGTCGGTTGGGCGTCATCGATGCGGGTGGCGAGCTCGTGTGCGGCGAACCCCCCGAACACCACCGAGTGCACAGCGCCAAGGCGGGCGCACGCCAGCATCGCGATCACGGCCTCGGGAATCATGGGCATGTAGATGATGACGCGGTCGCCCTTGGCCACACCGAGCGCGCGAAGCACGCCTGCGAATCGCGCTGTTTCATCGAGCAATTCGCGATACGTGTAGGTGCGCTGCGTGCCGGTCACGGGTGAGTCGTAGATCAGTGCAGGCTGCTCACCGCGACCGCTGTCGACGTGGCGGTCCAGCGCGTTGGCGCAGGTGTTCATCTCCCCGTCGGGGAACCAGCGATAGAAGGGCGGATTGGAGTCGTCGAGGATGCGCTGCGGTTCCCGGGTCCAGGTCACCGCCCCCGCGGCGTCGGCCCAGAACGCCTCGGGATCGGCGATGCTGGCGGTGAACAGGTCGCGATATCCAGCCATATCCGCACGGTAGCGCGCGAGACGTTCCTATAGTCCGATTCATGTCAGCCGATCCGCTGCCGATCGCCGGTGTGCGCCGCAGGTTCGTCGAGGCGCGCGGCGTGCGGTTTCACGTGACGGAGTCCGGCCCGCCAGACGGGCGTCCCGTCGTCGCGCTGCATGGATGGCCGCAGCACCATTGGGCGTACCGCGATCTGCTCGCCGATCCGCCGCCGGGTTTGCGCATCATTGCGCCCGACCTGCCCGGCTACGGCTGGTCGGGTCCGCCGCCGCACAAATGGGCCAAGGAGGACGTCGCGAGCGACCTGCTGGCGCTCTTTGATGCGCTTGGGCTCGGCCGCGTCCTGCTGATCGGCCACGACTGGGGCGGGTTCGTCGGGTATTTGATGGTCTTGCGGGCACCGGAGCGGTTCGACGGGTTCATCCCGCTGAACATGTCCCATCCGTGGGTGACCCCGCGCGTACTGCTGCCGCACTTCTGGCGGCTGCTGACGTATCAGCCGCAGATGGCCGCGGTCGGAGTGTTTCTGCAGCGGCATACACCGTTCTTGAACCTGGGCTTCCGGATCGGATCGGAAATGGATCGCGCGACCTACCGGGTGTACGCCGACCGCTTCCGCGACCCGGTGTGTGCACGCGCCGGTCGGGACACGTACCGGACGTTCTGGGTGCGCGAGATACCGCGCAGTGCAAGGAATCCCGAGATGCGCCGGGCGACGGTGCCGATCCGCGCGTTGTTCGGAATGCGCGACAACGCCGTTCACCACTCACTGGCGGCGCCCGAAACTGCGAACGCCGACGACTACACGCTGGAGACGGCGGACACGACGCACTTCATCATCGACGAGCGACCGGATCTGGTGCGCGCGAAGCTGATTGCCCTCGCCGAGGAGACCTCGCGCTAGCGGCCGCCCCGCGGAGCCTGTCAGGATGGATATGTGGCCGAACGCGATCGCGACGAGTCGGGTAAGGCGCGCAGCAGTCGACCGCGCGACGCGCTCGGACGCCCGCTACCCCGCGGCAGCCAGGGAGTTCCGCGTATTCCCGACGATTTGGATCTGCCTCCGGCGGATTCACTGAGATACGCGCAGGAGCTGCTGGACCGCGGACTGGCGTTCAACGCGCACGAGGTGCTCGAGGCGGCGTGGAAGAATGCGCCCGATGATGAGCGCAGGATGTGGCAGGGATTGGCGCAGCTCGCAGTCGGGATCACCCACATCCAGCGTGGCAACGCTGCGGGCGCGGCCGCCGTTGTGCGGCGGGCGGCAGACCGGCTCGGCGAACGGCGCGACAGCGCGCCGCATGATGTCGATGTCGACGGGCTGATCGCGCTCGCAGGTGCGCTCGTTGACGATCTGGAGCGGGGTACCGACATATCCGCCGAGCGGTTGCGACCGCGACTCCGACGCAGTGGCTAGTCGGGGCCGAATCAGCTCGCTGCCGGGTGGTCGATGCCTCTACGGACCTCGCCGGGAACGTGTTCCACGCGGCCAAGGTCGCGGTGCGACGACGAGTGCAGCTGCCACGGCACGCTGGTGACCATCACGCCGGGCTCGAACAGCAGTCGGCCCTTGAGCCGCAACGAACTTTGGTTGTGCAGTGCGTTCTCCCACCACCGGCCGACAACATATTCCGGGATGTAGACGTTGACCGCATCGCGCGGACCGCGCTGTCGTTGTTTCTTGATGTAGTTGACGACCGGACGGGTGATCTCGCGGTACGGCGACTCGATCACCTTGAGCGGGATGTTGATGTCGAGTTCCTCCCATTCGCGCACCAGGGCCCGCGTCTCGGCATCGTCGACGTTGACCGTCAGTGCGGTGAGGGTGTCGGGTCTGTTCGCCTTGGCGAACATCAGTGCGCGTTGAGTTGCCTTGTGCCAGCCCGAGATCAGCACAATGGCGTGAATCCTGGCAGGCAGCGTCGGCTCGTCCTCTTCGGTTCGGAGTTCGGCACGCACCGACGCGTAGTGCCGGTGAATGCCCTGCATGAGAATGCAGAGCACTGGAATCGCGATGACCACCAAGTACGCGCCATGGGTGAACTTCGTGACCATGACGACCACCAGCACCACGCCGGTGAAACACGCGCCGAACGCGTTGATGGCCCGGGCGCGGTGGATCCGTATCCGTTCTGCGGGAGTCGCAGCACCCTGCAACGCCCGATTCCAGTGCACCACCATGCCCATCTGACACAGCGTGAAGGACGTGAACACGCCGAGGATGTACAGCTGGATCAACCGGGTCGTCGAACCCTCGAACGCGTAGATCAACGCGCCGGCGATCACGGCAAGCAGGATGATGCCGTTCGAGTAGGCCAGCCGGTCGCCGCGGGTATGCAGCTGCCGGGGCAGATAGCGGTCTTGCGCGAGAATCGAGCTGAGAAGCGGGAATCCGTTGTAGGCGGTGTTCGCCGCCAGGATCAGGATCAGCGCGGTCGCGGCTTGGATGTAATAGAACAGGATGCTGTTGTTGCCGAACACCGCGGCGGCGATCTGGGCGATGACCGTGCGCTGGGCGTCGTTGTTGCAGTCGCCGGGGAATCCAATCAGGTCACAGGCATGTTCGACGACGCGGACGTGGGATATCAACGCAAGTGCGGTGACCCCGGCGAACATCGTGATCGCCAGCGCGCCCATCGCCGACATCGTCCGGGCGGCGTTGAGCGCCTTGGGTTTCCGGAATGCCGGCACTCCGTTCGAGATGGCTTCCACGCCGGTGAGCGCTGTGCATCCCGACGAGAAGGCGCGCAGCGCCAGCAAGGCGATCGCCAAGGTGTTCAGTCCGGCCTGCTCGGCGTGGATTCCGTAGTGAGCGCTCTCGGCTTGTGGCGCATCACCAACGAGCGCGCGGAACAAGCCGATTGCGATCATCAGCATCACGCCGGCGATGAAGGCGTACGTCGGGACGGCGAAGGCTCGCCCGGATTCGCGCACGCCGCGCAGGTTCATCGCGGTCAGCAGCACGACGAAGGCGATGTTGACCACGACACGATACGGGTTCAGCTCGGGCACCGCCGAGATGATGTTGTCCACACCCGCTGCGACCGAAACCGCCACCGTCATCACGTAATCGACAAGCAGCGCCGCGGCGACCACTAGGCCGGCACGTGGCCCGAGGTTCTGCGAAACGACTTCGTAGGAACCACCGCCACTCGGATAGGCCTGCACCACCTGCCGATACGACAGCACGACCACCGCCAACAGCAGCACGACGGCTGCAGCGATCCACGGCGTGAGGTAGAGGTAGGCCAGACCGCCGAGTGTCAGGATCAGCAGGATTTCTTGAGTCGCATAGGCGACAGAGGACAGCGGGTCACTGGCGAAGATCGGCAGTGCGATCCGTTTCGGCAGCAGGGTATGGCCGAGTCGGTCGCTTCGGAACGGCCGCCCGACGACCAGGCGTTTAACCAACGACGTCGGTGACGACACGGCCGAAGCCTAGTTTCGATATCCCCGGCAGCGCTCGTCGCAGGCCGTATAGATTTCGTAAAAGTCCAGCTAGCCGTTGTATGAATACCGTAAGCGGCCCTTTAGCGGTGCGACCTCGCCACTTACGGTGCCCGAATGCCCGCTATCGGTGAATCGGACTCGGTGCCGAACCTGGTCGAGCTAGTCAGCCACGCGTACGTGCTGGAAATACTCGACGCGCTCAGCCGCGGGCCAATGACCCTTGCTGACTTGACCACTCACATCCACGCCGGCCGGCGTGGACTGGCCGCGGCGTTGCGGCTTGTCGGCGCGCGTGGACTGATAACGAGGAACGACAACGGAAGCTGGGACATCGACGGGCCGGTTGGCACCGTCTACCATCACACGGACCTCGGTCGCGTGGTTGTCGAGGCCCTGTCGTGCTACTCGCTCTGGACTGCGATGTACGACCACACCGACAAGACCAAGGATCATTCCTGGAATCGGTAGCCCATCCCGGCTTCGGTCAGTAGGTGAACCGGGCGTGACGGGTCGTTTTCGAGCTTGCGCCGCAGCTGCGCCAAATACACCCGTAGATAGTGAGTTTCCTTGGCGTAGGCGGGCCCCCACACCTCCTTGAGCAACTCTTCACGGCCGACGAGCTTGCCGCGGTTGCGCACCAGCATCTCCAGCATGCCCCATTCGGTCGGCGTCAGATGCACCTCGGTGCCGTTCTTCGTCACCTTCTTGGCGGCCAGATCGACGGTGAACGACGATGTTTCGATGACCGGTTCGTCGGTGTCGGATGCCGCGGCTCCTCGGCGCACGGCGGCCCGCAGGCGGGCCAGGAATTCATCCATCCCAAAGGGTTTGGTGACATAGTCGTCCGCGCCGGCGTCCAGTGCTTCGACCTTGTCCGACGAGTCCGTGCGCGCCGACAGCACGATCACGGGTGCGGTCAACCAGCCACGAAGGCCGGCAAGGACTTCGATGCCGGACATGTCGGGCAGTCCCAGGTCGAGCACGATGACGTCCGGGCGGTGGTCGGCGGCGATTCGGAGAGCCTCGGCGCCGCTGGCGGCGGTGAACACCTCGTAGCCGCGCACCGACAGGTTGATCCGCAATGCCCGCAGGATCTGCGGTTCGTCGTCGATGACGAGCACCCTGGTTTTCGAGGCGTTCATGCCGACCCGTCCTTCGGTGCGGCGAGGTCGATTTCGACGGTGAGTCCGCCGCCGGGAGTATCGGTCGCGGAGATGGTGCCGCCCATCGCTTCGACGAATCCGCGGGCGACCGAAAGGCCGAGGCCGACGCCGATGCTGGTGTCGTGGTCACCGAGGCGCTGGAACGGTGCGAACATCTGTTCTTCTGCGCCGCGCGGTATTCCGGGTCCCTCGTCGACCACCGCAATGAGCACACGATCGCCGACGCGGCCCGCGGTGACCCGCACCGGGCCGTCCGGTGCATAGCGCAGGGCGTTGTCGATGAGGTTGGCGAGCACCCGCTCGAGCAGGCCGCTGTCAGCCAAGACCACGGCGTCGTCCACGTCGACCTTGACACGGTCGATGCCCTGACGGCGAAAACCGGTGATCCCCTTGCTAATTCCAAGCAGCGCGCGCTGTACCGCCTCCTCCAGGTACACCCGCCGCAGTTCTGGCCGCAGCACTCCAGCGGCCAGCCGCGACGAGTCGAGCAGGTTACCGACGAGCGCGGTGAGTGCGTCGATTGACTCCTCGATGGTGGCCAGCAACTCGGCGGTGTCTTCTGCAGAGAAGTCGACGTCGGTGCTGCGCAGGCTCGATACCGCGGCTTTGGCGGCGGCCAGCGGGGTGCGCAGGTCGTGGCTGACGGCCGATAATAGTGAGCGCCGCAATTCGTCGGCCTGCGCGATGGCTTCGGCCTTTCCGGCTTCTTCGGTCAACTCGCGTTGCTTGACCAGACCCGCCGCTTGCTTGGCGACCGCACCAAGCACTCGTCGGTCACGGGCGGCCAGCTTGCCGCCGGCCATCAACAGCCAGAATTCGTCATCGCCGACCTCTATGGCGGTGTCGGCGGTATCGACGTCGACGCAGGGGTCCTTGCCCACGCACCCGACGATGCCTGACCCCTCCCGCAGCAGGCTGACGGCGCGCTGTGAATAGGTTTCACGGACACGTTCCAACAACGTGTCGAGGTCCGCACCGCGCAGGACCGAGCCGGCGAACAGCGCGAGCAGTTCGGCTTCCTGCGATGCCTGTTTGGCTTCGCGCGCGCGGATCGCCGCACCGTCGACGAGTACCGCGACGGCGATGGCGACCAGCAGCAGCACGACGATGGTGACGGCACTGTCCGGTTCGGCGATGGTGAAGGTGTAGCGCGGTTCAATCAGGAAGTAATTCAGCAGGAGCCCGGACAGCAGGGCCGACAAAATGGCCGGGGCGACGCCGCCGAGAAGCGCCACGACCACGACACCGATGAAAAAGATCGCGCTTTCGCCGCCGATGCCGAGGTACGGGTCGAGCAGAAGCGCGACTAGCGCACAGATTGCGGACGGCACCACGATTGCGGCGAGCCAGGACGTCACGCGCTGCTGCCGCGTCGTGAACCGCAACCACGCGGAGCCGCGCCCGGCTTCCTCGTGGGTGACCATGTGGACGTCGATCTTCCCGGACTGCTGAACGACCGAGACGCCGATGCCCTCGTCGAATATGCGCGCCCAGCGTGACCGTCGCGACGTGCCGAGCACCAGCTGCGTGGCATTGATCTCCCGCGCGAAATCCAGTAGAGCGCTTGGCACGTCGTCGCCCACCACCGTATGCACAGTGGCGCCCAGGCTGACGGCCAGCTCGCGTACCTTCCCCATCTCTGGCGCGGAAACACCGGCGAGTCCGTCACCGCGAACGACGTGAACCACCATCAGTTCGGCGCTCGCCTTCGACGCGATACGAGATGCCCTGCGCACCAACGTTTCCGATTCTGGCCCACCAGTGACGGCGACGACGACGCGTTCGCGCGCTTCCCAGGTATCGGTGATCTTGTTTTCTTCGCGGTACTTCTCCAGCGCTGCGTCGACTTGGTCGGCGAGCCATAGCAGCGCCAGTTCCCTTAACGCCGTCAGGTTTCCACGGCGAAAGTAGTTGGACAGCGCCGCGTCGACGCGGTCGGGGGCGTAGACGTTGCCGTGGGCAAGTCTGCGCCGCAACGCTTCCGGTGTGATGTCGACCAGCTCGATCTGGTCGGCCGCGCGCACGACCTCGTCGGGGACCTTCTCCTGCTGCTCGATGCCGGTGATCTGGGTGACGACGTCATTGAGGCTTTCCAGGTGCTGGACGTTGACGGTCGAGATGACCGTGATGCCGGCGTCGAGCAGTTCCTGGACGTCCTGCCAGCGTTTGGGATTCTTGCTGCCGGGCGTGTTGGTGTGGGCGAGCTCGTCGACCAGGACCACTTGCGGCTTGCGTCGCAGCACGGCGTCGACGTCGAGCTCACCGAAGCGCTTGCCGCGGTACTCGATGTATTTGGGCGCCACCATCTCGATGCCGTCGATCAGGTCGGCGGTCTTCTGACGGCCGTGCGTCTCGACGATCGCCGCGACCAGATCGGTGCCGCGTTCCAGCCGGCGATGCGCCTCGCCGAGCATCGCGAACGTCTTGCCTACGCCGGGAGCCGCGCCCAAGTAGATGCGCAGCTCGCCGCGCTTCTTCTTGTAGTCGGGCCGATCCGGGCTCACATGATCATCATCCACCCGGGAACTTCTCATCGAGCTCGATATTCAGCGCCAGGACGTTGACCCGTGGTTCGCCGAGGAAGCCCAGGCCCCGCCCCTCGGTGTTGTCCGCCACGGCCTGGCGGATCTGACCTGCGCCGACGCCGCGCGCCTTCGCCACCCGGTTCGCCTGCAGGTCGGCGTAGGCGAGCGAGATGTGCGGGTCCAGGCCGCTGCCGCTGGCGGTGACGGCGTCGGCGGGTACCTGAGGCTCGGCGGGTGCACTGCCGCGGATCGGGAGGATCTGACCGATGCTGTAGTCCTCGCCGTCCTTGGCGCACTCGACGCGCACGCCCCCGTAGGTGTTGAGGAACGGCGTCGGCACCGTGTCGCAGGGTTCGTTGACGCTGATAACCCGCGTGGGGTGGACGACGTTGCCGGTGGCGTCGCGTGGACCGATGACGGACAACACCGCACCGACCCCGTCGCCGGTGCAGAACGGGCGGGCCCCGTTCACGCCGTCGAGCTTGCCGACGGCTGCGCTGCGCTGACAGACGAGTGTGAGCAGGCTTGGCTTGTCGGGAGTGTCGACGATGCTCTCGGGACCGAGGTTGCTCGCGCTGGTGGCCAGCGGGTCGTAGCCGTCGCCCGCGGCGGATGGCCTGCTCTGGAAGTACTTCGGCAGCGGGTTGCCGCCTTTGTCTGTGAACGACTGCCCAATCAGGCTGCTGCCGACTGGTTTTCCGTTCACCTCGATGGTCGACCCGTTGGCCTTGTCGTGCAGGCCGGGAAGTTGGGCGATCAGCCAGATGACGAGCGGGTACGCGATACCCACGATGACCGTGAGCACGAGCAGCGCCCGGAAGGCGGCCCAGTGTTGGCGAACAATGGTGGAAAGTCTCATGTCACATTCCCGGGAGGAGTTGGATGACCAGATCGATCAGCTTGATGCCGATGAACGGTGCGATGATGCCGCCGAGGCCGTAGACATAGAGGTTGCGGCTCAACAGCTTTGAGGCGCTGCTCGGCGTATAGCGCACACCCCGTAGCGACAACGGGATGAGCGCGACGATGATGATCGCGTTGAAGATGACGGCGGACAGGATCGCCGACTGCGGGCTGTGCAGCCGCATCACGTTGAGCAGGTCCAGGCCGGGGAATAGCACGACGAACATCGCGGGGATGATCGCGAAATACTTCGCGATGTCGTTGGCGATCGAGAACGTCGTCAGCGCGCCACGGGTGATCAACAGCTGCTTGCCGATCTCGACGATCTCGATCAGCTTGGTCGGGTCGGAGTCGAGATCGACCATGTTGCCGGCCTCTTTGGCCGCCGACGTGCCGGTGTTCATCGCGACGCCGACGTCGGCCTGCGCCAGCGCTGGCGCGTCGTTGGTGCCGTCGCCGGTCATCGCGACCAGCTTGCCGCCGGCCTGTTCGCGCTTGATCAGCGCCATCTTGTCTTCGGGGGTGGCCTCGGCGAGAAAGTCGTCCACGCCGGCCTCGTCGGCAATGGCCTTGGCGGTCAACGGGTTGTCGCCGGTGATCATCACCGTGCGGATGCCCATCCGGCGCATCTCGTCGAACCGCTCGCGCATGCCCTGCTTCACGACGTCCTTGAGGTGGATGACGCCGAGAATTGAGGCAGTCCCGGCCCCGTTCTCCTGGATGACCTGGCCGACGACCAGGGGAGTGCCGCCGGCCGCCGATATCCCGTCGACGATGTCGCCCAGTTCGGTTGGCACCGAGCCACCTTCGGACCGGACCCAGTCGGCGACCGCCGCGGCGGCGCCCTTGCGTAGCCGGTGGCCGTTGTCGAGGTCGACGCCGGACATTCGTGTCGTGGCGCTGAACTCGACCCAGTGGGCGTGGGCCAGCTCGCCGGGGGTGCGTGCCCGTAAGCCGTATTCCTGTTTGGCGAAGACGACGATCGAGCGGCCTTCGGGCGTTTCGTCGGCGAGGCTGGACAGCTGGGCGGCGTCGGCGAGCTGATCGGGTGTGACGCCTTGCAGCGGAACGAAAGCCGCGGCTTGGCGGTTGCCGAGGGTGATGGTGCCGGTCTTGTCGAGCAGCAGGGTGTTGACGTCACCGGCGGCCTCGACGGCGCGACCGGACATGGCCAGCACGTTGCGCTGCACCAACCGGTCCATACCGGCGATGCCGATGGCGGACAGCAGCGCGCCGATGGTCGTCGGGATCAGGCAGACGAGCAGCGACACCATCACGATGCCCGTGACGCCATTGTTGGTGAGCGCCTGACTGTCTGGGACGCCGGGGTTGTTGATCTTGGAGAAGATGGCCAGCGGCTGCAGGGTCGCGACGGCGAACACGAAGATGATCGTGAGCGACGCAAGCAGGATGTTGAGCGCGATCTCGTTGGGCGTCTTCTGCCGGTTGGCGCCTTCGACGAGCGCGATCATCCGGTCGATGAAGCTTTCGCCAGGCTTCTGGGTGATCTGGACGACGATGCGGTCCGACAGCACGGTGGTGCCGCCGGTGACCGCCGAGCGGTCGCCGCCGGATTCGCGAATGACGGGCGCCGATTCGCCAGTGATGGCCGATTCATCCACCGACGCAATGCCTTCCACGACGTCGCCATCGCCGGGGATGACTTGACCGGCTTCGACGACGACGATGTCGCCCCGCTGCAGAAGCGGCGCGCCGACTTCCTCTTCTCGTCCGGGTGTTCCGGGCTGCCAGCCGACGAGCCGACGGGCCACGGTGGACGTCTTGGTCTTGCGTAGCGTCTCGGCCTGCGCCTTGCCGCGGCCCTCGGCGACGGCCTCGGCAAGATTGGCGAAAATGACTGTCAGCCAGAGCCATACGACGATGAGCCAGGCGAACCAGGACGGGTCGATGACGGCGAGCACCGTGCTCCACGCGGCGCCGATCTCGACGATGAACATGACCGGGTTGCGCCACAGGGTGCGCGGGTCGAGCTTGCGCAGCGCGTCGGGCATCGACCTCCACAGCATCGTGGGGTCCAGCAGGCCACCCTGGATCTTCTTGGTGCTGGCGGGTTTCGGGGGAGCGGGCTCGAGTGTGGCAGTGGTCATCGATGGATTCCTTCAGCGAGGGGGCCGAGCGCCAGCACGGGCAGGAAGGTCAGGGCGACCAGGATCAGCGTCACTCCGGCGACCATGCCGACGAACTGCGGACGATGGGTGGGCAGCGTGCCGATCGATTCGGGTGTCTTGCCTTGTTTGGCCAACGAGCCGGCGAGGGCGAGCACGAAGATGATCGGCAGGAAGCGGCCGAACACCATGGCCATGCCGAGTGCTGTGTTGTACCAGTCGGTGTTGACGCTGATGCCGGCGAAGGCCGAGCCGTTGTTGTTGCCCGCGGACGTGAACGCGTAGAGCACTTCAGACAGGCCGTGCGGGCCGGTGTTGAGCATGCCGGCACGCTGTCCAGGCATCGCCATGGCCGCGGCGGTGCCGGTGAGCACAATCAGCGGGGTGATGAGGAAATAGGCTGCGGCGAGCTTGATTTCACGCGGCGTGATCTTCTTGCCGAGGTACTCCGGTGTGCGGCCGACCATCAGGCCGGCGACGAATACGGTGATGATTGCGAGCACGAGCATGCCGTAGAGGCCCGAGCCGGTGCCGCCGGGCGCGACCTCGCCGAGCTGCATGTTGAACAGCGTGATCAGGCCGCCGAGGCTGGTATACGAGTCGTGGAACGAGTTGACTGCGCCGGTGGAGGTCAGCGTCGTCGCGTCGGCGAAGACGGCCGAATTGGCCACGCCGAAGCGCTGTTCGACGCCTTCCATGGCCGAGCCGACCGCGGTCGGGACGGTGCCGTGATGCTGGAGCTGGAAGAGGAGCATGAGGCTGACGCTGACGGTGGCGATGACGCCCATGACGGAGACGATGGCGTAGCCCTGCTTCTTGCTTTCCACCATGCGGCCGAAGGTGCGGGGCAGCGAGAAGCTGATGACGAGCAGCAGGAAGATCTCGACCCAGTTGGTCCACGTGTTGGGGTTTTCGAAGGGGTGCGCGGAATTGGCGTTGTAGAAGCCGCCGCCGTTGGTGCCGAGTTCCTTGATGGCCTCCTGGCTGGCGACGGGTCCACCGGGAATGGTCTGCCGGCCGCCGGCGAGCGTGTTGACGATTTGGTCGTGGAGGTGGAAGTTCTGGATGGCGCCGCCGGCGATCAGCACGATCGCGGCAATGACGGAGAGCGGCAACAGGATTCGGATACTGCCGCGGACGAGGTCGACCCAGAAGTTGCCGAGGTCGCCGGTGTTGCGGCGGGCCAGGCCGCGGACGAAGGCGATGGCGACGGCCATGCCGACGGCGGCGGAGAGGAAGTTCTGCACGCCGAGGCCGGCCATCTGGACGAGGTGGCCTTGGGTGGATTCACCGGAGTAGGCCTGCCAGTTGGTGTTGGTGACGAAGCTGACCGCGGTGTTCCAGGCGAGGGCGGGCGTGATGTGGGTGCCGGGGTCGTTGAGGTGCAGGGGCAGCTTGCCCTGGACGAGTTGGAAGATGAAGAGGAACAGGATGCTGACCGCCGAGAAGGCGAGCACGCTGCGGGCGTAGGCGCCCCAGGTCTGTTCGGCTTTGGGGTCGGCGCCGATGAGTCGGTAGATGGTGCGTTCGGCGCGCGAGTCCTTGTCGGAGCTGTACACGCGGTACATGTAGTCGCCGAGCGGCACGTGTACTGCGGCCAGGGCGACGATCAACGAGACGAGGAACAGGATCCCCGCGGTCGTAGAACTCACTAGAACCTCTCGGGGAAGAGCAGGGCGGCGAACAGGAAAAATGCGATGAGAACGGCCAGCGCGAGGCCGACGAGGTTCTGGATCACAGGTGCTCGACCAGCCTCTGGAGGAAGCCGAGCAGGGCGAAGATCGCCAGCGTCAGTAGGAGGAACACCACGATGATCATTGCCGTCTCCAACGTTTACGGCCGCCGGATTTCGAGGGCCTAATGGAGAATCGCCCCAGCTCAGGGTGGTTATGCCGGCCTTAGCGGTTTCTTGACGGGGACGGCCCGGGTCTTTACGGAATCCGGCGCCGAATCTGAGTCTTGTGTGCGACTTTCGGCCCAAATCTCGATCACAAGCTCAGGTTCGACACGGCGATGCTTGTCTCTACGATCATGCGAGGCCCCCATAGCCCAATTGGCAGAGGCAGCGGACTTAAAATCCGCACAGTGTCGGTTCGAGTCCGACTGGGGGCACCGGAAAAGGACTGGTCGAGGGCCTGCGGGCAGCTGCAACGCCGGCGCGCGTCTACGCGATGGTCGTGACTTCCCTCAACTGCCGTCGTGCGACCGAGACCGGCCCATCCTCCATTTGGTCTTCTTCGGCGTTTGGTGAAAATCTTCAATCCAGGCGTCCATCAGTGCGTCGGTGTCCCCGTGCACAGGGTTATTTGTGACCTGCAATCCGAGACCTTCGATTTCTTTCGTGCACCACCGAATCAACGATCCGTC
>NZ_DATENY010000022.1:0-41012 GCF_035274705.1 Mycobacterium sp. | reverse complement strand
CATGCTGGTGGCCGAGGCGCGTGAGGTCGCACTGCGCGGCCGGTCGGGCGTATACGACGTGACCGTCCGTCGCGACGACACGGTGATCGCTGAGTTCCGCGGCCGCAGCCGGTCGCTGGGCCTACCCGTCCTCAAGGAGGAGCAATGACAGAGCAGCCCGTGGTTGTCGAGCGTGACGGCGCGGTCGTCACCATCACGATGAACCGCCCTGAGCGGCGCAACGCCCTCACCGCCGACCTGAAGGCGGAACTGCTGAGGGCACTGATGGAGGCTGGGGACGACACCGGAGTCCGGGCCGTGGTCCTCGCCGCGGCAGGACCCGCCTTCTGTGTCGGCCAGGATCTCGGGGAGCACGCCCGCAGCCTCGCGGACGACGCGAAGAGCGCCTTCGACACCGTGCGGGAGCATTACTCGCCGATAATCCAAGCATTGATGACCATGTCGAAGCCGGTAGTCGCAGCAGTCTCTGGCACCTGTGTCGGCGCGGGGCTTGGCATCGCGCTCGCCTGCGACCTGCGCGTGTTCGCTTCCGGAGTCAAGCTGGCCACGGCGTTCACGGGCATCGGACTGACCTTCGACTCCGGCCTGTCCTACACGCTGCCGAGGGCGGTGGGGGAGTCAAGGGCGCGCGACCTGATGCTGCGCGGTCGGACGTTTGAGGTCGAGCAGGCAGTGGCTTGGGGGGTGAGCGGCGAGGTTGTCGATTCGGCCGACGTGCTGACCACCGCGCAGGCGATAGCGGCTGACTTGGCGCAAGGACCGACCGTCGCGTTCGCGGAGACCAAGCAGCTGCTGATCTCGAGCGCGTCGGGCACGCTCCGAGATGCGCTCGACGCGGAGGCGCAAGCGCAAACGCGGTGCGGCGTGACTCAAGACCACCAGTCGGCAGTATCAGCGTTCCTGGCGCGAGAGAAGCCGCACTTCGTCGGGGCATGACCCGCTCCCGACGGTGCACGACTGAACGTAGGGCATCGACGGGTCCGGGTTGGGGTGACCCGGCAAAACGGGCCCATCTGTGCTGATGTCACGTGCTCGCAGTGTGCCGAGTTCGCAATGGACAAGTAACCGTGCGCGCCACTACAAGTTTGCCGAGGCACTGCACGCCAGTATGGATGACGCGTGTCAGTTTCCGGAAAGCTCCGGCGACCAATACCCGCGATAGTTCTGCCGATGTGGTGCGTGGCGGCGAAGGTTGGCGCTGGCGCTCAACAAATGTGTCCCGATGGAAAGGATCGATTGATGCCCACCTCAACTCCTCGGGCTCTTCAGGAAACGTTCTTGGAGAAGTTCCGCGCTCAGGACATCGAAGGACTGATGGCTCTGTACGAGCCGAATGCGGTGTTTGTGACTCTGACCGGACAGAGTGCCGTCGGACTTGATGCGATTCGCGAGCAGCTCACCGGCTTGCTGGCCGCTGCGAGCAAGTCGTTCGTACTGACCCCGACGGCCGCCTTCGAAGTAGACGGTGTGGCGCTCATGCACTCGGACTGGGCGCTGGAAGGGACAGCACCGGACGGGTCTGATTTGTCGCTGTCGGGCACCACTGTCGAGGTGGCCCGCCGCGGGGTCGATGGCGAATGGCGATACGCGGTGGACAGCCCCATCGGAATTGTGGACGTGGGCCTATGACCGATGAGATCTGGAAATGGTCGGCATCGCACACAGCTCGCGCCATCCGGGACAAGGAGGTGTCCGCGGTCGAAGTAGTCACCGCGTCGCTCGACCGTCTACACACCACACAACCAGTCAGTAATGCGTTCGGGTTCGTAGCAGAAAACGCTCTTGAGCGTGCGCACGAGGCAGACGCGGTGATGGCAAAGGGAGAGCCCACCGGACTTCTCCATGGGGTACCTGTCGCCTTCAAACTCAACACTCACATGGAAGGCCAGCCGACCACCGACGGCGTAGCTGACTATGTCGACAGGATCGCCGACGAAACGTCGCCGGCCGTCCAGAATCTTCTTTCTGCCGGCGCGATCTCACTCGGCCGCACGAATGTCCCCCCATTCTCTCTGCGCTATTGCACCGAGAGCCGGGGTTGGGGCCGGACCTACAACCCTTGGGACCACACGGTGACACCGGGCGGGTCAAGCGGCGGTGCGGCTGTGGCTGTTGCGACAGGTGCCGTGGCGATTGCCCAGGGCAACGACATCGCGGGGTCGATCCGCTACCCCGCCAGTGTGTGCGGCGTCGTCGGGTTGCGCCCCACGTTCGGCCGCATTCCCACGTGGTACTCGAGCTCGACCGTCGGTGTCCCCATGTCCATCCAGCAGATGTGCGTGGACGGACCACTTGCGCGCACCGTAGATGATCTACGACTCGCACTTCGAGCCATGCAAGTGCCCGATCCACGCGATCCGAACGCCGTGCCGCTGGAGTCCTTCGGGCGCTACGACACTGAGTCGGCCAAGCGCGCGGCCGTCGTCGTCGACCCCGGTCCCGGACCGTTCGCGGGCCCGGGCCGTCCCGAGACGACCGAGGCTGCTCGAACGGCAGGCCGATGGCTTTCGGACGCCGGATACGAAGTCGAAGAAGTCACCCTGCCCGCTCTCGCCGACGCGGCAAGACTGTGGCACAAAATTGTCCTCACCGAGCTCGGCGTAGCCGGGTTCGTCGATGAGATGCATCGCGTCGGTGACGCAGAAATCCTCCAGTTCTTGGGTTTGTGGTCTGCGGTCGCAATAGATGAACTCGGAGAGACGGGGTTCGCTGAATTTGTCGCGGCACTGGCTGAGCGGCACCTGGTACGAAGGCGAATCTCAGAGTTCATGGCGGACTTCCCACTACTGGTACTGCCCAACTCTGGTGAACCTGCAATCCCTTACGGCACGGACCTCGAATCGCAGGAACGGGTGCGAGAATTTCTCGGCAACCAATGGCCCGGCCTCGCCGTACCTGTGCTGGGCCTCCCAGCTATCGGCATCGCCACGTCCCCGACAGAAGGCGCTCCCCTCGGGGTCCACGTCGTTGGACGGGCATTTGACGAGGAATCGGTCTTCAAAGCCGCCGAAGTCATCGAGGCGCGCTCGGGCATCGTCACGCCAATCGATCCGGACCCGCATAGCGCACCGTAGGGCCAGTGACGCCACCGGTGGCGAACTTGCTCAGCAACTATGGGCAGACTGAATATTCGTCCGGTATTGCAGACCCGCAGAGCCGGGTACTTGTGAAGAGGGCGGTCAGTCGGCGTTCGCTTGGGTGCGATGTAACCCTGTGAAGACAATCGCCGCGACGGCGTCGGCCAGCTCGTCGGCCGAGTTGCCACCGCGTGGGCGGTACCACTCCACGATGGAGTTGATCATGCCCCAGATCAGGCGGCTGACCAGCGCCGGATCAATATCCGGCCGGATGTCGCCCTCATCGACGGCGGCTTGCACCATGCCGCTGACGAAGGCGTCGAACTCGCGCCGGCGAGCAAGGGCCCGTTTCTCCACAGGTGTATTGCCGCGGAGTCGGAGTAGCAGCGTCACGTAAGGCAGTTCGGTGACCAGTACGCCGACGCTGCGGCGCACGAGGTATTCCAGCCGATCGATGGACCGTCCGCTGACCGCTGGTTTCTCGGTCGTGGCCGCGAACAAAGCGTTCAGGGCTCGGGACAACGCGAGCTCCAGCAACTCGGACTTGCCTGAGACATGGTGGTAGATACCGGATTTAGCGATGCCGAGGCGCTTGGCGAGAACGTCCATGCTGGTGGCGTCGTAGCCCTTTTCGTTGAACACCTTGACCGCTACCGACAGTAGGGAATCGAGGTCGTATCCGGGCCGGCCGGGGCGCCCCGTGCGGTTCACTACGCGCGCCGTTGTAATGGGTTCACCTTGAATGATTGCGCGCTGGACATTTCGAGCACTTTCCGACTGGGTTTTGATACTGGCCGAATGGTCGATAATAGTCTCGATATAGATCCGGCGACGAGCGAAGTCCTCCTCGTTGACCGGGCGCGAACGCCGCCCGGCCTTGAAGGTGTCGCGCTGGCGGGGCTTCGGCCCGAAGATATGGGCCGGTTTCGTCGTAGCCAAATGAGTGCTTGAGAAGTGACCTCTGCCAAGCATCGGATGCGTTTCAGCCAAGTTTCTGTGCGCGCCGAGACAACAAATCCGCACGACTCATCGACAAGATTTTGACCAGTCACTACAAGAGAAGCAGGCAATCTGCATCACGGTCAGCACCTGCTCGCGCAACGAACATCATAAGGGAGCATCATGACCGCGTCGCCCGAGTCGA
Source organism: Mycobacterium sp. (assembly GCF_035274705.1). GTDB lineage: Bacteria > Actinomycetota > Actinomycetes > Mycobacteriales > Mycobacteriaceae > Mycobacterium. Next base: position 36,791 of record NZ_DATENY010000022.1, on the reverse strand, counting down.
TGACCACCTCCGCACTGCCAGACGGAACAGTTACCTCGCTGTTTGTGGCGGGTCGGTGGCGCGACGCCGCCGATGGTGGAACGTTCACGGACATCAATCCGGCAACGGAGACCAGCCTCGCCGAAATCGCCTCGGCCTCCGCCCCAGACGTTGACGAAGCGGTCCGCGCTGCACGCGCTCAGCTCGATGGCGAGTGGGGCGCTATGCCCGGAGCCGCCCGCGGCCGGATCCTCGCCAGAGTCGCCGATCTGATCGAGCGGGACAGCGAGATCTTGGCCCGGCTCGAGGCCCTCGACGTCGGCAAGCCGATCGGTCAGCCGGCCATGCTCGACATCCCCAACGCCGCAGCGACTTTCCGCCACTTCGCTGGCTGGGCGGACAAGATCACGGGCAACGTGATCCATACCGCCGGCTACTTCGGACGGCCGACGCACTCCCACACCGTGCGCGAACCGATCGGCGTCATCGGCGCGATCATCCCGTGGAACACACCCCTGATGATCGCAGGCTGGAAGATTGCTCCCGCCCTCGCCGCTGGCAACACCATGGTCGTCAAGCCGCCTGAAGAGGCTCCGCTGTCGATCCTGCACTTGGCCAAGCTTCTCCACGAAGCCGGGCTCCCCGACGGCGTGCTGAGCGTGCTCCCCGGGCTGGGCGCGGTCGCTGGCGACGCCTTGGTCAGGCACGCGGATGTCGACAAGATCAGCTTCACCGGCAGTCCCCGCGTCGGCCGGCTGATCGGGCAACACGCCGCCGAGACCTTCAAACGAGTGACCCTCGAGCTGGGCGGCAAGACGCCGCAGATCATCATGGCCGATGCCGATGTCGACGCCGCCATCAATGGCACCGCGCTCGGCTTGTTCTTCAACCAGGGCGAGGTATGCGCCGCCGGCACCCGAGTGCTGGTCCACCGCTCGCTGTATTCACGGGTCGTCGATGAACTCGCCGCGGCGGCAACGGCACAGGTGCTCGGCGACCCGTTTGATCCGGCCACAACTATGGGTCCCCTGGTCAATGCGCGACAGCGTGACACCGTACTCGACTACATCGAGAAAGGCCGGCAAGATGGTGCGCGCCTCGTCGCTGGCGGCGGAAAACCCGACGGCGCAGGGTATTTCGTGCAGCCGACAATCTTCGCCGACGCTACCAATGACATGACGATCGCCCGTGAAGAGATCTTCGGGCCTGTCGGCACAGTGATCCCGTTCGACGATCCGGACGAGGCGATCCGCTTGGCCAATGATTCCGCTTATGGTCTCGCCGCGAGCATCTGGACCCGCGATGTCTCCCACGCCCACACTCTGGCCCGCAAGGTCCGCGCCGGCGCAGTGTGGGTCAACGGCTGGGCCGCCATCGATCCCGCTCTCCCTTGGGGCGGCATGAAAACCAGTGGCATCGGCCGGGAACTCGGCTGGGCTGGGATCGAAGCCAATACCGAAGAAAAGGTGATCACCATCGTCCTGTGACCGCCGACGAGCAGCACCGGCGAACCGACCGCGTTGTTCAGGCGTCCTTCCTCACCGCATGTCGAGTGACGAACAGCCTTTTCACGCCTAGGTTCGGTAGTTGGAAGCGCCGGGTTTCTGGAAGTTCGCCACGACGGTGTCGCGCGTTGCTTCTTTACGAAGCCGCAGGCCGTTTCGCCAGCAGGTCCAGCGCAATGTCGACGATCATGTCCTCCTGCCCGCCGACGAGCCCGCGTCGGCCGACCTCCAGCAGCAACGTCCGCGCGTCGACACCGTAACGGCGGGAGGCGCTTTCGGCGTGCCGCAGGAACGACGAGTAGACGCCCGCGTAGCCAAGGGTGAGTGTTTCGCGATCCACCTGAACCGGGCGGTCACGCAGCGGCCGCACCAGGTCATCGGCCGCGTCCTGAAGCGCCAGCAGGTCGCAGCCGTGCTGCCACTGCTGCAGGTCGGCGACTGCGATGAATGCCTCGATCGGAGTGTTCCCCGCACCGGCGCCTTGACCGGCCAGCGAAGCGTCGACTCGGGTCACGCCCTCCTCGACCGCCACGACGCTGTTGGCCACCGACAGCGACAGGTTCTCGTGCGCGTGCACCCCGATTTGCGTGTCGGGTTTCAGGACGTCACGGTAGGCGCGCACTCTGTCGCGCATGCCGTCCATGGTCAACCGGCCACCGGAGTCGGTGACGTAAACGCACTGGGCCCCAAAGCCTTCCATCAGCTTGGCCTGCGCGGCGAGCTGGGTGGCGGAGGCCAAGTGGCTCATCATCAAGAATCCGGACACGTCCATTCCGAGTTCTCTCGCGGTCGCGATGTGCTGGGCGGAGATGTCGGCCTCGGTGCAGTGGGTGGCGATGCGCACCGAACGCACGCCGTGGTCGTGGGCGCGCTGCAGCTCGGCGATGGTGCCGATGCCCGGCAGCAGCAGGGTAGTGAGCACAGCGTTGCTGATGTTGTCTGCGGCCGCTTCGATCCATTCCCAGTCGGTGTGGCTGCCGGGGCCGTAGTTCAGCGACCCGCCGGCCAGGCCGTCACCGTGTGCGACCTCGATCGCGTCGACACCGGCCGCATCGAGGGCCGCGGCAATGCGGCCGACATCGTCGGGACTGATGCGATGGCGGATTGCGTGCATCCCGTCGCGCAGTGTGACGTCCTGAATGTAGAGCCTGCGGTTCATCGGATCGCCTCCGTCCTCGCGATATCGGCGTGGCGGGCGATCGATTCGGCCACCCGGATCGCCGCCGAGGTCATGATGTCGAGATTGCCGGCGTAGGCGGGCAGGTAATGCGCGGCGCCCTCCACCTCCAGGAAGACCGACACCTTGGTGGTTACGGGGTCCGCGCCGTCGGGTACCAGCGTATGCACCGGTTCGTCCGGCTCGATCGGGGTGAACTGGACGTCCTGTTTGAGGCGGTATCCGGGCACGTAGCGCGCGACGCGCTCGGCCATGGCGGCGACCGATTCCCTGATGGCGTCGTGGTCCGCATCTCCGATCAGGCAGAACACGGTGTCGCGCATGATCAAGGGCGGGTCGGCGGGATTGAGGATGATGATCGCCTTGCCCTTGCTCGCCCCGCCAACGGATTCGATTGCGTGCGACGTGGTTTCGGTGAACTCGTCGATGTTGGCACGTGTGCCCGGTCCCGCCGACTTGGACGCGATGGAGGCGACGATCTCTGCGTAGGGGACCGGCGTCACTGCCGACACCGCCGCGACCATCGGGATGGTGGCCTGGCCACCGCAGGTCACCATGTTGACGTTGTCGGCGCCGGCGTCGAGGCACTCGTCGAGGTTGACCGTCGGGACGACGAGGGGACCGATCGCCGCCGGCGTCAGGTCGATGAGTTTCTTGCCGTGCGGTGCCAGCGCGGCGGCGTTGGCGACATGTGCCCGGGCCGAGGTGGCGTCGAGCACGATTTCGATATCGTCGAAGTGACGCATTGAGATGAGGCCGTCGACGCCGTCGTGGGTGACGGGGATGCCCAATCGCTTCGCCCGCGCGAGCCCGTCAGAGTCGGGGTCGATGCCCACCATGGCGGCGACCTCTAGGTCGTCAGACGTGCGCAAGATCTTGATCATCAGGTCGGTGCCGATATTGCCCGAGCCGATGATCGCGACTTTGGTCTTGGTCACAAGGTCTCCTTGGGGGAGAAGGTCGCCAACACCTCGCCCAGCGGCGCGATCTCGGCGCGGATGCGTGTTCCCGGCGGTGTGGCGGTCATCGGTCCCAGAGCTCCGGACAAGATGATTTGTCCTGCGCGCAACGGGTTTCCGAACGACGCCGCGGTGCGGGCCAGCCAGGCCAGGGCGTTCAACGGGTCGCCGAGGCAGGCGGTTCCTTCGCCTCCGGACACCAGCGCGTCGTCGGCGTACATCCGCATCGTGACGTCACGGGGCTCGAACTCTTCGAGGGTGAGCCTCCGGCTGCCGAGGAGAAACAGACCGCTAGAGGCGTTGTCGGCGACCGTATCTGCGATGGTGAGGTCCCAGTCGGCGATGCGGCTGTCAACGATTTCCAGCGCGGCAACGGCGTAGTCGACTGCGCCGCGCACGCGTTCACCGCCGAAGTCATCGCCGTCGAGATCATCGCCAAGCACGAACGCGATCTCCGCCTCGGCCTTGGGCTGGAGCAGGCGTTGGGAGGGCACCACCGGTTCCGAGGACACGTCCATGTCAGCGAACAGCACGCCGAAGTCGGGCTGGTCAACACCCAACTGCTGTTGCACGGCTGGCGATGTCAGACCGATCTTGCGGCCGACGACGACCGCCCCGCCGGCGATGCGGCGGCTGATCAGCTCCTGCTGAACCGCGTACGCGGTGTCAAGGTCGGTGTCGCCAATGAGCGTTCGGATCGGTGGCGTGGGGCGTCCGGTGCTGGCGGCACGCGCGATTCGATCGGCGGCTTCAGCGATGACGGGCGTCACTGGGCTGCCTGCTGTGCGGTGGCGACGGCGAACCCGGCAATCCATGCGGGAATCGGTTCGTAGAAGCGATAATTCATGTCATATGGGCCGTCGGCGGCAAGCGAGGCGAACGCGGCAATCCAGCTGCGTACTTCATGTGCCGACCCGCCACCCTCAGTGGCCATGCCCTCGACCGTCCAGGTGTCGAACTCGTCCAGCTCACCCTGCGCGAGCAGGTCCAGCAGCCGGTTGTCCCACGCCGGGTTGATCGGCATCATCGTCGTGGAGCCGGCCACGTAGTCGCGTCCGGCCGCAACCACCCGGCTCTCACCCTTGCTGCGCTGTTCCGGTGTTGGCGGATGCCCCTCGATCAGCGCGTCGGCGACGCGTGGCGGCGCGCCGTCGAGCACCGGCACCGGCGGGTCGTGTGAAAGACCGCCGGAAGCGAGGAACAGGACGCGCCGGTCCAGCTCGGCCGCGGCCTGGCCCGCCGCCGTGCCAAGCGCTCGGATGCGGCTGACCGGGCCCAGCGGCGTGGCCACCCCGTTGATGAAGATCGGAACCACCGGAACCCGGTCGATACCACCGAACAGGGTTTCCAGCGGCTGCGCGAAACCGTGATCGACGGTCATCCGGGCTGAGATCGTCAGATCTATGCCGCGCTCGAGGACGCCTTTTGCGAGGGCATTGGCGGCCTCGGTGTCGACCGACAGCGGCCCCGAGGCCGAGCCGAAATCGCCGACCGAATGCGCCTCGGTGCCAAGGCAAAACGGCGGCATCTCCTTGTAGAAGAAGCCGTTGTAGTGGTCGGGTGCATAGAGCACGACCAATTCAGGCTCGAAGTCGGCGATGAACGTCCTGGCGGTCTCGACGGCGGCCTCGACGCGGTCGAGCACCTCCGGCTCGGGGTCGTTCTTGCCGATGAGCGGTGAGTGCGACAGGCCGACAACTGCTGCGGTCATGGCTTACCTCAATTTTCCGCGGTGGGGTGGATCACGACCTTGCCGGTAACGGCGCCGTCGATCATGAGCTGAAAAGCCTTGTGAATATCGGAAAGTGGTAGCGTCCGGTCGATCACCGGCCGCACGCCGGTGGCTTCTAACATGCGTAGCATCGCCACCAACTCGCTGCGCGTGCATCCCGTTGATCCCAGAATCCGCTGCTGCAGATAGAAGATTCGGCCGAGGTCAGCGGGCGGGTTCATGCCGGTGGTCGCCCCGGCCACAACGACCGCACCCCCAGGCCGTAGTGATTTCAGCGAGTGTGCCCACGTCGCTTCGCCGACGGTCTCGATGACCACGTCGACCCGCTCCGGCAGCCGTTCACCTGTCGAGAACGCCGCGCGCGCTCCCCAGCTCACGGCGTCGGCGCGCTTGGTCTCGCTGCGGCTGGTCGCGTAGACGACCGCGCCGGCGGCGGCGGCCAGCTTGATCGCGGCGGACGCTACGCCTCCTCCCGCGCCTTGCACCAGTACTCGGTCGCCGGCCCTGATGTTGGCCTTGGTGAACAACATTCGGTACGCGGTGGTCCATGCCACCGGCAGGCAAGCTGCCTCGTCGAAAGACAACCAGTCAGGCTTGGGAATGAGATTTCGCCGCGGCACGGTGAGGTACTCGGCGAAACCGCCGTCGTGGTTTTCGGTCAGCAGCGCGCGGCCAGGGTCCAGCGTTTCATCGCCGCCACCGGCATCGTAGTCGGCGATCACCGGGTAGACGATGACCGCGTTGCCGTCCTCGTCATATCCGGCGACATCGCATCCCAGCACGATCGGCAGATTCTCTGGAGAATGTCCGACGCCTCGCAGTGTCCACAAGTCGTGCATGTTCAGCGACGAGGCAACCACGCGCACCAACGCCCATCCCGGCTGTGGCTCGGGTCTATTGAGCTCACGCAGCTCCAGACCCGAGAGCGGGTCGTCGGCACTTTGAGAGATGGCGGTCGCGGCTAGCACGCCCCCACAGTCGCGTCGATGACGATCAAAACCCAGGAGGTGTGCCGTTGTGCGAAACGCAAGGTGGAAATGGGCAAGGCCACGGCGTTGCGTATACGACATGACATCGACGGTCGAGCCGGAGACCGGCCAACAAGGGGTTGCGGCCCCCACGTGCGGTGCCCTGCGGCGGCCCGCCGAGCTGACCCGCAACATCGACGTGTCCGGATTGGTCGACAGCGAGGGCGGGCTCCTCGACCGCGCAATCTTCACCGATGAGCAGCTGTATCGGCAGGAGATGCGTCGTATCTTCGGCGCCAACTGGCTGTTCCTCGCCCACACCGACCAGTTCCACAAACCCGGCGACTTCTTCACCACTTATATGGGTGAGGACCCGGTGATCGTCACGATGGACAAGGACCGGCGCATCCGGGCTTTCCTCAACTCGTGCCGCCACCGCGGGGCGCGGGTGTGCCGCGCCGACAACGGCGCCACGCGCAGCTTCACCTGCACCTACCACGGCTGGGCCTATGACCTGCAGGGCAAGCTGGTCAGCATCCCCAACAAGGACGGCTACCCGGACAGCTTCCGTGCCGATGACTGGGGGCTGGTCGAGGTCCCACACGTGGATTCCTACCACGGACTGATCTTCGGCACCTGGGACCCCGACCCCGTCACACTGCGAGATTCGTTGGGCGGCATGGCCTGGTACATGGACGCGATGCTCGACCACGACCCGGAAGGCACCGTGGTTGTCGGCGGGGTGCACAAGTGGGTGCTGGAGGGCAACTGGAAACTGGCCGCTGAGCAGTTCGCCAGCGACTGGTACCACGTGAACATGAGCCACGGCTCAGCACTGACCGTCCTTTCACCGGCGGGTAAGCCCAAGGATGAGGTGATCCACCGCACCGGCCGCCAGTACGTCGACCCGAACGGACACGGCCACGGCTTCCCTGTGCATCCCAAGAACCGCTTCGACGCGCAGACGGTGCACGAGTGGATGGACTACGCCGCGCTGCGTGAGCGTCTCGGCGACGAGCGGGTGGAGGGTCCCCTGACCACCGGCCACGCCAATGTGTTTCCGAACTTTTCCTATCTGCCGGTGAACGGGTCGATCCGGATTTGGCACCCGAAAGGCCCTGACCGGATGGAGGTTTGGGCATGGACGATCGTGGACAAGTCGATGCCAGAGCATGTGCGCGAGGCGCAGCGGCTATACAACCTGCGCACTTTCGGTCCCAGCGGCATCTTCGAGCAGGACGACGGCGAAAACTGGAGTGAAGTGCAGACGATCTCGCACGGCTTCATCACCAACTCGGTGCCGCTGAACTATCAGATGGGCATGGGATCCGAGCGCCACGATGACCGCTACCCGGGCACCACCAGCGAGCTGTACAGCGATTCGGCCGCACGATCCTTTTATGCCCGGTGGCGTGAGCTGATGAACACACCCTCCTGGCACGAACGGAAAAGCTAGATGAACCAAGGTATTCGCGTCGCCGCACTCGACGACATTCCGGAGGGCGAGGGCATCTCCGTCGACCGGGCGCTCACCGGCACCGATGACGACATCGCGCTGTTGCGCGACGCCGACGGCAGTGTATGGGCGTTGAACAACACCTGCACGCACGCCGAGGCGTCGCTGGCCGAGGGCTGGGTAGAGGGCGGGTATGTCGAGTGTCCGCTGCACGCCAGCAAGTTCTGCCTCAAAACAGGTGCGGTGCAGGGTCTTCCGGCCACCCAAGACGCTGTTGCGCACCGCGTCGAGATACGCGACGGCGACGTGTACCTCTTCGCGCATCAGGCGATGTGATGATCACCAGTGTCGTTGTCGTCGGAGGCGGCATCGCCGGCATCAGCACCCTGGCCGCGCTCCGCGCCAATGGGTTCGATGGCGACCTGACATTGGTGGATGCCGGCGAATTCCCTTACGACCGGCCGCCGCTGTCCAAGGACTATCTTGCAGGCGCCACCGAAATCAAAGACATTGCGCTGCAACGGCCACAGTGGTACGACGACCACAAGGTGCGCTTGATCGCCGGAAGCACCGTCGCCGCGCTGCGCACGGACATCGGGGCCGTGGAACTGGGCGACGGAACCACCGTGCGCGCCGATCGGGTGGTGCTCGCCACCGGAGGCAGGCCCGCCCGGCCACCGATCCCCGGCGCCGGCAGCCCCCGCGTGCACGGATTGCGCACCGCCGAAGACGCCGACAAGCTGCGAGCCGCGTTGGCGCCGGGCGCCAGGCTGCTGATCGTGGGCGCCGGTTTGATCGGGGCCGAAGTGGCATCGACCGCCAGTGCACTCGGCTGCGAGGTGACGATCGCCGATCCGATGTCGCCCCCGCTGTCGGCCGCGTTAGGGCCCGACGTCGCCGCGTGGCTGCACGGTATGCACGCCGAACACGGTGTGACAGCGCTACGTTCGGTCGTGGACGCGTTCGAGGACATCGTCGACGGCGTGGCTGTCACGTTCGCCGGCGACGAGCAGCCACGAGTCTTCGACGCGGCGCTACTCGCGGTGGGAATGACCGCGGAGACGACGCTCGCCGAAGCGGCGGGACTGCGTGTCAGCCGTGGCGTCCTCGTCGACCACGGTCATGTGACATCCAACCCGGCGGTACTCGCCGTCGGCGATGCCGCCACAACCTACTCCAACGGTGTGCCGCTGCACCGAAGCGAGCATTGGGAGGCCGCCCAACACGACGGGCAGCGCGCCGCCGCCACGATCCTGGGCGCGGCCAGGCCCGCTGAAACGGCCCCGTGGTTCTGGACCGACCGCTATGGAGTGAACGTTCAAGTCGTTGGCGCGCTTGATGACGCGGAGCGGTTGACGCGACGCGGAGCGCTCGACCGTCCACCATTCTCGATATTTGGGCTGCGCGCCGGGCGCGTCGTCGGTGCCGTCGCCGTCGACGATCCGATGGTCGTGCGGGTCGCGCGCCGGATGATCGACCGTGCCGTCGCCGTCGATCCGGCCGAGCTGAGTGATTCCTCTACCGACCTACGCAAGTTGTTGAGGCAATGACATGGAATGCAATGAAATGGTAAATACCGCAACCGCAGCTGTGATCGACGATCCGATGGCAGGCCGTCGGGCAGACCGAGACATTCACTTCGAAGTGGAGCAGTTCTACTACGAGGAGGCCGAACTTCTCGACGACGGCCGATTCGTGGATTGGCTGGATCTGCTCGCGGACGATCTGGACTACTGGATGCCCACGCGTACCAACCGGCTGCGTCGGCAGCAGGCGCTGTCGATCGCTGCCCGCGGCGAGGCGGCGTTCTACGACGAAACCAAAGAAAGTCTGGCCTGGCGCATCCGGCGGTTCGATTCGGGAATGGCGTGGTCGGAGGATCCGCCGTCGCGGACCCGCCATCTTGTGACCAATGTTGTTGTCCACCACGTGGATCCAAGCCAGCACGCCGGCTTCAGCGCCCACGACCTTGAAGTACGGTCGGCCTTCCTGGTCTATCGAAACCGCCTCGAACGCGAGGAGAACATCTTCGCGGGCAGGCGCACCGACATCCTGCGGCGGACCGATGACCGGCTGCAGGTAGCCCGGCGGGTCATCCTGTTGGACCAGAGCGTCCTGCAAGCCAAGAACATCTCGACCTTCTTCTGATTCGACAATCGAAGGGCCACACCATGTCCACGACCGCACTTGACCACGCCCAGCACGATTCGCCCACTCCGCAGAGGCGCATCGTGGCGACCTCATTCGGTGACATCGCGGTTGCGGAGGCAGGCGAAGGTCCTGTTCTGGTGATGCTTCACGGTGGCGGCCCGGGCGCATCAGGGGTGAGCAACTATCAGCAGAATCTTCACGCGTTGGCGCAGAGGTTTCGCGTGGTGCTGCCCGACCAACCCGGCTTCGGCGGCAGCTACCGCCCGACCGAGGTCGATCTCGAGGAGCGGTCGATCACTGATATCGCGGTGGGTGCGCTCTATGAGGCGCTCGATTCGCTCGGCATCGAGCGATTCCACCTGCTCGGCAACAGCTTGGGCGGCGCGGCCGCGATCGCCATGGCACAGTCTCAGCCGCAGCGGGTCGCCGGGCTGGTGCTCATGGCGCCGGGCGGCGGTTGGCTGCCGTTTGGACCCACGCCGACCGAGGGCCAAAAGGAGATGTTCCGCTACTACAACGGAAGTGGGCCGTCGGAAAAGAAGATGGCCAACTTCATCCGCACGATGGTGTTCAACCACAAGCAGTTTGGCGAAGACGTCGTCAAGGCGCGCTACGAGGCGTCGCTCGACCCCAGCCACATCGAGTTCTACCACCGCTACAACGCGGCGTTCGCCAAACGCCATGGCATGGATCCGTTGTGGCGCGACCTGCACAAGATCACCGCACCGACGCTGCTGTTATGGGGTCGCGACGACCGCACCATCACCCTCGATGGATCGCAGATCATGCTCAAGCAAATTCGCAATGTGCAATTGCATGTCTTCGGCAACTGCGGACACTGGGTCCAGCTCGAACGGCAGCGCGACTTCGAACGCCTCGTGGCGGACTTTCTGGGTGAGTTAACGTGAGCGGCTGGCTCAGGGACGACGTCGCCCTCATCACCGGCGGGGGCTCAGGGATCGGCCGTGCGGTCGCCGAGCGGTTCATCGCCGAGGGCGCCTGCGTCACTATCGTCGGGCGCGATCCCGATCAACTCGCCGAAGTGGTCGATGCCTGCACCGATCCATCGAGGATGTACGCGCTGAGCGCGGACGTGCGCAGCTCCGAACAATTGCACCGCGCCGTCGACGAGACGGTGAAGCGATTCGGCAAGCTCGACACCCTGGTCGCCAACGCCGGCATCTGGGATTACCACCGTCAACTCACCAAGTTGACAGGCGCACAACTAGACCGGACGTTCGACGAGATCTTCACCGTCAATGTGAAGGGCTACCTGTTGGCCGCCGAGGCCGCGTGGCGTGAGCTGGTCAAGACACGCGGCAGCATCGTCATGACACTGTCCAACGCCTCGTTCTATGTCAACGGCGGTGGTCCGGTTTACACCGCCAGCAAGCACGCTTGCCTCGGATTGATGCGGGAACTCGCCTACGAGCTGGCGCCGAAGGTGCGAGTCAACGGCGTTGCGTGCGGGGCCATGAACACCCAACTGCGTGGCCCCGAGGCGCTGGGTCTGCAGGACCGCACATTGGCCGCGTCGTTTGCGAAGAAGAAGCCCACCGACGCGCCACCACCTATTCCGTTACACGACTCCAGCACCGATCCCCGCGATTTCACCGGCTCCTACGTGCTTTTAGCCTCGCGCGAGCAGAGCGGCCCGATCACCGGCCAGGCCATTTCCGTGGACGGCGGCATCGGAGTCCGCGGCTTCGCGACTGTGGCCGGTGGCAACCAACTGTGACCGCGGCGCGACTCGACGCACTTGCCTCGGCCCTCGGATCGGGGTGGACGGTCACGCCGCGTGGCAGGGGTGAAGTGCTGCTGCGGTTCAACGACGGCGAAGACTTTGAAGCAGCTGCTCGGCGGTGCACCGACGGGCGGCTGCGCGATGCCTACCCGGTCAGCGCCCACGATGTCGAGATCTACACGATCGCTGCGTCGGGGCAGTCCAGCCACCGCCTCGCCGAGCTCACCCACGCGATTCTGGCAGCCGATCCGTACTGCAGGAGAATCGTTTTCGGCGCACCTGCCGGTGATTCGACCACGCTTGCGGCGGTGCGGGAAGCCGGCTTCCGACACGTCGTCGACGTTGACGTGCCCGGTGCCGAGCTGAGCCTCCTCGTGGCCGAGCCGAGCTGGGTAACAGGACTCGATGCCGGTCTGGACCGGGTTCCGGGCACGTGAGGATGGCTGCGGGCTCCTGTTCCGTGCCATCAAGCGGCACGCCGATCATGCGTGGACTGGATCGCTGTACTTGGAAATGGGGCTATGCAGTGTGGAACTGTTCCCGGCCCAAGCCGAAACGCTAGCGAAAGGAGATTGGGATGGACGAGATCTGGCGTTGGTCTGCCGCTCGAATGGCAGAGGCGATACGAGCACGGGAGATCACTGCTCGTGAGGCGGTTGAGGCGGCGCTGCTTCGGCTGGAGCAGGTGGAACCGGTCAGCAACGCCTTCGGCGACCGCGCCGACGACGCACTGACGTGCGCAAAGGAGGCTGATGCAGCCCTTGCGCGCGGCGATGATGTCGGACCGCTGCATGGTGTGCCGATTGCGTTCAAGGACAACCACGACATTGCGGGACGCGCGACGACCCACGGAGTGCAGGCGTTCGCGCAGATGCCCCCGGCCACCGAGACCTGCCCGCCTGCCAGCAGGATGCTCGAGGCGGGCGCCATCGAAGTGGGTCGAACACGGATGCCGCCGTTCGGACTTCGTTGGACCACGGAAACCGAGTGGTTCGGGCCGACACGGAATCCCTGGGATCCGAACGTAACCGCGGGTGCGTCCAGCGGAGGCGCAGGTGTCGCCGTCGCAACTGGAGTCGTGCCGCTTGCGGTGGGCAATGACATCGGAGGCTCGATCCGCTATCCCGCAGCGGTGAACGGCGTTCTCGGCCTTCGGCCGACGTTGCGCCGAGTACCTAATTGGTGCTCGCCAACGGGCGATGGTATGCCACTGGCAACGAGGGAATTCTTCGTCGAAGGCCCCATCGCGCGGACCGTGGATGACCTCCGAATCGCGCTGCGGATCTTGCAGCGTCCGGACCCGCGCGATCCAGAAGCGGCCGCGCCGCCGGCCGAGATCATCTCGTCGGGCACCCGGCCACGCATTGCGGTGGTGCGGGACCCCGGTGACCATGCGTTCGCGATCCCCAATCTCGCCGAGGTCGACTCCGCCCTATCTGAGGCGGCGGAACGCCTTGCGGCACTGGGGTATGACGTCGTCGAACTACGAATTCCCGAGCTTGGCGAGGCCGCAACGTTATGGTGGCAACTGACAATCACGGAGTTCGACACAACAGGCTATGGCGCCGGGCTCGAGCAATTCGGCGATACAGGTATGCGTACCAAGTGGAACAACATGGTGAGCCTGGTCCGCGAAGCGTTCGGTGAGGTGGGAATTCGCGACCTGTTGGGGGGATATTACCGACGCACCTTCGTGCGGCGCAGGCTCTCAGAACTGATGGTCGATCATCCCGTGTTGCTCTTGCCGTCATCGGGTGAACCGCCGTTCCGCCTCGGCGACGATGTCTCGTCGCGAGAGCGAACTCGCGAACTCATGTGCCATCAATGGCCCAATCTTGCCGTGCCGCTCCTCGGGCTGCCCGCCGTCGGGATGGGTACGCACGTCCGGCCCGGCGCCGCACCGCTTGGTGTTCAGTTGGTGGGCCGTGGCTTCGCCGACGAGACGGTGCTGTCGGTCGCTGAGGACTTGCAGCGCGTCAGCGGCGTCGTCACACCCATTGACCCGCGTCCGCCAGCGTCTGCCACGTAGAACGCGCCGAATCATCGCCGGTGAAGCACTTGTTTTCACCGGTGATGATCATGCGCTCCTGGCAAGACCGGAGCGCGCGATCGCCTGTCCGGCGGCGGCGCGCACCCGGCGCAGGCTCGCGGCGAATGGACGCATATCGGAACCCCGGGGTGCCGACACCGACAGCGCGGCCAGAGGTCGGCCGTTGCGCCCCATAACCGGCGCGGCAATGCAATTCAGCCCGAGCTGGCTCTCCTCGAGATCGGTGGCTACCCCATCGCGACGGATGCGTGCCAGCTCTGCGGCAAGTGTGCCGGGATCACCGATCGAACCTGGCGTCAACTGTATGAGCGGTGCCGCCAGGGCGGTCTCGGATGCGTCGGGGTCGTAGGCCAGCAGCACCTTGCCGACCGCTGTGCAGTGCGCGGGCAACCGACCGCCGATCCGCGACGGCGTCGGCACGGTCCGGTGACCGTGCAGTTTCGCCAGATAGACCACGTCAGTGCCATGCAGTGTCGCCAAATGCACGGTCTGCCTGGTCAGTTCGAAGAGTTCGGTCAAGTACGGAAGTAGTAGGTCGCGAATTCGGTCCTGGCCGGGTGCATAGACGGCTCGACCCAGCTCGTGCAGTCGCGCCCCCAGCCGATAGTTCGTCCCAATTCGCTCCACCATTGCATTGCGCTCCAGCAAGCCGAGCACCCGAAATGCGGTGGACTTGCTCAATTTCGCTCGCCGAGCGAGCTCACTGACACCGAGTCCCGTGCTCGCTTCATCACCGAAGGCAACGAGTAAGCTGAACGCCTTATCGATTGCGGCCCGATCATCACGTATCAGCTCAGCGACGGCTGCAGTCATGTCCACACCTCCCTGCCCGAGCGGGCGTCATTTAAAATTGCCCGGTTCGTCACTCTTACCTGACAATGATGCAGAACCGACTGTCGTTCGTCAATAATGACGATATGGCAATTAAAAGTGACACCCATTCGGATGAGAATCAGCTGGTCGCGCGCAACGTCCAGCGGTTCCGTCGCGAGCGGGCCATGTCACTGGGCGAGCTGGCGCGTAGATCGGGCCTCTCGAAACAGACGCTCTCGAAGATCGAGCAAGGGGTGGGCAACCCGACCGTTGAGACACTGGCGCTATTGGGCGGCGCCCTCGAACTTCCGGCCCGGCGGCTGTTCACGGAATGGGGAACGCCCGTCTATGTGCAGCGTCATGACGAGGGTCGATGGGTGCCCCGGCACGAGTGGTCGGAACGGCTCCTCGACGAGATCTACGGCTCGGGCTATGTGCGCACATTGCTGCTCCGCCTCGAGCGCAATAGCCAGGAGCCCGAGACAATCGGTCCGCACCAGCCCGGCACGCTGCATCACCTCTATTTGATCACTGGGAAACTACGCACCGGACCGGTCAACGAACCCGTCGATCTCGTAGCCGGCGACTTTGTGCGATTTCCCGGCGACGTCGCGCACCGCTATGTATGTATGAGTGACCGCGTGACGGCCCACATCGTCACTACCCTCCCGCAGGTCCGCCAGTTCGGTCCGGAGACAAGAAACGACGATGCGTGATCATTGCGGGAAGCGGCTAACTGACAATGCGGCGGATGGCAATCTTGTCGAGCTTGCCGGATGCGTTGCGCGGTATGGCCTCCACCAGTTTGAGTTGGCGCGGAAGCTTGTAGCGGGCCAGCTTTGTGGCGCAGTGCTCGCGAACACGGTCGAGGGTGGGTTCGGCGCCGTCAGTGAAACATGCTACGGCCACGACGATTTCGCCCCACTGTTCGTCGGCCGCTCCGACGACGGCGATGTCGATCAGGCCGGGTAGGTCGGCGAGCGCCCGCTCTACCTCGGCGGGGTAGATGTTTTCGCCTCCACTGATGATCATGTCCTTGAGCCGGTCGACGATGTACAGGTAGCCATCGGCGTCGAGGTAGCCGATGTCGCCGGAGCGAAACCAGCCACTCGCGTCGAACGCGGCCGCAGTTGCGTCGGGATTGTTCCAGTAACCGGGTGTGACGTTCGGGCCGCGTACCAAGATCTCACCGCTCACGCCCGGCCCAACAGGAACGCCGGAAGCAGGATCGACGATCTGAATCTCGGTGTGAGGCATGGGAATTCCAGCCGACCCGAGTTTGGTGAGAGTGTGCTCGGCAGGTAGGTGAGTGGCGAACGGTGCGGTTTCGGTTAGACCCCACGCCTGTTGAAGCACAATGCCGTGTTTGGCGTATTGCTCGATGAGCGACGGCGGCACCGGTGCGCCGGCGACCACAACGCTGTGCAGAGAAGGCAGATCCGCGGTGAAGACACCCGGCACTCGGGACAGCCCCGCCAGCATGGCGGGCACCGCGAAGAACGAGTTCACTCGGTGGTCGACGAGATCTCGGAGGAAACGCTTGGGATCGAAGCTGCGGCGGATGATCATGGTGCCACCGCGAACGATGGCGCGCAGAGCGAGCGCGTTGAGCCCACCGATGTGGAACAGCGGGGCGATGGCGACGCTGGTGTCACCGCGGCGCGTGTCCAGTCGGGAGTCGACATTTACACCGTTCCACCAGAGATTGCCGTGGGTGAGGTTCACGCCTTTGGGTTGTCCGGTAGTCCCGGAGGTGAACATCAGGATCGCCGGGTCGTCGAATCGCCGCGGCACCAACATCGTGGAAGGTTCCGCCGCGGCGAGCACAGGGCTCCACGGCTGCCAGTCTGTAACCGGTTCGGGTGTGGCCGGGATTTCCGGGTCATCGTCGATGAGCAGAAAAAGCGTCAGCTCGGTTTGGTCTCGCACCGCGTCGAGGATTTCGCGATGCCCCTCCTCACATACGATCGCCGTGGCGCCGCTGACCTGCAAGACGTCCTGTAGTTCCGGTCCGGCAAGCCGAAAGTTGACCGGCACGAAGATCGCCCCGAGTCGGAAGGCGGCGAACATGGTTACCAGAAAAGCGGGGCTGTTGAGCCCGAGGTAGGCCACCCGATCCCCGCCGGCAACGCCGCCGTCCATGAGGACCGCGGCTAGGCGAGCGGCTCGGTCGTTCAGTTGTCCGTGCGTCAGGTCGCCACCCGCGTATCGGATTGCGACACTTTCTGGCTGATAGCGTGCATTTGCGGAGATTGCCGATGCCGGGTTGATATCAACGGCGGCGCCAGAATTCGCCGGATATGCTGCGACCGTCATGTCAGGCGTCGTGATGGGGTCCGTGCAGCGAGACATGAGCCGACTCTTCATCCCGTTCACCGCTAAGCCCAGAGATGGTGCCACTGTGCGGCACATGGTGGACGCGTTGACCGTGTCACTCGGCCGATGCGGTACTCATCGGATCTTTCGGCCTGGCCCGATTGGTGGTGAGTGAATCGCATCCTGACCAGAGATTCCCTGCTGGTGGGCGGCAAGACGGAAGGCAGACGCTTCGGTGAGTAGGCGGGCTGGTGATTGGTCGCAGCCGTGGACGTCCACATGTTGGACCCCTTGCCGCTAATCCGGAAGACCGAGCATCCGGCGGGTGATCTCCTTCAATTGCGCCCTCAGCGTCTCGTCATCGACATCGGCGACCAGCGGATGCATGACGGCGACACTGATCGCGCTCGACAACATCGCCGCGTGCAGGCGGGCCTCGACGCCGGCCTCGGTGCCGAGTAACGCGGCGTAGAGACGTTCGATGAAGCGCTGAAACGGCTCGTGTTCGGCCTGCAACCGAATGATCACGGGATCGAACTGCAGCACGCTGACCACACCGCGTCGCTCGATGGCCTGGTCGATCATCCGGTCGAGCAGAACCTCCCGCGCCCGCAGACCGTGCCCCTCGGCCTCGGCAGCCTCCACCGCGTCCTCGATTCGACCGAGTTCACGCTCGGTGATCGCGATGGCGATCTCTTCCTTGGTCTTGAACTGGCGGTACACGGCTGCCTTCGTCACACCCATGGCATCGGCGATCATCTGCAGGGATGTTCCGCTGACGCCGCGCTCGGCGATCAACTTCAAGGCTGCGTCAAGCACACGGGTCTGAGCGGCGGTACGCGTGATCGCGCTGAACCTGCGGTCCTCCTGTGTGGACGTCACAGCGACGAGGGTAACCGACTGTTGACCGTCTAGTTGCCGATCGGCTACCGTCCAAGTTGCCGATCGGCAACCAGGTTGCTCGTCGACCGAAGGAGCAAAGTTGTCCATTGAGCGACGCGACGACAGCGCCGATGCAAGCGGTGATCAGCGAGGGGCCGCGGCCATGAGACGAGTCGATGGTGAGCTGATCCTGTTATGGACGTTGCCCGCGCTCGGAATCCTTTGGATCTCTGCGTTTTTCCTGTTTCCGGGCTTCGTCCATCCCATGTCGCCGACGATGTCCGCGGAAGAAGTCGCCACGTTCTATCGCGATGACACATCGCGTATTCGCTACAGCATGATCGTGTTCAACTGGTTCGGCGTCGGTCTGATCCCCATCGTGATGCTCTTGGCGACGCAGATACGCAGGATGGCTCACCGCACGCCAATTCTGTCGTACAGCCTGATCGCCTGCGCCGGAGGCCCGCCCTCGCTTTTCCTCATCGCCAACATGTTCTGGCTCCTCGCCGCCTTTCGCCCGGAACGGGCCCCGGAGCTGACCCAGTTGTTCAACGATCTAGCGTGGGTCACCTTCACCATTCTGGTGCCCTACTTGATCGCCCAAAGCGTGTTGCTGGCCTTGGCGGTCTACTGGGATCGCCAGGCGCAACCGGTTTTCAGGCCGTGGGTGGCTCATTTCAACCTTCTGATCGCGGTCGCGTTGACACCGGCCGCCTTCACCGCGCTGGCGTTCACCGGGCCAGTCGCATGGGACGGGCTGTTGTCGTTCTGGGTCAAGAACATCGCGATCGCCATATGGATCATCGTCATGGGAATCGTTCTCGGCCAGACGATTCGGCGACAGCGAGCCGAGGACCGGGTCATAGCATGAGCCCGCCGGCGATGAAGACAACGGAGCCGGTGACGATGCCGGAGCCACCCGCTGGTGCTGCGGTGAGCCGGTTTGTCTGGAGTTTCCGTCACCATCCCAAGCGGGAGTTGTGGTTCGCGTGGTGGGTGATGGTCATCTTCTATCAGCTGTACGGTGTGCTGTTCTTCATCGTCACGCGCGTCCAGCCCCCGCCGAGCCCCGCATGGGATACCCCGACTGTCGTGCGGTGGTTCAATGACCACCACTTCGGCATTCTGGCCGGATTCGGAGTCGTCTTCCTCATCACAGGTATGTGTGCGCCGATGAACGCCCTCATTGCATACTCGATGCGGCGCATGTCAGTGAGTCCGATCTTCGGATATTCGTACCTGGTCATGTATGCGCTCAGCGCCATCCCCGGAATGATGGTGATGGCCATCGCGATGACCGTTGCAGCCCTTCGGCCGGACCGTGATCCCGAGCTGATCCAGTGGCTCTACGATTTCGCGTTCCTGTCGTTCAGCGGAACCATGGGAGTGTTCCTGATCGGTTCCTTGGTATGGATGGTTGCGATTCTGATCGACAAGAACCGAGTCTTCCCGAAATGGTTCGGATACCTCAATCTCTGCAACGCGCTGACCGAAGTGGTCGTTGCGCCGGCGTGGATGTTTCGACGTGGCGTCTTCGCATGGAACGGTGCCATTGCATGGTGGATCAATATGGTTGTGTTCGTTACCTACACCGGCGTCTTCATCGTGTTGCTGAGGAAGATGATTGAACGCGAGGATTTCGGCACCGGTCCGCTGCCCGACCTTCCGCCCAAAGCGCAACGGAAAGAATCGGATTCGGTGGGGGCGGTGCAATGACCAACCTCGAGGCAAGCTCCCCACCAGAACAGGCAGAGCGCCGGCCTGCCCGGTTCGTGCCCGGACAGCCGGATATGTGGGCGTTCGTTCTCTTCGAGACGCTCGTCTTCACGAGTTATTTCGTGGTCTACCTGATCTTCCGTACCCAGAACCGGGAGCTGTATCTGCAGTCTCAGGCGGACCTGGACCTCCGCTTCGGAGTCTTCAACACCATTGTCTTGCTGTTGAGTTCATGGGCCGCGGCGCGATGTGTCCAGGCGTCGCGCGAAGGCGCGTACAGGTCCGCATTGACGAACGCGTTCCTCACGATCTTCTTCGGCTTCATGTTCCTTGTGTCCAAGGTGCTCGAGTGGGTCGAGCAGATCCGATTGGGCAACACGTTCACCAGCAACGAGTTCTTTCAGCACTACTTCTTCCTGACTTCGATCCACTGTGTGCACCTGTTGATCGGCTTCGTGGTCTTGGGTGTCGCTGTCTATCAGCTCGCCAGCCCGGCGCGCCGGTCTCAGCAGCTCGTCGAAACGTGCGCCACCTATTGGCATACCGTCGACTTCCTGTGGGTCCTGATCTTCGCATTGCTCTACGTCGTGAGGTGATCCGTGAGCACGGTTTTCCATAAGCGGTTGATGGTCGTCTGGTTGGTGCTGTCCGCGATGACGCTGGCCTACGTCTGGTTGGACCACTCGGCCGATGACGACGGGATGCCAAGCGCGAGCACCGTCGTCACCGTGACCGCGATCGTCATCGCGCTGGTCAAGGTGCGCATCATCTTCCGCGAGTTCATGGAAGTCAGGCACGCTCCCGCCTTGCTACGTCGCCTCACCGACGCCTGGGTGGTGCTCGTCGCAGCGTGCCTGCTCGGCACTTACTTCATCGGCTCGGCGGTCTGGTAGCACCGCAATCGGCGAGCAGACGCAAAGTGCCCGCGACACGCCGTATTTAGGGTGCTTTTGCGTCTGCTCGCGCCGAGACCGAGACGGCCAGCCCTGCGCGATAGCCGAATACCAGCGCCGGGCCCAGCGTGCCGCCGGCACCGCCGTAGGCCTTACCCGTTGCGCCGGCCATCGCGTTGCCCGCGGCGAACAGGCCCGGGATCGCCGACCCGTTGACGTGAAGCACCCGGCCGTCGCGGTCCGTGCGCGGGCCGCCCTTGGTGCCCATTGCGCCGATCCACACCGGCACCGCGTAGTACGGCGCCGTGTCGATCGGTCCCAGCGTCTGGCCGGCAACAGTTGCTGCGTTGGTGTCGCCCCAATATCCGTCGTAAGCGCTTGAGCCACGGGCGAAGTCGTGATCGACCTCATGCGCGACGCCCTCGTTCCACGCCGCAAGCGTGCGCTTCAAACCGTCCTCGTCGATGCCGGTCCTGGCTGAAAGTCGGACCTGACCGTGACCGAGGGACTGCTTCGCATCTCGCCCAACGGTCTAACGCCCAATGCCGGCCACATGATTCCGATGGGCCGGCCAGGCGATGTCGACGAGATGGCAGGCGCCGCGGTCTTTCTCGCGTCAGAGATGTCGAGCTACATCACCGGGCAGACCATTCACGTCGACGGTGGTACACAATCCGCGAGCGGTTGGTATCACAACCCGCAGACCGGCGAATACCAACTGGGACCTGGCTAGGTCAGTGTGTCCAGCCTTCGGCGGCCTGTTCGTCGAAGGTGCGGTCGATGCGCTCGAACCGTCGGCGGATGGAATCTCGTGCCGCGCGGTGCGGTAGGACATAGAGACGGTTGGCCAGGATCGCGTCCGCCGTCAGGCGCGCCACGTCCTCGACGTTGAGCACGGAGTCGTCGGTAGGGTCAGACGCCAGCTGTTGAACCGTCTCGGCTGCCGACGGTGTGGCCGGGCCGTAGTCCGCGCTTCTGACGCGTTCGGTGTTCGCCAACAGGTTGGTTTCGACGATCATCGGGCACAGCACCGATACCCCGATGCCGTTCGGCCTCACCTCCCGCGCGAGTGTCTCAGCAAGCGCCACGACGCCGTACTTCGCAACGCAATACGGCCCGAGTCCGACGTTGGGGATCAGCCCCGCGAATGACGACGTGAACACCATGTGGCTGCCGGAACCCAGCCGCGGCAAGAACGCCTCGACACCGTGGATCGGCCCCCAGAGATCGACATCGATGACAAACCGCCAATCTTCGTGGCTCGCCTCCACAATCGGGCCGGCGTACGCGATGCCCGCGTTGTTGAAGACGACGTCCACAGTGCCGAGCACGGCGAATGCTTCGTCGGCGAGTGCCATGACGTCGTCGAGCTTGCGTACGTCACACACGACGCCGTGGGCGTCGAATCCTTCGCCGCTCAACGCCGCCACTGCTTCATCCAGTGCCGACTGATCGATGTCTGCCAGCACGACCCGGGCGCCGCGGCGCGCGAACTCCCGCGCTGTGGCTAAGCCGATGCCGTTGGCACCACCGGTGATGACTGTCGCGCGCCCTTCGAAACTGTCCACGGCGCGAACACTAGGCGCTTGCGGGCATCTCCGGGGTCGGGTCTCCAAGCTTGGCGCGGATCGCGCCCCATGGATCGGCGTGCCGGCCCGGCGCTTTCCAATACGCCCCGCGGCGCTTCAGGAATTCTCGTGCGATTGGAGCGATCAGCCGGCCGGGATAACGCTTCCATCCGGCCTGCGCCTTCAGTTCGGCGAGCATATCGGGCCACGAATGATGCTGAAACTTCAGCGCTTCCTGCGCGCGGGTGGTGTCCATCCAGTCGGTGACGAACCAGTCGGTGTGGCTGTCGGGATTGCCGGGCATGCCTTCGGGTAGTGCGCCAGGGATGCCCAGCGCGGCGCAGAGCGTGGGCCCAACCTCGCCCTGGCGCATGTGGTGCGACTCGTCACCGGCGATCAACAAGATCTCGCCGACAACGTCGGCCGTGGTCGCCGCCGCGCAGGCGAAGGCGACGTCGCGCACATCCACGCTGTGCAGCCTGCCGTCGGTCGGCAGCACGCTCTCGAAGAACAACGCGTCGGTGCTGAATGGCATTGCCGACAAGTCGGTGCTGAGCACACCGCCGAACCGCAGCACCACCCAGTCCAAGCTCGAGGACCGCACGATCTGCTCGGCTTCGGCCTTGGTTCCGCTGTACAGATCGCATGGCCGCATCGGGTCGTCGGCGGTCAGTATCTCGGTGTGCCGGTGGGGATTGCGGGCGCCGAAGACCGCATTGCTCGATGCCTGGACCCACCGCGGGGGAGTGCGTTGTGCTTCGGCGATGCGCACCAGCGTCGCCGTGGCGTCGACGTTGACCCGTCGTGCGAGCTTGGCGTTGCGATAGATCAGCGGCGGAATGATCGCGGCGAGGTGGATGATCGCGGCCGGTTCGGCGTCCGAGATAAGCTGCTGCACCTGGTCTGGATCCGTCAGGTCCGCCCAGCGCGCCTCGACTCCATTTGGCAGCTTGGCCAGTGCCTTGCGATTGGCCGGAGTGTCGAGGTCCGTTGCGACCACACGGCGCCCGTCGGCCGCCAACTGCCGAACGGTCGCCGAGCCGACCAGGCCGAAGCCGCCCGTGACGAGCACAGCGTCCCCCATAGCGCCTCCTACCTGTGGATATGACATTCTCTTTTTTCGAAAGTACCATACTCTGATTCGGGGGAGCGCAGCAGGGAACAGGCTAGGCATGGGCAGCAACGGGGTGGACAAGCCAGAAACCGCCAAGTGGGATCCGGGCTTCACGCGGCAGATCGCGAAATGGGTGGGCCCGATCATCAAGCGGTACTTCCGCGCCGAAGTGCGAGGCTTGGAGTCGATGCCGAAGGCCGGCGGCGCGCTGGTGGTGTCCAACCACTCCGGCGGTATGTTCACGCCCGACGTACTGATCTTCGCGCCCGCGTTCTATGACAAGTTCGGCTTCGACCGACCGGTTTACACATTGGCGCACTACGGCGTGTTCATCGCCAATGTCGGTGATTGGCTGCGGCGCGTGGGTGTGATCGAGGCCAGCCGCGAAAACGCAGCGAAGGCACTGCGATCGGGTGCGGTTGTGCTGGTGTTTCCCGGTGGAGACTACGACTCGTACCGTCCGACGTTGTCGGAGAACGTCATCGACTTGGGTGGCCGCATGGGCTACGTCAGAACTGCAGTTGAGACCGGCGTGCCGATCGTGCCTGTGGTGTCGATCGGCGGCCAGGAAACCCAATTTTTCCTCGCCCGCGGGGATTCCATCGCAAGACGGCTTGGCCTCAAGCGGGCGCGCGTCGAGATCCTGCCCCTCAGCATCGGATTCCCCTTCGGCCTTAGCGCAATCCTCCCGCCGAATCTGCCGCTGCCCTCCAAGATCGTCACCAGGGTGCTCGAGCCCATCGATGTCACCGCGGAGTTCGGCGAGGATCCCAACGTAGAAGAGGTCGACCTCCACGTCCGCGTTGTGATGCAATCGGCGCTCGATGAGCTGGCGCGCGAGCGCCGATTCCCCGTACTGGGCTAGGGCACCGGCCGCAGAGGCCATCGCAGTGTCGACGGTCGTGGGTTCGGCCAGACCGCAGACACGCCTGATCTCACTGAACGCGTGGATCATTGCGTCTGTCGCCTCATGGGTGTCCTTGAACGTCGCATTGTCGCAGAGCACCGCAATGTCGGGCTGATCGACACAACTCCAGACGGTCATATTGAAGGCGCTTCCCGCGGAAAGCACTCCGACGGAATAGATTTCGGTCACCGGCGCGCCGCCGAGATGACCGCGCTGGCGTGGTCCCGCCACGTTGGACACCGCGACGTTCGTCTGTGTGTTGTGGTCGGAATGTCGACGAGCTGGTGGTGAAGCGGGTCTAGCAGATGCAACCGCCGTGCGATGGTCCGCCGGACGTCGAAGGTGAACTCGCCTTCGCAATCGGCGGCGTTGACGATCGCGACCTTGAGTGTGTGCGTATGCAGGTTCGGCGTCTCGCTGTACAGAAGCATGGCGTTCATGCCGTTGAGTCGCTTCACGCCCCACCCTATTCGCGGCCGACGGTTCCATCGAACCACCGAACTGTGATCGGGCGCTTTCAGCCTCGACGCCCAGTCAGCACGCAGCTTCTACTTCAGGCAGCTGCCGCCGTCGATGGGCAGCGTGACACCGGTGACGTAGCGGGCCTCGTCCGAGGCGAGGAACAGTACGGCGTTCGCGATGTCCTCCGGCTCGACCCACCCGATCGGCAGCGTGTGCATCAACTGACCGACAACCTTCATATCCTCGGGGCCCGGATTCTCCAGATCCGGGCGGAACAGCTTCATCGTGTCCTCGTTCATGAACAGCGGGGTGTTCACGTTCGTCGGATGCACCGAGTTGACGCGGATGTTCTGCGCACCGAGCTCGACGGCGAAGGTCCGCATCAGCCCCACCACACCGTGTTTGGCGGCTACGTAGTGACCCGTGTGTGGGTAGGCCTTCAGGCCGCCGACCGAGCTGGTCAAGATGATCGAGCCGCCGCGGCCGCCCGCCAGGATGTGGGGGACACCGGCTTTGACGGTCTTCCACACGCCGCCCAGGTTGACGTCGATCATGTCGGTCCAGTCGCCCTCGCTGGTCTTGTCGAGCGTCGCGCCACCGTTACCGATGCCCGCGTTGGCGACGATGATGTCCAGGCGGCCCATCTGCTCGACACCGGCGTCGACGGCTGCTTTGAGTGCGTCGAAGTCGCGGACGTCGACCTCGGTGGTGTAGATGCGGCGGTTGTGGCCCTTGACCAGATCCGCGGTCTCGGCCAGGTCTTCCGGAGTGGACAGTGGGATTTGCACACTGTCGATCTGCTTGCAGATGTCGACGGCGATGATGTCGGCGCCTTCCTGCGCCAGCCGCACCGCGTGCGCACGGCCCTGGCCGCGCGCCGCACCGGTGATGAAAGCGACCTTGCCTTCAACACGTCCAGTCATTGGCTACCTCAATTCGTCGTTGTCGGAACGGGTTTCACGGAAGAGTCGCGGGCATCGACTCCCAGCCGCGCACAGTCGATGTCGGTGAGAGTGACGCTTTGGATATGTCGACGTCCCATTCGGGGAACCGCTTGAGAACCTCTTCTATGGCGATGCGTCCCTCTAGCCGAGCCAACGCGGATCCGAGGCAATAGTGTGTGCCGACGCTGAACGCCAGGTGCTGGCGTGCCTCGCGGTGGATGTTGAAGATGTCTCCGTCCGGTGGGTACTGGCGGTGGTCGCGCACGGCCGCGCCGATGAGCATGAGCATCACGCTGCCCTCGGGCACTGTCTGGTCGTAGAGCGTGACGTCGTGGGTGACAAAGCGCGCGACGTGCGGAGCCGGCGGTTCGAAGCGCAGCAGCTCCTCGATCGCTTGGGGTATCAGCGCCGGGTTCTCGACGAGTTCGCGGCGCTGGTCGGGATGTTCGGCCAAAACCTTGCCGGCCCAACCGATCAACCGCGTAGTGGTCTCATTGCCGGCTCCCGCTACGACGTTGATGTAGATGAGCAGCTCATCTCGGGTGAGCTGGCGGGTGACGCCGTGTTCGTCTTCGAATTCGACATTGAGTAGTTCGGTCATGATGTCGTCGGACGGGTTGTCCTTCCGCCAGTCGATATAGGCCGCGAAGATCTCTCCCGTGGCGAGCCCGTCGTTGGCAACTGCCATGGGCTTGCCCGCCTCGGTGCGCATCTGCGCGTTGGCGTGGTCGCGGATCTTCTCCTGGTCGCCCCCGGGGATACCAAGCAGGGCGCTGATCACCTTCATCGGCATGATCGCACCGAGGTCGCTGACGAAGTCGAACTTGCCCGTCCCGACAAGCGGGTCGAGTGCCTGTGCGCAGTACTCGCGGATCTTCGGCTCGAGCGCGTTGATTTTGCGCGGCGTGAACATCCGGGCCAGCAGCTTGCGGTGGATGTCGTGAATCGGCGGGTCTTCGAAGATCACGGTACCCGAAGGAATTTCGATGTTGGCCTTGATCAGTTCGATGATGGCGCCGCGAGCCGAGCTGTAGGTTTCGTGGTCCACCAAGGCCTTGTTGACGTCGGCGAACCGGCTGATCGCGTAGAAGTCGTGCTGCGTGTTGTAGTACAGCGGCTGATCGTCACGGAGCCGACGAAACATCGGGTATGGATCGGCGTTGAGTTCGACGTCGTACGGATCGAAGTAGACAGCCTCAATGGACGAGCTCTGCGCACTGACAGTCACGGTGCCGCCTCCTGCAGGGGCTTACTCTCGTAAGACAAATCACTCACATTTGTCTCACAACTCTGGCATCGGCCAAGTGCGGGTGTCAATGGGGAACTCGCTTCTGACTATTTAAGCTCTCCGCTTACAAGAACGGGCTTCTCAACCAGTGCCGCGCGCCTTGATGGCCTTGTTCGGACAGTTTGTCGACGCGATCCGCATGAACTGAGCGAGCAGCTGGCCACCGAACACGGGATGGTATTCCAGACGCTGATTGCGCCCTTCGAACTCCGATAACGGGCGCCCGATGCGCTCCTCGCCGGTGCCCCCGACGGCACCGGGCTGAGCTCAAGACACTCCAGTGGACCGGACCAGAGATCGGTCACTCACTGGGCGTAAGCTACGTTCTACAGTCGTGAGAATGTAATTCTCGTGCTAGCTGGCGGCGAATCCGTTGGAGCAGAAGTCCCAAACTTCGTCCGCTGTGATCGGGTGTACGGCAACCTCGTCGTCCTCGCCGCTGGACTGCGCGACGAACATCACGGTCTGCATCGTCATCGCGGCCATCCGCTTCGGGTTGATGCCGTCACGCAGTTCACCTGCGGCGCTGGCCTCTTCCATCAGCTCGGTGAGCAGCGCGAGTAGCGGCGCATGCGCCACCTTGACCTCGGAGGGATGTGAGACGAGCAGACGCGGCGCGAAGTCTGTGAAGAGTGGCCGCTGGGCGGTGGGATCGGGGCGCGAGGACTCGAACAGCAGCTGAATGGCGACCTTCAGGCGCTCGAGCGGATCCTTCTGGCTCGAGGTTGCGGCGCGGATCTGCTCTGCGGAACAGCTCAGCGCATCTTCAAACAGGGCCAGCAAGAGTTCGTGTTTGCCGTCGAACTGCAGGTAGAAGCTTCGGAGAGACTGGCGCGAACGGTCGACGACCTCCTGGACCGTGAAGTCGGTGCTGCCCTTCTCGATGATGATCGCCTGAGCCGCGTCCAGGAACCGCTGGACGCGTTGCGCCGCCCGGAGCTTCGCAGTCTTGATCGATCGCTCGACCGCGCGCTGCTTCCAGGCGGGTTCTTCGCTGGGACTGGTCACCGGCGGCTCAGATGCGGGTCGATTGGGGAAAACATGAACTGACTGTACCGGAGAACGCCTTGGCATTGCGGTCCTCGACCCCCTCGCGGCTGCCGTGTCAGAGATTGTAACTTTCTCATGACGAGAATAGTATTCTCATTTTGTTCATAACAACAGTTCTAGGAAATTTGTTCACTCCGGGAGCGCCGTGCAGCTGACCTTCGACGCGGACGTCGAGGATTTCCGTGCGGAGTTCGTCGCCTTCCTGGACCAATGTCTGCCTTCCGAGGCCGATGCCCTCGAGCGCTCACAATCGAGCAGTCACATACCGGAATGGGCTCGGTGCTGGCAGCGACTGATGTTCGACAGCGGCTGGCTGGTGCCCGGATACCCGCCCGAGTTTGGTGGCCGTAATGCGACCCTGCTGCAGCAATACGTGCATCAAGAAGAACTTGCCCGCCGACGCGTCTACCTGACGTTCAACCCGCAGGGTGTCGGCATCATCTCCGCATCGCTGATCTCTTACGGAACGCCGGAGCAACAGCGTCAATGGGCGGTGCCGATCCTGCGGGCCGAGGTGACAGCCTCGCTGGGAATGAGCGAACCCGGGGCCGGCTCCGACCTGGCCTCGTTGCGTACGCGGGCTGAGTTTGTCTCGGGCGCGGACGGTGACCACTTCGTCGTCAACGGCCAGAAGGTGTGGACGTCTGGAGCACATGACGCAGACGTTTTGCTGGTTTTTGTTCGCACCGATCCAAATGCGCCGAAGCACAAGGGCATCAGTGCGCTGATGATTCCCACCGACCTTGAAGGCGTGGTGCGACGACCGTTCGCCTCCGCCTGCGATCAAGACGACCTCGACTTCAACGAGGTCTTCTTCAACGACGTCCGGGTGCCTACCGAGAACCTCGTCGGTCCGCTCAACGAAGGCTGGCGGGTGGCCAACGGCTCGCTCGGCCACGAACGAAACATGCTGTGGCTCAGCTACGCCGACCGCTTGCAAGAACTCGTCGAGGACTTTTGTCCGCGCACCGCTTTAGACTGCGACCGGTATGCCACCTTGGTCATGGACAACCAGGCGCTGCGGCTGCTCGGCTCGGAGGCGTTGGCTCGCGCCGCGCGCGGTGACGAGGACGTGGCCGCGATGTCGGTGCTCAAGCTGTTCGGGTCGGAGGCCTCGCAGATGGCGTCCGAATATGCGCTGAGCGCAGCGGGAGTCGACGCCGTCGAGCATCCGAGCGTGTCCGGCCCGTACCGCGCGCATCACCGTGACCTGTATAGAGCGGGCTGGTTCGAGCGCTATATGCGCTCCTTTGGCGGCACCATCGCAGGCGGCACGTCCGAAATCCAACGCAACATCATCGCCCAGCGAGTGTTGGGCCTGCCCCGAAATTGAGGAACAACCATGTACATCGAATATGACGTCGCCGATCGCATCGCGACCATCACGCTGAATCGGCCCGAGGCCGCCAATGCCCAGAATCCGGAGCTGCTCGACGAACTCGACGCCGCATGGACCCGCGCTGGCGAGGACGCTGACGTCTCGGTGATCGTATTGCGCGCCAACGGAAAACACTTCTCTGCCGGCCATGATTTGCGCGGTGGTGGTCCGGTCCCGGACAAGATCACACTCGACTTCATCATCCAGCACGAAGCCAAGCGCTATCTCGAGTACACCCTGCGCTGGCGCAACGTGCCGAAGCCGTCGATCGCCGCGGTCCAGGGTCGGTGCATCTCTGGCGGGCTCCTCCTGTGCTGGCCGTGCGATCTGATCATCGCCGCCGATGATGCGCGGTTCTCCGACCCGGTCGTGCTCATGGGCATCGGCGGCGTCGAATACCACGGCCACACGTGGGAATTGGGCCCCCGTAAGGCCAAGGAGATTCTGTTCACAGGCCGATCGATGACCGCCGACGAGGTGCTGAGCACCGGGATGGTCAACCGCGTCGTCCCTCGGGAGAAGCTGGATTCGGAGACGAGGGCACTGGCCGAACAGATCGCCAAGATGCCGCCGTTCGCTCTGCGTCAGGCCAAGCGCGCCGTGAATCAGACACTGGATGTGCAGGGTTTCTACGCGGCCATCCAATCCGTGTTCGACATTCATCAGACCGGTCACGGCAACGCGCTGAGTGTCAGCGGTTGGCCGGTGCTGGTGAACCTCGACGAGATGAAGGCCAACATCAAGTAGCTCTCCATGTTCGGCGAGCGTGCGTGTCTGCGGCCGACACGCCGCAATTTGCGTACTGTTGCGCACCGCCGATGCGCCACGAGCGGACATTTCCGCTCGCGGCAGTTGAGGTTAGCGGTGGGCCAGTCTCGCGGTGCAGTCAGTCGACATCGCCGCGGCGAACGCCGACGTGGAACTGCTTTGGCCCCCAACCTGTCTGCAGCGCGAAGTGAACCCGCTTGGGCCGACCCAGCACGGTCGTGGCGACGACCGTGCCGACCGAGCCTGCTGGTACTTCGGGTACGTTCATGTCGGCGATCACGCGGCGAGCCGTCACCTTGTCGCCCTGTTGATACCGTCGCACAACTTCCTCCTCATGAAGCCGACGGGACAGACCTTCTCAAAGGGTGTCGCATTATGCATTTTCGTGTCGAGTCATGCTCAGGCGCAAGTCATTTCCTGCGAGCTCGAGAATCATTCGGACCAATGTGGCGTGTGAGCGAAAAAGTAGTCGTTTGCCCGTAACTGCACGTATTCGATCGCGACGCATGTGTTCTTGTAGTCAGGTCAGTCCGACGACCTGAATGCGCGCGTCGTCAGCCGCGGACAGACATTGTGGCAAGCCAACTCCAAGGGTTTTAGCAAATAGCGATTGCCGCCGCTTAGGCCTCAATAGCGAAGTCTCGCGCACTGTCGGCAGCCCGCGAGCGTGCGCAGAACGCCAGATTTCCGCGGCGTGTCGTGTGCAGACACGCACGTCCCCTACTCACGTGTGGGCCCACGCGGGGATGGGGGTTAGAGGTGGGCCAATCTCGGTGCAGAGCCGCGCGCCCGCAGTCCAGCTCCGGCCTTGCGCGTGAGTTCCCTTGAGCTGCCTAGCAATCCGTCGAGTACCAGGGCCCGCTTCACGTGGTGGTGCAGGTCGTGCTCGGCGGTGAAGCCGATGCCGCCCAGCACCTGCTGGCAGTGTCTGGCCGCGGTCAGCGCGGCCTTACCGGCTGCGGCCTTGGCCAGCAGTGCGGTCAGATCAGGGCTGTCCGTTCCAGGCAGGATCAGTGTCGCTTCTGCGCCTTCGATGGCCACCAGCGTCTCGGCCAGCCGGTGCCGGATGGCCTGGAAGGTCGCGATAGGCCGGCCGAACTGGACGCGGTCCAACGCATGCTGGCGGGCCAGGGTCAGCATCGCCCTGGCGGTACCGACGAGCCACCAGCCCAGTGCGCGACGGGCCTCGCCCAGCCGCATTGTCTCGCCGTCGGGCACCCGGCGCAGCGGTAGCCCGCCAAGAACGGGGTGCGTTGTGTCCGCAATATTTGCGCGTTCCCACACCACCCAGCCGCCGCCCGCGTACGGCATGGGCGGGGTCCCGCCCGGCAAGCCGCCGATGGTCTCGAGCACCACGTCGTTGAGAACCGAAGCGTGCGAACCTGTTTCGCCCAGCAGCCGGAACACCAGCGGTATCGCCAGATCGGGCATGTCGGAGAGCATGTCGGCCCAGCCCAGATCGGCGAGCGCCGCGTCCAGCTCGGCACCGGACGCCGACAGCATGGTCTTGCGCAGCCCGGCTTCGAGCAGCTCAAGTGACTCGGGGTCCACGATCACCCCTTCCCGAGGTCCAGCAGGCGGCGGGCGATGATGTTGCGCTGCACTTCGGCCGT
This sequence comes from Mycobacterium sp., assembly GCF_035274705.1. GTDB lineage: Bacteria > Actinomycetota > Actinomycetes > Mycobacteriales > Mycobacteriaceae > Mycobacterium. Next base: position 5,358 of record NZ_DATENY010000022.1, on the reverse strand, counting down.
GCCGCCGTAGATGGTGGCCGCCCGCGAATAGAGGAACTCGGTGCGCCAGGAGGTGTCGTCGAGTTCGATGGCTCCGGGCAACAGATCGCGCGCGGTGTCGTAGAGCCGCTGTTCGGCGCTGGCCAGCAACACCTTATCGATCGAGGTGTCCGGACCCAGCTTGTGGCCGTCGGCCAGCCTGTACTGGGTGGCTCGGGACCGGCATCGCAGTGTGTGCAGGGCCAAATACGCTTCGCCCAGATCCGAGTCCACGGCCGCGCCTTGTCCTCTGACGTCACCGATCAGCGCGTCGAAGCGCGAGTACAGGTAGGCGATGCGCTGCCAGAAGCACGTCGAGCGTTCGTAGGGGAGTAGATCCATCGCCAGCCGCCAGCCGTCGCCCGGCTTGCCGAGCATCCGGTTTGCGTCGACTGCCACGTCGTCGAAGTACACCTCGCAGAACTCATCGACGTCGTGCATGGTGCGCAACGGGCGCACGGTGATGCCCGGGGTATTCAAATCGATGAAGAACGCCGTGATCGCCTCGTGGTTGGGTGTATCCGCGGCGCCGGTGCGAGTGAGCAGGATGCACCGGTGCGAGTACTGGGCGAAACTGGTCCACACCTTCTGGCCGTTTATGATCCACTGATCGCCCCGCGGCACGGCACGTGTGCTCAGCGACGCCAGGTCGCTGCCTGAGCCCGGCTCGGAAAACCCTTGGCACCATTGCTCTTCGCCGCTGAGCAGTTTCGGCACCATTTCGGCGGCCAGCTCGGCCGGTGCGTAGTCGATCATGGTGGGCGCCAGCACTTCGAGCATCGAGTACGGCCCCGGCTCGGCCAGCCGGCGGCCCACCACCTCCTCGCCGACGATGGCCCGTAGCATCGCCGGACCGCCGAGCCCGCCCGCGTGCTCGGGCCAGCCATAGCGACTCCAGCCGGCGTCGTAGAGCGCCCGCTGCACCCTGGCGAACTGGCGCATGTGTCCCTGCAGCGATTCGTCACCGGGTGGCGGGGTCAGATCGTTGTCGTCGAGCCAGCCCTGAAGTGCCCTACGGAACGCAGCGGGCTCGAACAGGTCAGTCATCCCGCCTCGGGCCTTCCGACCGCGTGCGGCCGACCGGAGTCGTGATCGCCGCTGCGCCGGATGAACGTCATGGCACGGGTTTTCAAACGCCACCCGTCATCGGTGCGGACGTAGGTGTCGTTGTAGTACCCGATGCGCATGTCATGTTTCGAATGCTCGATGAAGCACAGCGGCTGTGTCCCGGTGGCATTGTCGGGATTGTCGGGGTCGAGGTTGACCAGCGACGTGCCGGTCATGAACAGCCCCTTGGGCGCCGCGGCGACGAGTTCCGGGAAGCGGTTGAGCGTATAGGTCGACCCGAACGCGCTGTAGGTGCCGTCGGGGGTGAAAACACTGGTCAGTCCGTCGATATCGCCCTGCGTGATGGTGACGGCGTACTTCGCGAGCAGCTGCTGGATCTCGACCAGATCTTCGGTCCGGTTCGGCCGGCCAATCGAATCAGTCATGTCGGAAGACCTTACCGCCCTTCATTACAAAATTGACTGCTTGTGTAACGGTAACATCGGTCAGCGGGTCACCCGGTACCGCGATGATGTCTGCGAGGTAGCCCTCGGCGATGCGGCCGAGATCGGGTTTGTTGATCAGGTCCGCCGCGACGACGGTTGCCGCGCGCAGTACCGCGGCGGGCGGCATTCCCCACTCGACAAGCGTCACGAGTTCGTCGGCGTTGCGGCCGTGGGGGATGGCCGGCGCATCGGTGCCGACGGCGATCTTCACACCCGCCTCGTACGCGGCCTTGATCGACGTGCGCGCCTTGGGGAACATCTCGGCGGCCTTGTCCTGCAACTCCTTCGGCGCTTTGGAGACGTCCATCGCCTCGGCGAGGCGCCTGGTGCTGACCAGGAATCGGTCGTTGTCGACGAGCATTTTGATGGCCTCGTCGTCGATCAGGAACCCGTGCTCGATGCAGTCGATACCGCATTCCACCGCGTGCTTGACCGCCTCGGCGCCATGCGTATGCGCGGCGACGCGCAAGCCGCGCCGGTGCGCCTCGTCGACGATCGCTCGCAGTTCCTCATCCGAATAGTGCTGTGCGCCAGCCTCTCCGGTCAGCGACATGACACCACCCGAACAACACACCTTTATCAACTGGGCGCCATGCTTGATCTGGTACCGCACGGCCTTGCGGATCTCGTCGACCCCGTTGGCGATTCCTTCCTCGACCGTCAACTCCAAGACGCCCGGCATGAACGCGGCGAACATCGTCGGGTCGAGGTGACCGCCGGTTGGGGTGATCGCGTGACCGGCGGGTATGACGCGCGGTCCCTCGATCCACCCCGCGTCGATCGCCTTGCCCAATGCGACGTCGAGCAGGTAACCGCCTGTCTTGACGAACAATCCGAGGTTGCGCACCGTGGTGAACCCCGCGCGCAGCGTGCGGCGGGCGTTGCCGACCGCGCGTAGCACCCTGGTGGCGGGATCGTCCTGCACCTGGGACAGCCCGGGGTTCTCGCCGCGCCCGCCCATCAGGAGGTTGACCTCCATGTCCATCAGGCCGGGAAGCAGGATCGAGTCCCCGAGATCGATGATCTCTCCCACGTCGGCCGAGCCGACAAGACCACCCGGTTCGCCTCCGACTGCGGCTGAATTGTCGGCACCGCCGACGGCGACTATCCGGTCGTCTTCGACACGAACGATTCCCGGCCGGACGATCTCGCCGGCTTCGACATCAACTAGACCCGCTGCCCGCAGCGTCAGCACTCTTAGACCACCGGCTCCTTGATGAGTTGGATATAGGAGGCGCCGCTGTCCAGCACGCGCGGTTGCTTCCACACCTCGATAGGGAAGCTCACCATGACGACCGACTGCATCAAGTGCATCAAGGCCTTTGCGTCGTCAGGCATCTCGTGCAGCGGGAAGCGCGCGTCCAGGTAGACCATCACGTCCTCCAGGCGAGTCGTCCCTGCATCGTAGAGCTCCTGCATCTCGGCCATCGTCGAGTTCAGGCGCTTGGAATAGCGCTCCTCTTCGGTCGGCAGGCACCAGTCGGTGAACCGCTCCAGGTCGGCGAACTCCTCGGGCAACTTAGACATTCACTGAATCCTTCTCGCTCGTCGTCTCCTGCGCCTTGCCATTCGCGGAACCGTTTCGGTTGTTTTCGTATTCGTTGACGAAGTCCCAGGCGGTCTTGTGCAGATGGCGCAGCAGGATCTCCTGATCGCACAGCGGGAAATCCGTGACGACCCTTGTGCCGATCTGCGTCTGAGTGGCTTCCAGGGTGTTGGCGTCCTGGAATGCGTACTCCTTGAACGTCACCGCAGCCAGTTCCTGGGAGAGGCGTTGGCGGGTGTTGTTCGGTGGCACAAAGTAGAGATCGGCCTCGAAGATGTGCTTGTCTACCGTGGTGGGCCAGTAGTGGTAGGTGAGGTACCAACCCGGCGCCCAGAACAGCAGTGTGAAGTTCGGGAAGAACTCGAAAGAGTCAGTGCCCCAAGTGGGTTGGCGCGACGGGTTGATGGCTGGCGGCAGCTCGTCGGGCAGGATGCCCTTGATGTCCGGACGGTCCCACGGTCCGAACAGACCGCTGTGCAGGATTCGCTCGATGGGCTTGACCATGTTCAGATCCTTCGGCGGCGACATTCCACCCCAGGACGACACCATTGAGTGGATGCCCTTGATGTCGTACGCCAGCGCTTCGAAGCCGAATTTGGCCAGCTTCTCGGCCTCCTCCTTCTCTGCCTGCTTCATGTGCAGGATCGGCGCATGGTAGAACTCGACGAACGCGTCGATGAACAACTTCCAGTTGGCGTTGATCTCCGCGCGGTAGCTGTAGTGCTCGGTCATCTCGTGGAACGGGTAACCCTTCAGGCCCTTGGCGAAGTCACCGAGATATTCCGTCAGCGGAATGGCGTCGTTGTCGAAGTTGATGAAGATAAAGCCTTCCCACACCTCGCAGCGCACGGGAACGAGCCCGTAGTTCGCCTTGTCGAGGTCGAAGAACTCGCCCTCCTGCTGGACGAACGTCAGGTCACCCTCGAGGCTGTAGCGCCACGCGTGGTACTTGCACGTGAACTGGCGGCAGGTGCCCGACACCTCCTCGCCCGGGTAGTCGCTCCACACCAGCTTGTTACCGCGGTGGCGGCACATGTTGTAGAAGGCGCGAACTTCTTCTTCGCCCGCTTTAACCTTGACGATGATCACCGACGTGCCGGGGCCGACCGACGGCATCTCGCGCGTGAAGTAGCTGCCCTTCTTGGGTAGCCGCTCCACCCGGCCGACGTTGAGCCAGGTCTTCTTGAAGATCGCCTGCTGCTCGAGCTTGAAGTGCTCCGGATCGATGGAGTCCTCGTAGTTCACCGGCGCAGTGCCGAGCTCCGGCCAGTTCGCTGTCCAGCTACCGGCGGCCGGTTTCGGGAAATGTGCCACTTCTATGTCTCCTCGTCGGGTTCTACGCCAAAGGTGTTGACTGCCATGGCAAGTGCGCCATAGCAGCCGATCGTGAAGACGAGGTCCATTCGCTGACGCTCGTCAAGAAGTTCGGACAGGACTGCCCATGTCTCGTCGGACACAACAGACCTGCGCTGCAGTTCGTCTACGGCATGAAGCACCGCGCGTTCCAGTTCATCGGTGGCCTCGCCGCGCTGGATGCCGTCGATGTCCGCGTCGGTCAGTCCAATCTCGCCGCCCATCCGGACGTGGTGACGCCACTCGTACTCGCAGTGGTGCAGGTGGGCTACCCGCAGCACCGCGACCTCGCGCAGTCGCGGCGGCAGGGTCGACGAGAACAACAGGTGGTTGTTGAAGCGCAGGAAGGCCCGCGTCAGTTTCGGATGACGGACGAGCGTCGCGAGCAAGTTTCCCGCGGCTTCGGGGTTGCGGCGCTCCGAGGGCAGCATGCCGGATAGCGCGTGGTCGACGGCGTCGTCCCACTGGTCCGCCGGCAGCGGGGGCACCCGCACAGCCCGTCTCCTCTCGCTCACGAGAATAAGGTTCTCATATTTCGCTAATAGGTTTCCACTCTTTTCGCGAATGGTCAACGTCAAGCGTCAGATGCGCCGGTCGCGGCGGTGCACGCGGAGATGCAATGGTGCTGCCAGATGGCCATGGAAAGGGTTTCGGACGTTGATTCTCGTACTATGAGAAGATAGTTTCCTCAGATGGAGAACATCACGGGTACGGGGACGCCGGAGCCTTCGACGAAAGGAACAGGCATGAACAAGGACGACATGATCTTGATCAGCGTGGACGATCACATTGTCGAGCCGCCGGACATGTTCAAGAATCATCTGTCCAAGAAGTATCTGGATGAGGCGCCGCGGTTGGTGCACAACCCGGACGGGTCGGATACCTGGC